>JAUSJO010000002.1 GCA_030647205.1 bacterium
ATTAGCCGTTCCTTCCCCATACCAAGTCGTTGTTCCCGTGTTTCTAAGAACTAACTGAGTATCAGCTGAAAATGGTGCGGCAAGATATTGTGGAGGATTAACGGAAGAGATGACTTGGTAAGAATAGGGGTTAAACCACATAGCATATATATTATAAAAATTTGTTTGAATATGCGGCGTATATCTATAAAGCGCTGCTGTCGCCCCATTACCCAAATAAACAGACTGTCCGTCAATATTGAGGGTATTTCCTGTCCAGTATTGCCCCGCACTGGGACTATGCGCATTTGCCCAGTTCATCCAAGACTTTAGTCCGCCTCCGGCCCAGTCCATCTGCATAGCAAAACCTGCACATGATCCTGTAGGATTATGATTGGTTGACGTACCGCAAACATTTAAGATACCCCCCTCCGTGTATGCATACCCCATAGCCCACTGAACAAGCCCATAATATGGAGGGTTTGAATTTGTAACCAGGCTGGATTCCTTTTGTAATGTAGCTATAAGCACTTGTGGATTTATACCATACCATTGAGAAGTCTGATAAATAACCCACGCAGCACTCCTGCCCTGAGCATTTACTTCACTTCCTATAGGCCCTATCCATGGACTCTCATGATAACTAACATTATGCCAAACAACATCTCTTTCCGCCGGGACAGTATAGCTTGCCAGATAACTTCCATGTGAAACCAGAAAGGCCTGAATCTGTGCCTCATTCATCGTCCCGGCGTTCGCAAAGGCAACATCCGGAATGACATAACTGTTATTTAGTGCTGCTTCCGCTTTTATCGGATGAAGAGATACAATAAAAAGGCTAAGGAGTGCAGCAAAAAGCAGTAAATCTTTCTTCTTGATCTTGAAAATATTTCTTGTTAGTTTTTTGAATTTTGTCATATGCTATCCGCCTCTGCATTTTAGCACAAATACTATGGCTGTCAATCATATGCAAGACCAGAAAAACCACACGAAAAAGCCTCTTCCCAAATACTCTTCTTTTGCAAGCATCTTTATGCTATACTTTTTTAACAAATAGAGATGATTTCGCATACTATGAATATCCTTTCAACGACAATTTTTTTGATTTATTTTTTGTTTATAAGTATTGTCCCCGGACTCTACCTCTCTTTATTTATTACAAAAAATAATACCAACTTTAACTTGATAGATAGAGTATTATTATCATTTATAATTTCCCCGTTTATGCTATTACCCCTTTCTTTTATTGAGGATGTTGTAGGAATACCTCAAATACCCTTTATCTTAATTGTAAATATACTGATTATTACATTTACGAATATTTACCTGATTCGCCAAAAAAGCTCTTTATTGCAAACTGGGCCTCTTAGAAAAATTAGGATAGATAAAATAAAAATTTTTATATATTTATTATTTTTAGGTTCTTTGGCCTTTAAGCTACTGCCTACTTTAGATTCTCTTGTCCCTCTCCTTCATGACCCTATATCACATAGCGAGTGGCTTAAAGCACTCCATATAACCCATCATACAACCACACAAAATAGTTACCCTCAAGGACTTGAATATTATCTCAACTATTTTGTTAGTTTTTTCCCATTTAGTTACCCAAAAGCAATTCTGGATGCAACGTATTATTTTGTAGCATTATTCCCTGTCAGCATGTTCTACCTGGGCCTTCTCCTAACAAAAGAGGACTTTAAATATGCTTCTAAATATATTCTGCCCCTACTTTTATTTGTGTTTGCATCTGTGCTTTCTGTCCCAAATGACCTCTACTATACAGCTGGTAAAAACTCAATGATTATGTCATTTTCAATTGTACCGCTCTCTCTCTATCTAATATATATTTTAAAGAAAAGGATAGATTATATAATTTTACCAATATTAATATCTTCAATATTTATAGTCCACTATCCTACCGGCATGGTACTAGTTGTACTCTTCTATCTTAAAGTACTAATGAACCATTTAGCTTTTCAAGAGAAAAAAATCTTAAAAGACCGTAAAATATTAATAAACACATTTATTGCCCTTCTTATATCGCTTTTTTTCTCTCTATTCTTCTTAATAGACATCTTAACGATTGTTCAAAATCATCCACCCTCCAATCCAATGGCCGATCTTAATTTACAAAACTCGATTAAATCAATGGGCATCCGCTATTATCTCTACAAAGATTTCGCTAAATACCTCATAAGTACATTTGGTATTTTTATCATGGTTCTCTTTACTGCAGGACTTTCTACTCTTTTGTTTTGCAACAAAAAAGAGGAAGATGAAACTGTCAAAAAATTTATCCTATTTAACGTCTTCACTTATATCGTTCTTTACGCCCTATTATTTTTAATACTACTGTTACCCAATAAACAGGTTTTTGGGTTGTTTTATAGCATGGAAATACGGTTCTTCTTCCTGTTTGTTTTAATATCTTTAGTCGCCTGGTTTATCAGTAATATCACTGTTACTTTCTTGGATAAGTTTAAGAAAAAAGAGCTTTATCTCCTAACTATGCTTCTTATCTTTGTTAGCTTCTTCTTCTTTGGATATAAGGGCTATGTTTTGGCTACCAAAAAACATAAAGCGCTTGAAGCTGTTACAAATAAAGACATAGAGGCATTTCAGTTTATACGTGAAAATGAAAACATTCAAAAAGATAACAAAAAAATCCTTATACAAATTGCCAAGAGCGGTGACGTGGTCATGGGAACTGATGGGGGGGCATGGATTCCCTCATTTACTAATAAGTCTGTAGAAGTTGATTTTGCCGATTTTGTTAATCCTAAATCATATAATGTTTTTGATATTTATACTAAATTATCAAAAAATCCTAACGACCTTCAGCAGATAAAAAAAGCCTACTGTGAACTTAATATAGGCTATATTTATTTTGGTTCAAAACCAGTATTTGCAGATAACATGAGCGAAGAACCCTTTAGAAAGAGCGTCTTCTACAAAGAGGTTTTCAACAATAATGGAAGCTCAGTGTTTAAAATAAATAGTTTATCTTGTGATTGATAGGCGCTAAAGAGTTTACTTTTTTTTACAAACTATCACCAAGCACATACCCCAAAAGGGAAGTTTTTTGGCTAAAAAATCATTACTCAGTAGGGGCCACTTAATAGATCTTACAGATTCAATCTCAAAACCAGCCTCTTTCAATAATTTTTCCCAACCATACCTGGTGTGGAAAGTAACATGATATGGATTCAATTTAAGAATTTTTGTATATATAAAATCATACCAATTAGGAATAGTCACAATATATGTCCCACCCTTTTTTAGCTTACTATAAATCTCTTCTACTGTTTCGCTAGGATCTTCTATATGTTCCAAAACATCTAATGTAGTACAAACATCAAAATTATTTTCTTCTACTTTATCTAGGCTTTCAAATATTGAAGTATTTTTGAACTTCTTTATTTTCTCTTTCAAACCAGAATATGCATTTTTATTTACTTCTACCCCGACAACTTTATCCATCTTTCCTGCTAGTCTAGAGATAAGCTCACCACTTCCGCTCCCTACGTCAAGAAGTTTTGATCCTTTAATAAGATCTTGGATTATGGCCATTTTTTTAGCCATCAAACTTTTTGGGTTTTTATAAGAACTATCCAGTTCTTTATACCAGTCTTCCTTTTCTACCACTCTAGTCATTTTTTTAATCTCCCAATAACATTAAACAATAAAACATATAATAAAGATAACAAAACTATATAAACTCTGGCTACAACAAGGAAAGAGCCTATCTGTGCTTGTGTGCCAACCCCCATCCTTGTTCCAAGTGCGATATATCCAGCATCACCTATACCGATACCACTAGGGGTCGGCGAAACAAAGTTAATAAGCATAAGAAAGGAAAAAGCAACTGCGGACTCTATAAGACCAATATTAATACCTACTGCTAGAAAAATATATTTAAACATCATAACGTCTATGATGGTGGCCACTATTGTAATAAGGAATAAAATGATAGAAAGTCTAACACCTAAAACTTTTTTTATACTCAAATAAACGTCATCTAAGAAAACAATAAACTTTTTCCTTAATCTCATCGGTTTATTTTTTCCTCTGGAAAATGAGATTACTGATTTGAAAAACAAGTAGAAGTTTTCTACTGTGAAAATAAGGTAGAAAACTACAAGGACTAGAATCATCAAACCTATGACAAGCCATGCATCCCTACCAAATAAGTCAGAAAATAGAAAGGCCAAGGCCATCATTATAACAATAAGTGTAGTTAAACTCTCATAAAATCTATCAGCAATTGTTAAAGAGAAAAATTTGTTTTTGTTTTCCCTTTCAAAAAAAGATGGGACAACTTCACCTGACCTAAAAGGAGTTACTATACCCATAAGCCTTGTATAAAAATAGAATTTTGATAATTCTAGTTTTTTTACCTTAAGTGAAACTGCACCACACATTATTTGCCATTTTCCAATTCGTATCAACTGACTCAAAGAAAAAAACAAAAAGACTATGAACAGATCCTTAATACTGACTTTACTAAGGATATCCAATACTTCATTTATACCCACCGTGTAAATAACATATGCAAAAATGCCTATACCAAGAAAGGTTAAAATGATATTATTTCTGGTTTTCATTGTCTATAAAACTTTTTATATCTTTTACTAATTTCAGAGATTTAATGTCAGGTGGTTCGGGATAATCCACCTTTTCACTTAAAAACCTATTTATCTCATTTTCTAAACCATCTACCTCATATATAACTTTGATGTTCTCATATTTACCTTTAACTTCTTCTGCAATTTCTGATTGATGATCGTTAAAATGTTCTCCATACTTATACTGTTTAGGAACTAGAAGCATCTTTTTTTTCTTCTGTATCGTATCAATCATGGTACCTATACCAGAATGAGAAATAATCAAGTCAGCCTCACCAAACTTTTTATTATATTCTTCTCTATCTAGAAACTTATGACTTTGTTTTATATTCTTCGGGATATAGTCACTGTAACCATATTGAATAACAAATTCAGCATCAATTTTACTGGCTATATTATCTATCTTTTCTATTAACCGATGAAAAGAATGATAGTCATTCCCGACTGTTACAAAAATCTTTTTCATACATCTCCAAGTATCAAATTACCGCCATATTTAGCTTTTTTACCATACTTTTTGAGTAGGGGTTCCCATTGTACAAAAAAAATGTCTGCAAATGGATATACTATGCGCCCAGAATAAGAAGGTTTCTTAACTTGGGCAGAACATTCAATATATATCGTTTTTGCCCTCAAAAATATTTTACCAAAAACTATCGCAACAATCCCAAGTTCAGCACCTGTTGATATAATAATTTTTGGTCTTTCCTTTATAATAGAATATAAAATCTTTGGAATATCAAATGGTAGATTTCTTAACTTACCAGTACCTTTCACAAAATAAGCATTTTTAAGAAAGTTGTCTGCCGTACCCTTGTCAGTAATATATACAACCTTGTCCTCTATACCCAATGACTTGGTGAGTATTAGCATCTCCGTAAGGTGTCCTCCAGCTTGACAGGCACACATAATTTTTTTTTGTGCTTTTTTCTTCTTTTCCATTGACCTTTCCTAACTAAAATCCTTCCTATTATATCCAATTTGGGCTGTTTTTAATAGTGTTTTGCCTGTACTTTTGGTATAATATCTTTGTTTTTAAAAAAGAAAATGAAAAAAATAAAGCATTTTATTCACATGACAATAAGAAGGTTTTTCCTAAGCAGACCGTACTCTGCTATTTTTGGTCCTTTCTTTGTACTTAAACCTCGTCTTTTTGGAAATTCTAAGAGACTTACAGTCTCAAACCGAGCAACGGTAAATAATGCCTTTTTCAATACTCTTGGCGGAAAAATAGAAATAGAGGATGATGTTTTTTTTGGTCAAAATGTTAGCATTCTGACTGGGAGTCATGATTTTACTAAGTTTGGCGAGGATAGATTTAAAGCAGAAGTTACAGAAGGTAATGATATCTTAATAAAAAAGGCGCCTGGGTAGCAAGCAATAGCACCATCATAGGCCCTTGTACTATAGGCGAAAATTCTGTTGTGGGAGCATGTTCTTTGGTTAATAAAGACGTACAACCTTTCACAATAGTCGGGGGTGTGCCAGCGAAAGTTATTAAGACGATTGATCATCCTTAAGACTCTCTGTAATGTGCTAAAGACCTGTCTTTACTACACCTCTTACTATTTTAATGAATCCGAACTCTTTAATCCCCTTCATCATACCCCAAAACCACGCGTAGTTGCGCATTAAGATAACGGGAATACTGACAAGAGCAACTCTAATGTCTTTTTTTATTAGGTATATAAAGAAAGGCAATAAAATCATGATAAGAAAAGCTCCAATCAAAAGTGGAACCATAAAACTATAGCTAAAGAATGGATAAATTAATACTAGTGAAGGCAAAAGAAGTCCTGCAAACCAAACCTGATATTTGACTAGTCTGCCAGTATAAGCATCCTGACCAGCATTTTCCGGGTTATCATTGTAAAGCTTTATCCTATCAAACCCACGTCTGACTTGGTTTTTCATATACCACCAGAAGTCTTCGGGGTGATAATGACCGACAATAGCTTCTGGAACATACATAATCTTGTGTTTTCTGGATATTTTATAAGTCATATCAAAGTCTTCGCCACTTGGCTTAGGATATGATTCGTCAAGTCCACCAACTTCTTCGAGAACGTTCTTTCTAATCGCCAGGTTATAAGTGCCATGCGCATCTATCTCGCCTTTTATATCCTTGTACTTATACTCAATCTCGAGACCTATAAACCGGGCTAATATGCTTTGTTTGTTCATAGTTTTATAAGTCCCAGCTGTGCCGCCAACTTTTTTATCCTTGAAAGGTTTTAGGAGTTCCTCTACCCATATCTTTTCCGGAACACAGTCGCCATCCGTAAATACACAAATATCGGTATCCGCGCTCTTCCATCCTTTGTTTCTGGCCTTTGCGGGACCCGCGTTTTCCTGATAAATATATTTGATTATCTTTTCTTCAGCCGCATATTTTTTTACTATCTCTGCAGTTTTATCCTTGCTCCCATCATCAACTATTACCATTTCGTCGGGAACGTAAGTTTGATTAAGAACGGATTCTATAAGAGCTCCTATGGTCTTTTCCTCATTGTAGACCCCCGTAACTACAGCAACCTTCATGCCTTCGCTTCTCTTTTGTTCTTTTTGAAATAATCCAAGAACATTTTCAGGCCGTAGAATTTCCTTACAATATCTCCTATATTTCTGATATTTGTTGCCATTTTCCACATCTGTTTTGGACGAAGATAGAATTCTCTGAGAGCTTTATCTATATAAAAGTCAATTTCCGCCTTTGACATCTGAGGATATGAAAGTAATGTAACTTGTTCGTGATTTTCATCCACCCAATCTTTCCAATCTTTAGCCGTAATATAGTCGTTTTTCTTTGCCCAATCATAAAGTGCAGTTCCAGGGTAAACAGCAATGCCCGAAACTTGTATAGTATCAAGCGGTAGGCTCTTTGCAAAATCTATAGTTGCTTGAGCTGACTCCTTAGTTTCCCCAGGAGCACCTATCATAAAGCAGCCATGGAGAATGAACCCAAGTCTATTTGCTTCTTCAGAAAACTTTCTGCCCATTTCTGGTGTTGTCTGCTTTTTAACCGCATTAAGCTGTTTCTGGGTCCCAAACTCATAACCAATCATTAACATACGACAGCCGGCCTCTTTCATGAGTGGTAAAAGTTCAAGTTTTATATCCACTCTTACGTTACAACTCCAGCTAATCTTTTTATTTAATCCTCTTTTTATGATTTCATTACAAACGTCTTTCGTATGTTTAGGAATAGCGGTAAAAGTATCTGTCTCAAACATTATCTCTTTCAAATCAGGATAGAGCTTTAGATCGTATTCCATCTCATCAACAACTTTTTTAGCATCTCTCATTCTTAATGCTCTACCATTTATAACCTGCGTCTCACGACAAAATGTACAAAGACCAAAGCAGCCTCTACCAGTATAAAGAGTGAGAAATGGAAAAAGCTTGCCAGCATCATGATACCAGTGTGGATCAATATGTTTCCATGATGGGAATGGCAGTTCATTTACATCCAAAAGTGGTCTAGGTTGATTGTGAACAATCTTGCCTTTACTTTGATAGACTATCCCTAAAACATCTTTGAGTGGTGTTCCATTTGCTATATCCCGCAAAGTATATTCTATTTCCCCTCTCGCAACTGCATCTACGGCTCCTTTTGCTTTCTTTAGAGTGTCGTCCGGAACAGCACTAGCATGAGCTCCTACCATCACAGTCTTACAACCAGTCATTTTCTTTGCATTCTTGGCATATTCTATATCGTTATAAATACTTGGAGTGGTGGTATGAATGATTGCTAAATCAGGTTTGAACTTTTTAATCTCCTTTAAAACCTGTTCTTCAGTCATGTTGCAAGCTGCACCTTCAATAAACTTACACTTATGACCCGCTTCTTCTAAAACCGCTATATGTATCAAGGCCTGTTCAGGATGCCTTTGTACTCTCCCTCTTGATTTGGCAGCCCATCTTGCTGACCTTACAAAGTTTTCACCATACGGCGGATTCACATACACTACTCTCATTTTTTTATCTCCTTCATTTTAATTTCTTTTAAAGCCTCTTCTCTTACTATCTCCGACATATTTCTCTCAATTTTTTCAACCACATTTAATATCTTAAACAAAATCAGGAAAATTACCACAAAAACAGCAAATATCAGAGTGTTTAGATTATTACCAAAACCAAGGGTTTTTGACAAAGTCTGGGCCAACCCAGGAAAGAGTGTAAATGCTAGCACTCCTACCCAAATAAAGAATGTTAAAAAAAACTTTATAAAAGTCTGACTTTTTTCTTTATTCAAAAACTTTACCGTACCTGAATATATCATTGCTACAGCAACAAGTGAAATAATTATTTGAAATATGCTTATTTTTGTTATTTCCATGGTTTAATCGAAAAGAGCCATCTTTATTAGTGTTTTTATGCCATTTACAAATCCCTGCTTATTTGTTTTGCTCATCGAATGTGCTGTATATTTTACACTAATTGGGATTTCTTTATATTTTAGCTTGTTTACCTTGATCTCTCGTATAACTTCTCCGTCGTACTCATACCTGTCCGTTTTTGTATCAATAAGCCTCAGCGCTTTTTTCGAGTATGCTCTAAGACCAGACTGGCTGTCCTTCACATACAGACCATAGAAAACCCACACAAAGAAATTACCTATCATGTTAGCGACGACTTTGTATGAAGGCACTTCGCCTGAACCAAAGTCTCTGCTGCCTAAGATTACATCATATCCCTCTTTCACTATTGGTTTGACTAGTCTCTCAATATCTTTCACTTCATGCTGACCATCTCCATCAATCGTAACAGCAATCTCTGCACCTAGAATCTTAGCCGCCTCAAATCCAGTTTTTGTCGCCGCTCCCTTACCTCTGTTGATTGCATGTTTCAGATAAATAATATCCTGTCCTTTCAGAACAGATACAGTATTATCCGTACTGCCATCATCAACGACGATTATATTTTGGTATCCAGCAGATATTATCTCTTTTATCACACCTTTAATAACCGGCCCTTCATTGATTATGGGAATGATAATAAAAATGTCTTTTTTAGAAAAAACCAAAATTGTTTCCTTTACCTTTTTTATCACTTGGTATATTATAAATAATCAGAAAACGACTTAAAATCTCTGCTGAGCTAACAAAGATAATACCTCATTTTCAGAGATTTTTAAAGCCCGAATTTATATTTAAGGAAAAATTAAAAGTTTAGGAGAAAAAAGGATGAAAATTTCGATCTTTGGTGTTGGTTATGTAGGGCTCGTGACGGGTACTTGCTTTTCAGAACTAGGCAACGATGTAATGTGTTATGACATTGACCCTAAAAGGGTTGGTGCTTTGAAAAAAGGTATTATACCTATATATGAACCCGGCCTTGAAGAAATGGTTGTAAGAAACATCAAAGAGAAAAGATTACTTTTTACCGACAATCCAGAAGAAGCTGTAAAGTTCGGTGAGATAATTTTCATCGCAGTTGGAACTCCCCCAAAAGAATATGGACAAGCGGATCTAACCTACATCTTCAATGTTGCCGATCAAATAGGAGAAACTTTAGATAGGTCAGGAAAAGTTGTCGTTGTTAAATCAACAGTTCCTGTAGGTACTAACAAAGAGGTCGAAAAAAGAATAAGGCAAAAACTAGAGGAAAGAGACGCTGATCTTGACTTCGCCGTTGCTTCAAATCCAGAATTTTTAAAAGAGGGTGAAGCCATAGAAGACTTTATGAAGCCCGATCGTATTGTTGTCGGTGTAAACACAAAACTAGCCCGAAGTATGATGAAAGAGCTATACTCCTCAATGACAAGTAATGGACACCCGATCTATTTTGTCGATATTCCTACGTCTGAGATGTCTAAATATGCAGCCAATGCTATGCTTGCAACAAAGATATCTTTTATTAATCAAGTGGCCAATCTCTGCGACATTGTTGGAGCAGATGTGGAAGGTGTAAGGAAGATTATTTGTGCCGATAAAAGAATCGGGCAGTATTTCTTACAGCCAGGTGTTGGTTATGGCGGAAGTTGTTTTCCTAAAGATGTACAGGCCCTAGCAGTCCTCGCAAAAGAACATGGTTATCTCGCGCACCTTTTGGAGGCCGTTGAGCAAGTGAATGAAGCTCAAAAAGACATAATGGCTAAAAAAATCATAAAAAAACTAGAAAATGTAGAGGACAAAAAGATTGCCATTTGGGGTTTATCTTTTAAACCCAAAACAGACGACATGAGGTTTGCGCCATCTATTAACTTGATTGAGAAATTAATAGCAAAAGGGGTAGAAATAACAGCTTATGATCCAGTTTCTATGGATGAGGCAAAGAAGATATTTAGAAACAGAATAACATACTGTGATGATATGTATACCTGTCTAAAAGACGCTGATGCGCTTGTCGTAATAACAGAGTGGCCCCAGTTCAAAGAACCAGATTTCACTAAAATAAAATCTCTTTTGAAAGAAAACCTTATTTTTGATGGAAGAAATATCTATTCTCCTCTAAAAATGGATGATATGGGTTTCGAATATATAAGTATCGGACGGCCAGAAATCAAACAGAAAAAGGCCGCAAAAAAACTCGCTTAAACTTTATTTAGTTTGAGGCCTTAACCGACTCTTTCTTTTCTATTTTTTCTCTAAAATATGGGATTGTTTTTAGCAAACCTTCCTCTAGCTGTATCGTTGGTTCCCACCCAAGCTCCTTCTTTGCGAGAGTTATGTCAGGCTGTCTTTGTTTTGGATCATCTTGTGGTAACTCTTTATAAATAATTTTACTTTTACTCTCAGGGAGCATTTTTAGAACTTTCTCAGCCAACTCTTTTATAGTAAATTCATTTGGATTTCCAGTATTTACAGGGCCGGTAAATCCTTTTTCATTATTCATCATTCTCACCATAACTTCTACCAAATCATCAATGTACTGGAAACTTCTGGTTTGTGAACCATCACCATATATAGTGATATCTTTGTTCTGTAAGGCCTGGATAATGAAATTAGAGACCACTCTTCCATCATTTGGGTCCATATTAGGCCCATATGTGTTAAATATCCTGACTATCCGAATATCTACCTTATGTTGTCTATAATAATCGAAAAATAGTGTTTCAGCGCATCTTTTTCCTTCGTCATAACATGACCTTATTCCATTTGGATTAACTTTTCCCCAGTAGCTTTCATTCTGCGGGTGGACTTCTGGATCTCCATAAACTTCAGACGTCGAAGCCTGTAAAATCCTAGCCCCAGTTCGTTTAGCAAGACCTAGCATGTTTATAGCGCCAAGGACACATGTTTTTGTTGTATGTATCGGGTCAAGCTGATAATACGGTGGCGAGGCAGGACAAGCAAGATTATATATCTGATCAACATCGCTGGAAAAAGAGTTTATTATATCATGCTCAATAATTTCAAATCTTTTATTCTTTAAGAGATCATGAACAGTTTCCTCCGAACTGGTAAGAAAATTATCTAAACATAAAACTTCATGTCCTTCATCAAGAAGACGCTTACACAAATTTGAGCCAACAAACCCAGTTCCACCGGTCACTAAAATCTTTTTCATAAAACTCCTTCTTCAAATACTTCTAGTATCTTATCAATTATTATTCTTTTCCACAAATTATTCTATTTTATAGCATAAGTATTTTATGATATTATGAATAATAGAAATCAAGATGGAGCCAAAAGCTCTTTTTTGATTTGTTATTTTTATTCCCTCTATCCAGAAAGGAGTAAAGCACTTTGAGAAGATAGGTTTGTGTTTTTGCGTGAAAATACAGAAAAGAGAGGAAAAGATGCGAGCAAAAATACATGTAGCATTCATTACACTGTTCCTGTGTGTGATAAGCTTGGTGACGACAGCACCGTTGGCACTTGCATATTCGCCAAATCCTTCAAAAATCCCGGGCGAATGTGTTTGGTGGGCGTGGGAAAGATGGCCCCAAGAAAACGGACCCCTACCAAAGGGTTCTGATTTTGGCATGACTGGTAGTGCATATCAATGGATTTGGCTAGCTCAACACAGTGGGTTCCCCACAGGATCAGTCCCCCGAGTCGGTGCCGTTGCGGTATGGGATCAATGGTCCGCCGGCGCCAAAGGTGATGGACACGTTGCCTACGTAGAGTCAATTAACGCTGATGGCAGATTTCTTGTCTCGGAATACAACTGGAATATTTTTCATCAAAAAGATATGCGCTGGGTGACGCCACAGGCAGGCATAAACTTCATTTCTCCAAAAGGCTCGCTTTCGCCCGTCCAACACAATCCAACAACAATCGGCCTCTATGATCCCACCACAGGCATATTCTATCTAAAAAGTAGCAATACCACAGGCAAAGCTGACACCACCTTCCAGTATGGAAACGGTGGGCGCTGGATGCCACTTAAGGGAGACTGGGATGGTGACGGAACAACAACGATTGGGATCTATGACCCTGATACTGCTATTTTTTATCTGCGAAATAGTAACAGTTCCGGGAAAGCAGATCTCACTTTCCTTTATGGCGGTAACAGCAACTGGATACCTCTGGCCGGCGATTGGGATGGTGATGGGATAACAACCGTAGGTCTTTACGATCCTAATACTGCCACTTTCTACTTGAGAAATAGCAATAACTCGGGAAAGGCTGATATTACATTCCTTTACGGTGGTAATAGTAACTGGATACCTCTAAATGGTGATTGGAACGGCGATGGGACAACAACGATAGGTCTATATGACCCCGCTCAAGCCACTTTCTACCTGCGGAATAGCAACAATTCCGGGAAAGCAGAACTTACCTTTCTCTATGGTGGTAATAGTAACTGGATACCGACTAATACATTCACGCGACCCACACTGTCCCCAAGTATCCCACCCGCTCAACTAGACTTGCCCCTTTCACTAGAATTTGGCGGGGCTCGTTGGGCAAGCTACGCAGACTACCAAGCACGAGAGTTATCGGTAGATTATACTATAGCAAACGTCGGTGCGAATAATGCCTACGACGTAACGATAACCAGCAGTACAAATACCGCTGGTGTCACCACTACCTCAACTCTACCCATGCTAGTCGGCGATATACTTCCAAACGAGGCAAAAGACATAAAACTGACGTATACCGTACCACCTGGCATTTCCTACTTCCGCACTACACTTACTGCTAGTGCAAAGGATGCCAACAGAAACACTCACACGTACCCATAAACTCCACAAGATAAGGAGAAACAATTTGGGCCAAGCCTCGCGGCTTGGCCCCTTTTCATTTTATTTATTTAAATAGTTTTTCAGAGATGAAGGCCAGTCACTTAAAGACAACCCTACTTCTTTGCTCTTTGTGAGATCTAGCGCCGAGTACGCTGGACGAGGGGCGATTTTTTTGTCTTTATTACCAGCAAAATACTCTTCTGTCGAAATCCCTGTAACTTTTGTGTTTTTACCGACAATTTTAAATATTTCTTCTGCAAAGTCAGCCCATGAGATAACATCACCGCCCCCAGTCACATTGTAAATGCCAACTTCCGGCTCTTTTTTAATGACATCATAAATCGCCTTTGCCAGATCGAGAGCATAGGTCGGTCTGCCAAACTGATCATTTACCACTTTTATCTCGTCCATTTTTCCCGAAAGGTTTAGCACCGCTTGAATAAAGTTGTTGCCCTCACCATAAACCCAAGCAGTCCGTAGGATATACCCGCCCAAAATCTCCTGAACCGCCTCTTCTCCTTCCAGCTTAGTCCTTCCATAAACGCTCTGCGGATTTGGCTCATCATCTTCTGTGTAGGGAGAGTCTTTTGTCCCGTCAAAAGTATAGTCAGTGCCTATATAAATCATTTTCACGTCCGCTTTTTTGCACATTTGCGCCAATATCTTAGTTCCTAGGTGATTAACCTTGTCAGCGAGCTCCGGGCTTTCTTCACATCCATCAACATTTGTAAAAGCTGCCCCATGAACTAGCCAGTCGGGTTTAAAATCGTTAAATACTTTCCCAACCTGATCAACGTCAGTTATATCCATCGAGTCGGAGTCGGTCAAAAGCACTGCCTCGTCTTTTAGGACTTCTTTGAGAGCCGTTCCAAGCTGTCCATATCCGCCCGTTACAAGTATTCTCATCCGTTTTTTGGCTCCCACACTTCAGGAATAATGCAATCCCAGGTAAACTTAAGCTCATCTCCCGGATCATATACCTCAGTCTGAAAGTTTACGACAATAACTTCTGGCCGACTTAAAGCTTTCCAACCATGCATGATTCCATTTGGGATTTTTATTAACCGCGGCTGCCCCGTCCCAAGGATTATAGAGTTAACCTTGCCGAAAGTCGGCGAATCTTTCCTGGTATCAACCATTACAACCTGCAGCTTGCCTCTTGTTACCGTGAACTGGTCGATATGAATTTCGTGTAGATGCCAGCATTTGGTCACACCATAGTCGGTTGCGCTCTGGTAGCAATGCTTGGGCACCATCAAGTTTTCATTTTCCACCCACGGCAGACTCCAGAGCTCGATGACATCGCCTCTTCCATCAATTATCGACTTTAACTCCTTAACGATAACGCCGTCGATCAAATCTCTTGATACTTCAAATTTTTGTTCTTTTAGCCAGTCTTCTGTAACATGTCCGGTCAAACTCATAGTCTTTCTCCATATTGTTTTTCATAATATTTTTGGTACTCGCCGCTCAAAATATTTTGGATCCAGTCCGCATTGTCGAGATTCCACTTGATGGTTTTCTCAATGCCTTCGTCAAACGTAACTCTCGGTTTCCAACCAAGTTCTTTCGTAATTTTTGAGTGGTCAATCGCATATCTTCTATCGTGCCCCGGCCTATCCTTCACAAATGTCATCAAGCTCTCCGGTTTTTCCAGTGATTTTAAGATTGTTTCCGCCATTTGGTTGATGCTTCTTTCACTGTCTCCGCCGACACAGTATGTCTCTTGAGATTTTCCCTTTTCGAGAACCAGGGCGATAGCCTCACAATGGTCGTCAACATAGAGATAGTCTCGGATATACTCACCGTCTCCGTAAATTGGGAGGGGTTTATCTTCTCTGGCGTTGGCCACAAAAAGAGGGATCATTTTTTCCGGAAACTGATACGGGCCATAGTTGTTTGAACAGTTTGTAATCGTATATTCAAGGTCAAAAGTATCACCATACGCTCTAACAAGATGATCAGAAGACGCCTTTGAGGCAGAGTATGGACTGTGCGGATCATACGGAGTATTTTCATCGAATTTTTTGCCGCCGTCTAGGCCTAGAGCGCCGTAAACTTCGTCGGTTGAAACGTGGTGAAATCTTTTGATCTTGTTTTCAAGCGCCGCCTGAAGCATCACTTGCGTGCCCACAACATTTGTTTGGATAAACACGCCGGGCTCAAGAACCGACCGGTCAACATGGGACTCAGCCGCAAAGTGAACAACATAGTCAACCTTACTCATTAAATCATTAACCAGTTTTGGGTCGCAAATATCGCCTTGAACAAACTCGTAACGAGAGTTGTCCTCTAGGCTTTTTAGACTCTCCAAATTACCGGCATAAGTCAGTTTGTCTAGATTTATAATATCCCAATCGCGGTTTTTCAAAACCCAATGTATAAAGTTCGCGCCTATAAACCCCGCGCCACCCGTAACTAACACTTTCATAAAACTATTTCCCTTTCTTTTTAGCTTTCTCGGCCATTAGATTAGCCGCTCTTAGCAAACTATCAAATGTCCCTGCGTCTTCCCAAATACCCTCAATAACATCAACGCTTAGCTCGCCTTTCTTTAAATAAATGTTATTTAAGTCTGTTATCTCCAACTCTCCTCTCTCGGAACGTTTCTGATTTTCAACAAACTTAACTACTCGATTATCATAAGTATAAAGCCCAACAACAGCATAGTTGCTCTTTGGTTTTTTGGGTTTTTCTTCTATTGATAATGCGTTCATTTTTTCATCAAACTCAACCACTCCATATCTCTCTGGATCGTGCACCTCTTTTGCATATATTTTTGCACCACCCTTAAAGTTTTTAATCTGGCTTGAGAAGTCATGATCAAAGATATTATCACCCAAGATTAAGGTGACGTCATCATCGTCAACAAAGTCTTTCCCATAAAGAAAGGCTTCTGCCAGACCGCCGGGATTTGGCTGCACCACAAAACTAAAGTGCGCCCCAAAATCTTTTCCTGTACCCAGCAAATTTAAGTAATGGCCTGCAAACTCTGGCGAAACAATGACTAAAATTTCTGTAATTCCTGCTTTAACCAAGGTTTCAATGGGATAGTAAATCATTGGTTTGTTATAAACCGGTAAGAGCTGTTTGGAAGTTACCCAAGTAAGCGGTCTGAGCCTGGTTGCGCTTCCTCCGGCTAAAATTATCCCCTTCATTTTTATCTCCCTACTATCTCTTTTAAATACTCCTCAAACTCGCCGTTTAACTCTTCGTGTTTTAGCGCCATTTGGACTGTCGCTTTTAAAAAGCCGAGCTTGTCACCAGTGTCTAGCCACTCGCCTTCCAGCGTCTTACCATAAAGCGGTTTGCCACGCTCTAGCATAATCTCAAAAGCGTCTATGAGTCTTATCTCTCCGGATTTGCCCTCTTCCATATTCTCTAAGATAGTAAAGACATCTGGAGTAATAATATATTTCCCCACCGCAACCAGATTAGACGGCGCAACATCAGGTTCAGGTTTTTCAACTAACCCCTTAATCTCATATGCATCTTCGGCGACTTTTGTGCCATCAATAACACCAAACTTTTTTACTTCCTCTTTCGGAACCTCACTCAAACCGATGATTGGACCGTTATATTTTTTAAAGGCATCAATAAGCTGTTTTGAGGCCGGAACCTTACTGTCGTAGATACAGTCACCGAACATTACAAGAACAGGCTCATCATTAAAAAGATGTGCCGCCTGCAGGAGTGCGTGCCCATCTCCGAGTGGCATAGGCTGGCGAACGTAGGAAAACTTTGCTAGCTCCGAGATTCCCCGAACCGCCTCAAGCAGGTCTTTTTTGTTTTTCTCGACGAGAGTATCTTCTAGTTCATATGACACGTCAAAGTGATCCTCGATGGCCCTTTTGCCCCGGCCCGTAACGAAAACTATCTCTTCGATGCCTGAGGCAACCGCCTCTTCCACAAGATACTGAATGACCGGCTTATCAACGATTGGCATCATTTCTTTTGGCATAGATTTGGTTGCAGGAAGAAACCTGGTTCCAAAACCCGCCACCGGCAACACTGCTTTCTTGACAACCTTTCCGCTCATTTATTTTGCCGTCCCTTTTGTTATAAAAATTCTTCTCTCTGTTCCAACTCCTTCAGAATAACTGGTAACACCGCTTACTTCCGCCGCTCTTTGATGCGCCAGCATCCTTTCATATGGATTCATCGGCGGTAGCATTTCTTCCATCCCGGTTTCTTTAACCTTCTTGATAGCCGCATCTACCATGCCTTCTATTCTTTTTTCTTTATCTTTTAAGTACCCACCAACATCAATGGTTAAAGATGTGTCCTCGGGTAAGTCCTCGCGGCAAACAAGAGCAAGCACATATCTTAAGGCGAATAGATTTTCTCCTCTATACCCTATGAGTAGCGCCTTGTCGGAAGAGTCTATTGAGACAACTATCCTTCCCTCCTTCGCAGACACATTGGCTTTATGGTCCACGCTCAAAAGAGAGAGAACCTTATCAACTTTTTCTTTTACCTTTTTAATTGTACCTACACTTATACTAGCCATTTCTTTTTTTGATTTTTAAATGTTCAAGTAAACCAACTTCTTTATGCATTATCAACCACTGTTGGTATGCAGCTATTGCTGTAGATGCTGCCCAATAGAGAGGTAGGGCTGCGGGAAGGCTGACCGAAATAACAATTGTAATTAAGGGAAACAGGTAAACCATTTTTGCCATCATCTGTTGCTGCGAGTCTTGTGGCTTACTTGGTGTCATCAACTTGGTCTGTATGAACTGAGTAGCACCGGCCAAAATTCCAAGGATTAGATTTGGCTTAGCCAAATCAACTATACCAAAGAGTGATGTGTTTAGTGATCCTCCGGCACCGATAACGCTCTTTACTGTTGGGATTTTTTCAACGAACGAGTAGAGCTGGGTAAGGATACCCTTAGACGCGTCTGTAAGTTGAATAAAGTTAGGATCTTTGAATTTTATAAAAACATAATATAGACCAAAGAGAATTGGAAGCTGAAGCAAGGTCGGAAGACAGGAAGAAAACGGGTTTATCTCCTTCTCTTTATATAGCTCTGTCATGGCTTTTTGCAGAGCCTGGGGATTATTCTTGTTTTTGCTTTTGATCTTCTCTATTTCCGGCTGCAAAGCTTTCAGGGCTTTTTGGCTGTGAAGTGCCTTAGCAGAAAGAGGCCAGAGAATTCCTCGGACAACGACTGTAATAGCAATCACCGCCAAGCCAAAATCATGAGTAGGAATGATACTATAAAGAACAATCAGCAGATTTAAAAGCGGTTGAATTATTATTGAGTTAAAAATATTACCCATCTGTCTCCTTTGTTATAACCTTAATTTATTTTACCGGATCGTCTCCACCCTTGTTGAATGGGTTACATCTCAAAATCCGCCACGTGCCCATTGCTCCGCCTTTTATAATACCGTATTTTTCGACTGCTTGGTAGGTGTATTCGGAGCAGGTCGGCTGAAAACGGCAGTATCCATACGGAAACTTTGCCTTTAGGGGACCATGGTCCGGCGAAAGCGTCTTTTGATAAAGTCGGATTAGAAAAAGTGCCGGTTTTCTCATTTTAATACTCCTGCTTTTTCTAGCGTTTTTTTCAGTTCAGCTTTAACAGCTTCTATCTTGGGCTCCTGAGTATTTGTTTTTTTCACAAATAGCACAATATCGAGCCCGGGGCAGATATCGTTATATATACCCCTTACGACTTCACGGAAAATACGTTTTGCGCGGTTTCTCTCAGTTGCTTTTTTTGAAAATTTCTTCCCAACAACAACCCCGATCTTTGTAATTTGAGATCTGTTTTGTACAAAGCTTATATTAAAAGATGCAGACGTTGCCCTTTTGCCCTTTTGATAGGCACGGTCAAAATCACGACTTTTTACTAAGCGTTTTTCCCGTGATAACACGACTGGCCCCTTACGCCGTTAGTTTGGCTCTGCCTTTTTGCCGTCTTCTCGCCAAAACATTGCGCCCGGCCTTGGTCGCCATTCTTTTAAGAAATCCGTGTCTTTTTTGTCTTTTTGCCTTTTTCGGCTGGAATGTTCTTTTCATCTCTCTCCTTTATTCTAGATTTTTCAGTCTCTTGACTTATCCAGTGTAGCTTAAAACTCACATTTAGTCAATTTTATAAGCACGCGCCTGGCCACTGCTGTGGAAAAATAAACCGCCCAAATTCCCCTTGTGTATAACTCTGTTTTCCGCTATACTCCCTTTATACGAAGCAGGTGGGTGAGCGCAAACTGATATAACTAAATATTTTAATTTACGGAGTGTTTATAACAAGCAGCCGTATTTATTTTCTTTACCAAAATTATTTAACGAAGGCATCATATGGATAATCAAAGTTTGTGGCAAGCAGCCTTAGGAGAACTCGAGTTAACTCTATCAAAAGCTAACTTTACAACGTGGTTTAGGGGAACCTCCATAATCTCTCAGGAAAGTGGCGAGATTATTATTAGTGTGCCCAATGTCTTTACCAAGGAGTGGCTGGAAAATAAATATAACTCTCAGATCAAAGAAACCCTGGAACATGTCACCGGACCTATTTCAAAAATCATCTATAAAGTCGGCCAACCCGAAACCTTGAAAAAAGAGATTGTTGAGTCTGCAGCCGAGAGAGACATGGATATTGAAATAGAAGACGCGCCCGAGGTTTTGGATAACTTAAATCCAAAGTATATCTTCGATGATTTCGTCGTTGGAGAAACCAACAAGCTTGCTTTTGCCGCCTGCCAGTCTGTGGCGAAAAAGCCCGGAACAGCCTATAACCCTCTTTTTGTTTATGGCGGGGTGGGCTTGGGAAAAACTCATCTTATCCAGGCCATAGGCAACCAAATGAAAAAGGCGGATCCCAAGAAAAAAGTAGAGTACGTAACAAGCGAGAAGTTTACTAGTGATTTTATTTCCTCTATTTCAGAAAAGAGAACCAACTCATTTAAAGATAAGTATAGAAAGGTTGATATTTTAATAGTTGATGATATGCAGTTTTTGGCAGGGAAAGAGCAGACCCAGGAAGAGTTTTTCCATACCTTTAACGCTCTTCATCAGGCAAACAAGCAAGTTATTCTAGCTTCAGACCGTCCGCCAAAGGCCATCCCAACCCTTGAAGAAAGGCTACGTTCAAGGTTTGAATGGGGGCTACTTGTAGACATACAGCCACCGGAAGTTGAAACCCGCATTGCTATCTTACAAAAGAAAGCGAGGCTTAAAGGCTATGAACTTCCTCTTGAAATTTATGATTACATTGCCAGAAACATACAGCACAATGTCCGCGAGCTTGAAGGTGCCTTAAATAGAATTATTGCCTACTCCGAACTTAATAATAAAAAACCTGACATGGCTCTGGCTCAAAATATTTTAGGGAATCTTCTCTCAAATCCCAAAAGGAAAGCTCTGACGGGTAGGAAAATTATGGAGAAAGTAGCTGACTTTTTTGATATTTCTATGACCGACCTTACGAGCAAGAAAAGAGACAAGGAGATTGTTTTGCCTCGGCAGATTGCCATGTATTTAATGCGTGAAGAGCTAAGCCTATCCTATCCAAAAATATCCAAAGAAGCCGGGAAGAATGATCACACAACAGCTATGCACGCCTGTACAAAAATAGAAAAGGAAATGGATAAGGACGAGCCTTTAAGACACAATATCAACTTAATCAAGGAGCGTCTGTATATTAACTAGTGTGGAAAAGGGCGGTATTTCTGTGGAATACCTCTGTAAAGAAAGCGCATATAAAGAGTCTTATAAACAACCACTAGAATTTATTTAAACAGTTAAAACAACCTATACCCAAGAAACACTTAAAGATACTCAACCAAAAACACAAGCAAAAACCATGATTTTAAGATTAAAATAAGCGTTATGAACAGTTTACACAGGTATTACTACAACAAACATTAAGTATTAATAAAGAAAAACAATTATAATTAAGGGAGGGGTTGGGGATTAGTTAAAAAGGAGTAAAGATATGAAAATAATTATACTAAAAGAAAACCTATCAAAAGGTCTAAATATTATAAGTCGTATAGTTTCAACTAGAGGAAGTCTGGAAGTTCTAAGTAATATTCTTATTAAAACAGAAAAGGGTAGAGTTTGTTTATCAGCGACAAATCTTGAAGTTGGAATAAATTATATGGTTGGTGCTAAGGTTGAAGAAGGTGGAGCAATAACTATCCCTGCAAGACTTTTTTCAGAACTTGTGAACTCTCTTCCGGGGGAAAAAATTACATTAGAGTTAGAAGGAGATACCCTTCATATAAAATCAGATAATTATCAGTCAAACATTAAAGGTATTTCGGCTGACGAGTTCCCATTGATACCAGAAATAAAAACTAATCAAATTTTTGAAATCAAGTCATCGGAGCTAAAAGAAGCTATAAATCTTGTTGGATTTGCAGCGGCAGCAGATGATACTCGCCCGGTTCTCGCTGGAGTTTATATGAAGATTGATGGCTCAAAGATTACTCTAGCAACGACGGATAGTTATAGATTGGCTGAAAAAGTGATAAATATTAGTAATGGAAAAGCCAAAAAAACAGAGATAATTATCCCAGCTAAAACACTTATGGAGCTTAGCCGGATACTGGGAGAGTTGGCGGAAGATTCTCTTGTTAAGGTATATCTATCAGATAGCCAGATACTTTTTGAAGCAGACGGACTTGATTTTATCTCACGACTCATAGAAGGACAATTCCCTAACTATACTCAGATTATTCCGGAAAGTTCAGATACCGTGGCGCGAGTGCCAAAGGATGAGCTTTTAAGCGCTGTAAAAATAGCCAGCCTTTTTGCTAGGGAAAATGCAAATAGTATAAAGATATCAGTTAAGGCAAAGGGATTTTTAGAAGTAGATTCCGGCGGATCTCAAATAGGTGATAATAAGGCAAAAATTAAGATTGATGTATCGGGTAAGGATGGCGAAGTGTCGTTTAATGGCAAATATATTATAGATGCCTTAAATGCGATTCGAGAAAATGAAGTATCTCTAGCTATTAGCGGTAAGCTAAATCCCGGTGTTATAAAAACCATTAAAGATAAAAACTACATTTATATTATAATGCCGCTTCGAAACTAGAATATGAAAATTAAGAAAATAAAACTACAAAACTTCCGCTCGTATAAGAGTCTGGAGGTTTCTTTTGGCGAGAAAAACATAATAGTCGGTGAAAACACTCAAGGAAAAACAAACTTACTTGAGGCAATATATCTAACTTCTGTCGGTAAGTCATTTCGCTCAAAAGAGTCTGATATGGTTTTATGGGCATGCGACCATTTCAGAATAGAGAGCGATGTTCTTGATGGGCATCCTCAAAAAATAGAATATATATTTGAGAAAAATGTTGGAAGGAACGGAAGGAAAACCGTTAAGATAAACGGCGCCAAGAAGCCAGCGTCAGCCCTTTTGGGTGGCTTCCCTTGCGTTTTCTTTACGCCTGACGAGATAGACATGTTCTTTAGTTTCCCGTCCCTTAGACGCCGGCATTTAAACATTTTATTGTCAAAAATAAATAAGGAATATTCGTCAGAGTTAATAAAATATGCCCGTGTTTTAGAGCAAAGAAATGCACAGCTTAAGGCAATACTAAAAGGCCGTGGCAAAGAAGGTGATTTGGAATTATGGGATGGAAAACTAGCCGAACATGGGGCCGAGATAGTAAAAGAAAGACTGGGTTTGGTGTCAAAAATAAATGCAAATCTTAGGGAGAATTATAAAAAAGTGGCTCATGACGAGAAAGAGCTGGAGATGAAATACGAGCCGAGTGTGGGCGCTTTCTCTGTCATTCCCTCGCAGGAGGGAAACCAAAAAAATCCCACAAAAGACGAGATATGGGCGGCGTTTTTGGGGAAACTTCTCGAGTCGCGCAGGCGGGATATGGCAACCGGCACAACAAATGTGGGGCCGCATCGTGATGACGTGAGGCTTTATCTTTCCGGTAGAGACATAACATCCTTTGGTTCAAGAGGAGAACATAGGAGCGCGATAGTTGCGCTCAAACTCTCGGAGATTGATATAATAAAGGACAAAACAGGAGAAACACCGGTACTTTTGATGGACGATGTTTTTAGCGAACTCGATGAGAAAAGGAGAGAAAATCTAGTAAAAGCCTTTGAGGGGCAGCAAACAATTGTAACAACAACAGACCTAGACCATATAGACAAAGATTTGCGCGAGGGAGCGACAATTTATGAAGCGAAAAATAGTAAACTCACGGAAATATAATGGGGAATCTTGGTGACATTTTTGAAAAGAGGCTAGCGCATCTTGGTATAAAAAAACAGGTTGATGCGGCAATGATTTGCGAAGCTTTTGATAAGGCTGTTTTTGAGGTCTTTAGCGAGTCAGGTGCAAAAAATGTCAGGGCAGTTTCCTTTCGAAGTGGAGTGCTGAAAGTAGGCGTTACCTCAAGCGCTTGGGCAAATGAAGTTTCGTTAAGACAAATAGATCTTAGGTCCGGAGAGGTTATTAGGATTGTTTACGAGTCCAGGGTTGATATGCTTTAGTCTACTTTACTCCTTGAAGGTAAAGGATTCGACATCTATTTTGCATATATTCTTGCTTCAGATACCTTGAACTGCTTGCCATCCCTAACCCAGTGGACCACTGCTATAGAAGATTTTTCTTCGGTTTTGCCTGCCTTGGAAGTATAGGTCTTTACGGTCACTTCCATCGTATAAGAACTTTTTTCCGGTGTAAACTTAGTAATATCCCCGGCACTTTGTTTGAAAGAATAGGAATTTTTCTTTAAGTTTTTTGATCTTTTGCTTTGGATGTCCTCGCTTTGGACTAGTTGTTTGTAGTAAGAGTCTGTCACAAACCCCCTCAGCTTTTTATAATATTCATCGGGGTACGTATTGTAGTCGTATGTGCCCCAAGCAACAACAAAATCTTTGGTAAGGGGGGTCAGCTCTTTTTTTACTGAGGCATTTTTCCAACTAGTTATAATCCTCGGGCCAAGAACAACCCCAAGAAGCACAAGGAAAAGGACAATAGAGAATATAATCAATCTTTTTAAGTTAAACATTTTTTCTCCTAGATTTAGATATTAACACCGTAACCCCTCGTATCTTGACATAACTTCGTTTGCGTAATCTACAGTCTCGCCGCATCCGCATGTATAACAACACCCAGAACCCCCATTATAGCTGGCAGCAGCGTTAGTCATGTCGCTTGCCGCCCCCAGGCTGGCTAAATAGTTTGCCGCAGAAAAGGCCGCATCCCAGGGATTCGTTCGGTCGAGGACCCCATCGCCGTTACCGTCAACAGCGATTCCCGGCCAGGTCCCTGGCGTTATCTGAAATGGTCCATCTTCACCGCACCATTCGAAGCTACCATCTCGAGCAGTACATTCTTGCAGTTGGATTGATGCTAGAAAAGCCGGATCAAGCCCATATTGCTGAGCGGCCGCTAGAATAGCATCCTGCATCTCTTGCGGTATTTCGGGGGCATTTATGCAGCCGTCACCAGGAGTGGGTCCAGTTGGGCAGATTTGACTGCCATCAGGGAGAGTAATCAGATTGCCGCCACCACCACACCCGGGCCCCTTACACCCGCCCCAGACGGGGTCGTTGGGGGTTGCTCCGTTAAGATCGCTCCATTCTTCGGCTAAGCCTGTATTAAGAGGGATAAAAACAAAAGCTAAAAAAAGAGCAAGAGTGGTGGTTTTCAATGTAAGTGTCTTGTTAAATTTCTTTAAAAACATAGTTAAGACTTAATATTTTATCGGCTTTAATATATCTTCTGAGGCAGAGATGCCTTTTGCGCTGTCTACTATTTCACTTGGGGCTCCTTGGCTTTTTAAGACATCAATGACTGATTTTTTCGCCTGAATATCTGGCAATATCTCTTTCCACTTACCGTTTTCTTTTTTCAAAAATCGTTTTTGCCCAAAAATATAACCACCAGGAAGGGTTATACTTACTGATGCCCAGTCGCCGACGATTTTTTGATTTGTAACGATTGCTTTCGACTCATCGTTTATTCCTAAAATTTTTCTTATGTCAGACAGATCTTTTTCGGAGCTTTTTTTGTAGCTTTCGATCGATGCATTAACTTTATCAATGCTTTTTTGGATTAGTTCAAGAGAATTTTCGTATTTTTTCTTTGACACTTTCTTGGAGACTTCATCGAAGTCTTTGTCGAGAGTGTTTTTGTCATAACCGGTAATAGAAGCCTTCAAAAGGAGAGCATTTTTCACCAGCCCGATGGATTTTTTGATGTTTTCGTCGGCATCTTTGTCGTTTGACTCTTTTTTAAAATCAGAGTCTTTAGCTAGCTGGTTCTCGGTTGCTATTCGCTTATAGTTTCTAGAATAGTTCATTGCCGATCCTCCCAATGAAAAGATTAACATGAAAATGACAAAGAGTATTGCTAGCAAGATAACTATTATTACTAAAATCTTTTTGTTTATCATAATTTTCTAATCCTAACCTGTTATTTAGCGGGTCTAAATACTCTGTCAGGCGGGCACTCGCCGACATCAAAGAATGTACTGTAGTGAACATCCGGGTAGTTGCCACCCTCTTGTATTAGATTAAATCCCCCTAAAGATAATGCTGAGTGGGCCCCGTTAACATAACCGCAGAAGGGGTCGCTCCAGTAAAGAATATCACCCAACTTAATAGATCCATCTTTTACTTCTATGGCAGTACTTGGGCCAGTATTCTTGGGCAGATTTTTTATCCCCGCCCAGTAGTATGACCAAGTAACAAGCCCCCAGCAGTCATAGTTAGCCGCTCCCTCTGGCGGTGGCCACTGGTCATAGGGGATAGCAGGAGCATACAGAAGATAGGGTTTGCCAAGTTGACTCTTTGCATAACAAACAGCTTTTTCCGGTATGGTTGGTTGCTTATCGCATTCGGTAGAAGGGGGCGGTTCCTGGGGAGGGGTCGGTGTGTCGCAAACATTGCACTGATCGTTGCCATTACAATATTTGCAATATTCAGCGACGGCTGCATCATCATTTGGATCGGGACAATAGCAAGTATCGCAGCGCTTTGATTTCTCGAGTGAACATGCAGCATATGCGTTTCCCGGTGTTATAAATGATGAGATAAAAACAAAGACAAGGAAAAAAGTTAAAATAATTACTGAAGAAAAGAATTCCCTCATATCGTTGTCTAAATTAAGTTTCTTGAATTTGCTCATTTGTTTAGTCTTGGTTTAATATCCCTCTCAGATATAATAGCATATGTATTTTTAATAATAAATTCGGTATAGGTAGGCGGCCCTTTTATCTATATTGCCATATGATAGTCAAATTCTTTTCCGGATGGGGGACTCCGTTTGCGTCAAACCACTCAAGAACCCGCCTTTTGGCTTCCTCGGGATTTTCCTTGGAAACATAAACAAAGAATTTATCATCATATGTCGGCTTGTTTATGTAGTAATATTTGGAGTCATCCTTGAAGGGCAGCTTATAGTAGAAGGGATATTTGTTCCTTACAGACTCTAGTTTTGCTTGCCAGCTTGGGTCTGGTCTTCCACCGCCAAAGTTTGACTCTAGCGCCTTTTGTGATGGCCGATGCGGGCTCCTCTTTAAAGTATATGAGAGCTTGATATTTTTGTCGGATGAACTCACTTTAAAATCGGCTTCTTGGTCTTGGTAGCCGTCTTTTGAGAGTTTTATTTTATAGTTTCCGGGCTTGATCTTAATCTCAGAAGGGGTTTTGCCTTCCTCGGACCCAACCTTAAAAGATGCTTCGTTCGGGATTGTGCTGATTGATACCGTTAATTTTTTGTTTTTGGGTATTAAAATAAGAGCGCCCACTAGAAAGGCCAACAAGATCACCGAAAGTAGGGCCACTCCTATGATTGTCTTTTTATTATTATTCACCATATATTAAAACCTCATTTATAAAAAGAAATATTTGTTCCACCCATCATTCCCTCGAACTCACCTTGTGACACAATATAGACATCCCCACAACACCCCGGATCATAAACGTAATAATTTGAACCGTCAAACCCCGCAACCGCCACAAAGTGTCCGCCAGAGTAAGTACCGCAAATATTTCCACTGACACCAACAACCATCGGTTCATGAGTTGAGGTTAAGAAGTCTCTTACGGCTTGTGCTCCCGGCTGTTGTTGATAGGAGAGGCCGCACGTGCTTGCTGCGGTATCCCAGACCGCACCTTCGTTTCCGCTAGTGCCCACGGCAGCGTTTAAGCTTCCCGGATCAATACTACAGCCATACCAGGCGGCAACTATTGCAGCTGAAGTTAAGCCACACCCACAATCTTGCATGTTGCATCCCCACCAAGTTGGATCATTCCACCAGGGTGCACCACCGCACCAGTTGCCTTGTTTCCAATTGTTAAGAACAGGAATGTTGTTTGGGTCTCGCTGGCCAGGGGTGCCGATGCCTCCCATACCCCCACCACCGGTACCCCCACCCCCGCCTCCACCGCCTTTTCCACTTTTCATGCCGATGGCTTCGCAGTTTTGCATCAGATAATTATAGAAAGAAAGAGCCCCGGTATTTTTCCAGTTGGCGGTTCCGGTGATTGCCATACTGGGAACCAGTGAATTTTTAGATATCCATGGATCTTTTAGGACCTCGCTTAGCTGGTCATTAGTTTCACATTTATAGCAACCCAGGAGATTTTGCAGATTTTCACCTGTGTATTTCCCGTCGGTAAGATACATGCATTCATAGTGCCTTAAGATAACGGCAACATTTAGAAAATCCTGAGGATCACTGTATGATTTTTTCACGCTAATGCCCTGGTCAGGCTTGCCGTCAGTACCATACCAGATATCTCCTGTAATCGGGTCGCGTCGGTAGTTTGCTTTTTGGATTTCCCAACCTAGTTGGATGAGAGCCTGCTCGTTAGTCAAGCCACGCTCATCAGCTGCCCCCTGATTCCAAACCTTGAAATCTACAGCTGCGATGACTTGCCAAGGGGTTTCTGTTTCTTTCTCGGCTTTCCTAAGAGCATCGTAATAGCAGGGATCAAGTGTTGGGCTCTTTGCTTTGTTCGCAAAGCATGAGAGGTCGCCGGTAATGGAGTTGCAATAGCCCGTGGTCATTGTCTCTTGCTGGGATCCTTGTATGAGGGCTATTATCAAAAAGCCAATAAATATAAAACCGATTATAAGAAGCACGGTGGAGCCACCGACCCAGCCACCCACCAACCATATGATACGTTTCTTTATTTGTTGCTTTAAGAAGTTCTCAGCCGTGCCTTTTGGATCTTGGGCGGCTCCTTTAAGTTGCCTCCCCTTGTTTCTAAGTGCATTTGCTCTGTCCTTGGTAGCGCTAGACCCCTTATCCCCTGCAGCTGCACCGGTCTTTTCTCCGGCGCCCTTATCTCCTTTTCCGCTGCCTTTTTTGTCCGAGCCGTCACCCTTTTTATCAGTGTTGCTACCTGTATTTTCTCCCGAAGAGCTCCCAGTGTCTGTTCCCTTTGATCCTTTACCATAGTCTTCTAGACTCTTGCCTGATCGGTGACTGTCGTCATAGCTTCCCAAAGAGGAGCCGCCGCCCTCTCCCTGTTCCATTTCTTCCGGTTCTATTTCTTCATTTTCTTCTTCCGGATCCATCTAGGCCTCCTCATTTTCCGCTTTTTGTTCAGCCATTCTTTTTAGCTGTTCAGGGTTGGTTGTCACTAGGGAATCTTCTTTCATAGAGCAGATTATTTGGACGATAGCATGATTCATGCCAGCAATAAATATTCCTTCACCCGTGGAGCACTGAAGCAGGAAGTTTTTCTCGGGGGCAGTCAGGTCAAACACTTCTTGCATCAAATCAACTTGGGATGGATGTTGTTTTAAGAGTAGGGCCAGTGCCGCATTTGAAATCAAAGGTTTCCCGTATTCGCTTTTTAAGAAGTCGCCAATATCTTGTCCTATAGTGGTTAGGCCGAGGTAATATTTTCTGCCTCTTTTGGCTATAGAATATAAGAACTGTGCCGAATCTTCGTATTTCATCAAAACCCAGGCTTCATCCACAACCAGAATTCTCTTTTTCCTCTCACTTTTTACTTTGTTCCAAATAAAGTTAAGTACGCTATACATGGCAATGGGACGCAAGTCCTCTTCCAGATCTCTTATGCAGAAGCAGACAAAACGATTGGCAAGAGAAATGTTTGAGTAGTCATTGAATAGTCCTGAAAAGGTTCCCTCAGTAAACTTCTGAAGCCTGAGGGCCATGCTTTCTCCGCCGGGGATACTTTCAAGGACATGTTGAAGGTCAGACATTAGTGGTGGCGCCAAGCGGTGAGTTTTCGGGTCTTCTGTAATTCCTTTTACTGCGTATGTTTCGGCTAAGGCCTTGTCCAAAACATTGCTCTCTTCATCCGAAAGTTTCCCCATCATTGTCCTTAGAAGGCCGGTAAGAGCGATAACATTACTTCTGAGGGAGTCCCTTTGTTCGGTATAGTCTGTAAGGTTTTGCGGAAGGTCAAAAGGATTGATAACGTCTTTAGAGTTTAAGTGGATATTTGCATAAGTTCCGCCAACTGCCTCACAAAGAGACTGAAATTCTTTTTCCGGGTCGATCACTATAATGTCTGCGTCAAACATCAGTTGCCGTAAAAGCTCAAGCTTTGTGGCATACGATTTACCACCACCGGATACCCCCAGTACGACCGAGTTATAGTTTTGGAGCTTAAATCGGTCAAAGATTATTAAACTGTTGTTAACTTTGTTAGCGCCGTATAAGATGCCTTCATTGTTGGTAAGTGTTGAGGATACAAACGGGAAGGATGCGGACACAGCCTCCGTATCCATATTTCTGGAGACGGTGAGCTCGTCTTTGCCCATTGGCAGGGTAGAGTTTAGCCCTTGTTCCATTTGTAGGTTGGCATGTTTTGTGAATACCAGTTGCGTTCCGAACATGTTCTCCACTATCTTGGTGCACTCGTTTAGCTTATCAAGAGACTCTTCATAGAGAGTGATGTACATGCCTTGCTTAAACATCTTTGACTGTCCGGTGACGAGGTTATCGCGAAGATTTTCTATATCGGAGTATGTTGCTTCAAGAAATGGATTTCTCGTTAGGCCTTTTTCGGCCTCCATAACCATTGATGACTCTATCTGGGTTGACTTGGCTCGTAGCTTTTTCGCAACTTCTTCTGTGTTTTGAGGGTATATAAAGATAGACAGATCAAGCATTATGTCTATATTTACAACAGGTGAAAGCCAGCTAGAGTCTAGAAATCTGGGATATTCATAGACAAAAAGGGTTCTTGTAAAAGTATCCCCGATTTTAAGATGGTCAAAAGCTAGCTCAAAGCTGGATGGCGCTATCATGTCGCGAATAGAGGACATACCCTCCTGAAAGGACTGCTGCCTCTGCATTTCCTGAAGCTCCGCCGCTGTTGGTGGCTTCTGTTTTCCTAAAAGTTTGTCTAAAAACATATTTTAAATCCTTAAGCTTACAGCTCTTATTTTATAATCCACTATCAATATTGTCTTCCGCAGACTGTCTGGTAGTAATGTAGTTTGCTCCCAGTGTGTCCAGTCCCTTTATGTGTTCATGTCCAGCTGTCTCCGGGTTGTAGCAAGCATAGAAGAGCTCAACCAAAGCTTCTGTAGGGAGCGGTGTTAGCGCCAGTCCGATATCGGAAAAAAGGCCGGAAACTATTTGCGATCGTCTTTGGAGCTGTTGCCTGTTTTGAAGGTAGTTTTCATTCTCTCCTTCTTGAGTCTGCCCCTGTTTCTTTATACCAAACATAGCCATGATGCCCTTAGAGCTCTCGGCGACGACATTTGGATAGTATGGTATGATAACGAAAAATCGCTTATCCATAACATTTACATTTGAGAGAATGTCTCTCAAGAAGAGAATGTACTCACTGGTTTGCTCTCTAAGTAGTGGTATGGGCTGATTTTGTGCGGATGTTTCTAGGAGCCCCAGGTAGTTTGTCAGGTCAAGTTTTCTCGACTGAACTAAGAACTGAACCGGAAACTCTAGGGAGTTTAGAGCGCTCTGGTATGCGGAAATAATAGACATTTTTTCCTCTTCGGCGCGAAGCTCCATATTGATACTGGAAACCATCATCACGGCTCTCATAGAACTATCCTTGAAAAGCAAAAGATCGTCCTTTATCTGGTCAATTTCTAAAAACTTTTGAGTGCTCTCAAACGTTTGATGAATATTTTGCTGTGGATCTTTTTTGCTAAAAAACATGTTTTGTATAAATTTAACTAGTAGTGCTTAAATTTTCTTTCATTCTCAGTCCGGGTTCAAGCCCCTTGTTTAGGAGGTTCTTTTCCTATCGCCTCATCTACTTTGTAGTATCCTTTTGTATCTGGTTGCTCATAGGTAAACTTTTTTCCCGGATCTACCGAGGCAAGGTCAGATATTGACGGCTCGGGATTGGTTTTAACTTTCCCCTCGGTTTCTTCTAGGGCTTTTTCCACAGCTACATTGCTTTTATCCATGAATGTTTCCGGTTCATCGGTTGGTGGCTTCTTTTGCATGGAACTGTATGCTCCACCGGTATCTACCATGAGTGAGAGCTCTTCAATCTGTTTTTCTGCGTCTAGCAGAGATGCTTTCTGGGGAGGTCCCTCTACAACCACTACCGTCTCTTCTTCCTTGGGCTTCAGGCTGACCGGCTCGACATACTTTTTCCAAACCCTCTTCCTCGGCTTAAAGAGATAGGTGACAAAATGACCCGAATATGTATAGATTGGTTTGCCATTGTAGGGGACGAAGCCGGCAACTAGTGCGGGGGAACCAATGATGCTTCCGACAATGATGGAGCCCATCAAGGAAATCCCGGCCCCTGTAAAAATAACCACGAAAACAGCCATAATAACGAAGAAAGCGAAAACAAAGCCGAAGCTTTTTAAGGTAAATGGGCCAACGACTTTATCTTCAACATTGATTTCCTGTGGTATTTTAAATTGCATATTTCTTTATGTTCATTATTCTCAGTTTGCATCTCTTATTATGTCAATAGTGTTGCTTTCCTGTGAAGCTCTGCTGCCTCAGCGCGAGTAGTACCGCTATGTCCATTTCTATTGTTTGCCATATCCAGCATCTGCTCTCTTAGGTCTGAGGCTTGCTGTGCCTTTTTGGAGTCAGCCTTAAGACTTGTAAGCATTGAGTCTGTGATACTTGTGCCCCCAATGAGCTGATGCTTTAAAAGTCCAGGGTTGCTCCCTCCGTCACCTTTTATATCAGGCGTAATCATATCTCCAACTGAGTGGCCAATTGTGGAAAAATCTTTACTGCGCAGCTGGTGTAGATTTGACTTCTTCAGGGCCTCGTCGTAGTTACCAGTTTGCATGATGTGAGCTTTGACACTGTGATCAGTGGCTGCCTCGTAGTCCAGGGCGCCCTCTTTCACAAGGTGGTCGATAGCGGTTCCCTTGTTGCCTCCTCGTTTTTCCCAATCTTTCAGGCTTTTCTGTACATCGTCGCCGAGTTTGGAGCGGTCCAGGGTTCCTCGCGCATACTTACGCCTGTCGCTATTTGACATCCCGAGATTACCAAACTTGTCTGCCAGGTCTCTGTTTAGGTTGATTTGATCCTGCGCGCTCTCACCAATTATTCTACCGCCAACTCCGGGTATTCGCCCAAAACTTTTTCTCATTTGTCCACCAAGCTTTTCCTGTTTTCTGGCAGCAATATTGCTACTTCTTTGTTTCGCCCAACCCTGCCAAGCTTTTGGATTTACAGTTGCCGGCAAGAGATTCACGCCGGCTTTTCCTGTTTTCTTTGCCATACTGCTAATGTGTGAGCCTACTGCGCCCAAGAAACCAAGCGGCAGGAAGACTGCCATGGGGATGGATACTGCTCCGAGTAGGAATGCATCAAGTGCCTGGATTACCTCTTCGCCCTTTCCTTCGTCGTCATGAATGGCTTGAGCAAATGGAGTTTTGGCCTCTTCACTTGTAAAAATTGAGTTGGATGCCGCCATAAAACCAAGACCAATTGATAAGACAAAAAAGCATATGGGTAAGAAGATGGTCCACTTGATAAACATGTCCCAAAACTTTTTAAATAATGGCTGAGTGGCCGGAAGGGCAATCAGCCCAAATGCAAGCGGGGAGATAACGATAAGCATTCCTAGTATAAAGCCTCTGACGAAGAGTATTGCTGCCAAAAGCAAGAGCATCAAGAATGTCAAGACTGCGATAAGGAAAATGCCCACAGACACGGGCAGGCTAGGGACATCTCCTTTAGACATTGCTAAGCCGATATTGTTCATGTAAATATCAAATTGATCTAAATTTTTTTTCGCTAGTGTTTTTGTTAGGGCTACACTTAAGTTAATAATGGAGCTACAGATGAACTTACTGAAATAGACGAAAAATGCGGTCATGACAAGTTTTGGTATGAGTCTTTGAAAACCCCACTCTTCTATCTTAAATTTCATCATATTCATAAAGGCGATAGCAATGACGGCAAGACCAAAGAGATCTAGTGTGGCTGCCTTGGTGTTTTGCCACTCGGTGGTGATTGCGGGGTTTGACACCAGATTCATAGATGCATTAGCCCCTGATACCACAAGGTGGTAGCCCAAGCTTATAAGGTCGTAACCCGTTGCATAAAAAAACTCAGATATTCTCTCAAGTATCCACTTTATCCAGTTGGCTGGGTCTATAAAATCGAGTGATTGCGCATATGTGGGATGAGGTGTTAAGGTAAGGACCAGAGAAAAAATAAAAAGCGGGACCAAAAACATTAAAACATGTTTCGGTTTCGCTTCTTTAGAACTGAATATCTTTGATAAAAACACCCTCATACTGAAATTATAGCATGAGGGTGTTTCTAAACAATAGTTTTATTCTAAGATTAGTCTATTTGTTGAGAACGCCTAGAACAACATTGATCAGGACTAAGGACAGAACGATTATCGCCAAGCCAACAAGTGCGAAAATGATAGTTTTCTTTGCCCCTTCCGTCTGAGTCGGGTTGCCGGCAGAAACGATATATCTGATACCGCCGATAACAAGGAAAACAACCGCTACAAGTCCTGCGATACCGAGCAGCCAGTTTCCAATGGCCTTAATAGTGTCTGATAAGCAAGTTTCGCTTGAACAGTCCTTGATCGTGACGTCTACGTTTTGTACATCGGCGAAAGCACCGGCTGGCAGAAGAACATGAGCTATAAAGACCGACGTTGTTAAAATTTTCTTTTTCATTTTTTTTGCTCCTTTTTTAAGTAGGATTTTATTTTTATAAATTTATTCTAATGCTTTTTTATTTTGTTTGCAAGCTATTTAATATATTACCACATTGGACACTAAATTTAACAAACTTGTCCACTTATTTATTTAAAAAGACCGGCTAAAAGCGAAATTACTAAGTATGACGATATGATTATTATAAGGCCTATGATGGAGCCGACAATAGTTTTCTTTGCCAGCCCGGTTGCAGTCGGGTTCCCTGCAGATACTATATACATAACCCCGCCGATAAGAACCATAATCAAAAGTATGATGCCGGCAAACCCCATGACTTTATTTAAGGCGCTTTTTATAACCTTTCCAAGCTCATCTTTGCCCGGATCATCCTTTCCTTCCTTGAAAACACTGTCGTTGCTACGGTCACCAGTGGTGCCCGTCGTCCCCCCGGTTGTGCTGGTACTATTGCTTGCTGCGCTGCCCGGGGCCGTTGATGTGCCTGTGCTTGTGTTTTCTACAGAACCTTGCGCTTGGGCGTCGCCTTGATATCTTTGTTCGATCGCGTGAGTGTGCGGATTCAAGCCAGTAGCTGCCTGGAAAAAACTAATTGCAAGAAAAACAAATGCAGTTAGGCAGGGGATAAGCAAAAATTCTTTTTGGAAATGTCTAAATTTTCTCATTTTTTGCATTTAATTTAATAAGGAGAAGCTCCTAAGAGGGCTAGAAATATATTCATGCCAAGTATCAGAGTAATGCCGATAAGCGCGTACTTAATATGTTCTTTAGCAGTTGATATTTGTCCAGGGTTACCGGCGGCTGTGGCATAAAGTACCCCGCCGAATATAATCTTTAGCATCGCAAGGCCGCCAAAGACGATGCTAGCGATACTCATAACGTCTCTAGCAAAAGTCTTAACATCCCCGTCTCCGCAGAATGACTTGTCTTTATTTACACATTTCATATTATTGACCAGACCTGATAAGGTGTCGTTGCCAGGAAGCCAGCTTCCTAGCTCTAGCTTATTCATAAACTGTTGTATTTCTTTCTGATAAGAATCATTTACATTATCGGCTGTTGCTCCACAGTTTTGCAGGTAGGTAGTAGCGTCTGCTATTTGTGTTGATTGTTTACATGCATTAAGGTCACATCCTTGATGGCGGGAACTACCTATTTCGCATAACCTGTTAATAGTTCCTCTGACATCAACTATTGGTACTCTACTGGTTTGGGTCCAAGCACCTATCCATTCGTCTGTTGCGCAAGGGCGGTCGCCATGGGCCGGGATATATGTTCTGCATGCGCCTTGTCCGTCATTGTGTATGCCTTCCTGTTGGCATTGCCCTTCGCTAATTGTTCCCGCACTCATGAAAGCAGCGTACCAGCAGTTGTCCAGACAGTTATCACACTGGCTTCTGTAGTTACTCTCTGCTGTTGTTACCCAAAACTGACTGTAGTAGTCTTCGAAAGCAAGACAGTAATCACCTCCGGCGCAATCTTCCGCACTTGTCTCCCCGCCTCCAAGGGAGTAACACCTAAAAACACATTCGTCATTCCACTCTCCGGTCATACATTCTCCATTGGAAAACAAATCGGTACCCCCTACACCACTGTCGCCTTCCGGGCACGTTTTGGTCATGCCCAGTGTATTTTTTGCCCACTCATCTATGCAAGCTCTATAGTCACTAGCGGAATTCCAAAACCTACTACAATCGTGTCCAGGAGTACTGGCATGGGCGATCAAAGAGTTTTGTGTGGGCCCACCGATAAAGGAGATAATATTAAAAAGAACAAATACCGCAACAAATATTGTTATTAAAGAAAGTAGCTTTCTAACCCTCATGCCTTTATTATAGTTATGTTCTGGGAAGCGTGTAAAGAAGAAAATTATTTTTAGAGCCACTCTTGGGGTGCAAAGAGGTTCAAAAAGAAAAAGGCCCGCGGTAGTTTAGAAAACAAATGTTTTCAAACTAAGCGGGCCTTTGGGGCATTTTCCTAAGGGAGGGGGTGCCTGCGGAGGGCTTCTCTGCGAGCTTCATCGTCTCCGAAGTACTTGGGGTCGAGCGCTGCCTGGTTTTTCTCTGCTGCCTTCTTCTCATCATTGTCTTCCTCGTTAGAGTCAGAAGAGAACCGCGGTTTAATGAGATGAATCCAGGCCGGCTTGACTACAAGTCGCCAGATGGCATAGAAGACGCTGATGCGTACCAGGTTCCAGAAGACTGCTCCCGGCTGCGGTTTATAACATATGACGACGAGGATCACGATGGGGATTATAACCGATGGTTTTAATCCCTTCTTGTACCAGCTGGCCCAGCCGGACCAGTCCGGTTTGCCTTTCTTGTTGCTCTTCGTATTGTCAGCCATCTCCACTCCTTGGATAGGTTTGAATGCTTAGGTGCTTCTAACCAAACTTTCTCTTTTTGATTAGAATATAACATTATACATCAAATATATTATTTGTCAATGGTTTTCTTTTGATGGCAAACTGGTTTGAGAAAACCAAGAAATGAAAAAGGCACCGATCGCTCGGTGCCTTTAAGGGTGGCTATGAAAGTATAGCTTACTTTCTTTGGAAGCTTACCCCTCTTTGTGTATCATAGAGGGTGTTGCCAACAACCTCGAGCTTACAGATGGACTCTAGCTCTAGTGTTATAGTGTTTCCGTTCATCGACCACTCTCCGAAGTTGGGGTTCATGAGTTTCCATGACCAGCCACCTTGCTGGCTGTAGTGTAGCCTGGTACTTATTCGGCCATTCTCAAGAAGCTCTATGCAGGGATCTTCGGTTTTCTCTCCTGCCAGTTTTGCGTCTGTACAGTACTTCCCGGCCATTTCCGCATAGTAGGCCGGCGCTGCATTGCGCTCCATGTATGACGTGATCGCCAGGTAAGATACGGCTACGGTGATGACACTCCCCAGGGCAAATGCCAGGAAGATGAGCCACTTCTTACTTACCTTGTTTCCAAAAACTGATGTTTGTGATGCTGCCTGCGGCATCGCGGATCATCTCCTTTCGAGAGAAACAGACTTGGATTTTTAAGTGCGTCTTAAAGAAGTATTCTCATATTTCAATAAGATGTATGATTTACAAGATACCATAAAAGTTATGTTTAGTCAAGTGTTTTTTTGACAAGACGAGTATAACGCAAATTTGTCCTCCGGGAAAACAAAACATGAAATAAAAAACTGCCTTGGTTTTCATGGCAGTTTTTAAAGAGTGTATTTTTTTGTTTAGTTTGCTCTGACTTTAACCTTTTTGGAGGTCTGTTTTTTCAGTTTTGGTATTCTGACGGTCAGGATGCCATTTTTGAAAGTTGCTTCTGCTTTGTCGGCGTCACACTCTACGGGTAGCATAACCTGTCTTGCAAATGATCCCCAGTAGCATTCCTGAAAATGGTAGCCTTCCTGGTCAACTTCCTTTTCGTCATATCTTTCCCCGCGAACCGCTACAGACTCATTTGTTACGTCTATATCTATGCCTTCAGGATCAACACCGGCAACAGGTGCTTTAACCACTACCTCGTTTTTTGTCTGATATACATCAACAGCCAGCTGGCCCTCAACATCATCTGCCGCCCAGTCAGATCCTGCCAAACCGCCTGCGAAAAATCCCTCATCAGTAAGAGAACTGTCTTTTTTCATTATACCCCTCCTTGATCTTTAAAATCCTATAATTTGCTGATATTATAGTAGCCGAAATGTATGAGAAAAGCAAGTGTAATTTTTTACAAAAATGAGCATTTTAACGAAAAATATCGGTGATTTTTTGCTTGATGTGGTATTTCCGAAAAAGTGTGCTTCTTGTAGCAAGCTGGACACTCTTTTTTGCGAGAAATGCCGCTCAAAAATAATCTTTTTAAAAACCCAAAACTGTCCGTTTTGTCTCAAAATCACAACCAGAGGGCGGGTTTGCCCAAGCTGTAAAAGTAAAAGCGCTTTAACGGGTGTTTATGTGATCGCTCATTTTGATGGGCCGCTGAAAGAAGTTATCCATCAGTATAAATATGAGTTCGTAAAAGCGCTGAAAGATGATCTGGCAGACGTTGCCTGGCCGTACCTCGAGGATTTCCCTAAAAATGCCGTTTTGACCTGCGTGCCCTCAAGCCCTAAAAGACTAGCTTGGCGCGGTTACAACCAGGCGGAGGAAATAGCGAAGATTTTGGCTCAAAAGACCGGTATGCGTTTTTATCCTAGTCTGCTGAAACGCACGGAGTATAAAATTCCTCAGACGCAGCTTCGGCGCAAGGAAAGGTTTGAAAATGTCAAAAACGCCTTCAAGATCGACAGAAAAATAGACCTAGAAGGAAAACAGGTGGTGATATTTGACGACCTGGTTACAAGCGGAGCCACGCTTGATGCTTGCGCCGGAGAAATCCGCAAAATGGGAGCTACGAGAGTGTGGGGTTTTGTGCTGGCGAGGAATAAGTAAAAATGGTTCACTCAAACTCACATTTGTCATCCTGAGGTACGGAGGATCTCATCTTGTTATTCCGGACTTCCTGCCCGACTGAATAGTCGTTCGGGCGGGGATCCGGAATCCAGACCGATTAAATCTGCTATCACAGTTATTATCATTTATCTACTTTTTGATAGCAAAAAGTAGCAAAAACTACCGGCTAACGATTATTTTCAAAGTGTCGGATATCTCCTCGTCTCAGGTTTAAAAAAATTAACTCGTTATCACTCAGACAAAATTATTTTTAAAATCTTCACTCGGCTCATCCTCTTTTTGAAAAAATCATGCCGAACGAGAGGGAGAGATAGACCTAAAGATGCAGGTGCTACTCTTTAATAACTTTCAGAACCTCAACAATGTTGACTATTCCTTCGATTGCCTTTAGGAAACCATCTTGCTCCATAGTCAGCATGCCGTCTTTTATGGCGATTTCCTTGAGTTCGTGTAAAGTATTGTTTTCTACAACTGCTTTTTGAAAAGCAGGCGAGACACTAAGGAACTCATAAATACCGAGACGGCCTTTGTATCCAATATTATTACACTCTTTGCATCCTATACCCTGGAAGAACTCAGGTGTTTTTTCCGGTTTGTGTTCGATAGGGAGAGAGTCAATGATCTTGTTTATCTCGACCATTTCGTGATCGTTTGGCTTGTATTCCTCGATACAATGCGGGCAAATTCTTCGTACCAGACGCTGAGCGATAATGATATTTACAGCGTCAAGAAAGGATGAAGCGTCATTCACAAGACCGATAATTCTCGGAACAGCTGTGACAGCGTCATTTGCATGCAAAGTTGTTATGAGAAGATGACCGGTGATTGCTGCCTGAAGTGCAGTTTTTGCAGTTTCGGCGTCACGTATTTCACCAAGCATTATGATGTCCGGGTCTTCACGAAGGACGGCCTTTAGTCTATCAGCGAAACCTTCCCCTTCGTTAATCTGGGACTGAGTAGCGCCGGGAAGAGTGTACTCTATAGGATCTTCTAGGGTGATAAGCTTGATTTCCGGTGCATTTAATTTGTTTAAAATAGAATAAATACTGGTTGTTTTACCAGAACCGGTTGGACCGACGACGAGGATCATCCCGTGTGGGCGAATAAGTGCAGAGTCCAGTATTGGGCGCTGAATATCACGGACGCCTAGTTTGTCCATATCCAGTAGCTCTGCCTGAACGTTGAAAAGACGGATAACGATATCGTCGCCGTAAAGTGAAGGCATAACTTCTATTCTTACACTAAGCTCGTTGTCAGAAAACTTAACCTTGAAACGGCCGTTTTGCGGATAGTTTACGTTAAGTTTCAAGCCCGAACGCAACTCTACTTGCGATCGAACGAACTTGTATTGCTCGTGGCTCAAAATGGTTGCCAAATGCAGGACACCATCAAGTCGAAACCTCAGTTTCACGTCATCGTTTGCCGGTTCAATATGAATGTCCGATGCGCCCATTGCGAAAGCCTCTATAATAATAAACTTTAGAAGCTCTTGTATAGGTGCAGTCTTAATCTTCTCTTGAAACTCATCAAAAGATATCTCGGAAATGTCCATCTCAGAAACATCTACCTCTCCCGGTGTTTCTGCCGGCGGAAGCTGGACAATGTCTCTTAAGAGTTCCTCGTTATCCTTGAAGCTTTCAGTAGATATAATAGCAACAGACGTCTTGGGATAGGTTTTTTTGTATTTCTCCTTAAATTCATTGATCTTTTCAGACTTAGGATTAGGAGAAACAATAACGAGAGTATCTTGATCCATTTTTAATGGGATTACAGAGCACTCAAAAAAGTCCTTGTTATTAAAATTTTCAAGAATATCTTTTTCCAGGCGTGCAGCACGTAAGTCAAAATAAGGTATGCCGAGCCTTTCAGCCTCCTCTTGGATTTTTTCTTCAAGGGCATTCCTGTTGACAAGCTTTGCCTTGGCTACGACATCTAAAGTATCACTCATAGCTTGTATGATAGCATAATGTGATTGAAAAAACACGAAATTTTAGCTATAATACATGGGTTAGAAACACATATTTTGGTGAGGTGGCCGAGTGGTTGAAGGCAGCAGTCTTGAAAACTGCCGTGCCGGCAACGGTACCGTGGGTTCGAATCCCACCCTCACCGCCATGATACAATTCAAATAGTGGAGAGGTACCCAAGTGGCTCAAGGGGCGGGTTTGCTAAACCTGTAGGTTGGGGTAACCCGGCGCGGGGGTTCGAATCCCCCCCTCTCCGCCAGAAGAAAACAGGTCTGCATTTTTGTAGGTCTGTTTTCTTATTTGGCGGTAAGCAGTAAATCGTCAAGACATAAGTATATTGTTTTTTAATTTTTTGAAAGTTATAATCTAAACAAATGAAGACAAAGCTTACAAAAGTGAAAAAAGGAATGTTCCTACTTTGTGTATTTCTGCAAAGCTTGTTTACTATCGGGGTTAGTACAGTGTATGCCCAAGGCGGTGATGTGCCGATACCAAATATTCCGCCGCCACCAAATGTGGAACTTTATAAGGTTCTTACTAATCTTGCGAATCTCATTCTTACGATCGCCGGGGCTCTGGTCGTAGTAATGGTAATAATAGGCGGAATCCGTTATATAATATCGGCAGGAAATCCGCAAATGGTCGAGGGAGCTAAGAAGACCATTATTTATGCACTTGTTGGTCTGGCGGTAATCATCCTATCAGCAGCAATACTTAATACAGTTAACTTTGTTCTAAATAAAAATGGGGCCAGTGGTTCTACTACTGGTACTGGAACCGGCAATACTACCGGGACCGGCACACAGGCTCTCCCGGAAGACTCCTGTAGTACAGACTCGGACTGTGCATGCGGGATACACAAGATTGATAAGAATTGTTTCTTTGGCAACGAACAGTACGTTAACACCGATCCTGCACTTGCCTGTCCTGACTTTTGTTCAGGAGTAGGCGGGAACCTTACAGTTAAGTGTGTTAGCGATAAATGTGCTCAGGTTGCAAAATAAAGTAAGTTATTTGGCCGTAAATTTCTCCTAAACATCTATAAACCCTTTTACTTTTTGTAGAGGGTTATATAATCCTTGTAGGAACAAGGATTCATTTTATTATGGCAAATCAAACAAAGACTTTAGGGAAAGTAAAAAAGGCGGATATAGAAAACCAGGCAGTTGAGGAAATCAATCAACTGAAAGATAAAAAAGGTTTTCTTAAGGCCGGTCAGCCGGTTTTCAACCGTCTTTTTGGACGTGACTCCTTGATCGCTGCATGGCAACTTCTAGATTGGGACCCAAAAGTCGCAAAAGCAACTTTGGATATTTTATCTCAGCTGCAGGGGACGAAAGTTGACCAACTCAGAGAGGAAGAACCGGGAAAAATCATTCATGAGACCGACTTAGATCTCAAAGAGCACCCCGATATTAAAGGATTCCCCTTCCCATACTATGGATCGGTTGACTCTACTCCCCTCTATCTAATCGTCTTTGGATTTTATTTTCGAAAAACGCATGATGAGAAGTTTCTTGCCAAACACTGGACCAATATTTTGTCAGCTACTGACTGGATGGAAAAGTATGGCGACTTGGATGGGGATTTATTTTTGGAGTACACCCAGCATAACAAAAACGCCCTTGTAAACCAGTGCTGGAAAGACTCTGATGAATACAGGATTGAAATGCCCATTGCTATTGTTGAGGCCCAAGGCTATCAGTATTTGGCACTTAAAGAAACCTCCAGGCTAGCCCGAATGAGAGATGACTCGTTGCTTGCCAAGAGGTTGGAAGAAAGATCACAAAACCTAAAGAAGGTCTTTAATGAAAAGTTTTGGATGAAAGATGAGAAGTTCTTTGCTCTTGCGCTAAACGGCAAAAAAGAACAAAAGAAAGTCATCGCCTCCAACGTTGGACACCTACTTTTTACGGGGATTATTGATGAAAAGAAGCTGAATATGGTCGTAAGGAGGCTTTTTAAGAAGGACCTTTTTACCCCGCGCGGTATACGTACTCACTCGGCTTTTGAGCCAGACTTTCATCCCGAGAGTTATCATCTTGGTGCAGTTTGGCCTCATGATAACTGGATTATTGCGCAAGGTTTAAAAAAACTGGGTTATAAAAAAGAATATCGGGCACTTAAGCTTGCCATAATGAAAGCTCATGAAGAAATCGGATACCTACCTGAGTTTTATCGTGTCAAAAGTCATACAGCAGAGCTGGAATCAGAAGACCCAGAGTACGCAAACCTGCCATGCTATCCTCAAGCATGGTCCTCCGGGACCCTTCTCAATTTTCTTGAGGAAAAGTAAAATAACTAGTAATATAGCCAAGAAAGGGAAAAAATGGACTCAAAATATGGATTTCAGCAATATTTAATTCGCAGGAAGGTTCTTACTTTTTTAGGAGCCAAGTTCCATATTTATGGACCGGACGGAAGCTTGGTTTTTTTCTCAAAACAGAAGGCATTTAAGATAAGGGAAGATATAAGAGTTTATACTGATGAAAGTATGCAAACAGAAGCACTGAGCATCAAAGCGCGCCAAATTATGGATTTCTCGGCAGCGTATGATGTTATTGATACGGCTGATGGTACAAAGGTAGGAGCGGTAAAAAGAAAAGGGTTTAATGCCATGATCCAGGACAAATGGATTATTATGGATGCAGATGACAATGAGATTGGGTCGGTGAACGAGGATAATCTCACAATGGCCCTTTTGCGAAGGTTTGCTACAAACCTTATCCCCCAGAATTTTACGGGCGAAGTTGGTGGCGCACCGGTTTTTACTTTTAAACAAATGTTCAACCCCTTCATTCAGAAGATAGGTTTGGATTTTTCTCCTGATCAGAGGGGTCTTCTTGATAGAAGGTTGGGGATAGCAATAGCCATACTGCTTTGTGCGGTTGAGGGTAGGCAGAGCTAACACACTCTTTAATAAGTGGCTCCAAAATGGTAAAATACCTTTGTTTGGAGAGGTCGCATAGTGGTCTAGTGCGCCGCCTTGGAAAGGCGGTATATCTGAAAGGGTATCGAGGGTTCGAATCCCTCCCTCTCCGCCAAGAAAAGGAGCTCGATTTTTTGAGGTTCTTTTTTTGTTCGTAGCGCCTATTTTTACTTCACAAAGAGCATTTTTTAATGTATAATAACCCTTACGTAACTTGACAATCCGGGACTTTAAGGAGGTGACGATGGAACCATGTGTGCCAACACAAGCTGTTGTCGAACTGACAAAACAGTGCAATCTCTGCTGTCAGCATTGCGGTTCGGGCTGTACTTCCAAGGCAGATCCGAAAGAAATGAATGTTGAGGAGTGGAAGGATTGTATCGATCAGTTAGCTGCACTGGGAACCGAGAAAGTTATTTTCTCCGGTGGTGAGCCCACGCTAAAAGATCAGTTTGACGAGCTAATAGTTCATGTAGGAAAACGGGGGCTTAAGTACGCCTTTATTACAAATGGCTATGAACTTCCCGATACGATTGCCTCGACCATAAGTAAGCACAGACCATATGCTGTTGGTGTAAGCATCGACGGTATGGAAGGGGTTCATAATCAGATAAGACGCAAAAAGGATAGTTGGTCTCGAGCCCTGGAAACTATCAGGGGAGTTAAAAACCTCGGGATCCAGGTCTGCGTTGTTACTACTGTCAGCAGGCACAATTTGTCTGAGCTGGACTTGCTTGCGGATTTTCTTTCAAAAGAAGTAGATTCGTGGCAGATTCAGTTGGCAACTCCTTTCGGGAGGATGGCCAAACGAGAAGACGCCTTACTTAGTGAAGATGAGTTTACTGCGCTTTGTCGTAGAATAATCATTTACAGACATGTCTACCCCGAACTTAATATACAAGCGGCTGACTGCTTTGGGATGGCGCCGGCCGGCACAGTCCGGTCTGGTTTCTGGGGTGGTTGTAGTGCAGGGGTCACATCGCTTGGAATTGATGCTTGTGGTTCGATACTCCCCTGTCTTTCTTTACAGTCAGGTGCAACCTGCGGGAATCTTCGTGAGAGGAGTCTGGAGGAGATATGGAAGAACTCTGAGGGCTTTGCACTTAACCGCAGATTTCATGAGAAAGACGCGAACGGGGGAAAGTGTGAAGGATGCGAGGAGCTAGATCTATGTAGGGGCGGCTGTGCTAGCCAATCATATGCCTACTACGGCAGGTTCCATAGTTCGCCATTTTGTTATGAAAGGACGTTTCATCTCAAACATTCGGAAGGAGGTGTTCAAGATGCAGAATATTCTCAGTGTGATCCTCAAAGACATGGAACAGCACATTGTTCCAGTAAAGCTGCCGGGTGACAAGAAGCTGGTTAAGCGGGCACTTGTTGAGGTTGGCGCCAAAGCAAGCATGATTGAGATCTTGGCTTCTACTTATGGAGAGACCTTTGGCGGTCTTCACCGGAAGCTGGCCGAGAAGCTCTATGGCGAAGCCGAGATCGATCTGGTTTTCGGGGTTTTCTACGAGGAAGACAAGATGGTCTTTGCTTTTTGTCGGGATGTTGCTGACTACAACAAAAAAACCAAGAGAGTCGAATGTAGAGATCTCGACGAGATTCTGGTTGAAAAAGTCACTCCGATCGAGGGTATTCCTGTCAGGCCGCCGATTAAGTTTCCGGGAGCGGACATGCCATCCAAGCCGCCAGGCTCTATGCCTGACGTGGTGGTGCGTTACGCTCTCGTTGAAAAACCGGAGCCGGAGGAGGCGCAAGCGTCTTAGCGCCATTCAAACACTAGCGGGCTTACACAATAAGCCCGCTTTTTCTTTGTTTAAACCAAAAAGAAAAAAGCCCCAGTTCGGTTGAACTGGGGCTTTATGTATCCAGAAGGTGCAGTTTATCGTCGGATTTATTTCCGACAGAAGCGATTGCTACAGGTATTCCGAGGCCCTTATCGGACTCAAGGAACTTAAGGAATGCCTTAGCATTTGGATGAAGAGTATTTTTTTGCCTTGCTTGCGGCCATCCCTCGAACTCTTGAAAGTCCAGAGGCTTGCACTCAAGAAGCATTTTTGTACGCTCTTCACTTTGCTTTTGTGTGATTCCGGGGAGGTGTTTAATACCGGTTATTTCCACTCGGCCATTACTGACGCAACAACTGAAGTAATGGTTGAGCTTGTCTTTTTCCTCGCCGCAATATTCATAAGAGCGACAGACCTTGAGGTTGTTCTGCCCGTCGAAACGATCAAGGCAAGTGACCGAAAGGAAAACGGGCTCACCGGATGATTTGACCGAATAACGTGATGTAATGAGGTCAAAGTAACCGTAGCGGAAGCTGTCTTGCCAACGGTTTTGTTGGTTGTGTTCTCCAGCTTCAAGGTGTGGTAAGTTCTCGGAAGTGACAAAGGGTCCCGCTCCATGTCTTGTAGCAAAGCAGCGGGTGACACCAATGTTTACGACCGAGTCTAGGCCTCCAAGCGACTCGATTATCTTGTTAGCGGTGCTCGGTAGTACTCTCGTTTTGGTTACGTATGGAGTAAAACCGATAATCGGGTCAAGGAGGACTCCTTGGGCTCCTTCTAAAACGATCGTCTTATCTTTTGCCAATCGGTCAAAGATAATCTCGTCTGACTGAAAGGCTCCGTTAAGCGCTCCTGCGAACTCAAGATATTCCCGAAACAACTTGACCGGTGAAGTGCCTCTCAAGAACGTTTGGAATATTGAGATGACCTCTTCTGATTGGCTGGTTTCAAGGATGACTTGCGCGACCGCGAGCTTTTGCCTGTAATGTTCTTGGATCTTGGTCCAAAGAGCAGATGAAGAGGAGAGATCGCGGATAGTTAGAGATGAATCGGGCTGTTCGGTTCTATCGAATGATGCTTGCCCTACTCCCATTCCGACACTTCCGTGCTTCAGAGATCCCCGAGCTGCCTCAAGCATTTGACCAATCATGGCATGCCAAGGCGTCACTATGTAGCAGTTGGGGGAGATGGTAATTCTTGAGAGCGCATCTGAAACGCCGATCCTTTGTAGCTGTTCGGCCTCGATTAAGAGGTTTGAGGGCTTGACTAGCATTCCTTCTGTCAGATGTGTTTTGACTCCAGGGACAAGTGTTCCTGATCCAAACTGGCTAAAGCAATGGAAGTGGCCGTTTTCTACGACATGATGAGCTGCTTGCGGCCCGCCATTATAACGGATAACAGCAGTTGCATCATATTTTTTTACCAGCGACTCTACAGTAGTTCCTTTGCCCTCATCTCCATAACTAAGACCAAAGATGTTGTATACTCTGGCGGTCATGGTGGCTCCTTGACTCGTAGTGCTCGATAAGGCTGATAGCTTCACCAAAAGCATAACGGTCCCTGCAGATCCAGTCGCTTAGCATGAATCTGCTGTAGCCCATTAGATGGAGAAGGTGAAAATCCGAAATGTCGCTAAGCGAGACTTCTTCGGAACTTTCGAGAGACGTGAGGATTCGGGAAGCTGCATAAGCAAACGGGTCGTACTGGATAATTGTTGCTTCGGCAGCGATGATATCCTCTTTTTGATTGCCCAAGTTGATATAGAGGTCGTCGCGAGCGGCCATAAGACGAACGTCATTGACGAACGGACCGTACTCTTTTACAACAAACTCAATGCCCCGCTTGGACTCGATCTTGGCCACGATTTTCGCATCAGGATCAAGGGCCACAACTTCGCTGATGTCAGATGTTTTTTCAACGAACGACAACATGTAGTTATGGACGCCTAACTTTTTAGCGGCCTCAATATACTGGTAGTCGCTCTCGGTCAGATATCCTTCAATCACGAGTGACGGATCGAGAATATTGACTGCTTCACCGGCGCCAACAGGTCTTTTGGGCTCGTTCTGAAGTATCAGTTTGTTGCCGTCCACTATATCTACAATCTTGGACTTATGGTCCTTGAAGTAGAGAGTGGTTGGCAAGTTAACAGATATCTTGTGACTGAGCTCCACTGTCGTAAAGGTTGGGTCGGCCCATTTTGTGACTCGAAGCTGTCTTGATTTTAAGTCAATCCAGAGCGGCTTTTCTCCGCAGAGGTCGACTAAGTCTTTCAAAATTTCTTCTTTATCTTTGCCTCCCGTAGGAGTGACCGTATTGAACCGCAACGCTTCTATGGTCGGGTGAGACACGACCATCTTCCGGAAACTGATATAGGGTGAAAGGGTTGCGAGTAACATCGCGTGCTCCCTTCGTTTTGAGGCAGGAAGCGGGCTTATGCACCCGCTTCCTGCCGATTGGTTTACAGCCGTTTTGTTTTTGTTTTCCGATTAGCACCAGGCTCATCAGGCAGCTGGTCGGTAGTGTCTACCTTGACCAGCGCGGTTCCGACAGCGCTAAGCGTTTCTGAGACCTCAGATATCCGCTTTGCATCCTGTCCTCTGTTTTTCATGTCGACTAGATAGCCGGCAAGATCCCGAGAACCGCTTGTCATGGCGATTGCTCCCAGCATGACATCTACGACCGCCTTCGGATCTTGCATGATCAGTACATGGTCAGATCCTAAGAGGTCTTCCCATTGGGCGACAATCCGCTTATTTGTAGAGGAGTTGGCGTCTCCGCTATAGTGTTTGTGAATTAGGAAGACGTTTCCCTTGAACTTCTTCTTGAGCGCCGTAAAGACTTTCTTGGTGCTCACATTCTGCTTGATGGATTTCCCGAAAAGAGCACTTACATGGTTGGTCTTGACTTCTTCGTATGCTCCCTCATCGGCGAGGAAAAAGAAGTAAGGGGCTGAGTCTTCAGGAATCTTACAGAAGTGGGCATAGTAATATGCCATTAGCTCATAGGTTTCTCTGGCGCCACCGCCACCGCCACCCTCGAGCCATATTTTGGCAAGGTCTGCATCGAGTGCAGTGCCTTCGGCGAAATCGCAAACCTGAATCGGGCAATCGTCGCCGTTAGCATCACCATTAGCGGCAAACGATATAGACAGATCGGGCAGATAGTTCTGCTGGACAATCTGGCCGAAGAACATCGGCATCTTGTCATAGATTGTGCGAGCCCAGTTACCCATAGATCCCGTTACATCAAGGTCGATGACAACCGGGTTTTTGTGGGTGCACTCGATGTGTCGACCCTTGGGCATTAGCGCGCTATCAGCGTAGTCTGAACCGACTGCGCTAGCAGAATCATCACTGAAACTGAATCCTCCGCTGCTTTTACTGCTTCGGTAAACATCACGATCATAACTTCCTCCGCCCATGACAGGCTCCTTTCCTAGATGTGAAGCGCCTTGAAGCGCTCTTTGCCGAATACCTCCGTACGGAGGTCTACCAGTTCTTCGTGCAGTTCCCAGGCATCTCGTGGCCGCGTTTTGTAATCCGGGTCGATGAGACGTTCCAGGAACTGCGCTATCCGGTGGTCAACATGAGCAGGGATTGCTCCAGTATCTACATTGCCGCCAACCAGGTAAATCATGCACTTGCCGAGAGCGTAAATGTCGGCCGTTGGAAGTGGCTGAACTTTCTTTGCAACCTCGGGCGCGCTGTATCCGGGAGTGACGCACTTGATATAGTCTCCATCTTTCGGATTTGAAACCGAAAACGTGAAGTCGGTCAAGAATGCGTTGTGGTCCGAGGGCCGGGCGATGATATTCCCCGGTTCGATATTTTCGTGGATTACTAGGTTTGAGTGTGCGAATCCAAGGACGCTCAGTTGGCGCTCGAAAATCCAGCACATATGCTCTGCAGGTACCCCGTCTTTATACATGGGGTTTTCCCGGAGCGCATATAAATCATAGCCGTCTATGTAGCGGAGAACTGATGCATCCTTTCCTTCTGTAGTTGTAAAGCTCTCCACCAAGGTTGGCATTGACTTATGACGTACGCTTCGAAGTATCTGTTGTTCATTTCGGATCAGGTCGTTGTCGTCTGTGTCGCTTACAACCTTGATGACAACTCGTTCAGTTGATCCATCTTCGGTATAGTCGGCAAGAAAAACATCAGCCAACGATCCGGTAGCAATTTTAGAGTATATGTCATACTCACGAGTTGCCGTCTTGATCGTAGTTCTTGGAGTACCGGTTGTCCGAAACGACTTTCTGTCCCAGTACACACCGGTGGTGATGCTTGTTAGGGCATCAACGTAGAACTTGTTAACAAGAGAGGTAGACTCAGTAGATATATGAACCACTCTTGCTTCCTCGTTTTGGTACCTATCCGGATGACACATCTGAAGAAATTCTTTACGGAGTTTCCTTAGTGCATCTTTGGCCTCATCTTTATCTTTGTCTTCCGACAAAGGTCCGAAAAGGTCAATCGGATGTTGGCAATCTACGAGGCGTTCATAGAAGCGTTCAAGCTCGTTCACTGAAAGCATTTTTTCACCTCACTCTCATGTTTTGATGATAAGATCTGCGAACTTTCTTTGGGGTTCGATGAACTCTTGATGTGCCGGCTCAATTTGATCCCAAAAAACATCGGTTATTATGTCGGGAGAAATATTAAACATCTCCGCATCCCTGTTGATCCTTCTTTTTAGTCTCAACAGGCCCGAGGCATCAAGAAATACATATCGGCTAGGCACACCTGTTGACCGAACGATGTCGATAGCAAAAAGACCATCAACAATAATCACCTCTGATGGATTTTTGCTTACCGTTTCTTTGTGAGATCTTTTATTTCTAGTCAGATCATAGACGGGACATTCGACAGTTTTGTTCGAAACAAGTGCGAGCAAGTGTTCTTTGATCTCTGCTTCCTGATAAGAACCGGGAGAATCGAACAATGGCAAACCGCCGCTTCCGACCGGAAGTTGCGGATCACTAATGTCGCGAAAATAGTCATCGAGCATAAGTTTTGTCTGTGAGATGTTAAGTGCCGTTAAGGCCCCTACCAGTTTTTCACAGAAATAACTTTTGCCTGAGCAACTTCCTCCGGCAACAGCAACAACTAGATTTATGTTTCTTGCGATTCTTTTCGATCTGCCCTTTAATATTGTGTCTGCGATAGCATGCAGACCGTCATTGAACTCATATACAGTTGGTCCGCACACTGGTTTTCCCTCCTAAGATTTGACAACAAATTTATAGACTAAAAATTGTGCTGCTTTGTCAAGGGACTCAACTTAACCTCCTTTCGAAAAGAAAGTAGTCTGCCTTGGTAAGTGGACGTTAATTATAACAGGAAATATAAGGATAGGCAACCATTTAATCCTTAGGTTAAAACAAATTATTTAATCTTTTAGTTTCTTTTCAAAGGAATATAATTAGAACGATGATAAAAACACTCAAAGAAATTGATGATTTTAGGAAGAAAGGCCTCCGGCCGCAAGTGGCTGGCTGTTTTTTAAATAACAGAAAGGTTCTACTCTGTTACAAAAAAGAACATGATCTATGGCAGCTTCCCCAAGGTGGGATTAGAAATCTTGAGCTGATAGAAGATGCATTTCTCCGGGAGATGACGGAGGAGTTGGGCCAAAGTTTTGTCAGGCAGTTTGGTGCTGACTTGAAGCCGGTTACTGAAGCCAAGGTTGAGTTTCCGCTGAAAAAACATGCGGCTAGAAACCTGGAAACAGACGCGGGAGAACCTATAACAATGAGGGGGAAAAAGTACTTCTTTTTGGCTGTTTTATCCTCAAGCGTAGAGACTCGGCCCGAAAAAACAGAGTTTGATGATTGCAAGTGGTCTTCATATGAAGAGGCGATGAAGTCTGCCGAAAAAATTTACCAAAAAGGCAAGAAGCGTATCACGACCAAGGCGCTAAAGGAGCTAAAGTCTCTAGGGCTTATTACATAAACCCTTTAAGTTTATTCTAGGAAAGGATATACTGTTTTTATGGAAAAGGCAGAAAATAATAATCAAAAGGCCGAATCTGAAAAGATAGGGAAAAGCGCTGAAGAGAACTCTCCCAAAGTGCTTTTTCAAACGGATATTAGAAGCAATATCGTACCTAAAAGAGGAATATGGTGGCATGTGATCTTTACTTTAATTTTTGTGGTTGTAAACGGAGTGGTTATCTATTTCAACGATTGGGCTCTGCTCTTTTTTATAGTTGTTGCAGCCGGATACTCTTTGTGGCGGGGCCATGAAGGGCACCAAATGACGCTGGTTATAGATGCTGATGGGGTTATGGTTAACACAAGAAAATTTAAATTCGATGCTATCGAAAGCTATTATTTCGGTCTTTTCGGAGACAATGTTACATTTAACTTTTTTCTAATGAAAAAGTATGTCCCCCGCCTTACATACTTGCTACTTGACGAGGGAGATGCTGACAAGATCAGAAAAGTGATGCAGGAAAAAGTGCCGGAAACAGAACCGATGGACGAAAGGATCACAGACTTTATCGTTAGAAAGCTAAAAATGTAAAATATAACATCAAAGAGCCGTGTGAACAGGCTGCCTAAAAGGCAGTTTTTATGTTAAAATAAAGGGCATAATCCTGTGTTAGCTCCTAGGCTCGGATATGAAAAGGACTGTTTTTGATATCTCTTACCCTACATTGCGAGTAGCCATGATTTTAAGCGCCCGTAGCTCAGGGGATAGAGCGTATGGTTGCGGTCCATAAGGCCGGAGGTTCGAATCCTCCCGGGCGCACCAAAGAATTATTCGGTAAAATTATTATTACCCCCAACCTGTTTAAGAGATGAAAAAAAAGCTTATAAAAAAACCAATCTATACCAAAGTCCTGTTGGTTGTTTTCTTGATGCTTATTGTTAACTTTTTCAACAATTTTTTCAACATCGCTGATCCGGACTATTTTTGGCATTATAAAGCAGGCGAATATATCGCAGAAAACAAGGTAGTGCCGGCGCATGATATCTTCTCTTTCACAATGCCCAGCTTTGCTTGGGTTGACCATGAGTGGTTAAGTGATACTGGGCTTTATGCAATCGAGAAAAACTTTGGCGAAGTTTCCTTAAGTTTCTTTTATCTTCTTCTGTTCGGCGGGATAATCTTCTTCTCTCTTAATAAAAAGAAGTTAAATATACTAGACGGAGTTATTGCGATAGTTGGAGTGGGCGCGATAGCGGGATACCTCGGCGTGAGGCAGCAGATGTATAGCTTTCTTTTCTTTGCTATTACACTTTTTATCTTAAAACTCAAAAATGAGAAGCTCCTGTGGTTTTTACCCATTGTCTTTTTAGCATGGGCCAACTTGCATGGCGGCTTTGTTATAGGTCTTTTTGCGTTGGTGGTGATATTTGGAGAAAAAATTTATCGGCTAGTAAGAGAAAAGAAAAACCCGTATAAACTTATAGCTATTTTTTCACTTTCTCTTTTGGCTACCTTTGCCAATCCTTATGGGACTCGGATATATGAGGAAGTGTTTAGAACGGTTGGCGACAACTATCTGTCGTCTCATATTAGGGAGTGGCTGCCATTTTTTGATTTTATACAGGTTAGGTTTCTGATATTTATAGCGATTTTTCTCAGCTTTCTTCCCGAAATCAAAAAAAGAATGCCTTTCGGCCACCTTATTTTATTGGCTGTCCTTTTTGTTCTTTCTCTAAAGTCGGTTAAGTATATACCTTTTTTTGTAATCGCCTCAATCCCTGCTCTACTAGACCTGACTTCCGTATACCTTGATGAAGCTCACAGGAAGTTTTATAGAAAAGTTGTTTTAAAGCCTGCTTTTTATCCGATTATGGCAGCATCCTTTCTGGTTTTGTTCTTTTTTGTTTTTCCCGGAGGCATCTCCAAGGAAAGTATAGCAATAAAATATCCCAACAAGGCTATCCCTTTCTTAGAAAAAAGAACGGAGAAAAACGTCTTTGCTTTTTATGGTTGGGCCGGATTTTTGATCAAAAACCTTCCTGAGAAAAAATATTTTATAGATGGTCGGATGCCAAGCTGGAAACAAGGTCAGGTTTATGCTTTTAAGGATTATATTGATGCGACTGCTTGCAAAAGGACCGAAGAAATTTTAGATGAGAATAATGTTGGCTTGATAGTTTGGCCGGCGCGAGAAGAAAAAACATCTGGTACGGTTAGTATAAAAAATATTTTTGGGTATTTCCAAAGAAAGAATAATGAACGGGGTTGCTCTTTTAAGGAAGAAATTAGCAAAAATAGTTGGAAAATAATATATAATGACGGAGATACTTTAGTGTTTAAAAAATAATCATGTTTGTTGAAATACTTTTTCTTGTAATTATATTCTTGGTTGCTGCCACAACACACTCAATGTTTTTCTACATTGTTTTGGCGGTTGCCTTCTTCCTGTGTCTGCCGGGGATCGTCGCCCTAAACTCTGCGCCATATGTGCCGACTTTAAAGAAAAATGCTGAAACGATGATAAGGCTGGCGGACATCAAGCCGGGGATGAAAGTTTATGATCTTGGTGCGGGAGATGGTAGGCTTGTAGAGAGAGCAGCCAAAAAAGGAGCAAATGCAGTTGGGTATGAGATATCTTTTGCTCTTTTTGTCTTCTTCTGGCTTAGAAAGGTCATTCTTATGAGGAAGGGAAGGGTTTATTGGGGAAGTATTTGGACAAAAGATATATCTGATGCTGATGTGGTAACGTGCTTTTTGATGCCAAACGCAATGGAAAGATTCGAAAAGAAAAAGTTTGCTACCATGAAGAAAGGTGCGCGTCTTGTGTCAAATATCTTCCCACTGCCAAATACGAAGGAGGCCAAAAAAGAAAATAATGTCTATTTGTACATAAAGTAATGCGAGGGAAGAAAAATGAAGCCAGTCGAAGTCATTGATAAATATTATAAGAAAGGATCAATATCTCGCCGATTCTTGGTCGAGCACAGTAAGTCAGTGGCGAAAAAAGCCTTAGAAGTGGCAAAAAATGTGCCGGAGATGAAACCGGACTTACGGTTTATTGAAGAGGCCTCAATGTTGCATGATATTGGAATTTTTCTTACAAATGCCCCGGTTATTGGCTGCTCTGGCGATAAAGAATATATCTGCCATGGCTATTTAGGAAGAAAAATACTAGAGAAAGAGGGGTATCCAAAACATGGACTTGTTTGCGAAAGACATTTGGGTGTTGGTATATCACTTGAGGAGATTGAGGTTCGAAACTTACCGCTTCCAAAAAGAAATATGCTGCCGATATCGCTCGAGGAAGAAATTATTTGTTTTGCCGATAAGTTTTTTTCAAAAGGTGAAGGATTATTAAAAAAGGAGAAATCACTTGAAGATATCAGAAAAAGATTGCCGGATTTTGGAAACAGCCAAGAAATATTTGAAGGTTGGATGGTAAAATTTAAGTGTAACTAACAAGTAGTCAGAGTGGAGAGGTGCCAGAGTCCCCGCATTCGCAGGGCAGGAGTCGAATGAGGCGCGCCCCGCGAATGCGGGGGGCGAAAAGGGTTTATGGGATATAATATGTATTACGTTTACATTTTAAAAAGCAAAACAGATGGCAAATATTATTTTGGCTCAACCGCTGATTTGAAAAATAGATTCAAAGAGCATAATGCAGGCAAAGTAAAGTCGACAAAAAATAGGGTGCCATTTGAGTTAGTGTGCTATGAAGCCTATTTGACAAAAACTATTGCTTTAAATAGAGAAAAATACTTAAAATCTAGTGATGGCCATAAAGATATAAATCGAAGATTTAAATAATTTACGGAAGGGTGCCGGAGTGGTTGAACGGGGCAGTCTCGAAAACTGTTGTCCTGCTTACGCGGGACCGAGAGTTCGAATCTCTCCCCTTCCGCCAGATAGCTTTGAGAGGTTCGCCCTAAATCCTCAGGGCGCCCCGCGAATGCTGGGGCGAATCCCACCCTCTCCGCCAAATGAGAAAATGTAATGTTTGATACAAAACTAAAAACATCTGAATATATAAACTTAACGGTTACACACGATTGTACCCGCCGGTGCTTATTTTGTGTGGATCGTTATCGTGGAAGCGGGGAAATGGTTAGTCTTGACGCCGTCCATCGTGTAGCGGCATTTGCTTCGAGAAGAGGGATTAAGGACATACTTATTACTGGCGGGGAGCCAACTCTTCATCCCGATATAGTGGAGATTGTGAAAATAGTTAAAAAATATGGACTTCGCGTCATTATGACGACTAACTATGACCGGCCGAACGTATTTGAGAAACTTGATGGGATCGTTGATTGCTTCAATATTTCTTTCTATAATCAAGCCCTTTTGCCAAAACAAAAAGAAACAAGGTCCGATATTACTATCCATGCATTGATTTATGATGAACAACTGGAGACACAAGAAAAACTGGATCGGTTTATTGATAGATATCATCACTACGGGCATTTGAAATTTTCAACTTTAACTCCCTGCAATGCATGGACGACCGAACACCAGCACGTCTCATACTTAGACGATCTTGAGTGTGAATGGATAGTTCTATTTAATGAGATGCTAGCCCAAGTCTATCGTGGAGTAGTTATAAAAAGGTATGATAGGATTATTAGCAGAAACGCGTCCCAGTCTTATAAGGCTCACGTTGATGGGACTATTACTAAGTCGTGGGACAGGGAGAGAACCTCCACTCTCTCCGCCAAGGCAAAAGTTTGAAAAATTTTATGTTACTACCACTGTATTAAAACATTAACTAAAAAACATGCTAGAAATTTCACACGAGGAACCACAACACAACAATATCACAGATGGATCTGTTGAATCTTTCGGCGGGGAGTCCAAATTTGTAGATATTCAGCCTTCTTTAGAATCTCAGATATCTAACATTCCGGTTATTGTTGCCGGAGGTTGGTCTGAAACTCCCAAAAGCCTGCAGGATGTAGGTGAAGAAATAACTTCAAAAGGACGAAGGACAATACTAGTTGAACATGCACGCTCCGGCGGCAAGGATAAAGACCAAACAGATTATCCGCCAGAAACACAACAAAGAGCCAATACACTGCTTGTCACCTTAGATAAACTAAATATAGATAAAGCGGATATTATAGCTCATTCAGAAGGTGCCTTAGATGCTGTGTTTGCTGCTATGCAATCGCCTGAAAGATTTAGGAGCTTGATTTTAGTGGCCCCTGCAGGGATGATAGGCGAAGATTCTATCCCGGCATTGAGCGCCAGGTTCTCAAAAAAGATCGTGAGAGGATGGACAAAAGATGCTCGTGAAAATCCTAAAGCAGCATATAGATTAAATACTGGTACGCCTCAGTATGTAGCCAAGAATCCGGTAAAAGCTATCAGAGAAATAAAGGATATTTCCAGTATAACTATTGAAGAGGCTTTAACAGATATTAAAGAGTCAGGTGTTAACGTCTCAATAATACAATCGCAATCTGATCAAGTTTTCCCTAGTGAAAGAATCAATAAAAATGTAGTTTTAGGTGAGAATGTTGATAGACATGCCTCAGTGGTAAGTGAGGATGCGGGTCACGATGATTTAATAGTCCACCCCGAGAGATCTACTCGCGCAGCCCTCCAGATGATCGATCAATTTGAAGAGGATAGACAAGTATCCTCCGAGTAGTCGTTTGCTAAATCCCAGGCATAAATGTTTTCTCAATCGTATTATTTCAATATTATACGTAATTATTCAAAAGAAAAAGAGCCCGACTACTTAAGTCGGGCCCTTTGATCCCATTTAAGGGAAAAGGTACTACCCCTTGCGACCGGAGGCCTTAACAAACTCGACCTGGTCTCCCTTTTTGAGGGTCTTGTTCCAGTCCGTGACCTGGTTTCCGTTCACGAAGGCGTTCGGCTTTGACCGAAGTCTGCCACCGGCGCCCATGATCTTTGCCGCTTCCTTGAGAGTCTTGTTCGGTGCGATTTCTCTTGTGTCGCTGCCGTACCTTACTGTGGTCATCAAGGACTCGCCCTTGTCGTCTGACCGGTAACTGTTCTCAGTTTCTGCTGACATGTTTCCACCCCCTTTCCTGAGGTAGAATTTTTCTTTGCATTTCCGGCTCGATACTGACATAAATCTCCATAGTGGGGTTACCGGAGACGATGTCGGCGTAAGCTTCTATCATGGCGAGACCAACCATTCGGTTTGTCTCCGCGATTTGGGGATGCGAGCGTGATAACGCAAGGCATCCTTGTTCGAAAGGCCCCTTGTCTGTGGGGCTTGCGATCTCGGGATGGAAGTGGGCCAACGGCGGAGTTATCGAAACTCCATCTTTCCGCCAGAAAACCGATACATTTCCATCTTTGAGCTCATTACCTCCGGATACGAGGAGGATGTCGCTCAGGTTCCTTTCGCAATGGGTGTCCACGATATTTCTTGTCTTGTGGTTGTCCACTGCCAGAAAGACCGTGTCGCCAGGGCCAACCAGAACTCCGACATTCTCAGGAGTTATGTAGCTGGGTATCCCTGTTGCCTCTACCCCTTGGGCAGAAAGCGCGCTTGCGGTAACGATCGCCTTGTTCGCACCAACCTGAGCAAACGGCTGCCTCTCTTTGTTCTTCTTTTCGTACTTGTCTCCGTCTATGAGGATCAGCTTTGCTTCAGGATATTTCTCGATCAGATACGGCAGCATTTGGTTAGTAATGCCGCCAACACCGACTATCTTGATGACTTCTTTCATGCATTCTCACCGCCTTTTAGGTATCTCCAGATCCGGGACAGATAAAAGCGCATGAGGACGCGGAAGCCTCGGGACTTATGAACTTGTGGAATTTTGACAGAGGTAAGCTCCTCCAGTTCCACTTCTTCCAGTGCCGGGGGCGGTTCGAAGATGTCTTCAGGATAGAAAAATACCCTTTTATCCCCGACGATCACTGAACAGCTGATCGAAGGAAAAACGCTTGTGAGCAAATTCCCAATGGTGATATGAATGCCTGGCATACCCAGCTCGTCCTGATCATCAAACTGTGAGTGTCCGGCAGGTTCGTCGACATGCGAGTGTAAGTCGCCTATCTGGTTGTACCCGGGCGGGCTTGGAGGCAGGTCGCTATGAATGACGAAAACTCCAACAGCAGTCTGATCTGGGATGACGAAGCGATATTCCTGCTCATCGTGAGAGTAATACATCGCGATGTAGAGCTCAGCATTCTGGTTCTTGGCGACATACCTCATTTGCTCAACGATTTCGTTGAACCTTGAGTAGGGTATCCGCGGTACTTTCAGCGAAACTCCTTCTTTGATGTCAGGCATCTTCCATAGCGGTATAGACTCAGCCGTTGCGCTGTAGAAGTCATTGCTCTCGACCGCAAAAATGCCTTTTTTACCGGTTTCGTTGCTCAGCATATTACACCTCTTTCAAGCTCTCGTAGAAGTCAGTAGGTAGATACAAGTCACCACTTTTGAGTCTATGGCTTCCGGCACTGGCGAAGTAACGCATTTCTAGTTCAAGGACTGACTGTGGGGTCATTCTTGAAAGAAGAGCCCATCTGTAAGGATTCCTTACCCGCCAATCTGAGGCCATGAGAAGATCCAGTTTGTTATGCATGATGCCGAAACCTTCACTCCAGAAATGGTTCACGATGCCTACAGCCCCTTGAAGGGGTGAAGTCGGCGTATAGAGGGAAAGAGTGTCGGCGCAGAGCTCTCCTTTGGTAGTGAAATGAGGAAGGAAGGGTACGTACAAGTTATCGTTGGGACTTTCAAGTGGCTTTCTTGCGAAAAACACACTAATCCCCGAATTCACGTATCCACCCTGATCCTTTTCCCCATACATTCTTACAAAGAAGTAGGTGTAAGGCATGATAAGCTTAAGCGTAAAGGGAAGATTCCAGACTTTCAGTGATCTGAAAGCCGGAGGATATTCCAGTACTTCCCAATATACGTGACCTCCTTGGGAGATCTCTGCTACCCTTGTATACCCCTCCCCTCCGACGAGAAGAGGATATTTTACGTCTGTCATCTTACTCCTCATTTCTGTCGATTTGGACGGGGCAGTTTTTGCTGTTTTTTGCTGTTTCTTGGATCAAAACGTTGATTATCTTGTTAGCTCTTTCCACTACAGGGCGAAGACTTTGATACAGTTTTTCTTTCTGTTCTGCTTGGTATGCTTCCTTGGCTTCAACCTCAGTTACTGCGGTTGAGTAAAAGGATGCAAACAAAAGAACAAAAACAGAAAGAGCCACGATAGTTCCCCAACCTCTAAGGAAGCGGGGATATCGGTTCAGCTTTACTCTGACGGGGGTTAATACTAACATTCTGAAGAACCCGTAGAGCAGTCCGGTGACTACAAATGCTATGGAGGCCTCTACTATGACAATCCAGATTCGGGCATCACCTGCCGCAAATGAAGGTGTGAACATTTATATCACTATTCCTTTCGTATATTTATGTGTAAAGGTGCGCAATAGAAAATTATACTGTACTTATGCTATATTGTCAACCCTTTTTGTAGTGGCGCAAAGCTATTGAACCATTACTATCTCCTTGACTTATCTTTTTTCTTGTGTTATAGTATTATCTCTGAAAAATCATTAGCTTCAATTCTATAAGCGATGAGTGAACCTTAGAGAGGTAGGAGGCACGAGTGAACGATTCACAGAAAATTGCTGAATTAGTGAAGCGGTGTGGAAAGTCGGTTCAGATCCTTGAGAAAAAGCGGATGTTAGGCTTTATCCCTGTTACTCACTCTCGCGGATGGCTCTGGATCGATGATGCTAACGATCATTGGTCTGTAACCCTTGCCAATGGCAAGACGTCCCATCAGGCCCTTGGTAGTAAGGCTTTCGCCGCAGACTTTCGAAAGGCCAATGGTGAGCGCAAAATAGGGCCGTCTGATCTGACCGGCGTATGGAAGTCAGCACTTTCTATGTGGCCGATCAGAGACGAAGAGGAAGCCGTTCGGGTCTTTGATCTTATTGTATCAAGGATTGATCTGGCTTACAGCTATCACTGTACGGCACAGGCATGATGTATGTACTTCTAACAGCGGGGTATCGGACTCTAGTCCGATACCCCGTTTTTCTTTATAGTAGAAAAATCCGTTTATTTAGTTTGAGTGAGGGGATCTATTTGGAGGGCTTTTTGTTTGTGCTCGTTTGCTTTAGTCTGATCCCCCATTTTATCGTAAATCTTTGAGGCCATGATATGGGCATCGCGGTAATTATCTTTTTCCTTTAATATAGTTAGAATGTCTTTTTCTGCTAAGTTCAAATAATTTTCAGAGTAGTACTTATTTGTCGCTTCTAACTTAAGGTAAAGTGGATTTTGAGCTTCCTTATAGGTTGCGAAGTACTTATCTAAATCATATAAATTACATTGTTTTGCTTTTGTGAAGCTATTTTTTGCCTTATTAAAGTCATTTAAGTTTACAAATGCACCATAACAGCTAGATGAAGTTGGGTCTAAATCGGAAAGTTGGTTCAAGTAGTTTTCGGCCACTCCCCTATCGCCCTTTTTAAGCTCAACGAGAATCAGTCCTTTTAGTGAGTCAGAATTCGACTTTTTATTTTTTGCTTTTGTAAAAGTATTTTCTGCCTCTTTCACTTTATTTTCACTCAGATACAAATTTCCAAGTTTATTCAAAATATCGACCTCTCCCCTACCCACCATGATTTTCTCTGCAGAATCATTCTTACCAATAGCAATATAGAGGTCGACAAGGGGCAGAATATTATCCGGTTTTCCTCGTAAGGTCAGTGACTTTTCAAGCGCTAGTATTTTCCCCTGTATATCCGTTGTTTCACGTGAAACTTTTATATAGTCACTTGCTTTACTATCAGCCCAAAACATATAGCCAGTCAAAATAATGATTGAGGCTGCTGCAATTATGATTAAGATTATTGTCTTTTTCTTGTTCATGGATTTATTATCATATACTTTCAGGAAAAAAGCGAATAAGTTGTGTAAAACTGTGGATCTGGTAGCAGGAGATTTTTTAAAAGGTCAATCTTGAGCACGAATTTGGTTAAAAAAAGTTCATGCTTACTTTTCCACATGTTTGTCTGCGCTAGCTTAGAATTCAATCTTTTCCGGCCATTTAGAGATAATCAGGGGTTCTTTTTCATCTAGATTTTCCCAAATTGACTCAGTAACAAATGGCATAATAGGATGAAGTAGTTTTAATGAATTTTTCAGAACAACATCAAGAGTATATTGAGCGGCAAGTTTACTCTTGTCGTTTTCGCGGATACGAACTTTTGTATCTTCTATACAGTTATCGCAGAAATCATGCCAGAAAAAGTCATATATTACTTCGATCGCGTGTTGAAAGTCGTATTTACCTAGGTAGTTATTGGTAGTTTCGATAGTCTGATTTAGTTTTTTGAGTATTTCTTTGTCATTTTTAGTTAGACTTGGCTTTATTTCCTTCTCAAATGTTTCACGTGAAACATCTTTATAGTCTTCCAAATTCATCAAAGTAAATCTGGTAGCATTCCAGACCTTATTAGCAAACCTTTTTCCATTCAAGATAGCGTCTTCAGAGAACTTTATATCCTGTCCCTGCCCAATCTGCCATAAAAGGCCAAATCTGGTAGCATCCGTGCCATATTTTTCTATCAATTCCAGCGGATCAACCCCTGTTCCAAGTGATTTAGACATTCTTCTGCCTTCACTGTTAAAAACTGTGGGGTTAATATATACGTCCTTAAACGGAACTTCTCCCATGAACTCGATGCCAGACATTATTATGCGTGCTACCCATAGATAAAGTATGTCTCTGGCTGTGGCGAGAAAAGTTGTAGGGTAAAAATAATCCAAATCTTTCGTTTTTTCCGGCCAACCAAAGGTTGCAAACGGCCAAAGCGCACTTGAAAACCATGTATCAAGTACATCCTCATCTCTTTTTAGCTTCGATGATTTACATTTTGGACATTTACGTTCAGATTTCTTGCTTTCTACATCTTCCATGGCCCACTTTTCGGAAACGATGATTTCTCCGCATTCGCAGTACCATACCGGTATTTGATGCCCCCACCATATTTGCCTGGATATGCACCAGTCATTTATATTGTTCATCCAGTCTAGGTAAACCTTTTTCCATTTTTTAGGATGAAACTCAACTTCCCCGTCTTTAACGGCCTTAATGGCCGGCTTTGCCAACTCTTTCATGCTTACGTACCATTGCAAGGTCAGAGAAGGCTCCATAATGGTATTGCATCGATAACAATGCCCTACATTATGGATGTATGGTTTGGCTTGACTAAGCCATTTACCCTCTTTTAGCATCTCGATAACTACATCTCGAGCTTCAAATCTATCAAGTCCTGCGAACTCTTCTCCTGCCTCAGGTGTCATCTTGCCTTCAAGGTCGATAACGATTATTTTGTCTAGCTTGTGCCTTTTGGCTATCTCAAAGTCGTTAGGATCGTGAGCAGGCGTAACCTTAACTGCTCCTGTACCAAACTCCATGTCTACGATATCATCTGTGATAATCGGTATTTTTCGGCCTTGTATAGGTAAAATCACATTTTTCCCAATCAAGTCTGTATATCTTTTATCTTTTGGATTTACGGCAACGGCCGTGTCTCCAAGCATGGTTTCCGGCCGGGTTGTTGCTACTGTAAGCTCTCCCCCGCCTTCTATCTCATATTTAATGTACCAGAGGAAACTCTCATGTTCTTCGTGCTCAACCTCAAGATCAGAGAGAGAAGTTCCGCATCTTGGACACCAGTTGGTTATGCGATAATCACGATAAATATAACCCTTGTCATAGTAATGAGTGAAGGCTTTTAAAATTGCCTTTGTATAGCCTTCATCCATAGTAAAGCGGGTTCTGGACCAGTCGCACGAGCAACCTAGGGTTTTTAGTTGTCCCAAGATTCTTGCTTCATACTCATCCTTCCATTTCCAAACCTCTTTCTCAAAATTGGCTCTGCCAAGGTCAAATCTCGTTTTTCCCTCTTTGGCGAGTTTCTTTTCTACCACAGACTGAGTAGCAATGCCGGCGTGATCTGTGCCGGGGAGCCACTCTGCAGGGATTCCTTTCATCCTATTCCATCTTACAAGCGTATCTTGAATGGTATTATTTAGTGCGTGTCCCATATGCAAAGAACCTGTGACGTTTGGAGGGGGGATAACCACTGTGAAGGGCTTTTTGCCACCTTCAAGTTTAGGGGTGAAATATCCGCCTTTTTCCCATTTTTCATATATATTTTTTTCGTTTTCTTCCGGTTTGTATGACTTGTCCATCTTTTGCCTTTCTTAAAATAAAAAAACCCGCTTCTTGGGGGTCCGATTACTCGGATGGTACCACCCCAATTCCACGTGGCGCTTCATCTTAGCTTTTACGGAGCTACCGGTGAGTTCTAATTTTCAGCGATTGCCAAATTTCTTCTCACAGCTCACAGGATGACATTAGGTCCTGTTCGAATGCTTTTATCAAATTGTTATGAAAGTTTACATCAAAAACGCCAAGAAGTCAAAGAGGATTGAAAAAATAAGCATTTTATAGTAAAATGTGGTCTCTTGGGTAATCCCAACGAATTATTGATAGAAAAATATAGATACTGGAGGTAACAAATGATCGGATTGCTTGGGCGGAAAATCAAGAAAGTCGTTATCATAGAGCCGAAATCGGCGGATAGGCAAGTTTATGGACTGTTCAAAATACCGCGCGGGGTTGTCCTTTTAGCAACCATTTTGAAGACGCTGGGGTACGAAGTGAAGGTCTATTGTGAGGATTTTGCCCAGATAGACTGGGACGATGTTCTGAGCGCCGACGTGGTTTGCCTCTCGTTGCTTACAGCTACAGCCAAGAGAGGATATGCTGTAGCCAAGGAGGTTCGTGTGCGAGAGATTCGTGCTGGTGCGCCGTATAAACCAATCATCATGGGTGGTGTCCACCCAACATTTGCTACCGAAGAGGCGCTCGTAAATAGTGCTGACTTTGTGGTAAGGCATGAGGGAGATAAGACACTGCCTGAGCTTCTGGAGGCTATCGAGGGCAAGCGCGAACTTGAAAGTGTACTCGGTATTGCGTTTTTCCGCGATAATCAGGTTATAAAAACCGCGGAGAGGCCGTTTCTCACCAACGAGGAGCTCGATGAACTTCCTTTTCCCGACAAGACCCTTGTTGTGAACTGGGAAGAAATCACAACCGATCTGGTCATCACGTCTAGAGGATGCCCATTCAACTGTAATTTCTGTTCGGTGACTGCTATGTTTGGGAGAAAGTTCCGGATCAGAAGCGTCAAGAGGGTCCTCGATGAGCTGGAAGTACTGTCGGTAAATGCCGGCGGCAAAAGGATAGTTGTTTTTATCGGCGACGACAACTTCACCGCGAAAGAAAAACGCGCGGTTGAAATCGGTGATGGTATCATCGAGAGGGGACTAAACCTCTCTATGATCATTCAGGCGAGAACCAATACGTCGGAAGCGACTCTTGCTGCGCTGAAAAGGGCAGGAGTAGGTCGTGTCTGCGTAGGTCTTGAGTCGGTAAGCGACGAGGCGCTCAAGGAGAGCAACAAGCGCCAGGAAGTCAAAGACATCATCAACTTCATCGAAAGATGCGACAGGGTCGGGGTCAAGATCCATGGTATGTTTGTGTCGGGCTTTGATAATGATACGCCCAGAACGATACGGGGTATCGTCAAGTTCGCTAAGAAGTACCGCAGGATTCTGGAAACAATCCAAATAACAATCCTGACGCCGTTTCCGGGGACGATTCTCTACGATCTCATGGTTAGTGGTGGTGACATAGTCTTCCATGATTGGGATCTCTACAATACCCACACCGTGGTACACTTGCCCAAGAAAATGAAGCCCTCAGAACTTCAGAGGGAAACGTACTTGGCAATGAAGCGCTTCTACTCCGTGTACGGTATCTTCATCTCACTCCTCAAGCTCAACAAAACCTCAATCGTTATCAGTCTTTTCGGCTGGACAGAGGCAAGGCGGTGGCGCTGGGGAAAAGGGTTTAGATCCCATATGCGCATTCTGCGCAGGATGGAACGTCGCGGTTTATTTACGCAAAACGTCTTACCGGACACCACTTCCTAATAGCAGAATAGTATCTATCCATTGTCCCCTTAAGTCATCGTACTTGAGGGGACTCTTTTTTTAGACTAATTTTAAACTCGGACTTGCCATATAAAATCAAAATTAGACTTGCGAAAAGTCAGTGTTTATGGTATGATAGCAGTCCTTAGAGCATTATCTCTAAAGCAAATTGAAAAAAAGAGTTCATTTCAAAATCCTAGAGAAAGGTGATCCAAATGAGCACTAATGCAGTTGATGTTATCCAGATAATACTGTTGGTCGCAGGGCTATCGCTTATGGTAAGCATGCGTAATTTGCTGAAAAATGCTATGGCACCCGGCAAAAGAGTATCGGTTGCGGAAAAGCCCCAAGATATAAACATGAAAGACCTGTTCTTCCTAAAAATGGTATACAAGAGGTTGGGCAGGATCGTGGTAGCTAAAATAACCGTACTTATTGTCATAGCGGTGACGCTCTTCTTCCAATGGAATGCTCTATTCTTCATCGCCGCGGTAGGCTATGCGGTTTTTCTGTATATTTACTTGAAGCTATCTGTCAACAAATGTCGCCGTAACGTGGAGACATTGATCGGGCAAGTTTCTGCTGCGAAAGGGTGAGTGCGATGGATAGTCTTGTTCTTTTAGGAGGATTTGCTCTTGCTGCGTCAGGATTATCCTCGGTCATAAAAGCCTTCAACTGTAATAATCAATGGAGATCAAGGTTGATGTGGTTTCGGGCTTGTATTTCGATCGGGGTTCTTAGCTGCATTGCGGCAGGGATTTTAATGTCGTCTGCCTTTGCGTCTAGGATTCAAGGCGGGGAAGGACCTCCGGGAACGAATGCTGTTGGAATAGGCTTTATTGTTGTAACTTGGTTGCTAGCCATTGCCGGTTCATTCATGTTTATAAGAGACCGGAATCTGCTAAAAAAGCAGATGGTGGTCAAGGGTCAAAGGTTAGATCAGGTCGAAGCAGAAGAAGACGCTAAGTGGGCGAAGTCCCTACAATCCGAGAAAGGATGAGCTAAATGATCGCGGGCATGATTGTTCTGGGATTTCTTGTAGTGAACTACTATCTTCATCGCAAAAACGGCCGCATCTTTTCCAAACAATTAGAATTCATCAAGACGAATGGTGATGTTGAAAAGTGGGCCGATGATGAAGAGAAATGTTTGACCTATCTGGCGTTCTTTAAGAGTCAACGAAAGGTTGATGTGCTCCAGATGATAATCTGTCTTGTAGTGGCAATGGTGTTGTATTTCAGCAATATCGTGGAAGTAGGCATTCTTTATCTGCTCGCTTCTCTGTTTTACTACGGTCATTATGTGGTAGACGGTTGGGGCAGGTCAGTGGCAGTAGAGAAGATTAAAAAGGCGGGTGGACTGCAAGCGGAATGATGTTACTTTTTAGAAGGCCGCGGTGCTTTAAGCACTGCGGCCTTTTCTTATGCTAATTTTAGATTCGGGTTTGGTGTGAGCGATTTTGGCTCAGTGAAGTCAAACTCTTTTTGTTTATAATATGCAGCGGCGCCGATCATTACCGCGTTATCGGTGCAATATTTAAGATCAGGCATATAAAAATTTACATTTAATTCCTTGCACATTTCCTGTAGTTTTTCTCTTAATTTCTGATTTGCAGCTACACCACCGGAGAGGATGAATGATTTTGGTGCGTATTTTTCTATAGCTCGCTGACTATTTTGGGACAGGGTATCAACTAGCGTTTTTTGAAATGAGGCGGCAATATTCGCCTTATCTTGTTCTGATAGCGATTTCGACTGTTTCACTACATTTAAAACAGCAGTTTTTAGCCCTGATAAGCTAAAATCGAGACTAGGATCAGGATACTCCAGAAATCCCTCAGAGTTTCTTTTTGGTTCCGGTGTGAGATCAACTACCGGAAATTTGTACTTGTTTACATCTCCTTTTTTAGCCAAATTCGAAATATTTGGGCCGCCGGGATAGGGGAGAGCAAGCAGTGCTGCGACCTTGTCAAATGCTTCGCCGGCAGCATCATCTCTGGTTTGGCCCACAATTTTGAAGTTATAATGGTTTTCAACTTCGATTAACATTGTGTGACCACCTGAAACAAGTAAAGTAACAAGAGGGAACTGAGGTTGTTTGGTGCTTACCCAGTTTGCATAAATATGTCCTTCAAGATGATTGACGGCAATCAACGGTTTATTTTTTAGGATTGAGAGTGTTCTGGCGGTTTCTGTACCGACTATTAAGCTTCCGACGAGTCCGGGACCTTGGGTTACGGCTATAGCGTCAATGTCTTCCCATGACATTTTTGCTTCGGAAAGGGATTCTTTAACAGCTGGGATTATCGTTTGTACATGAGCGCGAGCAGCTACCTCAGGCACGACACCGCCATATTTGGCATGGATGTCTATTTGTGAAGCGACTACGTTCGATAAAACTTCACGGCCGTCTTTCACGATTGCTGCCGCCGTTTCATCACAACTTGTTTCGATGGCTAATATATTCATAACAAGAGATATTATACCTTATTTGAAGCTAAAAGTCTTGAAAGAAATCATTTTTTTGGTTATAATCACCATAATCAACTCCCACTCAAGGAGGAGCACTTTGCAAAAGCTTGGTAAACTCAGGTTCTTCATGCCTGTCATAATGCAGTTATTTGTCTGGACCTCTCCATTTGCTCTTTATTTTGCAATCAGGCTTCTGGGAGATGGTGATCTTTTCAATATGGTTGCTACAGGATACATGATGTTCCTAGTCGTGTCGTGTTGGATATTCTCTCTCAAAGACAGGTTGATGGAGAGGCATTATTTAACAGCTTTTACTCTTGCTTCATTATTCGGCCTTTTCACGGGCCATTTGATCCTTTTCATCGGGATGTGGCTGCTTCTCATGTGCGCATCCGGGATAAAAATGATTGTTGAAGCAGAAAAAGAGACCCGAGTTCGTGGATTTTAATAATATTTGAGGCCGTTGCTTTATGCAGCGGCCTTTTCCATTGGGCTATAAATATACTTGACAAAACATGTATCTTGTGGTATATTATCGAGCATTGTCAATATAGCGAACAATCCAAAAATCGCTAAGCAACCTTGAAAAGGGAGAGAGAAATGACTCAAGTTAAAATTTTTCAGGGACTGGGTTATGAAGTCGAAGAGAAACTCAATGGATGGCTGGATGAGGAAGGTGCAGGGATTGAAATCACCCACGTTGCTCAGTCGGCTTCTGTTTCAAGTCTCGATGGCCAAATCGCCACAACTGTCTTCTACGAGAAAAAGAAAGACCAAAAAGCCCGCAAGAAGTAAAAAATTGCGAAGGTAAACAACGACCTAAGGGAGAGACAATGGAAGCGTCACAGGCAATGGAAATGAACAAACCTGAAGACATCAGTCTTGAGGGAATGCTCATAAGATGGCTCAGTCATCTTCGGCATGATGAATGGTCCAAAGTGCCCTACTATCTGGCCATGGCCGGTATCGGAGCCGTATGGAGCATGTTTGTAGGCATTATGATAGTGCTAAGCTGGGTATGGCTGCCCGGCGAGATGGCATCAACAACTACCCTTCTGATGGTTATGTTGGGAGTGGCGGTATTAACTCATCTTCTCTTTTCCCTTGGCAGAGATGTCAAGCGGTATAAAAAGGATGAGGAGGGTGCAGTGGGTGAATATGATAATCTGGAGCATCTCTTTGCCGATGACAAAGAAGATAAGTCTCCCCTCTGGTAAGGAGCCATACATGCATAAAATGATTTGGGCCGCGGTAATACTTCTGGTAAGTGGTGCGCTGGTCGGGATTGTTGGCCGGTTTCTAGGCGTCCATTTCGACTCCCGTTTGGGAGGCATCTTGTTTATTATCATTGCCTACGTAGCCGGAGCTATCGCTGTCAAAACGATAGAACGGATTTCCTAAATAGGCATTGACGAACCTCCAAAATGGCGGTGCTAAGGCACCGCCATTTTTTCTTTTCTCTATATTTTTGCCTTAAAATGTGCTTAAATGGGGGACATGGAAACATTAAAAATCCTCTCTCAAAAGACAAACAACCTTTTTCAGTCCGGCTCTTGGGCTGATTTTCAGGCAGGGCTAAAGCGTAAATCCTGGGTAGTGAAAGGGGACAACGTACAAGGATTAGTCCTAAAATACCCTTTATATAAAGACAAACATTATTTTTATTCTCCCCGCGGCCCTATCATGACTAAAGGTGCAAAGCTGCAGGATTTAAAGCTATTCTTAAGAAAAGTCGAGGTTTTGGCAAAAGAAGAAAATGCTGTTTTTTACCGTATCGAGCCGTACCAAGTAGATCAAACTGATATATATAAGTTTGGATTCAGAAAAATGGCAAAGCATGCACCGTTATCCTCACAGTTTTCGCCTGAAAATACTCGTGTTTTAGATATTTCAAGGCCGGAAGAAAAAATCTTGGCCGAGATGAAGCCAAAATGGAGATACAATATAAATCTTGCGAACCGAAAGGGGATCAAAGTTAGAGAAGGTAGAGACTCAAAAGACATCAAGATTTTCTATGAACTAACTAAGGAAATGGAAAAACGGGGTGGGTATCAGGGTCATGAGTATGATTACTACCAAAAGATGTATGAAGCACTGGCAAAAGAGGATATTCTAAAAGTTTTCATAGCTGAGTATAATGGCGAACCTTTGGCGGCAATCTTAGTATCATACTTTGGCCAGGTTGCGACCTATCTTCATGGTGCTTCAGGTAATGAGCATAGGGAGCTGATGCCGACTTATGCACTCCAATGGGTGGCAATTTGCGAGGCAAAGAAGCGAAATTGCCGGATTTATGACTTCTGGGGGATAGCACCGGAAGGAGCCAAAAATCACTCTTGGGCCGGTGTCACACGTTTTAAAAAAGGATTTGGAGGAGAAGAAATATCTTTTGGCGGCGCATATGACATTGCATTTGACAGAAAATATTATAATCTTTTATCTACGGTCAACCGATTTAGAAAGTTAATTAAAAAATAATTGAGATAGATTCCTGCTTTTGCGGGGATGACAAAGGCGGAAATGTTAGAAACAGCTTTAAGACTTTTAAAGAAAATTATTCCAAAACCGGTATTTCGGGCATTTCAGCCTATTTATCACTTTTTTCTGGCGGTAACCGGAAACATTTTTCATAGATTTCCCGGCTATAAAATTACTGTTATTGGGGTTACGGGTACAAACGGGAAAAGCACAACATCTGAAATTTTGTGCGAGGTTTTAAAAGCGAGCGGTGAAAAAGTAGGCATGATTTCTACTGTAAGCATAGAAATAGCGGGATTGAGGATTGACAACAAGACGAACCGGACAACACTTGGGCGTTGGAAAACCCATCATCTTATGCGAGAAATGGTCAGACGAGGGTGTAAATATGCGGTTATCGAAGTAGCGAGCGAGGGGATAGCGTGGCATAGGGTGTGGGGGATCCCTTTTGACGGGGCAATATTCACAAATCTTGCGCCGGAACACCTGAACTTCCACAAAACCATGGAAAACTATCGCAATACGAAAGGCAAACTCTTCAAAAAGCTCTCAAGCCTCTACAACTGGAAGAAAACGAAAAGAGTTAGCGTGGTCAATGCGGATGACAAAGAGTCTAGTTACTTTTTGTCATTTAAAGCCGATGAAAAATATACATTTGGTATTAAAAAAGGCGATGTAAAAGCAAAAAACATCAAGCTAAGAGTAAATGGCGCTGATTATGATATCTCAGTTCAGGACAAAACATATTCTGTCACAACAGGTGCAGTAGGGGAGTTCAATATATATAACGAACTTGCCGCATTTTGCATGGGACTTGGATATGGCGTAAAACCTGAGGAAATGGTAAAAGTGCTCGCAAAGTTTAGTGGGACAAAAGGCCGGGTTGAGCATATTGACGAGGGGCAAGACTTTAGCGTTATTGTCGACTATGCTCATACGCCGGATGCTCAAGAACAAGTGTATAAAGAGCTAAACAGATTTAAAAAAGGGAGACTGATCAGTGTTTTTGGTGCGACAGGCGACAAAGACAGGGGGAAGCGGCCAAAGATGGGCAGAGTTGCAGCAGAACTGACAGATGCCATAATCCTTACAGATGATGAGACGTATAACGAAGATTCGAGCCAAATCATAAAGGAAATATATGCAGGCGTGCCAAAGAAGCTGCAGAAAAAGGTAACGATAGTTCCGGATAGGTTTACAGCGATCAAAAAGGCTTTAGCGGTTGCAAAAAAAGATGATATTGTGGTCATAACTGGTGTTGGTCATCAAAAATACAGAAATCAAGGCGGGAGAAAAGTCGTCTGGGATGAGCGTCAGATAGTCTCGGATTTATTAAAAGATTTAAAAAGGAGCAAAAATGCCAAATAAGTTGGCCATAAATCTAGAAAAAATATTCAAGGCTTATGATATACGTGGCGTTTATCCTGAAGAGATAAACGAAGAGACGGCATATTTGACCGCCAAAGCTTATGCTGAGTGGCTAAAACCAAAGAAAGTTGCCCTTGGAAGAGACGTGAGAAACTCTGGTGATGCGCTTCTTAAAGAAGCAAAGCGCGGTCTTATTGAGATGGGAGTGGATGTTTATGAGATCGGGGTTGCAACGACAGATATGTTATCATTTGCTGTTGCAGAGTTTGATCTTGATGGCGGCATTATCGTGACGGCTTCGCATAATGAAGCCAAATATAATGGACTGAAGATCTATCGTGAAAAAGCAATTCCTGTCTCAAGCGATAGTGGTCTGTTAGAAATACGTGAGATAGCCAAAAATGGTGATTTTACAAAATGCGAAAAAGAAGGGAAGTCCGAAAATTTGGATTTTCTGAATAAATACATTCAAAAAGTACTCTCATTTATTGATGTAGAGAAAATAAAGCCTATGAAGGTTGTCGTAAATCCGAACTTCGGGGCGGCAGGTAAGGCGGTTGATAAGCTGGCTGAGGTTTTACCTCTTGAGCTTGTCAAAATAAATTATGAAGAAGACGGCAGTTTTCCAAAGGGCAAGCCCGACCCATCCTCACCGGAGAATAGGGCGGAAACAGTTGAGTTAGTAAAAAAATCAGGTGCAGACTTCGCAGCGATTTGGGATGCTGACGCGGATAGATGCGTTTTCCTGGACGAAAATGGCGAGTATGTTCAAGGTACTTACATGACGGCGATTATAGCCGAGATGATGCTACAGAAAAATCCCGGTTGTGCGATAGTTTCCGATATCAGCCTAACTTGGCCGGTTATCGGTCTCGTAAAAAATGCCGGCGGAAAACCTGTTATTTGCAAAGTTGGTACATCATTTATCATTGAAAAAATGGTTAAGGAAAAAGCGGTGTTTGCAGGCGAGATCTCGGGGCACATGTATTTCCGGGACTGTTGGAATGCTGATAACGGCATGATCCCTTTCCTTCTTATTCTTGAGAGATTGAGTGCTTCGGGGGAGAAACTGTCGGAAATCGCAAATCCGTTGAGAGAAAAGTTCCCGAATGCGATGGGGCTAAACTTCCCTGTTTCAGATACAGATGAGAAGATCAAGGAACTAGCCGAGGCGTATAATGATGCGAATATTGACTATATGGATGGTATTTCTATTGAATACCCCGGAGAATACCGATTTAATGTGAGAGCTTCAAACACCGAACCTCTTTTAAGGCTTCATATAGAAGGTAAATCTCAAGATATTGTTGATGAAAAAATTAAAGAGATAACGAAGCTTGTAGAGGCATAAACTATTTAAGATAAGAAGGGAGAGCAAAAAGCATGAAAGTTAATCCTAGCATGTTTCGCGGATATGACCTTAGGGGCATAGTTGACAAAGATCTAACGCCTGAAATTGTAGAAAATCTTGGGAGGGCACATGGTACTTATATGAAGCGCCGGGGCATAACAAGGGCAGTTGTCGGATATGATTGTCGTGCAACTAGCGAGGAATATAGTGAAGCCTTAACTCGAGGTTATAGTTGGGCGGGCATCGACGTAGTAAATATCGGGATGAATCTAGTAGGAACATTCTACTGGGCTCAATATTATCTGGACGCTAAAGGCGGGGCCTTCGTTACAGCCTCACACAATGTAGCTGCATATAATGGTCTAAAGTTTGCTATCGATTTTTCAGAAACGCTTGTCAGTGACGGGATACAAGAAATTCGAAGGATGGTTGAGGAAGAGGATTATGAAGAAGGTGAAAAGCCCGGTAAAGTCGAAAAACAAGATATAAGACAGGCATATTTTGACGATGTTATAAAAAGGCTTCCAATAAGCAAAAAGTTTAAAATAGTTATTGACCCAAGCTGTTCTACGGCGGGCGCGATTGTGCCTGATGCTTTAAGAAAAGCCGGCTGCGAGGTTATAGAGAAAAATTGCGAGATTGACCCGACTTTCCCTCTCGGGACACCAGATCCAACGGAAAACGCTGTGGCAAAAAGAGTGAGCAAAGAAGTGCTTGAAGAAAAAGCGGATATCGGTTTTTCATATGATGCCGATGGGGACAGGATTGGTATAGTGGACGAGAAAGGCGGGATTATTTGGAACGATGTTCTTCTGGCGCTTTTTGCCTCCGATGTTCTCGGCGGCCATCCGGGGGCAAAGATAATGTACAACACTCTTTGCTCAAAAGTTGTAGAAGATACGATAAAAGAAAAGGGAGGGGTTCCCTTCATGTGGCGGACAGGACACTCATTCCTAAAAAAGAAAAATCAGGAGGTGAAAGCGGCATTTATCGGTGAACTTTCGGGCCACTTCTTCTTTTCAGCTGACTTTTATAACCATGATGATGGTATATATTCAACGCTTCGCCTGCTCCATTACCTCTCTGAAACAAACCAATCTCTTTCAGAAGCAGTCGAAAAGCTACCTAAATATATTTCTAGCCCTGAGGTAAAAATAACCTGTCCTGACGACAAGAAAGTCCCTCTGATAGGTAAAATTAGCAAAGTTTTAGAAAATGATTTCCCGGATGCTGAGGTTATTAGTGACGAGCGTGCTGGAGACGGGGTGCGTCTTAACATGGATGACTCAATGTTTGTAGTTCGCTACTCTCAAAATGGCCCATATGTGACAGTAAAGTTTGAGGCGAATACTCAAAAAAAGTATGATCTTCTTAAAGACTACTTAAATAAGCTCTTGCACAGTTATGAAGAGATAGACTGGGAAAAGGATGCGGTGAATGCGGAGGCATTAGGGTAAAGAAAAATTACCTTAGGCGGTTGCAGAAAATTAGTATTTATGTTATACTAAAAATATTATCAAAGAGATTTACCGGGGGGTAGGTTTCTTTTTTTGCTCATTGAAATTTTCCAACTTACTTCAAGGAGGACTAGATGGACTGGACGGGAGGATATGTATTCTTTCTAATGAAGGTAGCGGCTTTTCTTTTGGTCATGTTTGGTATTGTATGGGTTGCATTTTACTTTCGCGATAAAGGTAAGGAAATGTTAGGTATGCTAATGATGGCATTTTTCATGTGTGCGATGTTCATACCGGCAGGTATAGTTTTTGATAGCTATCCTCTATCCAAAGCGACTGAAGTAAAGGACATGAAAAAGGAAGAATCGCGAACTGCGCTTTTGGAGTTTGATGATCCCAAGCTGAAAGGGGTATATCTTCTCAAGGAGGAGTTTCCCAGGTATACGGAATATCGCTATAAAGATCAAGACGGCGCTCACAGTTTTGTGGTCTATCCTGAAGGGACGGCCAAAAGTATCACCACGGAAGAAGCGGCGTATGTAGACGGGTGTGGCGAGCAACCGGCACTGATCATTGAAGATGGCTATCGGCATCCAACAGACTGGGGCCCATGGGGTAAGAAAGTAGTTGAGGATGAATGGGAAAAGATGAATATTGAAGGCAAAAAGACATTATGTGTCCCAGCTGATAAAGTCATGAATGTAACCAACTAGCCCTAGAAGGGGGTAACTATGAAAAGGTTAGCGAAAACATTGTTCTTGGTAAGTCTCGGTACAGGCCTTGGTGGTGTGGCTGGCTTTGTGGGCGGCACTTTGTTCGCCAATCGCAAGTGGACGGAAATGATGTTCGGTCATATGAAGTGGCTTGAACGAATGGTTGAGATTAGCGGGAAATAATGACGTTCCTCTAAATAGAAGGAGATAGCATGGGACCCGTGTTTTGGCTTCTCGTTTTTGCAGGGATATTCATTGGGACAGGAAAGTTGATCAAAGGGAGAACAGATAAAGCCTCCTTTATGCTAGGCACAGTTCTTACTCGGATAGGCGCTGTCTTTGGTCTCGGTTTTGGTCTTGGATTCACGATTCTGCTGCTGGGTATATTAGGCGGTGGGGTAGAAAGAGGAGATGATGAAGTTCAAGTTGTTCCAACCCTAACCTCTGAGATTCCTCTGGAGGCAAAAGGAGCAGATCAGCCGGTTCTCATCATAATCCCCATCGACTGTGGTAGTAGAGCCCAAGATGAGTGCACTAGCTATTACTATTCGATCAAGGATGGAGGCGAAGAATACTCTGATAACATTAGCCACGAAGAAGTTATTATAAATCCAGTGGCTGAAGGAGAAAAACCGACCCTAACGGTGGAATATGGCAAAAGAAGGCCTCTCAACTTTTTTTCTTTCGGTATAGAAATATTGCCGAGAAAATCAGAGGGTTGGGAAGAAGAAGTTACCTATGAGCGTCTAACCTTCAATGTGCCGGAGAGTAAACTGCACGACTTGAGCAAGGCTGACAAGAGGGTTTTTAGTCAATAAATCAGCTAGAAAGGATGACAAAGTGAAAAAAGTTATTTTTGGCTTTGGCCTTGGAATAGGATTTGCTTGTCTACTTGCCTATAAGCTTGGTGAGTTTCTTTTTGGCAGCGGTCTTGAGTCAATCCTTGAGAACATGGAGAGAGGTGTAAAAGCAACCAGGGAGCTACATGAAGAGTTGCAAGATATGACCATTAAGCTGGCTGAAGAGCGGCAAGGTCTTATCGAAAAAGATGTATAATCGTAAAAACAATGGCGGGAACCGTAAGGTTCCCGCTTTTTCTTTTCAAAATTATTTATAAACCGAGGCCGACTGCTTTTTTGACTCGTTCGAGTGTCGCTTGAGCCCGTGGAGCGACTGCTTCTGCCCCGTCTTTTAGCACTTTTCGTACATAATCTTCGTTTTTGTCGTATTCGGCGAGCTTTTCTTGAAGAGGTTTTAGAAGTTCAATTACGCAATCAGCGACATCCTTCTTAAATTCGCCGTAGTTAGAATCAGCATATTTTTTCTCAAGTTCCGGAATCGGAGTTTCGGTAGCGACAGACATGATGTTCAAGAGATTTGAGATGCCGGGCTTTTTTTCTTTGTCGAATTTTATTACATTTTCAGAATCAGTAGTAGCACGAGCGAATTTTTTATAAATTGTATCGGCATTGTCTCGAAGTAGAACATAGCTGTTTTCACTGTCATCGCTCTTTGCCATTTTCTTTGTCGGATCAACGAGGCTCATGATTCTTGCCCCTTCTTTCTTTATGATCGGCTCGGGAACTGTGAATACTTTGCCGAATTTGTTGTTTACCCTTTTTGCAATGTCGCGGGCTATCTCTACATGCTGTTTTTGGTCATCGCCAACCGGAACTTCATCTGTGTCATAAAGCAAAATGTCAGCCGCCATAAGAACCGGGTAGTCAAAAAGGCCAACAGTTGCATTGCTTGCAAAATAATTATCAATGGTTGCTTCAATTTCTTGATCAAATTGTTCTTTTTGAATTTCTAACATTACTGACTCAAACCACTCTTGTGTATTTGTTTTTGCGTCTTTAAGTTCATCTAGTCTTTTTTCTAGATATTTGGTTGTATATCCTTTTTGCTTTTTAAGGATTTTTTTCATCTCAGTTCTTACTTTTGTTTGATTGCTCTTCTCTTTAAATTGAGTCATTCTATTCATTTCACCCATGTAGGTAAAGCAGTTCAAAATCCAAGCCAGTTCAGAGTGTTCCGGTCTGTCTGACTGGACAAAAAGAGTCGATTTTTTTGGATCAATACCTGCAGCTAGGTACATTTTTGCATTTTCGAGAATTCTCTTTTTTAGAATTTTGGGATCTTGAGGAACTGTGATGGCATGCAGATCAACGATACAAAAGACATTGTCATGCTCGCCCTGTCCCCTGACCCAGTTCACCATAGCTCCGAGGTAGTTGCCGATGTGCAGATCGCCGCTTGGTTGGATTCCTGAAAATACTCTTTTATTAGCCATATTTCTCCTAAATGATTTTTTATATTATACTTAAAGTATAGTAATAATGAAAGTGGATATGGCGCTTGAAGATATAAGAAAACAGATTGATGAAATAGATAGGGAGCTTTTGGGTCTTGTCTACCGCCGTGTTGGACTAGCAAAAAGAGCCGGCGAGATAAAGAAGAAAAATGGGGATGAGATCTATGACCCCGTAAGAGAAAAGGAAATTATCGAGAGTAAATCTCAGGAAGCGGAAGAGTTAGGATTGGATCCTGTGTTTGCGACAGAACTATACAAAACGATTATCGGAGAGTGTCGAAGAGTACAGAAATAACTCTTGAAAAATCTTGACACAAAACGGGTTAGCAGTCTATACTGTAGAGTGCTAGTTTTGAACTTGAAAACTGTCATCCTGAACTTGATTCAGGATCCAGATTATATAGATTCCGGATCAAGTCCGGAATGACAAATAGTATTAATAAAAAAGGAGATGAGATGGCAAAGTTAAAACCACTAGGTTATAAGGTTGTTGTAGAGCGAACCCAGGCAGTTGAGAAAACGGCCGGGGGCATTGTGATTCCTGATACTGCGAAAGAGAAGCCGGAACAAGGCAAAGTTGTGGCTGTCGGCAAAGATGTAGAAGAGATAAAAGTGGGTGATGTAATAGTTTTTGGAAACTTTGCAGCGACAGAGATTAAAGTCGATGGCAAAGAATATTTAGTTGTAAGGCAAAAAGAAGTACTGGCTATTATTAGCTAGAGAGGAGTCAAAATGGCAAAAGAAATAAAATTTTCAGAAGATGCACGAAAAAGATTAAAGGACGGGGTTGATAAGCTCGCAAATACGGTAAAGACAACACTTGGACCAAAGGGGCGAAACGTGGTTTTGGATAAAAAGTACGGTGCGCCGACCATTACAAATGATGGTGTGACTATCGCAAAAGAGATAGACCTTGAAGATATCTATGAGAATATGGGTGCACAACTGGTTAAGGAAGTAGCCTCAAAAACGAACGATGTTGCCGGTGATGGTACAACTACTGCGACTGTTCTAGCTCAAGCAATTATTACAGAAGGACTTAAAAATGTGACTGCCGGAGCTAACCCGATGGAGATAAAAAAAGGTATCGAGAAAGCCTCCGCTCACGTGGTTTCAGAGATTGAGAAGACTTCAAAGAAGATTTCTACGAAAGAGGAGATTGCTCAAGTGGCATCTATCTCAGCGGCAGATACTGAGATTGGCTCGCTTATCGCTGATGTCATGGATACGGTTGGTAAAGACGGTGTTATCACAGTTGAAGAGGCCCAGACTTTGGGGATGGAAAAAGAAGTTGTAGAGGGTATGCAGATTGACAATGGCTACATTGCGCCCTACATGGTTACGGATACAGAAAGGATGGAGGCGATGTATGAGCATCCTTCAATACTTCTGACAGATAAGAAAATATCTTCAATCAATGAAATTGTTCCGCTGCTTGAAAAGATGGCTCAGGCGGGCAAAAAAGATTTGGTGATTATCGCCGAAGATGTAGATGCGGAGGCGCTAGCGACTTTAATTGTAAATAAAATCAGAGGCGTCTTTAATACCTTGGCTGTAAAAGCTCCGGGATTTGGCGACAGGAAAAAGGAGATGCTTGAGGATATTTCTATTTTAACCGGAGCAAAAGTGATCTCTGAGGAAGTTGGGCTAAAGCTTGAGGATGCGGATCTTGATGTTTTGGGGAGCGCTCGAAAAGTGATCGCTGACAAAGATCAGACCATTATTGTTGAAGGTCAGGGTAAAGCAGGTGATATTAAAGCGAGAGTTACTCAGATAAGGAGCTGGATCCAAAAAGCCACTAGCGACTGGGACAAGGAAAAGTTGCAAGAACGTTTGGCAAAGCTTTCCGGCGGAGTTGCGGTTTTGAAGGTCGGTGCTGCTACTGAGGTTGAACTAAAAGAAAAGAAACATAGGATCGAAGATGCTTTGGCAGCTACTCGGGCAGCAGTTGAAGAAGGAATAGTCCCCGGAGGCGGAGTTGCGCTTGTTGATATTGCACCAAGTTTGACAAAACTAACTGGGACCAAAGACGAAGAGACGGGAATCAAGATTTTGCAGCGTGCACTTGAAGAACCGCTTCGACAAATAGCGATGAACGCCGGTAAGGAAGGTTCGGTTGTAGTAGATGAAGTTCAAAAACGTGCAAAAGGTATTGGCTATGATGCGGCAAAGGATGACTACAAAGATATGATAAAGGCAGGAATTGTCGATCCGGCAAAAGTTACGCGTTCGGCTCTTCAAAATGCGGCATCTATTTCGGCATTATTCCTTACAACCGAAGCAGTTGTAGCTGAGCTTCCGGAGAAAGAAGCGCCGCAAATGCAGGCTGGTGGCGGAATGCCGGGAGGTATGGGGTACTAGTTCAAAGCTACTAATTCACCATTCGAAAAAATAAAAAACTCACTCTTAAAAATAGGGTGAGTTTTTATAGAAGAGTATTTATGGTAAGATATTTCTGATTAAAGGAGTAAGAAATGATAAAGTTTGATTTCAATGGTTTAGAGCCGAAGAGTGATGAAGTAGAAGTTTTTAATGATGCTGATTTCGATTTTACGAAGATTCAGCCGGACATGGATAGGATGCTTGAAGTTGCCGGCAAACATGGCGACGTAAAAAACCTTATTATTTTGGCTCGGGGAGGCTCAGTAAGCACTTTCCGCGCTTTCTGGCACGGATATGGTAAATATATTTCCGATAAAAAAGTTTATTTCGTAGATACGGTCGATCCGGACTATATTTTTTATGTTAAAGACAAATGCAAACCTCAAGATTCGCTAGTTATTTCCATTTCCAAGTCAGGAACAACAGTGGACGTAATAGAAAATGTGCTTAATTTTGATGGCTTTACTCAAGTTATTATTACAACTGACAGCGATAATCCTCTAAATGCTATCGCCAAAGAAAAAGGATATGACACTCTTTCCCATCAGGAAGTCGGCGGAAGATTCTCCGGGTTGACCGAAGTGTCGCTCTTCCCTTCTGTTCTTTGCGGACTTGATATTTCGGAAATAAGAAAAGGCGGAGCTCAAGGGTATGTTGACTTTGCAAAGGATACAAATGATGCCAAAAATCTGGCGCTTATTATTAGAGAATTGTCCGAAAAGAAATATGATCAAATATTCTGGCCGATCTACTCCAGAAAGCTTGTTGCTTTTTCAGGGTTGATCGCGCAACTCATTAACGAAACAGTAGCTAAAGAGGGAAAAGGAATTTCTACGGTGATTGCTGAAGGGCCGGAGAGTCAGCACTTTCTAAACCAAAGATTTTTTGGCGGTCCGAAAAATATGATCGGTATTTTTACAACAGTGGCCGGATTTGACGAAGAAGAGACTGTAGCCGTCCCTGAAAACTTGAAAAGTGTGAAGTTGCGAGACGGAAATGTTGGAAATTTAGATGGGATGAAACTCTCTGACAGTATGAGATTTGAGCTTCAAGGGACTTATGAAGAAGCTAAAAACTCAAAAATTCCCTCACTAAAAATGGAAATCGATAAAGTTGATGAGTTTAATCTCGGATACTTTACAGCATACTTACATGTTTTTGCCATATATCTCGCCCGGGCGTTTGAAGTTAACCCTTTTGATCAGCCGGAAGTGGAAGGTTCGAAGAAAATTAGTTTCGAAGCGAGAAAGAACTATAAAAAATAGCCTTATTCTGCTATAATCACGAAACTAAGCGGAGATTTTATTTTTAATATCTTTCAACTTTTTAGCGGTAAAGATCATTTTTCTACTTTTTTAGAAAAAGTAGAGCAAAAATCGCGACTAGACGGCTTCTTAAAGTGTCGTTCAAACCTCACTTCAAATTTGAAGAAGGACAACAAGCCGATTCCGGAAGCTCTTTTCCAAAAGTTCGTCTCGGTTTTCACTCGCTTTTTGAACAGATAGTCGCAAAACCATTTATTTATAAATCAAATGTAAACATGAGAACTTATTATGTCTAATGAAATTGAAGAAATAAAAGATAAGCTGGATATCGTCGACTATGTCGGCAAGGTAGTCCAGCTTAAAAAAACAGGCCAGAACTACAAAGGTTTATGCCCTTTTCACAGTGAGAAAACACCATCTTTTATAGTCAGCCAGGACAAACAGATATTTCATTGCTTTGGTTGCAACGAAGGCGGTGACATTTTTGCATGGGTTATGAAAACTGATGGGATGGAGTTTTCAGAAGCACTGAAAAAACTCGCTGCTGATGCCGGGGTGACATTAACCAGAGAACATAATCCCGAAAGAAGCGATGCGCGGGAGAAACTTTTTGATATCAATGAGGAAGCTTGCGCATTTTTTGAGGGTAATTTGAAGAGCGATACCGGGAAAACGGCGGCTGACTATTTCAAAAAAAGAAAACTAACCGACAAGACGATTAAAGAATTCAGGCTTGGATACGCGCCGGGGATGAACGCGCTAATCAAAAAAATGACTGCTGAAGGATATGACAAAAAAGACATGGTAAGCGCCGGCGTGGCAAAGGAAAAAGAAGGCAAGCTAGTTGACCAGTTTCGGGCTCGTGTAACTTTTCCGATAATAAATACCGGTGGTAGACCGGTTGGTTTCTCGGCAAGGGTTTTGGGCGATGGAATACCGAAATATTTAAATACTCCGTCGACTGATATTTATGACAAGTCAGGAATTTTATACGGGATTTATCAGGCAAAAGAGGCGATGCGCAAGCAAAATCATACAATTGTTGTCGAAGGAAATATGGATGTTATCGCTTCTCATCAGGCCGGCGTGAAAAACGTAGTCGCTTCAAGCGGAACGGCGCTGACAGAAAGGCAGCTCGATATTTTGAAGAAATTTAGCCCGAATATAAAGCTGGCTTTTGATATCGACCCTGCCGGTGACATGGCAACCCGGCGGGCGATCGAAATGGCATTTGCCAAAGGGATCAACCTTAAAATTATCGAGATACCTGAAGGTAAGGATGCGGCGGATGTGGTTGCTAAAGATCCAAAGATTTGGATTGATGCCGTAAAGGAAGCGACCTATGTGATGGACTATTTATTTGAAAAGCTATTTACGGGCGACATAGAAAAAGATATTTTGAAAAAGAAAAAAGTAACTAGAGAGTTTATTTCCTTCATAGCAAAGCTTGAAGATATGATAGAAAGAGACCATTACATCAAAAAACTGGCTGAAAAAATAAATGTTGGCGAGGACGCAATAAGAAAGACACTTGACCGAACTTCGCCGAAAGCCTCACTCGACAAGTCAAAAGAAGCAAAATCGGATATTCAAAATGAGCCCATTAAAGTAGTCGTGGGGATGAGAGGGCAGATTGAGGAGAGGGTTTTGGGGATTGGTCTTGGAGTAGAAAAGTGCCATGGTTTTCTCTTTGAGAGCCTGGAACCGGAAGACTTCAACACTGATACAATGAATATGCTTTACAAAAAGGCGAAAAATCACTATAATGCAAACAAAGTTTTTGATCTGAAAGAGTTTAACAAGCTTCTTAAACAGGAGGAAGCTAAAAGTTTCAATGTTTTGCTTGTAAAAAATGAGCTCGAGACGGAAAATCTCAACGAAGAAGAGGTACAGGAGGAGATTTTCTATCTGGCTAAAAAAATTAAACAGCTAAACGTTGCAGACGAAAAGGCGGCCTTAAGTAGGGAAATTAAAGAAGCTGAAAAAAGAAAGGACGATAAATGCGCAAAGGATCTGATAAAAAAGATGCAGGAACTTCTAAAAAAGGAACAAAGTCTGTAGCTCAAGATGTGAAGAAAAAGACCACGAAAAAAGCTATTTTGAAAAAAGTGGTAAAGAAAGTCGTGCCAAAAAAAGCGGCTAAAAAAGTAGTTGCTCCCAAAAAGACTGTAAAAAAAGTTGTAACGAAAAAAGACGTGAAGAAAGTGGTGCCGAAGAAGGTTGTTAAAAAAGCCGTGAAGGAAGTAAAGAAAGCTCCAAAAAAGGCAGAGGTTAAAAAAGCTGCGCCAAAAAAGACAGCTGCCGGCAAACCTTCTGATAAATCACCGGAAAAGAAAGAGAAGGAGCTTATTGCGAAAGGCAAGTCTCAGGGTTTTGTAACCCAAGACGAGATTATGGCAATATTCCCTGATGTTGAGGAAAGCGTAGAACAGCTTGACGAGATTTATGCTACTTTGAGCGAACAAAACATAGACGTTATCGACAGCCGGGAAAAGATGATATGGGGCGACGATAAGACTGATGTGGCAGATGAGAAGGATCTTGCTGCCGGAGTAAGCGACTTTGCCGATGACTCTGTCAGAATGTATTTGAGAGAAATCGGAAGAATTCCGCTTTTGACCCGTGAGGAAGAAGTATCACTTGCAAAGAGAGTTGTAGAAGGTGACTTATCTGCCAAAAAAGCTCTAACAAAAGCAAACTTGAGGCTTGTGGTCTCTATCGCCAAAAAATTTATGGGACGCGGGCTTGATCTCCTGGACTTGATAGAAGAGGGAAATACCGGGCTGATGCGCGCGGTTGAAAAGTTTGATTATACAAAAGGATTTAAGTTTTCAACCTATGCGACTTGGTGGATTAGACAGGCTATAACTAGAGCGATTGCAGACCAAGCCAGAACTATCCGAATACCGGTACACATGGTTGAAACAATCAATAAATTACTCAGAACAAAGCGAAGATTGCTTCAAGATTTGGGCCGTGAACCTTTGCCTGAAGAGTTGGCGACAGAGATGGAAATGGATGTGGCGAAGATTAATCATATTCTAAAAATTTCCCAAGATACAGTATCAATTGACGCCCAGATTGGTGAGGAAGAAGACTCTCGTCTTGCTGATTTCATTGAGGACCAAGAAGCGGTGACCCCCGCAGAAGCGGCAACATCAGAATTACTCAAAGAAAACATCAAAAATGTTCTCGAATTCTTAACTCCGCGCGAGCAAAAAATTTTGAGGATGAGATTCGGCCTAGACGATGGCCACGGACATACACTAGAAGAAACAGGTCAGGAGTTTGGCGTAACCCGTGAGAGAATCCGTCAGATTGAAGCCAAAGCTCTGATGAAACTCAGAAAACATCGAGAGAGCAAAAAGCTGCAAGATTACCTTCGATAATTTTTCGCCTCTGATTAAGTAAAAATTAAAACAAACCTTAGTTTTTCTAGGGTTTGTTTTTTAGCTGCATTGTTCAAGAATGATATTTATGCTATAATTTAGTCAGTTCATAGACAATTAAAAGAGGGCAACCGTGCCCTCTTTTTGTAACTTGAAAGGGTGATAAACATTGGATAGGGATGAAATCTTCGGAAAGATAAAGGAGTCCGTTGTTAACCAGCTTGGAGTTGATGAAGCGGAGGTTACTGAAGAGTCTTCTTTTACAGATGATTTGGATGCTGACTCTCTGGACCGAGTCGAACTAATCATGGAAATGGAGGACAACTTCGGCATAAAGATTCCCGATGAAGATGCAAAGGATCTGGCTACCGTTGCTGATGCGATTGAATATGTTCTCAAACATACGTAATCACAAGTACAAATCGGTTTAAAAACTCTCAAGGAGACGGAATGAGCAATACCTCAGCTTCAGTCACGGAAGATGCAACACCGGATATCGAGGAGATTGATCACGAACGGGTGAGACAGGAACTTTTATCCATGGGCCACTACCACGATCCGGGTGATATGGTGTGTCCTTCAACCGGCAAGATAGCACCGGAAGCTGCTATCTTTGTCATTAAAGAAAGACCGACACACAGACTGGGAGAAGAAGACCTTTGCAACGCTTGCTATGGATGCATAACAGACGAACAGGCAATCGATAATGAGCGCTGGACCTTGGGGGAAATTCTAAAGTGGCGGGAAAGTGGTGAGAAGCCAAGCCGGTAGGAGGGGCAGGAAGGCGGATAATCATGAAGAGAAAGCGAGGGAAGAGAAGAAGATGTAAAGTCTGTGGGAAACTTACAGATAACAAGCACCATTTCTGGATAGATCGCTCGGTTAAGAAAATAAAGTTCGCAAGAAAGTTGAAGATGCATGTTTGCGAGCACCCGTGTCATCAAGGATTCCACGTGCACGTCAGAAATAATGGTTGTCCGGAAAACTGTTCCACACCTTGCAAATTTGAAAGAATCTGCTGTTGGTTATATGAGGCAGTTTCCCGTGGAAGTGCAGCTTAACTTGAGAGGATGGTGACCATGAGCACAAAGATCAAAGTCGAAGAGAAATGTAAAACTTGTGGAAGCCACGGAGACTCTACAAGCGAGTGTCATAATGGCTCAAGCGAGTTTTTCCTGCAGAAAACAAGCCCGGAAGGTACATGCGGAGAGTGGAATGAGAAGAGAAAGGAGTGAGAGATGACAGTTATTGATGATAGGCCTCTTGCCGAACTATATGCACTTCAAGGTGACTCTGACTTTACCGAAAAAATCTGCAGGACTATCGGAGATGCCGGATATCATGTTAGGGTACATATAATCAGGCAAGATGAGCTGGTCTATATTCAACGTAATCCGGGGATCAATGCAGTCCCGTCAGTTAGGGTTGGCGATGAGTTGCTCTCGGGCATGAGAGAGATTAACGACTTCTTTGACAGTCAACCCGATCCGGTAGCTGTAGAAGCTTAACAATGCACTTTGGGGGCGGAACGAGATATAATCTCGGGCCGCCCTTTTTCTTTTTTATACATAAAAGTTTGTCTATTTCATGCTAAAATGGGTATATGAAAAAGCAGAAATTTGTTGTTTTTGATGGCAATGCTATTGTCCATCGTGCATATCACGCTATGCCGCCGATGACGACCAAAAAAGGCGAGCTGATAAATGCCGTTTACGGCTACTCTTCGATGATGCTCAAGGTTTTGACCGAGCTGAAGCTGATGAGCGCTATCGCCTGAAGCATGGACTACCCAAGTTGGAAAAAGTAATCGTACAGAACCCTGATGGTAATGTTAAAACATACAATTTCTGACAAAAAGGCGATGCATGCCTTGTCGATCCCCAAGATGGCAATGATCCCTATCTTGTGGAGACGAAATACGTAAGATTGAATGACAGAGGACGTTAGTGGTAATACTAGGTCATTCTTAGAATGATGACTCAAACAAAGCAAAGCCCCGATTGAAAAATCGGGGCTTTTTCTTATGCCTATGAAGCAAGCGGCGATTGACTGAATAGAGTAGGCTCTGTCAGGGGGTTACGCCCATAGAGCGGTACATGATACCTATCATCATTCCAGTCATCTGAATCGCCTTCGTATTGAAGAGTTCTGAAACCATCCATAAAGAAAATCCTGTTGTATCCCAGATGACTGTGATATCTTTTTACATCATCCGATTCAAACACGATATCTAGCCCGGTCGGAACTATGATCTGAAGATATCTGTTGGTTTCATATGGCAAAAAGAGATCTGCTGTTGCGACATAGAAGACGTGAGGTCCTCCCTCTGGCGAGAAGGCCAAGTCAAAATCCATAGCGCCAAGTTCTCTAGTGACTGATCCTCCGTTTTCCAGGTGACCCTTGAGCCATGCATTATAATCATCTATAGTTGCGCGGCTCAGTCTGGTCATTACTTCATTATCTTCGAATTCCTTTTTGTAAAGATCAAACGGCTTATGAATTTCCATTAGGTCACCCGAAAAATCCAGAAAATCTTTTTGCGGCATTTTATTTCTAAGATCTTTCAGTCCATCCAGATACCTTTGCTTCAATGCTTGTGCTAATTCAAGGGACAACTAAATCACTCCTTAAAGTAGTGGTGTTTTTCTTGTGAAATAGGCAGGTCAACATGATAATAGAAAACTTTTATGTTGTCAAATAACGATGCATTTTAATGACATAGGCATTGATTTTTTTGTCATTTCCTGGTAAAATCTACTTTAAATATTGAAAAGAGGGTCCTGAACCCTCTTTTTGCAACTTGAAAAAAGGAGCCCAAAATGGCTAGATATACATTTGAGGTGGAAGCAGGCCTTTTGCTAAGGAAAGCAGTGAGAGACTATGTTAAGCGCTACTGCTTCGAACGCGATCTATCTTTGGAAGTCGATGAGAGCAAGGGGCTTTTAGAATCTAACTTCATGTTCAAAATAAGCGGAGAGGAAGATACAATAAGCCGGGCGAGGAAAGACATCCCTAAATACATGAATTTTCTCCTTGAGTGTTCGGCTGAGTAATACAAAGAAAGGTGACGGTCATGGCGACTAAGTGGCAGAGAGAGCATGGATACAAAAAAGTAGCTTGTTGCGGGAACTGCCATCTGTCTGGCAAAAAACCCAGACGTATGTTTGGCAGATCCAGGCAGCATATTTGTACAGGACCTAAAAAATCAGAGTCCGTGATGCCTGATGGCCACTGTGGTGAACACAGTTATGGATAAATTATGGTTTTCTGACTAATGTGTTGGGGAGTGAATTGTATGCTGACTCAAGAAACAGATAAAGAAAACTGCTCTCGTTGTGGGGGCAGTGGCGAAGAACCTCATTTTAGATCAGTGTATGGACGGTCATATCGTGACTGTGAAAAGTGCCACGGGAAGGGGCATGTTCCTAAGAGAGTACATCCTGTTCGACTTCGACGGAAAGAAGGTGAGAAGCGATGAGCATGGACGAAATGGAAGAAATAGACAGTAGTGATGACGGCCGTATAAGAATATTCCGAGTGGGGCGGATAGGTAATGACGAGACACCGGATACACCAGAAATAATAGCTTGGAAGCGTCTCTATGGGTATAAGGTCAATGATCAATGCTGTGGTAACTGTAACTTCTGGGAGACAGACCATTGGAACGATGCCTGGTGCAACTCTATTGCGAAAGATTGTAATGTCAAACGTCCTTATAGCCCCAGTACGGGTTGGTGCGAGAAATGGGCACCGAATTGCACAACAGAGCAGTGGAAAAGAAAAAACCATTACAATGGTTATCAGATCAGTTATGTTATGGTGGGTGAAGCTAACCCCCATCCGAGACCTACTGAGAAATATAACTGCACAACTTGTCCATCGCATTATGATGAGCATGATCCGGAAAAATATCCGAGTCTAGCAGAATTCAAGGGATGTCGTGTTGCCGAAGAGGATACGGCCAGGCACTTTATGACTACTGCGAAGGATGTCTGCGAACTGCACCCTGACACTGAGGAAATGAAAGGTGGTGAGTGATAATGGCCGACATGGCCGGAGGAGGAGCCGGTGGACATAGACTACCTGAAGAAGATCCAATCATTCAAGTGAGGGAATCTGAGTGGGAGGGTATAACAAAACGCGTGGAAATGCTCGAAAGCCGCATGGATAACATGGTTAAGTCCCATGCCGCAATGAAGAAGACAGCTGATGCTGTAAGGACGCGTCAGATGATGGATGAACCGATCGGTGGACCTGGCAACTCGGTCACCGACCTCGAAGATTAATGTTTGACATTGGCGGGCGCAATCCGGTGTCCGCTTGAGACCTGAGAAATCAGGTCTCTATTTTTTTTAGATTCTGAATCGAGTTCAGAATGACCCGCGCACTATTTCAAAGTGCGTGGCAAGCAAGGAGAGGAATGCCTCCGCTTTGGTCGGAATGACATGGTCGAGGGCTTCAAATAGTGCTAAAATAGGAACTAGAAATTATTGGGTAAAACAAGTGATTAGAACATAGATTCTGGTCAAGCCAGAATGACGGATTAGAGAATTTATGAAAAAGCAGAAATTTGTTGTTTTTGACGGCAACGCTATTGTCCATCGGGCATATCACGCTATGCCGCCGATGACGACCAAAAAAGGCGAGCTGATAAATGCCGTTTACGGCTATTCTTCGATGATGCTCAAGGTTTTGACCGAGCTGAAACCGGACTACGTGGCGGTGGCTTTTGACATGGCAGCGCCGACATTTAGGCACGTTGAGTTTAAAGATTACAAAGCGACCCGGGTGAAGGGGCCGGACGATTTGTATGAGCAGTTCGAGCGGGTTCGCGAGGTGACGGAGGCGCTAAACATCCCTATTTTTGAGAAAAAAGGATTTGAAGCGGATGATGTTATCGGAACATTATCTTGCGAGGCGCCGAAAGACGTTGAAACGATTATCGTGACAGGTGATCTTGATGAGCTGCAGCTAGTTAACGACAAGACGAAAGTGTATACGATGAAACGGGGATTTTCAGATACGATTCTTTATGACGTGGCAGCGGTTGAGGAGAAGTACGGTTTCGGGCCTGACAAATTCGTAGATTATAAAGCTTTGAAAGGCGATCCGTCAGATAACATCCCCGGGGTGGCCGGCGTTGGAGATGTTTCAGCTAAGAATTTAATTATAAAATATGATTCTGTTGAAAATATCTATAAACATCTGGACGAGATAACCGGCTCTTTGAAAACAAAACTGGAAGAGGGGAAAGAAAGCGCGATTTTATCCAAAAGATTATCAAAAATAGTTTGCGATGTGCCGCTAAAGCTAGATTTGAGAGAGTGCTGCACTCATGACTTTGACCGGCAGAAAGTTTTCACTCTTTTTCAGGAGCTCGGATTTAAGTCCTTATTGAATAGACTACCGAAGGAACAGCTCCAGCAAGGTCTTTTTACAGAGGAAGAACCGAAAAAGGACAAAATTCATATAGAAAAAGCGGATTACAAGATTATTACCGAAGAGAAAGATTTGGAGAAGCTGGTTAAAGATTTCTCAAAAGAAAAACTTGTCTCGGTTGACACTGAAACGACCTCGCAAATCGCCATGGAAGCGGAACTGGTTGGCATTTCTATGAGCAAAAAAGAGGGTGAGGCATTTTATATACCGGTTGGTCACAGTGAAGGCAAACAACTTGATAAGAAATTAGTGCTGGAAAAACTACGCCCGATGCTTGAAAGCGAGTCGGTCAAAAAGGTCGGGCATAACCTCAAATATGATTACATTGTTTTCAAAAATGCCGGAGTAACTTTAAACGGGATTTACTTTGACACAATGATAGTTGCCTATCTTTTGAACCAAAATATCCGTTCGCCGAAACTCGACGACGTGGCTTTTGCCGAAATTGGCATCGAAATGATTCACATCCAGGAGATTATCGGAAAAGGCAAAGACGAGATCAACTTTAAAGACACAAAAATCGAGGATGCATACAAATATGCCTGCGAAGATGCCGATGTGGCGCTTCGCCTGTACAACCATTTACGGGAAGAGCTGGGCGAGAAGAATCAAAAAGGTTTGTATGAGCAGATCGAGGCGCCCTTAATCCCAATCCTCGCCGAGATAGAGATGGCGGGGGTTTTGGTTGACGGAAAAGTTTTGGAAGATAGTTCTAAAAAAACAGGAACGAGAATTGATAAGTTAGAAAAGGAAATTTATAAACTTGGCGGGGGCGAGTTTAACATCAACTCTCCTTCTCAGCTCCAAGTAATTCTTTTTGAGAAGTTGAATTTACAAGATAAAATCGAGGACAAGCGAGAACTAAAAAAGCTAAAAAGTGGCGGGTACTCAACGGGCGCCGGAGAACTTGATAAACTTGCCGGGACTCATAAAATCATCGAGAAGATTTCCGAGTACCGCGAGCTTTCAAAGCTGAAATCCACTTATCTTGATTCGCTGCCAAAACTTATTAATCCAAAAACCGGCCGGATTCACACTTCGTTTAATCAGGCGATAACGGCAACGGGACGGCTCTCATCCAGCGACCCAAATCTCCAAAACATCCCGGTCCGGACCGATGAGGGCAAAGAAATCAGGAAGGCTTTCATGGTGCCGGAGGGCAAAAAAATGTTGGCTGTCGACTACTCTCAAATAGAGTTGCGTGTGGTTGCGCATGTTTCCGGCGACAAAGTGATGACGGAAACGTTCAAACGCGACGAAGACATCCATACGGCAACGGCGGCGAAAGTTTATGGCGTGAAAGAGAGCGAGGTAACTTCCGCGATGCGCCGGAATGCAAAAGCGGTGAACTTCGGGATTATTTACGGTGTTAGCCCGCATGGCTTGAAGCAAACAACGGGGATGAGCTATGAGGAGGCGCGCGACTTTATAAACAAATATTTCAAAGTTCACACGGGGATTCAAAAATACACTGAGGAAATCGTCGAAGTAGCGAAAAAGGTCGGTTATGTCGATACGCTTTTTGGTAGACGCAGATACCTGCCCGAGATTAGCTCTAGTAACTTTGCCGTTCGCGGACAAGCCGAGAGAATGGCTCTAAATATGCCAATCCAAGGAACGGCTGCGGACTTGATAAAACTTGCCATGATAGAGATAGCCAAAGATTTGCCGAAGATTTCCCCTGAAACGAAAATGATACTTCAGGTTCATGACGAACTCGTCTTTGAGGTGCCGGAAGCCGATGTCAAAAAAGTTTCTGGTTTTGTAACGGAAAAAATGGACAATGTCATCAAACTCTCGGTACCGATTACAGCAGTGGCTTCGACCGGCAACAACTGGGCCGAGTGCAAGTAAGTTTATTTTATCGAATGCGTTGACTTGAGGGCTTCCCCGGCTATTTTGTGAGCAAACTTGATAGCCTCTACGAGATCGCCGGTTTTTTGAAACTCATGAATCAAGGCGGCGCTAAAAGTATCTCCCGATCCGACCGAGTCTACTATTTCTTCCTCCGGGATCGGGGTTGTTTGTACGGGGGTGTACCCATCTTTAGTGATAAGAACTGCGCCATTTTTACCTTTTGTTACAACGATATTTATATTTAAATCTCTCGCCCATCTCTCTGAGAGCTTTTCAATATCCGGATAATCTTCTTCCGAAAGTGTGACCAGGTCGAAATGTTTTAAAACTGTACCTGCTTCTTGAAAGTCTCTAAAGATTACGTTATGGTTTTCATCAAAATCCCTAAAGTACCCTTGAGGCAGGAGGACTTTCAGGCATTTTTTGTTTGCATATCTTATGACCTCCTCAATATGAACTGAGTCGTAGTTTGGTAGTATTGGAGCAAAAACGATAACATCCGCGTCTTTAATTCTCTCTTTAAGTTTGCCATCCATCACAACGGGCTCTGAGAGTTCGCGGTACAGAGCTTTCTGGCTCCTTTGCTCTTTACGTGTGACATTTTGGTACACAAGAGTCTTCTTGCTTACCGCTTTCGGCGGGTGGATGTCGACATCTTTTAAATATTCCACAAAATCATGGCCGTAGTTTGAAACGATTGCCACAGAGTTATCCGGAAATTTCCCAAAAACTTTATTCATAAACATAGCTGGAGAGCCCCAGTAGACGTACTCTGAGTTTTCCGATTTATTTTGGTCTATACAGACATGTCCGAAAATTAGAATATTCATAGATTTACGATTATATCAGGAAGTATAGCTTTGTTAAAGTAATTATTTTTTGGAGAATCACTTCTTTCCTTTTTATTGTACGGAGGATGGATTGCTATTTAGTATGAAATCCGTTATAATCTGGTTTGCTATTTATGAGAGATTTATGGGTAAAAAGATATTATATCGGACAGGGAAAAACAGAGTCGTTGCCGGCGTTTGCGGTGGAACGGCCGAATATTTTGACATAGATCCGGGAATAATTCGGGTTCTATGGCTTTTATCTGTACTGGCGGCTGGAGCAGGCATTTGGGCATACCTCGTAGCTTGGTTAATAGTTCCTGAAAGTCCCGAAGGAGGTAGGAAACATTTCAGAATGAATAGTAAAATAGAAGTAAAAAAAGAGAAAAAGAATATGCCGGAAGGATTATCGTTGCACGGAAAGAGCTCTGTTTTTGGGCTTTCTCTAATGATAATCGGCGTAATATTTCTGGCAAATAACTTTCTTCCTCAGCTTCGGCTTGATAAATATTGGCCGATTATACCTATAGCTCTCGGGCTAGTTTTAATTTTCTCAAGTTATAATCATAAAAAATGAAAATACATCCTTTTAAAGCAGCGGTAGGGTTTTTGGTACTTTTTTTAAGTGTTATTTTGCTTTTGACTACCAGCGGTTTTGCAGCTTGGGGTCTCTGGCTTTTTGTTTGGCAGTTTTGGCCGATGCTTTTTGTTATATTCGGTATGGCATTTTTAATGAGACGTTGGGACATGAATCTTTTTGTAGGTATGGCTTTCTTCCTTTTAGTTTTTGCGGGTATGGGGACAGGTTTGTGGCTGACATGGAAAGAGCAATACTTTAGCACTAACAACTTTGCAGAAATGAATGTAAGGGGCATGACCCAAACTAAGTTGTCAAATGAAATGCCGAAGAAAACAGAAAAGGCAGATGTAAAAATAGCTTTTGGTTCTTCAAAAATAAAAGTGGATGCGCTTTCAGATATAAATAGCGGACTTCTTTATGAAGGGACACATGACTCAAACTTTTTTACACTTAATCAAAAAATGGAAGTTGTTGGCGAAAAAACAAAGCTCAGCTTTAAAAGCTCCCCTTTTATAAAGAAACCATTTAGCCCCAAAAGTGTTAACGAACTTAACTTAAACTTGTCGCAGAAACCAATTTATTCATTTAACATAGAGACTGGTGCATCAGATATTGATCTGAACCTTGATAAGCTGAAAGTGTCGAATCTTGATATTGACGCTGGCGCCTCAGAGTTGATGATAAAGCTTGGGGATAGTGATAGCACGGATGTTCATATAAAGTCGGGAGCGAGCTTGTTAAGGTTTTATCTACCGAAAGATGTGGCAGTTAGGGTTAATTCAAAATCTGCATTCTCGTCAAAAAATTTCGAAGATTTTGGACTTACTAAAAAAAATAAATCATGGGAGAGTCCTGGCTGGAATAGCTCAAAGAAAAAGATAACAGTTGATATTGACTCCGGAGTATCAAAAATAGAGTTTACAAACTACTAATCTCTTTATTTAACTAACCGGTCAATTTCTGCTATAATGCCACTAGTTAATTTAACTTATTTTATGACTGCCAAAAAACTTAGAGCCCAACGGAATAAATTCCCGAATATTTCCAAAGCCGATCTCCATATGCACACCAATATAAGCGATGGAAAGTCTTCGGTAGCGGATGTGCTTGACTATGTTGTTAAAAAAACCGACCTATCGGTTATAGCTATCACTGATCATGACGAGATAGAAGGTGGTTATGAGGCTAGAGAAATTGTAAAAGAGAAAGGCTATAAAATAGATGTAGTTATAGGTGAGGAAGTGACCGCTAAAGAAGGTCATATTGTAGCTCTTTTTATTAAAGAAAAAGTCGAACCTGGTATGAGCGCGAGGGAAACGATTAAGAAAATTCATGAACAGGGCGGTATAGCTGTGGCTGCCCACCCCTTCTACCACACAAGATTTAAAAGCCCCGAGTATGTCACTTTAGATGGGGTTGGTGCAGTGAGTTTGATGAAAGAGAAGTTTGATGCGATTGAAACTGTAAGCGCTTCACCAACATTGAATGAAGAAAATCTAAAGGCAAAATATATAAACCGTGCCCTGCTTTTTAAGTCAGAACTTGGGACATCAGACGCCCACATAAAGGAAGCAGTAGGTATGGGGTATACTCTTTTTGAAGGGAAAACGGCAAAAGATCTTGAGAAGGCTGTCAGAACAGGTCAGACTCAAGCTTACTTAAGAAAATGGAAGTGGAATGTTTGGGGGCTTTTCAAATATGGATATTTCTTTTTGCCTAAAACGTTTAGGAATATTGTCTGGGGCCTCCGGCATGGTTTTCTCCCCAGAGAACCTGATATTATTAGATTACCAAAGGATTTTAAATAAATGAAAGCATTGTTTATACTTCCACATTACGACTTTGATGATGATGAATATTTCCAGACTAAAGAGGCCCTAGAGGCAGCCGGCATTAGAACTGAGGTTTGTTCTACACATCTGTCGGAAGCACAAGGGAGATTCAAAAAAATCGTAAAGCCTGATTTTTTGGTTGATGACGTGGAATCAGAAGATTTTGATGCATTTGTCTTTGTTGGAGGAAACGGAGCTACGGAGCTCTACCATAATATAGATATCCAAAATCTTGTGAATGATATTCTTCTAGACCACAAGGTTATTGCTCTGATCGGCGAAGCTGTACCGATCTTATATTATGCGAATGTGATAAAAGGACGTAATGTAACAACTCTTGAAAACTTAAGGCAAGAAGTTGAAGCTGGCGGCGCTTACTATACTGGTATGGGTATGGAACAGGATGGAGATCTGATCACCGGATTTGACAACCGTTCGTCCAAAGATATATCCGATGCCGTTATCCGCGCTTTGGATTGGGAGAAAGAACATGAAAAATCCAGCGAGATTGTTCGAGGATAATTTGAGAGATATAAGCGGAGAGATGTGATGCCGGAACTACCGGAAGTGGAGACAATTAAAAACGACCTTCAAGATAAGATTATCGGGAAAAAGATAATCTCTATTTTTCCTTTGTGGAAGGAAATAGTAAAAGATATTCCATTTGATGCTTTTGCTGGGCAAGTAGAAGGGCAGAAAATTGCAGCCGTTGAAAGACGGGCAAAAAATTTGATCATAAAACTTTCAGGTGGCTTGAGCCTGCTTATTCATCTCAAAATGACCGGGCATTTCCTGCTTTCTGAGGATTCGGCTGAAGTGTCACAAGATGGTCGATGGATTAAAGCGGAGAACAAAAATCTCACCGATGACAAACAAAACCAATATGTCAGGATTATTTTCCGTCTTGATAATGGACAAATGCTGGCGATGAGCGATCTGAGAAAATTTGCATACATAAAGCTGGTTGACGATAAAGAACTGAAAACGTTTTTGGATAAATATGGTCCTGAACCTTTCGATAAGGACTTTACCGCTGAAAAGTTGGGAGAAATTCTATCCAAGAAGAAAACCGCTATCAAAAAAGTCCTGATGGACCAGTCGCAAATAGCCGGTATCGGTAATATTTATGCCGACGAGATACTCTGGGCATCGCGAGTTCATCCGCTATCTCTTGCCAATAAATTGCCCAAAAAAGATGTAGAGGCTATTTATAAACACACTAAGAAAATTTTGTCAGAATCTTTGAAAAGACGTGGGACTTCGACCTCTGACTTTCGTGATACTTCAGGGCAGCCGGGAACATTTGGAGATTTTAGAAATGTTTATAGACGGACGGACCTTCCCTGCCCGGTTTGCGGAGGGCCGATCAGAAGAATAAGTCTTGGCGGACGCGGTACGCACTTTTGTCCTACCTGTCAGAAGGAAACCAAATGATTTACTTTGTCTACGGCAATGATACGTATCGTCTCAAAAAAACAGTTGATGCGATGAGGGAAAAATATGAGGATTCATCGGGCATGAACTCCTGCGTTTTTGATGGCAACTATGATATTGAAAAAATTCGCTCTGATGTCATGTCGCTCCCCTTTCTGGCTGATAAACGGCTTGTAATTATCAAAAATATCCTTGGCGCAAAAGGTATTGACGGCAAAAAAATGATAGAGATCTTAGATAAGAAGCCGGACTCAACGGTAATGCTCTTTATTGAGGAAGGTGAACCGGACAAGAGGACGTCACTTTTCAAAAGATTGATGAAGGAAAAGTCCAAAGAGCTAAATCTTTTGCAAGGCGGAGAACTTCTCAAATGGATTAAGGCGGAAGCAGAGAAAAATGGCGGAACTATTGAGACCAAAGAGGCAAATATGCTTGCCGGATACTATGGCGGAGACCTCTGGCAGCTGAAAAACGAAATCCAAAAGCTTATAAGTTACGACAAGAAAATTACCGAGGAGAGTATCGATAAACTCTCGGTTGCTAATGTGAACGTGAAAATCTTTGACCTGACGGATGCCATAACGGCGAAAAATCGGGAAAAAGCGTTCAAAATTTTGAGTGATCTTTTGGACTCTGGAGAAAATGAGATGTATATACTCTCGATGATTCAATGGCAGGTGCGAAATCTAGCCCTGGTATACGATTTGAAAGATTCAAATGAAAGAGATATTGCGTCAAAAGCAAAGATGAACCCGTACATTGTGAAAAAGACTTTGTCTGCAACCAGGAAAATTGAAAGTCTAGACACCATCAAGGCTTATTATGGTCTAATTATTGGGGCTGAAAACGATATCAAAACCGGTGTCAAAGATCCTGATATATCGCTCGAACTTCTAGTCAATAAATTGACAGATTAAAAAAATAATGCAATAAAATCCTTGACCGTTTTAAAAACTAATGGTACAATTTATTACTGTTGTCCTTTAAGGTGCATTTTATAACAATCTCGCACCTATTAAAGGAAGAACTTTTAACAAAAAAAGATTTGCGAAAGGAGGACCGTTCGTAGTTTGAGTATTATTTTTGTTTCTGTAAAAAAGCAACGAAGGAGCATCAAATGCCTGACGTAGGCGGTTTAACATTTCTGATGCCGATTATCATAGGCGTTATTATGGTAGCGGTATTGGGAGCAATAGTCTACAAACTCCTTGGTATCCGTGTTGTGAAGCCAGACCAGGTGGGTATTGTATCGAAGTGGTGGTCCCGTAAGGGATCGATCGAGAACGGTATCATTGCTCTCAACGGAGAAGCAGGATGGCAGCCGGAAGTACTACGAGGTGGCGTTCACTTCAGAACACCACTGATGTATCGGGTTCATATGTATCCGTTGGTGACTATCCCTCAGGGACAGATAGGATATATCTTCGCTCGTGATGGTATTCCTCTTCCTCCCGATCAAACATTGGGCAAAGTAATCCCGGGTAACAACTTCCAGGACGTAAAGGTCTTTATGGAAAACGGTGGTCAGAAAGGACCCCAGAGGGCTATTCTACGTGAAGGTACCTATGCTTTCAACTTGGCACAGTTTATTATCCTCACCGAGGGTAATACTTACTATATGCCTATGGGTGATCAGCTTGAAGAGAATATGATACACAAGATGGCTGATACACTTGTGAATCGCGGAGGTTTCCGACCAGTTGTGATTGGTGCACAGGGAAGTTCGCGCAGCTCTGAGTACGGAGAGGTAGGAAGCGAGAACTCCGAAGGAGACAAGATGGGTATCGTAACCGTCCATGACGGACCATCTCTCCATAGCGGTGATATCATTGCACCCGTCGTCGGTGAGGATGAGAAGAACGAAGAAACGTATCATAACAACTTCCAGGACCCTGAGAAGTTCCTTGCTGCCGGTGGCTTACGTGGTAAGCAGTACCAGGCTCTTACGGATGGTACGTATTTCATCAACCGTCTCTTTGCCACAGTAGAACTCCGTGACAAAACGGTCGTACAGATGGGGAGTGTAGGTGTCGTAGTGTCTTATGTCGGTGAGAAGGGAGCAGATGTCTCAGGCGCTGACTATAGTCATGGCGAACTGGTTGCGAATGGTGAGCGTGGAGTCTGGCAGACTCCATACATGCCGGGTAAATATGCGTTCAACGAATACGCCGGCAAGATCAGGTCAGTGCCTACCACCAACATTATCTTGAAATGGATTGAGGGCGAGGAGGGGGATCATAAGTTTGATTCCGGCTTGTCCGAAATCGAGCTCATCACGCAAGATGCTTTCGAGATACTCCTGCCTCTTACAGTAGTCATCCACATTGACTATAAGATGGCATCGCTCGTCATACAGAGGTTCGCCGAGATCGACAAGCTTGTCAACGACACGCTTGACCCGATGGTGGCTTCTTACTTCAAGAACAAGGGCCAGCAGCAAACTCTGCTTGATCTGATCCAGAAGCGTACGGAGATCCAGACAGAGGCGACACAGGAGATGAAGGACAAATTCGCCGCCTATAACCTCGAGTTGCAGGAAGTACTGATTGGTACTCCCCGCGCGAAGATCGAGGGTGATGAGGGGGTTGAGACTATTCTCTCCCAGTTGAAAGACAGGCAGATTGCTGTTGAGCAGATCACAACCTACCAACAGCAGAAACTGGCTGCCGATGAGCAGAAAAATCTGACCGAAGCACAGGCAACGGCTGAAAGGCAGAAGTCTCTTACCGAGTCTCTGATTGACATCACAGTCAAAGAGAACAAAGGTAAGGCTGACGCAGCCGCAGCCGAGCAGGAAGCAAAGAAGATCGAAGCCATAGCCAAAGCCGAAGGCACGAAAGCCCAAGTCATTGGTGACGGCGAGGCTCATGCAATCGAGGCTAAGGCTAAGGCCTTCCAACAGGGCGGCGCCCAGCGCCAGCTCTCCTTGCAGATTGCACAGATGTTCACTGACGCTATTGCTAGCGGCAACATTCCGCTTGTTCCCGAGACTCTAGTAACCATGGGAGGCAGTGGGAATGGTAATGGCGGCGGCGATTTGCCGAACGGCCTCAGCCTGCTGACTACACTACTGAACCTCAAAGAACTCGGTATCGACATAAAGCCGGACGACAAGAAACCCGGCGACAATGGCGATGGCGACTCCAAGAAGGTGCCTGTAGATGCAGCAGGATCGCCCATGGTCTCTGATCAGGCTCCCGAATAAGGGAAAGCTGGCATCAGCAGATCACAAAGGCCCCACGTAAAGTGGGGCCTTTTCTTATGTCTATTTTGTTAAAAATTATTATTTCTGATAAATCATATTGCAGCAAAAAGGAAAAGGATTTATTATTTTAACATAAGTAAAAAAGGAGGATTTGATGGATGCGATAATAGGTTTGTTTTGGATTATTTTAGTTCCGGTTCTTTTGATACTAGTTTGGGCAATAAAAATCGTGAAACAGTATGAAAAAGGAGTAGTTTTCAGGCTTGGGCGAGTTATCGGCGAAAAAGAGCCCGGACTTAGATTTATTATTCCTATCGTCGACAGGATGATTAAAGTTTCGATGAGAATCGTAACTATGCCGGTACCGTCACAGAAGATTATTACAAAAGATAATGTTTCGATAGACGTTGCAGCCGTAGCCTACTACCATGTTATAAATGCTACTAACTCTCTTGTGGCTATCCAGAACGTTGACTCGGCCGTAAACCAGATTGCTCAAACTACAATCCGTAATATTGTCGGACAGTTCATGCTAGATGAAGTGCTTTCTGATACTGTCAAAATAAATCAGAAGATCAAGTCAATCATAGATACCCACACAGAAGCATGGGGTGTAATGGTCTCAACTGTAGAAATTAAAGACATTCAGCTTCCAGATACGATGCAAAGAGCAATGGCGAAACAAGCTGAGGCGGAAAGAGAAAAAAGAGCCAAGATTATTGCCGCAGAAGGTGAGTTTCAGGCAGCCGCAAAGCTTGGACAAGCAGCTGATATTATTACAAAGCATCCTATCGCTTTGCAGCTTAGAAATCTGCAGGTTCTAGGTGAAATAGCGGTTGAGAAAAACTCAACAATTATATTCCCGAACCAGTTTATGTCTACACTTCAAGATGTAAAGAAGTTTATTGCTTCAGAAACGTAGTCTAGATACCACTAAAAAACAGCCCCTCGGGGCTGTTTTTGATTATTTCTTTTTTGCTTTCGCTGTCGTTTTTTTCTTTGTGGCTTTCTTCTCTACCTTGACTGCTTTTCCTTCTTTGACCAGCTTTGCTATTTGAGATTTCTTTCTTGCTGCGTTATTCTTGTGGATTACGTTTCTCTTCGCTGCCTTATCGATTAGCTTATAGCTTTCAGATAGTTTTTCCTGCAGCTTCTTTGCGTCCAAAGTACCGATACCTTTTTTGACTTCCTTAATCTTAGCCTTGTAGGTATCTTTGATAACTCTGTTTCGCTCTGTTCTTGTGATTGTTTGGCGCATCTGTTTCTGCGCTGATTTGATTACTGGCATTTAAACTCCGTTGAAATTGTGTTAATTGTTTGTCTTTAAGATAACAAATGCCATTTTAGCAGAAAAATTATCAGTTGTAAAGAAAAATGCCCCGGATTTACCGGGGCATAAGAGTTTGCCATATGTAGGACGGTTTCTACTCGCTACTAGCCATTGCCTGTGTTCTTTGCTGATAAAGACGCTTATTCTGTCTCATATCCAATCGATCATCTATGATAACGTAAATAAATGGAACTGAGACGAAGGTAATAAAGATTACTGCCACAGCCCACACTGCCAGGGAATCATAGTGGGAAGCAATCATTACTTCCAGCAAGGCAGACAGTGAAAATGCTGCGATAAAACAGCAGTCATTGATCACGGATGCAGTGCTTTTGCTGAGTTTGCCTAAACCTAAATCTATAACGTAGAGGAAGGACAAGAAGCATAATGCCGGCGGTCCGATTAGGGCCAAAAGAAGCAGAATCCATTGCATGGTTTTACCACCCTTCGGTTATATTTGGAAAGAACGATAGTTAAAACACTAGAGTTTTTAGATTATACTGATTTTTGCCATATTTAACAAGGTTTTTCAACTAAAATCATTGACATTTGTTCTTATTTGGTATAAACTCTTTTATTACCCCTAAGAACGGGAGGGCGGTAAGGATTATATAGATGGAGCTTTCACCAAAGCAGCAAATAGTTGAGATAATCAAGAAGTCGGAAGATATTCTGCTGATTTCTCATTCCAAACCGGGCGGAGACTCTGTTGGTTCGCTTTTAGCGTTAAAAAGAGTTTTGCAAGAAATAGGCAAAAAAGTTAGCGTTGTTGTCAGCGACCCAATCCCAAACTCTCTTACGTTCCTTCCCGACATTTCTGATATAAAAAAGACTGTTGATGGGTCAAACGACCTTGTTCTAAAAGTAAATATCGAAAATATAGATATCGAGAAAATTTCTACGAATGCAGATGGGAAGACGCTCGATATTATTTTGACACCGCAGAATGGCAAACTTGATGCGGACAGCGTGAAGGTTGAGAGCGGAAAGCCGTCATATGACGCAATCATCGTTCTCGATACGCCGGATGTAGACAAGATTGACAAAATTTATGACGAGTTCACTGAGCTTTTCTTCGAAACGCCGGTGGTGAATATTGACCATCATGCCGGAAATGAATATTTTGGCACCATCAATTTGGTAGATTTGACGGCAACTTCGACCGCTGAGATATTAGTAGCCATCTTTGAGGCGCTCGGGAAAAGTAAGCCTGACGAAGATACGGCGACTTTGCTCCTTGCCGGCATCACGGCAGATACGGCTAGCTTTAAAAATACGAATACTACGCCTAAAACCCTAACTGTAGCGGCGCAGCTTCTGGCTGCCGGCGCTCATCAGCAGGAGATTATCCAGAACTTCTATAAAATGAAGACCCTAAAAACGCTGAAACTTTGGGGCAAAATACTCTCAAATGTCCAAAAGGATACAGAGTACAGAATTGTTTGGTCGAAGGTAAACAACGATGATTTTGTCCTCTCGGGCGTGACCATCGAAGGCGCGAAGGAGGTGATGGACGAGATGCTTGCCAACACACCAAACGCTGATGTGGTAGCGCTTCTTGTTGAGACCGACAAAGGTATGGTCACAGTTCTCTTGAAGGGTATAAAGGGCACTGATGTTTTGAAAATTGCCGAAGTATTCGGTGGTTCAGGACAGGCATTGGCAGCTACATTTGAAATGAAAAATATCCAGCTTAGTGCTGCCGAAGCAAAAGTTTTGGATGAAATTAAAAAAATCCGGGCAAAGAAGCTAGGAAGACCGATTACAGAAGAAACGGGAACGGTTCAGACTGATGTCCAAGTTGAAAAGGCGAAGGAAGTTGAGCCCGAGAAGGTTGTTGAAGAGTTAAAGGTAGAGGCTCCGGTTCAAAAAGAAGAAAAAGTTGAGGATGTTACCGAAGAGACGAAAGAAGAAGAAAAAAAATCTGAGGATTCCATCTCAAAAGCTATAGAATCTCTTGAAGCTTCCGGTGAAACAATAGAAGCCGAAGAAATACCGAAAGAAAAAATTATTCAGAAGGATCCAAACTCCATGACCCATGTGTCAGAGATATTGAAGAAGTTTAACCCGACCGACCAGCAAAAGTTAAATGAGCTTAGGAAGAAAAACGAAGAAGCAAGGCAAAAACTGAAACAAGAAAAAGAGCACGGCGGAAAGTAGCCAACCTTCTGTCATCCTCGAGCGGAACGAAGGATCTCTTTTTTTCTATCATTTCGACCGATACCACGCTAGTGAAAAGCGGAGAAATCCCTCTCCCCGTATGTCATTCCCGCGGAGGCGGGAATCCAGTCTTTAAAATAGTTTCCACTTTTTTAGAAAAAGTGGAGTAAAAATCGCGACTTATGGCGGCGACAAAGTATCGGATTTCAGTTCTCTCAGGTTTGAAAAAATGAACTCGCTAGATCGCTCAGACAACATTATTTTCAAAATCTTCGCTCACTTTATCCTCTCTTTGTCTTCGATAGTCGCAAGAGACCGTTTACCCCTAGACTCTCTTTGAAAAAATCATGCCGGGGAATATGATCTTCCCCTTTCGATAGTCGCATTAGGAAAAAATACATTTTACGTTTACCATTGAAATATGAAAGAAGGAATTTATTTAATTGATAAGCAGGCCGGGTGGACGAGTTTCGACGTGGTTGCGAAGATGCGCGGTATTACCGGTATTCGCTCGATTGGCCATGCCGGGACTCTTGATCCTTTTGCGACAGGACTACTTATTGTACTGGTTGGAAAAGAGTTTACGAAACGGCAAGACGAATTTATGAAGCAGGATAAGGAGTACGAGGCCACCTTAAAATTAGGAGAGGAAAGTACGACCGGCGATCCTGAAGGAGAGATAAGGAAAATTGAAACTCGAGAATATTCAAAGGAAGAAGTTGAAGAGGCATTACAGAAGTTTATTGGCGAGATAGAACAGACACCTCCGGCGCATTCAGCTATAAAGATTAACGGGCAAAGAGCCTACAAAAAGGCGCGAAAAGGCGAGAAGTTTGAGATTCCAAAAAGAAATGTAACGATCCACGAGCTAGACTTGACTGAATACAAATATCCGTTCGTGAAATTCCGCGTCAAATGCTCAAGCGGGACATATATTCGTACATTAGGGGTGGATATTGCCGAAAAATTAGGCACAAGAGGATACCTGACAGAGCTTAGAAGAACGAAGATTGGTGAGCATGACATTAAAGATGCAAAAGAGCTCTCTTCCTTAACAAACCCTTGAACTGGAAGCTGATTTTTGGTATAATAGACAAGCGAATTAAAGAAAGGATGCTATGGCTTTAAAGAAAGAAGAAAAGACAGAAGTGATAAAAGAAGTGAAGACTCATGACAAGGACACTGGTTCCCCGGAAGTTCAGATTGCCATTTTTACTGAAAATATAAAGAAGCTGACAGATCACCTAAAGTCTCACAAAAAAGACAACCACTCTAGACGTGGGCTTTTAAAGATGGTTTCAAAAAGACGAAAACTTCTTGATTATCTCATGAAGACAAACAAAAAAAGATATGATGAGGTAGTAAAGAAACTGGGTTTAAGAAAGTAATTTCTGTTATTTTTGGGCGGAGCCGAAAATCCCTTTAGAGGGAAAGGGATTTCTCCACTGCGGTCGAAATGATCGATAAAAGTACATTAAATAAATAATTGAGAAACCGGGAATTTTAGCCGAGTAAGATGAGTAAATAGTGTTACTATTAGCTCCTTGAACTCGTTTGAAATCTCTGTTCTCAGGAAGGAAAAAAATGGAGAAATCAAAATCTCTAGGAAAAGTCGCTATACTTGCAAAGTCAGGCGGCAAGGAATTTAAGTTTGAAACAGGAAAGCTGAACAAACTAGCAACAGGATCGTGTGTTGTCTCAATGGGTGAGTCCATTGTTATGGCAACCGCGGTTGTATCAGAAGGCATGAAGGAAGGAATTGACTACTTTCCTCTTTCTGTTGATTTTCAGGACAAATGGTATGCAACGGGTAAAATCTCCGGTTCTAGATTTGTAAAGCGTGAAGGCAGAGGTTCAGAACTGGGAATCTTGCGCTCAAGGATGATAGACAGATCTATCAGGCCAATGTTCCCAAAAGGGTACATGAATGAGCTTCAGGTAATAGTTACGCCGTTATCACTTGATGGTAACATAGACCCGGTTGTTTTGGGATTGAATGCCGCTTCGGCATCACTCATGCTTGCCGGTGTTCCTTTTGAAGGACCTCTCAGTGCGGCTCGAGTGGCACGCGTTGACGGAAAACTAATCTTAAATCCAACAAATGAAGAGGCGGAAGCTTCGGACATAGATATACTGGTTGCCGGAACAAAGGAAGCCATCACAATGATAGAAGGTGGCGGTAATGAAGTGCATGAAGACGTGGTTGCTGAAGCGCTTGAGTTCGCTCACAAAGGAATACAGCCGCTTATTGAAACGCAAGAAAAGCTTGTCAAAGAAATGAAGGTCAAAGAGCTAAAATATGAGCTTCACAAACCAAATGAAGATGTATACAAAGCAGTATCAAAGTACCTTTCAGATAAACTTGGCAAAGCAACTCGCCACAACGATAAACTTGCCAGGGATTTGATCATAAATGAACTTGAAGATATGGTTCATGAACAGTTTAAAGATGAGTTTGAAGAAGATGAGATCGGCATTGTCTTTGATAAAGTAATAAAAGAAGAAGTTAGAAAACAAATTCTCGAAGAAGGTATAAGACCAGACCATAGAAAAATGGATGAAGTCAGGGCACTATCTTGCGAAGTGGGACTTCTTCCCAGAACTCACGGCTCAGGTCTTTTCAACCGCGGAGAAACCCAAATACTCTCGACTGTTACACTCGGCTCACCATCAAAGGCTCAATATGTTGACTCAATGGATCAGGATTTTAACAAAAGATATATACATCACTATGTAGATACAGGGGCATCTTACGGTGACATCAAGCGTCTTGGTCCCGGCAGGCGCGCTATCGGTCACGGGTTCTTAGCAGAAAAAGCACTTGAACCGGTATTGCCACCAGAAGCAGAATTCCCATACACTATCAGAGTTGTTTCTGAAATCTTATCTGAAAATGGTTCTTCTTCAATGGGTTCAATTAGCGGCTCTTCCCTATCACTTATGGATGCCGGCGTTCCGATAAAAACGCATATCGCAGGTATTGCTATGGGTCTTATGACTCAAGATGGTGATCTTTCAAAGAAACACGTCATCCTTACTGACATACAGGGCGCAGAAGATTTTGCAGGAGACATGGACTTCAAACTAGCAGGGTCAAGAACTGGTGTGACTTCCGTTCAAATGGATATCAAGGTAAAGGGACTAACTCATGAGTTCTTGGTTGAAGTAATGAAAAGAGCAAAAGCTGCACGTTTGCAAATATTGGATAGCATGGATGAGGCAATCTCAGAGCCTAGAAAAGAAATGTCTAAGTACGCTCCACGACTTACAACTATGCAGATTAACCCAGAAAGAATCAGAGACGTCATCGGTAAAGGCGGCGAAATGATTAACAAGATTATCGCTGAATGTGAAGTGGAAATAGATATAGATGATGAAGGGACGATCGTTATAGCCTCTACAAGCGGCGAAGCAGCAGACAAGGCAATTGACTGGATTAAATCCATCACAGCCGAGCCTGAAATCGGCAAGGTTTACAAAGGCAGGGTTGTAAAGATCATGGACTTCGGAGCATTTGTAGAGTTCATGCCGGGTAAAGAAGGCTTGGTTCATATCTCACAAATTAAAGATGAGAGAGTTGAGAAGGTTACCGATGAGCTCAAGGAAGGTCAGGAAGTAGACGTAAAGCTCATGGAAATAGACTCACAAGGACGAAACAACCTCTCGATGAAAGCCGCAAAGAAATAAGATTCTTAATAAAAAGACCCCCACAAGGGTCTTTTTTGATATAATATGTTTCTAAATAAGAGGAGAGATAAAATGGCAGATAAAAGAGAAGAATTTAAGGTTTCCGGAAAAGATATAAAGAAAAAGGTTGAAGAGCTTGTAAAGGAAGGCAATGTCCGGAGGATTATTATAAAAGATGAAAAAGGTAAAACCATCATGGAGTTCCCTGTTACGGTTGGCGTGATAGGCGTAATCTTAGCCCCGATGCTAGCCGCGGTAGGCGCAGTTGCAACCCTTGCGGCAAACTGGACAATAGTCGTTGAGAGGAAAAAAATCAAATAGGCTATGGAAATAAGAAAAGCTAAACTTGAAGATTTTGAAGAGATAAAAAAACTATCTTATAAGTTGATGGTTAATGAGACGAAGTTTGAGCCATCCTTTCAGCCTGAGTATGCTAAAACTGAGCATTCCGATAATTATTTAAAAGGCAAGATGGAATCAGAAAGTGCTCTTTTCCTAGTGGCTGAGCAAGAGGGAAAACTTATTGGTTTCCTGATTGGCACGGTTTATCCCAGTCCGAAAGCAAGACAGAGTGTTACCCCGGCCGTTTTGGACAATATTTATATTGATACCGCCCATAGAAATAAAGGTGTTGGTAAAGGGTTATTAGAAGGATTTCAAGCTTGGGCGAAGGGGAAGGGCTCAAACAAATTAAGACTTGGTGTTCATCACAAAAATGATGAGGCAATAAGGTTTTATAAGAATTTTGGTTTCTCAGATTTCTACTTAAAGTTAGAGAAGGATATATGAAAGTAGCGGTTTTTAGTGATGTGCATGATAATCTATTGCGTTGGCGAGAAGCGGCGGAGATTATTCGTGCTGAAAAAATAAAGGTTGGCTTTTGTTGTGGGGATATCGGTGACCTGCAGACTGTGGAAGAAGTCGCTAAATCCTTTGAAACTCTATATTTGGCGCTTGGAAATCTTGATTTTAAGATTAAAAATATGACAGGTCTCTTTCCTGAAAATGTGATTTTTGCCCGAGATTATGGTGAGATTGAGCTCAAAAAAGTGAAGATTGCCTATGTTCATAGCAAACACATTGCGAAACAACTGGCCGAGTCGGGTAAATATGACATAGTTTTTTATGGTCATACCCATACTCCATGGGAGGAAAAGGTTGGCAGCACAGTGCTCTTAAACCCCGGTGAGGTCGCCGGGCACTTCGGAAAAGCCTCTTTTGCTATATATGACCTAAGAAAAATGAAGGCGGAGCTCAAGCTCTTGACATGATCTCAGAAACAACATAAAAAATATTGACAATCAATGGCTATTATGTTAAAGTGTCTTAGTTAACTTTTATGGTTAACTTTTGTATCTTGAAGTTTTTACATTCTATATTGCCTCATTTAGAGTACATACTCTGAGTCCGGAGCGGGTGCAAGAAGTGCGCTCTAGATTTGTCTAAGTATGAACATATCAATAGAACAACTAGACAGAGGGAGGTGAATTAATTGAGTATTCATCGTAACAGCACCGGAGGAGTCATTGAAGATGTGAATGGCCACGATATCAGTCAGGGGGAGCTTTTTACGGTCGAGAGTGGAAAGACCTACTGCACGGCTTGTCGTTCGCTCCCTTCACATATCAGTGATAGGTCCTACGATAGCTCTGGCGACTCTGCTTTGGGCATCGACCCTATTATGACTCTGGTTATGCTGGATCTGATTCTTGACGACTCACAGCCAGATATCTCGGACATTGATAATGATCCGAGTCCAGACAACAATGGCACGGATGGCTGTGATAGCGGCAACTTCGACGATGGTTCCAGCGACTTCGGTAGTGACTGTGGTGACAGCGGATCCGGTGACTGATATCACCTCTCTGTTGGCAAAATCGATATAGATGTAAGGAAAAGGGCCCTGGCTTTTTATACAGGGCCCTTTATTTTTTTTAATACAGACTTAGCAAAAATGAAGGCAGAGCTTAAGCTCTTAATATAATCTCAAAAATAGCATAAAAAGTATTGACAAATTATCTTTTGTTTAGTATAATATCTGATGGTCAAATTTTTTATGGCCAATCAACTGTAATAACTTAATAGACTGATGACCCGAGGGATCCGGAGGGAGTGGATCATCAGTTTATTATTAACTAATAAACTGCCTTTGCTCAAGGCACAAGAGCCTCACTGTGAGGAATAAGTATTATTCCAAAAGCAGCGGCCTTTGAAAAATATATAGATACAGGAAAAATCCAAACACCAAACGAAGAGGAGGAGAAGAAAGTGAAATTGATTCTGTTAGTGGTGGTTTTATTGCTGGTTGTGGGGGTGACAATAGTCATCCTTAGAGCACGAAGCAAGAAGGAAACGACCGTAGGTGAAGTGCCTCGGCCGGTAGCTGAAAAAAAGACAGAGGATTTGTCGGAGAAGATAAGCGGCCAGATTTCCAATCTGACTGACTTACTGCTCAAAATGAAGATCAAGAAGGTTGACCAGGAAGTCTGCGATATGGTTTCGGACATCGTAAGGAAACTTATGATTGTCTTGCCGAAAGCGGCTTCCGGATACCCAGGGTCAGAAATGAGCTGGGTTACGGGGAGAGTGGCCGATGGCTATATCCCCGAGCTTGTCAATCCGTACGTCGATCTATCGCAGAGCGGACGGAGCGAAAAGAAGGAGGCCCTGGTAGGGACCCTCAAAGACATCGACGGGAAGCTGTCAGAAATAGGCAGCTCCCTTGATACTGGGGACGCCCTCAAGTTCGAAAGTCAAGTTGCATACCTGAAGAAAATGTTGTCAACGGCATCAATCGAAGCCATATAACCAGGAGGTTACCAAAATGACCGAAGTAACAGCAGATACTCAGACAAGTACCGCTCTCGCAGTACCGCCCCTCGCAACCCAGGCCATGAATGTTTCGGCAGTGAAGGAAGTCCAGAAGCCGATGGGACAAACGATTGTTCCCGAGGTTCCGGATGGCATGACGCCCGAAATGGCGGCATCCCTGAAGGAACAGTCGGCCCAGTGGGTAGCGCAGATAATGGCGATGCCCGGAGATCAGGATCTTCTCGAGAAGGTAGCAACCCTCGGTATCGAGGCACAGCAGTCGGCCGGCCAGAGCATAGAGCTCTTAAAGGCCCCGATCAACAGCATCATCAATCCCCCGAAGCTTGGGGACCAGGAAGCCCCGGACTCTCTTATGGGTCTGAGGAAAATGGCAGATCGGCTTGATCCGGCGAAGATTGCCGAGCCTACCTTTTTCGAAAGGTTGATGGGCATATTCCCGCCGTTTGCACGCAAACAGCTGGAGCGGTCTATCACCCGAATCCAGGAGCAGACCAACTCGGCTGATGATGAGATCAACAGCATCCTCTACAGTTTGAGGAGTGCCGCTGAGACCATTATGAAGAGTAACACTGAGATCGACATAATCGTGAAAGATCTCAAGCCGAGTCTCGAGCGCGTCAAGGGCACCGGATATCTCTGCGAAGAGATGATGGCCTCCCTGGGACAGGAGTATGAGAAGCTGGCCGATGATGATCCGAAGAAGGGGCAGCTGATTAACTTCAGTACCTATCTGTCGTCCAGATATCTCGACTTCAATAGTATGCGGGAGCTGTATAATCAGCTGCTGATCGGCCTTTCGACGGCTAGGCAGAACAATGTTGTTCGTGCCATCAGTCTGAGAAGGACGATTGATGTAGCTGGTCCGGCGCTCCGCATCGGTACCGCCCTCCAGATCATTAACATGCAGCAGGAGCAGGCGGCCGCAATGGATCGGGCGACCCGTGACTTTGTTGCGGATCTTACAGTCCGTAACGCTGAGGCAGTTAGCGAAGGCCAGAGGAAGGCGATGCAAGACCTCTCCTCTGCTGCCCTCAACATCGAAAAGATGAAAGTGGCACATAACACGTTGATCCAGGCAATGGACGAGCGCGATCAGCTGCAGCTGCAGGTGATCCAGGTCGCAAGGGACAACGCGGTGGCCTTTAAGGCAATGGCTGAGGAACTGGAAGCAAGGCAGAACGCCGTAAAGCTTCCGGAGAAAGCAGCCTTAAACTCGATCGAAGCGAAGATCTGAAATGGAAACAGTAATCGATCCTGCAGTTGTGAAACGGTTTGAGGCCGTTTCGGCGCTGCCTCCACTTCTTCCCGAAGACCAGCGGCGAAACCACTCTATAACGGATGTTCGTCCCGGCGGTTGCATAACCGTCGGCGCGACTCCCTACAGGGTGTTGGAGCGCTACTGGTATACGGAAGACAGCTACGTTTGGTACGAGGTTCAGCTCTATAATCTCGCGACCGGCGAAATCACTTACCTCGAATGGGAGATAGATGATGAGCTGGAAGTGTTCATAGAGAGCGAACGTCTGTCCAACCTCGCAGATGCGAACCTGACTCCGTCAAAACTGACGGAGATGGACGACGAAGAAACCGGTACAGTTACCTACAACGGTAACACCTACTCATACGATGACAGTGGCATAGCCACTTTCTATCGCAAAGAAGGTGATCCCGGGCAGGAGGTAAAGTACTGGGATCTTGTCGGACCCTCAGGAATGCTCATGGGTGTAGAGAAGTGGGATGACGGATATACGATTTCAATATCGATTCCCGTAAATCCCCTCTCCATCCAAGTCCTACTCGTAGGAGGAACTAATGCAAACTAGCGAACTGTCCTATAAGGATCAGTCCGCCAGTGACCTTCGTTTGGGCGTAGTCGGTGGTGACATCGACTGCGCCCAGTTTCAAATTGTTGGGCAAGAGACTTTTGAGGCAGACTCCGGTTTGCTAGTTGATGCCAAGATCATTGGTGCAAGCCATGTTCTGGCGTTTAACTATGCCGGTATCGCCGTTAATGAGGTCTTAGCCTGCATGGAAATACAGGAGACAGACAGAGCCTTTGGGGGACTCATGAAAGATTTAGAGGGTCCCATTGAGCTTGAGTTCCAAGGAGGAGAAGACAAGTTGATGTACAAGTTTGTTTATCATCTTGTTGATACTCGGCTACATGCCGGGGATCTTTTTTCTTTCAAGGATGAGATAGTCTCCGGGCGAAGGCGCGGGTTGATCTTCGAGTTTCCGGATAAAAACCGCGAGAAAATAACAGCAATGACTCTCATTGCCGTTGACTGCCATGAAGGTATGGACGGAGTCAGTATTGAGACCGGACATATTTATCCGCAGGAATTTCTAGCGGTAATCACCCGGACAGTAATAAGACCATCAATCAGGAGGGAAAACAGATGCTTAAGCAGCGCTTGCTCCAAAAAGTAATAGCGTTATCACTGCTGGTCGTCTTCTCTCTTCTCGCTGCCGGCTGTTCTAACATCCCAAAGGAAATCCAGAAGGATGCGGATCAGCTGTCTAAGAGGATTGAGGCAGCAAAGAAGAAGATCGGCGACAAGCAGTCCCAGTTCGAGGAGTTTAAAAACTCCGAGAGCTACGGCTTTCACAAGCCTTACTCCGAGAGGGAAAACTGGGCTGGTAAATTCGATGAGGCGAGAGCAAAGACAGACACCGCTCAAAGCCTATTCGATAACGAGCTCAAGCCCATACTCGATCGCGGCAAAGCGGAAGAAGCAGAAAATGCCAAAGCACAAATCAATCGCATCAATGCTACTCTCGACGAAGCCGACTACTTCGCTGACTATCCTGGCAACAGAGCTGAGTTTCTGAAGAAGGTAAAGGATGAAGGGAAGCAGATGATTCAAACTGCGAGCAACGATGTTGCTTCATCCCAGAAGTTTAGAGACGAACTCACAGCGCCAGTCGAAAAAGCAAAAGTTGATTTCCCCGGTAAGAAAGACGACCTGACTATGCGTCAGGCGGAGTTCAACCGGCGGGTCGATGAGTCGGCGACCGCTCTAACCTCGGCGAAGGCCCAGGAAGCGGCGGCAAGTCCCGACTATGCAGTCTGGGGAGATTCGTGTGTTACCATCACTACGAACAACGAATGGATAAAAGGCGAAGACCAAAATGTCCGAAACAAGCTGAACGAACTGCCAAGGTCCTATAGTTGGACTCTGGTTGATCAGCGTGAGGACTTCTTCGTCACAATCCAAAAAACGGTCTGGGATGATTGGGCCGAAATCGACAACGATAAGGACTATACCTACGAATCGCGGCAAGTTGACAGAGATACCTACGCGTATTTCGAAAGCCTGTCGGACGAAGACGCCCTTGACTTAGGGAAGATCGATCAGGATAAATGGAATTCCCTGAATATCGATCAGAGAGAGGGCCCAAACGATTCCACGGAGAAGTTCTACGTCGGTGACCTCCCGTACACCTGCTACCATAAATATTTGGTAGAGGAGAACGGACAGGTTCACGAGGAAGACTGGAAGGAAGTAGACGAGGCGACATTCGCAGCGAACGAGGCAGACCTAGGGATGGTTATTATGACCAAACCTGTCGGCTTGTACGAAGAGGATGTCATCAAGGTTGCTTCCCCTCCGGGCTTCGCTTATGTCGATAATCCGCGGTATGGCCAGTGGAACACGGATGGCAGTGGAAACTCATTCTGGGTTTTCTACGGCCAGTACGCCTTCATCAGTAACATGCTCGGTGGAAACAGCATTTACCGAAATGACTGGGACACTTGGAACCGCGACTATCGCGGTAGGCAGCCGTACTATGGGAAAGATGAAGGTTACGGCACCTACTCTGGCAACTATGCCGGAACGACCTATGGCCGTTCCGGCGGTATAGAAGCAGAGGATCCTAGTGTTCGTGAGGCCGGCTCAAGTGCAAGAGGCGGCGGTCCCGGTGGCGGAGGTAAATGACAAACAGGAAGGAGGGGCTATATGTCCTCTTGGAAATGGATAATCGTCGCAATACTGCTAAGTCTTGCAGTCCTCTACATCGTAAAGAAGTGGCTGGACTACAGGACGCCGTATGACGATGACAAGTGCGTCATTGAAGACTGCAACATGGCAGTCTCACTTCGGAGAATCGGTTGGTTTATCGGTATCGCTTTAGCGCTGGCCGGTTCTCTTACTAGCATTACCAAGGACGTCGATGGGTTACTTGAGTTCCTTATGGATTTCGCGATAGCATTCATACTGCTGAACATAGCAGGGATGCTCGCGAATAAAGTAATCTTACCGAGAGTGAATAACAGCGAAGAGATCGGTAAAGGAAACGTTGCTGTTGGCCTTCTCGAGGCAGGAGTGTATATCGGCCTCGGGACTCTTCTATTCGGAGCCTTCACCGGTTCCGGAGGAGGAACGCTTTCCGCTGCGGTTTTCGGTTCAGTCGGCGTACTGTTGTTTATCCTGCTGTTTAAGATTATCGATTGGGTTACACCGATCGACCTCTCCACAGAAATATCGGGAGGGAGTCTTGCAGCAGCCATGTCAACAATCGGCGATTTGCTTTCGCTAGGGCTTATCCTTGGCGTCAGCATTGCAGGCCCCTTTGAGGGTTGGGCAAAAGACTTCCAGTCATTTGCCGTTAGCGCAGTGTTGGGAGTCGTCGCCCTCATGGTGATACAGAAGCTGGTTGACTGGTTTTTCCTGCCTAAAGTCACAATCAACGATGAAATCAGGTCAGGCAATCTGGCCTCGATGGTGCTCGTAGAAGGCACCACGCTGGCAGTAGTAATAGTAGCCAGCGTGATGCTGGTTACCTTCTAGTCAAGTCATGCCCTCCCCGGTTCGTAAAAAAACCGGGGAGGGCACAAATGCATTGGAGGGTTCAAATGAGCACAGTCGAAGGCGTAGTGCCGATGGTTGGTAAAGATTCGCGGATCAAGAAGCATACTCCAAGTATTCTGCTTGGGGCGACCATGTTCTTCACCGGAGGAGCTGGTCTGGTTGCCGAGTATATTTTAAGTACTGTTAGTACTTATGTTCTTGGCAACTCGATTGAGCAGTTTTCTGTGGTAATCGCCCTTTCGCTCCTCATGATGGGGGTCGCCAGCTTGTTACAGAAGTTTATAAGCGACAAAAATATCATAGAGAAGTTCATCGGTGCCGAGATACTACTAGCTCTGCTCATCGGTTTCTCACCGATTGCTATGTATGCGGCTTATGGAACAGTCAAAGACCATTTTGCGCTGATCCAGTACAGCTTCATTGTATCAATCGGTTTCATCATCGGACTGGAAATACCTCTGGTCATGAGGATTAATGAGAAGTACATCAAGGGGCTTAGTACGAACATTGCTAGTACACTGTCACTCGACTATGTTGGCAGTTTCGTCTTCGCTCTTCTCTGGGTGTTTTTCCTGCTCAGGAAGTTCCCTCTTACGGAGATCAGCTTCATAATGGCTTTCGTTAATCTCCTTGTAGCCAGTGTTACTTTTTGCTACTTCGCCAAGGCGGGGTTGGTAAAAAAGTGGACAAGAATCCTCGTAGTGATAACTGCTACCTTCTGCCTTATAATCTTTGGTTTCGTTTCGAACCGAGGTTGGGCTATGGAGCTGCAGCAGAAACTATATGATGATCCGATTGTCTACAGCGAGACGACCAAGTATCAACAGCTGGTCATGACGGAGTCGAAATCCCTTGGGGAATATTCGCTCTTCATCAATGGAAACAAGCAGTTTTCCAGCCTGGATGAGCATATCTATCATGAAATGCTCGTACATCCGGTCATGACGCTTGTTCCTGACCACTCGCAGGTACTGGTAGTTGGCGGTGGAGATGGTCTGGCTGTCAGGGAGCTCCTTAAGTATCCGGACGTGGAGAATGTCGACCTTGTCGATATTGATCCTGGGATGATCCGGTTTTCTACGGAAAATCCGATCATGTCCCAGCTCAACAAGGGATCCTTCAAGGATGCAAGAGTTCATGCTTCTGCTTCCGAGGGAGTCAAACCTGGTACCCTAAACAGGCCAGTCTTCAAGGGGAACGATCAGTTCAATGATAAAGGCCGGGAGATGGTAGATCAGGTAGCATCTGTCAATATCTTCACGGTAGATGCTGACCTCTTCGTCGGACCTGAAAACGGCAAAAGGTATAACGTTATCATTGTTGACCTGCCGGATCCCGAGTCTGTGGAACTTTCCAAGCTTTACAGCCAGGAGTTCTACAGGAAGTTAAATCGGCTTCTCAGTGATACCGGTGCGATTGTGGTTCAATCCACATCTCCCTATCACGCGAAGGAAGCTTACCTCACGATCAACCGGACGATTGACGCTTCTGGTTTCAGTACTCTTCCCTATCACGTAAACGTACCTTCGTTCGGTGACTGGGGTTGGGTGATGGCAACCAAAAAGACAACTTCGGTTGACATGAAGGAGGAAATAGCCGCTGGCTCTTTTCCTTCTGATACACAGTACATCACACAGGACGTGTTCTTGGGATCCACAGTTTTTGGCAAAGGCTGGTTGGACTCCGAAAACACAGACATTAGCACCTTAATGAACCCGGTCATACTAGACCGATATGTCCATGACGGATGGAAAGTAGATTAGCTACTCCCATCTGCGGGATACAAAGGGGCTGCGCTTAGGCGCGGCCCCTTTTTCTTTTGCTAATATACACATCAAATCGACAAAAATGTTGACATTTATAAATGTTTATGTCAAAATCATAATTATATTTAAAGATCACCTCTTTATTAGCAATTTGAAAAAACTAGGAAGGGAGAACCGATGTACTACCTTGCACTCGCTATACTTAGTATTGGGCCGATATTTATCGCTTTGGTAGTCAACCACTGGCTTCTTATGGCCAGCGGCAAAAAACAGCAACTGGAGGGGATTGCGGCTTTTAAGCCAATCTATCTCATCATGCCCTTTCTGGCACTCATGGCCCAAGACGCTTTCAAGGATGACTCATTCTTGTACTGGGTCGCGTGTGTCGAGTTTATAGTATCAATTGTCGGTGTAGGTTCGGTTGTGTCTTATGCAACAATCAAAGGAGTAAATAAGGTTGCGTCAGAACCGGTAAAGCACCAGGGCAAATAACTGTCCCATTTCCTTTAACGTTAGTATTGGGCCCCACTGAAAAGTGGGGCTTTTTCTTTTGTAGCTTGAAAGAAATGAAAGCAGAGTTTAAGATATTAAAGTAGTTATGTTAAATAAAATACTAAGAGTAGTTGATAAGAAATCTTTTACAAAAGTATCTCTTTTGGCATTGCTTTTAACGTGTGTAGCTCTTTTACTGTTAAATTCATTTCCTTTGAGTAGCAAAGTCTTTTTGTATAATGACTGTCCACCACCCATGCTTTGTGACTCCGAAGGAGTTACAAGCGGATATGGATTTCCTTGGATATTTAAAACAGAAGGAACTTTATCTGGTTCTGAAATTAATTTTGGCTTTCTGGCTTTAGATTTCCTTTTTTATTTTATTATTTCGTTTGTTCTATTCTCTATGTTTTATAATATAAAAAATAATAAAAAAAGAAATAAATGATTACAAAAAAGCAGTTTACAATATCCTTGGTCGCAGCCTTAGTCTTGTCTTCTCTTTTTATGGTTTTAACTGGTTTTGTTCTTGAGGGAGAGGTTGTAAGGAGTACGGGATGTGAACCATACCCATATCCTGACTGTCCAAGCAGTGCAACGTATGGTTTTGGATGGCCTCTAGACTATAGGGAAGTAGTAAGTCTAAGTGGGCTGTCTCTCCACGCTGAAACAGACTACGACTATTTGAATGGTGCTTTAGACTTTCTATTCTATTTTATCCCAACCCTCGTCATTCTTTATCTTTTATTTCTTCTAAAAGATCGTAGAGAGGTAAACAATTGATTACAACCAAAAAACCAACTAAAAAAACTATACTTGTAGGTATTATTATCTCTTTTCTATTATTAGTTGTGACTACTATAGGTGTCGGATATGACGAATGTATATCTGATATCTTTGCTGAGACTTTTTCCAAGGAATATCACTACTTTGGGTTTGGTGAATATTGTGAGCAACGATCTAATCTCAGCTTTATACCCGGTTATGGCCAAGGATTCCCTTTTACTGCAATTAAGTGGGACGGAGGAGATTCTGCACCTGCTCCCTTGCTGGTTCTGTCAGGAATCGTTCTAAACTGGATTATTTATTTTGTACCGATATTTTTTATCCTTTATCTTTACCAATTAGTTAAAAGTCAAAAGAAACAATGATTACAAAGAAACAGCTTAAAATATCAATCTTGGTAAGCTTTGGATCCACCATAGTAGCAATGATTTTAATGTGGCTTGTTCCAGTCGGTACCTGCTGGTATAACGAGCATCCGAATACTCCCGGCTTCCCGCCTACGGTCGACTTTTTTAACAGTTGCCCCTCATATGGGTTTCCCCAAAGAATCAAACCATGTTGTGACAACTATCTTTCTGACATAATAATTATTTCTTTAATAATTGATACTATTATTGTTATTCTTATTAGTTTTCTTTTGAGTATTTCCTGCCTTTACCTAATAAATTATTTAAAAAAATCACGGAGAAGTAAGTAAATGGCTAAAAAGAAACAAATAATAATATCTTTCTGTTTTGCTGCTGTCATATCAGTTGCAATTTCGACATTAACTGGACAATTTATAGATAGAGGTAGCGAAATAATCTCGGACGGATGTAAGCCTACTCCCTTCCCCGATTGTGCAAGTACTAGCTTGGTCAAATATGGTTGGCCACTGATATTTAAAGAAGTAAAAACAGGTAGTGGTGATGTTGCCATAGACATAATAAAATATAACTATTCCAATGTAGCATTAGATTCTCTTTTTTACTTTATCCCAGCTTTTGTAATAACTTTTCTCTTTTTGTCTTTGAGAAATGAAAGCAGGGCTTAAGATATTAAGGTAATGAAAAAACTTATGATTACAAAAAATAATATATTGAAAATATTTATAATCAGCTTTCTTTTGGCACTTATTTTAACAGTTTTAACGTCGATATTTTTCACTAGGTATACTACTCCGCAATGCACCCCTTACGAAATTTGCCCGGATTTGGCAATTCAAAATTATGGATTTCCTTTTGTCATTAAAGATACTTATCTCAATCAAGGGGTTTCTATAACTAGTCTGTCTTTGAATTTTATGATTTATTTCTTCATTTCAGTTGTTATGCTCTCTGTCTTTTACATTTTGGAAAATCGTTCAAAGAAAAAATAGGCTTGACTTTTGGGCTAATGTGTGATAGTATGGGTTCAACGTTTTGAAGTTCTCAAAAATCTATAAATGAAAATAACCGAGGAAAATATTGCTAATGCTGATGATTTATCAGCCGTTGATGAACTCGTTTCAAAGTGCGAGCGATGCTCTTTATATAAAACGAAAACGAAAGACGTTACGGGTATTGGCAGTGAAAAAGCTCAAGTGATGTTTATCGGAGAGGCACCAGGAAAAGATGAGGATTTACAAGGAGAACCGTTTGTCGGACGCGCCGGACAGCTTTTGACCGAACTAATTCAAGGTTTAGGTTGGGAGCGAAAGGACGTATATATCGCAAACGTTTTAAAACACCGCCCACCGAATAACCGAGATCCATTGCCGGAAGAAGCGGAAATGTGTTGGCCATATCTGAAGCAGCAAATTAAGATTATAGATCCAAAACTAATCGTATTTCTAGGCAGACACGCAATGAACAGGTTTTTCCCGGCACTCAAAATTTCAGAGTGTCACGGAAATGCATTTAGAAAAGATTTCAACGGACGAAAACAAGTATTTCTAGCTTTATATCACCCTGCGGTAGCAATCTACAACGGCAATATGAAAAAGACATTAGAAGAAGATTTTGATAAAATTCCAAAAATTTTAAAGAAGATAAATGAAGAAGGTTTAAATAATAATAACGATAATAATAAAGAAACAGAGCAAACTAAACTATTTTAAAAAAGTAAAAGAACTCTAAAAAAGTCCCGCTTAAGTGCGGGCATGAAAGGAAAAAAATTAACAAAATGAATCCAAAAAACAAACCACGAAGAAATATGCCAACAGCGCATGACGTGGCAATTAAACAAAAACATATTAAAACAAAAAACGAAACGGTAATGCAGGCTTCGATGCCGCACGCATCCGGAAAGGGTAAACTAAAAATTATTCCTCTTGGAGGTTTGGGCGAAATCGGAAAAAACATGACTGTTTATGAATACGAAAACGACATTATCATCGTCGATATGGGATTTATATTCCCCGATGGCGATATGCTGGGAGTGGACTATCTAATCCCTGATATTTCGTATCTTCAGGATAAAAAAGACAAAATCCGAGGAGTACTTATTACTCACGGACATGAAGATCACGTTGGCGGTATTCCGTTCATCATGCCTCAGATCAATGCGCCTATCTATGCGCCGAAACTGACCTGTGGTTTGATCGAAGCGAAAGCTAGCGAACATCCTCAGCTCAAACATTTGAAACTAAATGTCATAGACCCTGATAAAGACAAGTTGAAACTTGGTGCTTTTGAGGTCGAGTGGTTTCGTGTAACTCACTCCATACCTGACTCAGTGGGTATAATCTTAAACACGCCTGAAGGCAGAATAGTCTATACTGGTGACTTCCGGTTTGACCACTCACCGGTTGACGGTAAGAAAACTGATATTTCAAAACTTTCCCGTCTTGGCGATGAGGGTGTTTTGGCACTTCTGTCTGACAGTACAAATGCCGAAGTTCCGGGATTCTCTGTCAGCGAGCAGACGATAGCGGCTACATTTGACAATATCTTTGAAAAAGCTGAAGGGAGAATAATCGTTGCTGCCTTTGCTTCTCAGATTAACAGAATTCAGCTGGTCATAAATGCTGCGCAGAAACATCACAGAAAAATCGCATTTTCCGGCAGAAGCTTGCTGCGAAACATAGAAGTTGCGGTCCGACTTGGGTATCTCAAAATTCCTCAAGGAATTGCGATGAAAGTTCAAGATATAGCTACTTACGCTCCTGATAAAATTGTTGTTATGAGCACCGGTTCTCAGGGTGAGGCAATGGCAGCGTTATCGAGAATGGCTCGTGGCGAACATAAACAAATAAAGATTGGCAAGGGCGATACTGTCGTTTACTCATCTTCTCCGATTCCTGGAAACGAGTCTTCTATCACAACTGTTGTGGATGATCTTTTCAGAAGAGGCGCAGAAGTGATATTTGACGAAAAGGACGGTGACAGAACTCATGTTTCCGGACATCCGGGTCAGGAAGAACTGAAGCTGATGATGGAGCTTGTCCGACCGAAATACCTTGTTCCATGGCATGGTGAAGTTCATCATCTTGTCCATCACGCACAGCTTGCACAGTCTATAGGCATTCCAAAAGAAAACACATTCATTTTAGATAATGGTAATGTTTTGGAAGTGTCAAACGGCAGAGTTGTGAAAGCTGAAAAGAAAGTCGTAAACGGTGTGGTCCTAGTTGACGGACTTGGCATCGGCGATGTCGGTGAGATAGTTCTCCGTGATCGTAAAGTAATGGCGACTGAAGGAATGTTTGTTGTTATCTGCACGGTTGATAAGAAAACCGGCAGACTGCTGACTTCACCGGACATTATTTCCCGAGGGTTTATCTACATGAGAGAAAACGAACAGCTTGTAAACAACGCCCGAAATGAAGTGAAGAAAATGGTGGCAGTACGTGACGGTGAACCGCTTCCGGACTGGACAAAGATGAAGCTGAAGATCCGCGACCACGTCAGCCAGTATCTCTACAATCATACCAAACGTAGCCCGATGGTTATCGCCGTTCTGATAGAAGTGTAAGCTTTTGTCACTCTTGAGTGTAACGAAGGATCTCTATCTTTGTCATTACCGTACTGAACCTAGTTCAGCATAAACTCCGGCGAGAAGTCAGTTTCTAAATAATTTCCACTTTTTTAGAAAAAGTGGAGTAAAAATTGCGGCTTAGACGGCATCTTAAAAGTGTCGGATTCTAATTTACTTCAGGTTTGAAAAACCGGACTCCTTCCAGTCGGCCTAAAGGCTAATCGGTCTTTTCAAATCTTCATCAAATCTTATCCTCGCTTTTCGATCCGATAGCCGCAAGAGAGCTCCCTTTGAAAAAATCATGCCGGATTAAATACAATTGAGGCTGTAATAATTTATTGAAATCTATTATAATAGCACCATGGCAAGGCATAGAAAACCAGGCAGGCCCAAGGGGTCTACAAATAAAGGGAAAAAAGTCGAACCAACACTAAACCCGAAAATAGTCGGAGAGATAGTTGCGGTTGGGCTTTTTATTGTTGCGGTAATTCTTTTTGCCGGGGCATTTAACTTTGGCGGGAGATGGGCACTGGCCCTCTTTACAACTTTTAGAGATATTTTTGGCTTTGTTTCTTACCTTATGCCATTCATCTTTATTGGTGTCGGGGCAGGACTTTTCTTCCCTGAAAGATTTCCGGTCAACAAAATCTCTGCATCCGGGTTTGGCCTTTCCATTATATCTCTTTGCGGGATGTCCCAGATAATTTTCAGCGGACTAAAAAAAGACGGTGGCGGAGGGATGCTTGGCTCGCTGCTGGAAACGCAGATTTTAAAAATATTTAACTCTCCTGTTTCTTTCCTAATATTTACGGCTACCTTGATTATCGGACTTTTACTTGCTACTGACACCTCAATCCGAGATCTTTTTGCACTCTTTAGAAATCAAGAAGAAGGCGAGGAGAAGAAGCCGAAAGAACATATTAAGATTCATGAGGGAGTTGCGGTAGCAAAAAACGTTTCCGATAAATTTAAGCCTGAGCCAAAAGAGCCGGAAGTAATGATGGTTGGTGACGATAAGGACTGGAAACTGCCGTCAGTTGATTTGCTTGAGGATACGACTACAAAAGCGGATAGCGGAAATGTGACAGAAAATGCAGCTGTCATCCAGGAGACTCTGGGAAAGTTTAACATAGATGTTGCGATGCGCGACGTAAATGTCGGGCCAACTGTAACGCAGTATACTTTAAAGCCCAGTGATGGAGTAAAGCTTTCAAAAATTACAAATCTTGACCGGGACCTAGCTCTTTCTCTCGCCGCTCATCCTATCCGTATTGAAGCACCAATTCCTGGGAAGTCTCTTGTCGGGGTTGAAATACCAAATAAAAAGGCAGCTATAGTTAGACTTAAAAATATTCTTACGAGTGAGACTTTCAAAGGGCGCCGTTCTAAATTATCAGTCGTTTTGGGGCTAGATGTTTCCGGTCATCCGCAGATTGCCGACATAACAAGGATGCCACATCTTCTCATCGCCGGTTCTACCGGTTCCGGTAAATCTGTTTCCATAAATGCGTTACTGCTCAGTCTTCTCTATCAGAATTCACCCAATGAGCTGAAACTGATACTAGTTGATCCGAAACGAGTGGAACTTTCTTTATATAATGACCTTCCTCATCTTCTCGCTCCAGTTATAGTTGAGCCTGAGAAAACTGTGTCGGCGCTGAAGTGGGCGATTATCGAGATGGAAAGAAGGTATCAGCTTCTTCAATCGGCAGGGAAAAGAAACATTGTCGACTTTAACGCCATCAAAGGCAAGGAAGGCATGCCTTATATCGTAATTGTGATAGATGAGCTGGCTGACATAATGGCTGTAGCATCGAAGGAAGTTGAAGGTTTGATTTGCCGACTGGCGCAAATGGCTCGTGCCGTTGGTATCCACCTGGTTCTTGCGACACAGCGCCCATCAGTGGACGTTATTACCGGGCTTATCAAGGCGAATATTGTTACCCGTATAGCTTTCGCCGTAGCTTCTCAGGTTGACTCTCGCACAATTTTGGATCAGTCGGGAGCCGAAAAGCTCCTTGGAAATGGTGACATGCTTTTCACTTCAGCCGAATTCTCCAAGCCGAAAAGGATACAGGGAACGTTTATTTCAGAAAAAGAAGTCAAATCTGTTACAGACTTCGTTAAGTCAAATGGGAGTCCTGAATATAACAAGGAAGTTCTGGAGCAAAAGCTTGGCGGGGTTAAGGGCGGTGACTTTGATGTGCCTGATGACGATCTTTTCCTTGATGCAGTCGACTGTGTGATACGCTCAAACAAAGCATCCTCATCGCTTCTTCAGAGACGACTGAGAATTGGCTATGCCAGAGCGGCGCGGTTGCTTGATTTACTGGAAGAGCGCGGAGTGGTCGGACCGGCAGATGGCTCAAGGCCTAGAGATGTTTTAATCAGTGATATATCAGAGATAATTGACGAAAAAGAAGAAGTGGAGATCTAGATGGCGCCTGCTAAGTTTATAAGGACAACGATTTCCGAAAGGGAATCTCTGGGTGAGAAGCTGGCGAAAAAAAGAAACTCGCTTCATTTAGATGTGAAAGATATTGAGAAAGCGATAAAGATACCGGCGCGTCATATTAGGAATATTGAAGATGGCAACTACTCAAAGCTTCCGCCTGATGTTTATACGCGAGGATTTATTAAAAACTACTCGGCATTTTTGGGGCTAAACTCAAAAAAGACTTTGAGTGATTACGATAAAGAAAGAGGCTTAGAAAAAAGGGTTAAGCTGGTTAAAAATCCAGCACCGAAAGTTAAGCCGACTCTCAAAAAACCGAGAATGGTTATCACTCCAAAAAGACTCATCCTTATAGGCTCCTCTCTTTTAGTCTTTGCGGTCCTTGTCTTTATTGGCTGGCAGATAAAAATTCTGACAGCACCACCGACTCTAAGTGTTAACAGTCCGGCCGACAACTCAAATGTCACTGATGATTATGTTTACGTTGAGGGTAAGACTGACAGAGAAGCTGATATCTACATCAATGACGTCAAAATCGGTACCGATGATAATGGTATTTTTAAAGAAAGGGTTAGTCTACAGGACGGAGTGAATATTTTAAATATTAAGGCGAAAAATAAAATGGATAGGGAAACCAGCGTTGAAAGAAAGATATCAGCAAAACTTCCTCTGACAACAGCGACGGTTGACAGGACTATCTATCCTTTAGAGTTAAAGGTGGTGATAGGACCAAATCCGGCAACAGTACAGATAGTGCGCGATGGAGAAAAGTTGAATGTATCAGGAGTTATGCTTGCAGGCTCGACACAAGTTTTTTATGCTAAAAATGACTTTGTAGTCTCAACAAATAATGCCGGCAGCACAAAAGTTACCCTAAATGGCAAAGATATGGGTCCGATGGGCAAAGAAGGTGAAGCGATTAAAGATAAAAAGTTTAGTAAGTAGGAGATAAAAATGGCCAAAGATTTTTCATTTGATATAGAGAGCGACTTCGACATGATGGAGATGACGAATGCGCTCGATCAAACACAGCGCGAGATCTCTCAAAGATATGACTTTAAAGGGACAGACTCATCTATTGAATTTGACGAGGATAAAAAAGGATTGCTACTTCTTGGCGACAGCGATTACAAAGTTGACGCCATGATAGATATTATAGAGTCAAAAATGGTCAGCCGCGGGCTGTCACTCAAAATTTTAGACAAATCTAGTCCGAAAGAGTACGCTTCGGGCGACAGAACCCGCCAGAAAGTTACCTTCAAAAAAGGCATGGATCAGGAGAAGGCAAAAAAAATTACGAAAAAAATTCGTGAGGTCTATCCGAAAGCTAAAGCGCAAGTTCAGGGAGATACTATCCGGGTTTCCTCGTCCTCAAAAGACGATTTGCAGGGGGTAATGTCGATGCTAAAAACTGATGAAGCGATCGATATCCCACTTCAGTTCACGAACTATAGATAATTTGAGACGAAAGGGCCCCTACTGGGGGCCCTTTTTGCTTTGGAGAAAGCAATTTGTTTACGTTACAGAAAGATGAATTTCGATTATTCCCTTTTTGACTGCTTCATTTAGGATCTCTTCGGCCACTTCTTTGGGGAGGTCTACATCAATTGCAGGTACCTTCGGCTTAACATTTTCCTTACTTTTTCTGGTTGGTTTACGGGTTGGCTTGTTGGATTTTTTAGTGCGTGCCATTTCCCCTCCTATATTTTCTGCTTTCTCCAAATTGTTTTGTGTACATTGTTCTGCAAATGTTAGGAAAAGCATTTTAGCATAGTTATTTTGCTGAGTCTTTAGGCAAGAACCCAAATAGGATAGAGAGGCATTGAAATAGCCGTAAAGGACTTGACAGAGAGATAGTTTTATTATAATATATACTAACCTTAATCATGAAAGCACACGTTGGATAGAAGGCAAAACAATTATATAAAGAAAACATATCGGCTGCTCGTCTTCGCGGCATTTTTAAGTGTGGTTGGCTTTGCCTATACTGCCTACAACGCGCGAAATGATTTAAGAAAACAGAGTGATACTGAGGTAGCAACACCGAAAAAAGAAGTGGTCCAGTCTGATACTCCTCAAGTCAAGGGAGATACGGTTCAGATCAAAGACTCGGCTTCGTTGCCTGTTCCATATACTTTGCAGGGACCTCTCAACAATTTAAATGTTCACGAGGAGTCTTGCGAAGAAGCGGCGGTTCTGATGTATCATTATTTCCTTGAAGGTCAGCTGACATTTAATGGAAGCACGATTATTACTCCTCAACTTGCCAATGATGAGATGCTCAAAATGAAGGCATGGCAGGTAAAAAACTATGGCAAAGAGCCTGATCTTTCAATCGAGCAGCTAGGACTTTTTGCTCAGCAATATTACGGTTACAAGTATAAAACTTTCAAAAATGTTACCAAGGATGATATAAAGCGCGAAATCTCAGCTGGACACCCTGTGTTAGTCCCAGTGATGACACATAGTTTAAAAAATCCGATGTATGGGCCTCAAACGACGTATCATATTTTGGTAATCAAAGGCTACAATGCTCAAAATGTCATCGCCAATGATGCCGGTATTCGCGGTGAAAGCATCCAGTACTCTTGGGATACAGTTTTCTCGGCCATTGACGCCCAAACCCCGAAAATGGGACAAGGGCGAGAGATGGTTATTTTGACGAAATAAATTTAAAACCCGACATGCATGCATGTCGGGCCCAATGTCACATCTCCTTTCGTAACACCCCAGCTCTTTAAAACTCCTATAGAGTGAGGCTGAGAATTGGTACTACTTGGTCGATGCAACCTACAAGTTTTTGTGCTGCAAATGGATAGAGGTTCTGCATAAAGCAATAACGCCTACTAGCTGACGTTTGACATATCCCTCTCCTGATCAGTGGAGATGCAGTTGTTACTGTAAGAAGATTTTAGCAGATTACGTTTATGATGTCAACAATTTTGTATACTATTATCTTTTGTAAAGTTAAGCACGATAGTAGTATACAAAACATAAAAAACCATTGACCTGTGGATAAGTTATAGTATACACTTATGCTATACAAAATAATTTTAATGTATACTACCTAAAGAAGTGAGGGCAAAATGGCGAAAGAATTAACTGAAAAACAAAAGAACGTACTGACTTGGATCAAGGAATCCGTTAAGGAAACCGGCGATGCACCAACAGTACGCGAACTACAGGTCAAGATTGGCTGTTCTTCACCGATGGGTGTTGTTTCTCACCTTCGAGCGCTTGAGCAAAAGGGTCAGATTCGAAGAATGGGCAACCAGGCTCGTGGAATAGTTGTTTTGGATGGTCGAAGTATCCGTGAAAGTCATGATAGTGACGTTGTAAATGTGCCTTTGGTTGGTAATGTTGCCTGTGGTATGCCGATATATGCCGAAGAGTTGATCGAAGATTGGATCCCACTATCTACAAAACTAGTTAAAAGAAGCCAAGACGTTTTTATGTTAACGGCAAAAGGCGACTCTATGGACCAGGCCGGTATAGAAGATGGCGACTACATCATTTTTAAAAAGCAAGATACGGCAGAAAATGGGGACAAAGTAGTAGTTTTGATAGGAACAGAAGCAACTGTGAAAAGGTTGAATACCACAAAAGGAAAAGCTATGTTTGAGCCGATGAGCACAAACAAAGAGCACAAAGTCCTGGTTCCGGAAGAAGGAACATTTATGGTGCAGGGCAAAGTTGTCGGGGTTATAAAAAATTTTAAAGAGTAAAGCAAGGAGTGAGTCATGAGAGATTACATCGAAGTACAAATTATCAAAAAAGCGAACGAGTTTTTTGCACTTGTTCAAGACAGAACAAAAAGAATCAAAAAATATAGTAATTTTCTGGAAGCGATGCGTGAGGATTCGGCAGAAATCATGTCTTTAGTCGCGCTGGGATATGAGTGTTATAGCGAAAAGGAAAGAATCGAGTGCTATGAAAGAGCGATTAAACTCGCCGAGAATGTTCTCTTCTATGCTCGACTCTTCAGCGAATATCAGAGGATAACAGGCGCGAGTTATAAAATGATAAAGTGTCAGGGAGACCTACTTATCAGATTACTTGAAGGATTGATCAAGGTTGAGAAAAAGAACAAGGTAAGGGGTCAGTATCTGTTTAACTTAAAGTTTGCAAAATAATTATCAATAAATATTAAAAGAAAAGAGAGGGAACGAAAAAATGACGGACGAGAAATCAGGTAAAACAGCAGCCATCCAGATGGCGGTAGATCAGATAGAAAAACAGTTTGGTAAGGGTGCCATAATGAAGCTTGGTGATAGAGGAGTACAGAATATTCAGGTTATACCCACGGGCTCTTTATCGCTAGACATAGCTTTAGGTGTAGGAGGTGTCCCAAGAGGAAGGGTTATAGAGATTTACGGTCCGGAATCAAGCGGAAAGACAACTCTCGCTTATCATGTAGTTAGTGAAGCTCAAAAAAGAGGTGGAGTAGCAGCATTTGTAGACGCTGAGCATGCCCTAGACCCTGAGTATGCAAGAAACATTGGCGTAGATATAAACAAGCTGCTAGTTTCTCAGCCAGACACAGCTGAGCAGGCACTCGAGATAACGGAGACATTGGTTCGTTCAAATGCTGTTGACGTGGTTGTTATAGACTCTGTTGCAGCTCTTGTCCCAAAAAGTGAGATAGAGGGAGAAATGGGGGACTCTCATATGGGTTTACAGGCTAGGCTTATGTCACAAGCTCTTCGAAAGCTGACCGGTGCGACATCTAAGTCAAACACAACCCTCATATTCATCAATCAGCTTCGTATGAAGATCGGTGTAATGTTCGGAAACCCTGAGGTAACAAGTGGCGGAAATGCTTTAAAGTTCTATTCTTCAGTCAGGATTGATATCAGACGAAAGGAACAAATCAAAGATAGCGAAAACGTTATTGGTAACCATGTACTTGTGAAGGTAGTAAAGAACAAGGTTGCACCACCATTTCGTTCTGCCGAGTTTGATATCATGTACAACGAAGGTATTTCTAAATACGGAGATATATTAGATCTAGCGGTAAAGGACGATTTAATCAAAAAAAGTGGATCTTGGTATGAGCTTAAAGATAAAAAAATTGGCCAAGGACGCGAAGCTACAAAACAATTCCTTAAGGATAACACTAAAATCGCAGATGAACTGGAAAAGGTCCTAAGAGCGAAGTATTTTCCGGTAAAAAAATGATAAAGGTATCCCGTCTCCATTATCCCTTACTCCTCTCTGTCATTCCCGCGGAGGCGGGAATCTAGACTATAAAATATGAATTCATACTATGTTTATATGATGGCTAGTGATAGAAATGGTACCCTTTATATTGGGGTAACATCAAATCTCATAGGAAGGGCATTTGAGCATAAAAATGGCGCGTATGGTGGTTTTACCGCAAAGTATAAAGTAGATAAGTTAGTTTACTTTGAGGAGACAACAAGTATAGAAGAAGCCATCACGAAAGAAAAACAGCTAAAGAAGTGGAATCGTCAATGGAAAATGAGGCTTATTGAGGACTTTAATCCCAAGTGGGAGGATTTATCCTATAACATTGCTTGACTAGATCCCCGCCTCCGCGGGAATGACAATTTTTAAGGTATCAATATTATGAAAATAACTAAAATAGAAAAACAAGCCAAACGAGATAGATACAACATCTATCTCGATGGCGTTTATGGATTTTCAGTAGCCAGCCGTGTCCTTATGGACTGTTCTTTAAAAGAATATCAGAGTTTAACTGACAAACAGATTGAGGAGATTAAAAACTCTGATGCTGAGTATAAAGCGTATAACCGGGCGATTTTGATTCTTTCCTACCGGGCGAATACGGAAACTGAGTTACGAAAGAAATTGTTGAAAAATTTTGATGAGCAGAATATAAACAAAGTTATTGTTAAACTTAAAAACCAGGGGTTTATAAACGATGCAGACTTTGCTGAGAGATATATTGCGCAGAGTAAAAAAGGAAAAAGAATGACTAGCCTTGAGCTTTTGAAAAAAGGAGTTGATAAAGAAACGATTAACTCACTGATTTCAGAAAGAGAAGATGAGACAGAGTTCAAGAACGCTCTAAACACGGCTGAAAAAGTGATCAAAAAACATGGGGATAAGGATTTACAATTTAAGAAACAAAAACTCTACGAGAACTTGGTTCGTAGGGGTTTTGCTTATGACGTTATTAAGTTGGTGATAAAAGAGATTCTAGAGAGATAGCCCCTAAGAAATAAAAAATCCCCGAGATTGGGGAAGTTTTATCATATTATCTTGCGATAATACTGTAGGTGAAGCCAAAGGCTATTACCCACAAAAATATTGTCAACATCAACATCCTCTCTTTTATGACGATGGAAGATATGATACTCGAAACGCTATCCCCTGTCAAGCACTTTTTGGCCACTCAAGATATTTTTTGCGGCTCTGAAAGTTTATCTTTTTTGCTTGCAATAGTATGATCCTGTTCTACCTCGAGATATATTTCTTTCACTTCGGGACAAACAGTTCTTATTTGATGTTCCAGTTGATCAGTCAATAGGCCAATTTTTTTGATAACATGCTCGGTATACTGCTTCTGACTTTCTTTTAAATTTTGATCCATGTCTTCATAAACAAACTCTTCCTTAAACTCTACATCCGAAACGACGACTACGTGATGAGGGCCAAATATAATGGTGCGAAGATCGTGATATTTCTCCACTGCCGGGTGGCTGACAAAAATCGCTTCAACTTTCTTGTTTATTACTAAATGTGACTGGTCGGTCAGAAGCTCTTTATTTTTATTTACCAAGAAGATAGCTACAAAGCCAAGCAAAATACCGATTACCACCGAAGCAATACCATCATACAAAGATGTGTGCAGTATATAAGATAATGTGACTCCAACTCCCGCAATAAGCAGACCCAAAACAGCGGCCATGTCCTCAAAGAAAACTGTAATGACGGCCGTTTCAGATGAGTCGTCAATGTATCTAAAAAGACTTGCCTTCCCTTTTGTTTTACGGAGGAATTTATAAGTAACAAGCAGTGTATATCCCTCGATCAAAATAGAAAGGACTATAACAAGCAAAGGCCACTGAATATGGGATATTTCTTCCGGATGAGTAATGGCATGAGCACCTCTTTGTATAGAAAGGACAGAACCAATGATCAAGATACCAAAGGCGGCTATCAAGCTCCAAAAGAAACGTTCTTTGCCAAAGCCGAACTGGTGTTCCTCGTCTGCGGGCCTTTCTGCTCGTTTTATCCCAAAAAGCAAAAAAAGCTGATTTGCAGTGTCGGCGACAGAGTGTAAACCTTCTGAAAACATAACTGCGGAGCCCGAAACGCCTGCAACAATAAATTTCAAAACCGCTACCATCAGGTTTCCGAAGAAGGCGAGAACTATTTGTTTTGTACTATGATCTTCCATCAACTACTATTATAGACCATACGGTTAGTTTGACATAGTGGGGTTTGTGCTATATAACAGCATATAAAGTATAGGCTTGAGAGACATTTAAAGAGGAGACCACAATGGCGGAACAAGAAAACCAGCCAATAGGCGAAGTTGCAGAAAATGAGGATATTGCCCAAACTGAACTTGCGAAATCAGCTGTTAATCTTACGGGTGAACAGCCGAAAATAAGTGAAATCGATAAGAATGCAGCCAGAATTAGTGATCTGGTTGAAGAAGAGAATAGGATTAAAGCTGATACGAAAGTAGCAAAAGAGCACCTCGCGGGAGATATGAGATCAATGAAAGAGGTGTCGATAGAAATTTCGGATGTTAGTGCGGAAGCGCTTATGATGAAGCAAGTTGTGGAGGAGTCACTTGAAAAACAAGGGCAAAATTCAGAGGATCAGCAAGAAGCTCTTGGAGTTCCAAACGAAGCAGGTGAAATAGAGGAACAGCAATCTGCAGTTTGGGGGGCAAAGCAACTACTCTTGGATATTCAACAAGGCGAAGAAGCGCTAAGGGAGGCCCGAGAGGAAGCAATGAATGAATGGATCCTATCGAGTATTGATTATTGTTTGAAGTGGGCACCGTGGAGAAAAGTTTTAGATAATTGCGAAAATCGCATCGACGCAGAGACTATGATCAAGAAAAAATTGGAACTTTATATCAGAAAAAACACAGGAGCATTTTTGGAGGGTGACTCTGAATACCTTCCGGGATGGGAAGGCCAAATGTCCACAAAAACAGTGGATACGCAAGAAGGTAAAAAAACGTGGGTTACAAAAATCGATTTTGTCCCCTATTCAGGGCCGTCCAGTGTTGAGGAAGAAGATCAGGGAGAAAATGAATCGTTCGGCAATAATACGGAAACAGGGAGTATCGAAGGTGTGGTTAATGGTGCCCAAGGTGAGGATATACCTGAAATAGCCTAGACCTTAACCTGTACGTCTCTTCATGTGTGAGGTTTCTATTTGTGGTGATCTCTTGGACTTCATGTAAACCTATTTGGAGAAAGTTGACATGATAAATGATATGTCATAATATCTGATCATATCTAACTAAATGGAGGCAGGATGTCTAAAAAAATTATTAAGCTAACCTTTGTATTTCTTGTAATTTGTATTTTTGTAAGTATGGCAGCAGTAGCTGTTAGAGCTGAAAATACTGAAGCACCAGACGCTACAAACACTACCGAATTGAGCGGCGAGTCACAAAAGAAACAGGCAGAAAAACAAAGAGAGCAACTCAAAAAAGAGCAAGAAAAAGCCAAAGAAGAAAAGGTAAAGCTAAAAGAAAAACAGAAGAAGCTGGCAGAAGCCAAAAGAGAAGCGGCAAAGAAAATTGATGAAGTGATTAAAAAACTTCAAAAGATCAAAGAGAGAGTATCGAATATGCCGACTATCTCAAGTGATTTAAAAACACAACTAAACTCAAAAATTGATGATTGGGTAACTAAGCTTAATACTAGAAAAGCCGCAGTGAATGCCTCAACAACTAAAGAAGAACTAAAGGTGGCAATGGATGGGTTTAGGGCGGATGTTAAAGAAGCAAAGAGGGTTATCAAAGATATTGTGGAGTCTATCCACGAAACACATCTCCAGAAAGTTATTGCAAAGATAGAAGCCTTCATCCCTAAAGTTGAAGCAAAGGTAGCAGCTATTACTGACAACGCTAAAAAAACGGAGGCCACAGATCTTGTCAATGATGCGAAGGTTCAAATTACAAACGCAAAAACACTAAATGATGCTGGGAAAATAGAGGAAGCCAGAAAGGCGATAAAAACTGCATATCGAGATCTTAAGAATGCATTAGAAATAGCAAATGAAAAGGAGGCTTCAGATGAATAGGGAAATTCAAATGACTCATACACTTAAAATGTTGCTTGCAGTACTTACAACAGTTGTTATTTTGGGTGGTGGAGTCTTGGGCTGGGTCTACTACAATGATAGTTTGGCCACAAAACAAGCATCTAACACAGGAACTGTTTCGGTTAAAAAGGCAAGTGCAAGCCAGATTGAGCTAAATACTATCCAAGGCGAAATCCAGAAATCTGACGACATAGACATTTCAGACCTTGATAATACCTCTGACCTGGACAAGATAGACCTAAGCGGAATTTAATCATCGCTAGATCAGTCTTGTTTCATGTGGGCGATTTTTGCTCTTGCGGTTTTTGGGGTCTTAGCCATGGCAGCTATCTTTTTGCCGGCTTTGACCGAACTTGACCGAACTGTTATTTTATCTTTTTCGATTTTGATAATATCGTTGGCAGTTATTATCAGATCTTGAGCAAGCATCTTAATCAAACTCGAAGAAACTACATAGAGTCTCTCTAACCGCATTCTTTTTAAGTCTATGCTCCAGTCACGAACTTTTCCCAGATGTCTTCCATCTTCATCTACAACCTTTGAGCCTGCAATCTCAATGTCTTTGTCGAGAACTTCTTTAATCCGTATTATTTCATCGGGAAGCGAAGCCGAGTCTATACTTCTGATCATAATAAAGTTTGTGCCCACTCCGGCTATATCCGAAGTATTTGCAATCATTATCTTGTTTTTGGCGTTAGAAACTTGAAAGGATATGCCAATGGCATCCCCGTTTTCGGGATTTATAATGACATCTTGCAGTGATCCCAAGATTGTGCGTTCTTCTCTTGTGATGATTGCAGTGCGTCCAAACTCTGAAGCTAGTTTTTGCATTTGACTTTTACCTTATTGTGCGCTATAATTTTATAGCAAAATTGAATTAATAACTAACATTCTATTTTTGCTCTTTACTCTAGTAGAGAGCCCCGAAAGGGTCCGTGGAAAGGAATTTTTTTAATGAAAAAATACGAAATCGTCTATATTATACACCCAGATCTTGAAGGAAGTACGGCTAAAATTACAGAGAAGGTCAAGGCTTCACTGGAAAAATCCGGTGGAAAAGTGTTAAATGAAGAGAGTTGGGGAAAGAAAAAGCTAGCCTATGAAATAGGAAAAAATGCTTTTGGTATCTATGAATTCCTGCTCGTAGAGATGGAACCGGCTTCTGTTAAAGAAATAGAGCGAACTCTTCGTTTATCAGAAGAGGTTGTAAGATCACTGGTTTCTCATGCTGAAGAAATAGTTGAGTCAAAAAGAGAGCCGAAAAAGGCCGTGAAAAAAACTGAGACAAAACCTAAAGAAGCAACCGTGAAAGAAGGAAAAGAAACGGTTAAAGAGGAAGTCAAGGAAACTAAAAAAACAAAAGCCGAAAAAGAAAAAGAAGAGAAGGAAAGACAAAAAGAATTGGACGAAAAATTACAAGCAATAATAGGACCTGACACAGAGTCCTAAAAAAGGAGAGAGCCATGCAAAATGTAAACTTGGCAATTGTAATGGGAAACTTAACACGTGATCCGGAACTCCGGTACACACCAAACGGCCAACCGGTAACTTCGTTTGGAGTCGCAACAAACCGTTCATGGAAGGATGCAAACGGCGACAAAAAAGATGAAGTAGAGTTCCATGAAGTAGTTGTTTGGGGCAAACTGGCAGAACTTTGCAGCCAGTACCTGACAAAAGGCAGAAAAGTGCATGTTATGGGACGGCTTCAAACCAGAAGTTGGGAAGGTCAAGACGGAGCAAAGAGACAAAAAACTGAGATCGTGGCGCAAGATATCGCCTTTGTTGACTCCAGAAGAGATGGCGGAGATTTCCCGTCCGATGACTCAGATGTAAAAGCCCCGGCAAAGAAAAACGATAAAGCAAAACCAAAAAAGGAAGATAAAGAGGAAGAGGAGATAAACATCGATGACATACCGTTCTAAAGAAAAACCAGCAATGTATGTACCAAGAAAAGGATGCAGATTTTGCATTGATAAAGATTTGACCATTGACTACAAAGACGTCAAAGGGCTCCAAAAGTTCATATCAAACTACGGGAGAATTGAGTCCAGGAAGAGAACCGGCAACTGTGTGAAACATCAGCGAAAAGTAGCGCTTGCGATAAAAAGAGCTCGAATTTTGGCACTACTTCCATACGTTAACAAGTAAGGTTTCCATATGTATGATATCTCGGATCTAAAAGTCGGCACTGTTTTTGAATATGAAAAAGAACCATATGTAGTGGTTGAATCACAGCATACAAAAATGGGCCGTGGTGGAGCAATCCTTCGAGTTAAAATAAAGAATCTTGTTTCTGGGGCTACGCTGGGGACGACTTTCAGAAGCAGTGATAAGTTCTCTCCAGTAAATATTGAGAGAAAAAAAGCTCAGTTTTTATATTCTGAAGGGGCAAACTACTTCTTTATGGATCAGACTTCTTATGAGCAACTTTCTTTGGGAAGCGAGTTTGTTGGTACTGCAAATAATTATCTGCTTGAAGGAGAGGTTTACCAGTTGCAGGTTTATGATGGAAGGCCAATAAGCATTGATTTACCCATCAAAATGGAATTTCTTGTGACTGAGGCTGAAAAAGGGCTAAAAGGAGATACCGCATCTGCTGCAACCAAGCCTATAAAAATTGAAACAGGACTATCTGTAAATGTTCCTCTATTTATAAAGAATGGCGATAAGATCCGAGTTGATACCCGTGATGGCTCTTATGTAGAAAGAGCAAAGTAGCCTTTTTCTCATCATCCTGGTCATTCGACTCTGAGTTGAGCTCATCGCTCAGGCTCAAAGAGCGGAGGCGGAAATCCAGTTCTTTAAATAATTTCCACTTTTTTAGAAAAAGTGGAGTAAAAATCGCGGCTTAGACGGCATCTTAAAGTGTTGGACTTCAATTTGCTTCAGGTTTGAAAAACCGGACTCCTTCCAGTCGGCCTAAAGGCTAATCGGTCTTTTCAAATCCTCATCAAATTTCATCCTCGCTTTTCGATCCGATAGCCGCAAAAGACTTCCTTTGAAAAAATCATGCCGGACGGGAGAGTGTTGTAGGTAGCAATTTACTACTAAATTGGTTAGTATCAAGTTATGAAGAAACGGATCGACATTTTATTAACAGAAAAGGGATTAGCCGAGAGTCGGACGAAGGCCCAGGCTTTTTTAATGAGTGGCCAGGTTGAGGTCGATGGGAGAAAAATAGACAAAGCCGGAACACTTGTTGATGATGACTCCGAGATCAAGATCAAAGAAAGATTTCCATATGTTTCACGAGGAGCGCTAAAAATCCAAAAGGCTTATCAAGAATTTGGACTAGACTTTAAAGATATGGTGATTTGCGATATTGGTTCTTCAACAGGAGGATTCACTGATTTTGCACTTCAAAATGGGGCGAAGAAAGTTTTCGCCATCGATGTTGGCTACGGTCAGCTTGATCAAAAGCTTCGTGAAGATTCTCGGGTAGTTGTGATGGAAAAAACGAATTTTCGAGACATTGATGAGTTACCCGAGAAAATTGACCTCTTTGTCTGTGACGTATCTTTTATTTCACTTAAAAAAATTATCCTAAAAATTAAAGAGATTGTAGATTATAAAACACAGTGTGTTTTGCTTATAAAGCCTCAGTTTGAGGTGGGCAAAGAGGTCGCCGATAAATGCAAAGGTGTCATAAAAGACGAGGAAGTTCAGCGAGGAGTTGTAGAGGAGATTGCCAGATTCGCTGAAGACAATGGATTTCAGGTAAAGGGACTGACGGAGTCACCGATTACCGGTGCAAAGGGGAATAAAGAGTTTCTGATTTGGCTAACCCTCTCTTGTCATTCTGAACTTGATTCAGAATCCAGATAAATAAATTCCATGAATTCATATTATGTTTACATCACTGCGAGCCAAAGAAATGGAACGCTATATACCGGCGTAACCAATAACTTAATGAAAAGAATCTATGAGCATAAAAACGCCAAGCCCGAAACCTTTACAGGTAAATACCTTACTAACAGATTGGTTTATTTTGAGGAAACAGCCAGTATTGAAGAAGCAATCAAAAGAGAAAAACAGATAAAAAACTGGAAGCGTAAATGGAAATTAGATTTGATTGAGGAAAATAATCCAGAATGGGAAGATCTTTATGATAAGTTCCTGGATTCTGAATCAAGTTCAGAATGACAAAACTAGTGAGAAAATGATTTTCTTTAGTGCTATCTCTGAACTGATCGAGGGAGATCTTATTTTATGAGTTCAGAATGACAAGGGTTAAACATTAAACTTAAAAATCATCACATCGCCGTTTTGGACGGTGTAATCTTTGCCTTCCAGCCGAACCTTTCCTGCTGACTTTGCGCCGGTCCAGCCATTGCCAGTAACCAAATCTTTCCACGAAACGGTTTCGGCTTTGATAAACCCCTTTTCGAAATCCGTATGTATGACGCCGGCAGCTTGGGGCGCTTTGTCTCCGATGTGGATAGTCCATGCCTTGATCTCTTTTTCTCCGGCAGTGAAATAAGTTTGAAGGCCTAAAAGTTCAAAACCTTTCTTGATCAGCTGATTGAGCCCGGTTTCTGTCTGTCCGAGTTCTGCCAAATATTCCTTCTTCTCTTCATTTGACAGCTCATTTAGCTCTGACTCTATTTTCGCTGATATAAGAACATAGTCTGAAGACTTAATGTTGTAACTCTCGATAGTTTTTTCCAGCTCTGATTTATTAGACAGATGTTCTTCATCAATATTAAAAATATAAATGTGTGGTTTTAGTGTAAGTAAGCTTAGATCTTTAATTTGCTCCGTTTCCTTTTCAGTTAGTCCCAGCTCTCTTGCCGCTTTTCCTTCTTCCATTTCTTTCTGAATTTTTTGGACTAAGTCCAGGTCTGCTTTCAACTTAGGATTGCCCTTTGCGTCTTTTGTAAGTTTAGCTACCCTTTTTCCTACCGTTTCCAGGTCTGCAAGTATGAGTTCCATTTTGATGATGTCTATATCGGAAACAGGATTTAAGTCGCCGGAAACGTGAGTAACATTTTTATCAGTAAAAACCCGTACTACTTCAGCTATAGCATCGCACTCGCGGATATTGGCCAAGAATTTATTGCCTAGTCCTTCCCCGCAGCTAGCGCCTTTCACTATCCCCGCGATGTCAATAAACTCTACAATTGCCGGGACTATTTTTTGTGTTGGGATGACCTCAGCTAGCTTTTGTAAACGTTCATCAGGAACCTCCACGACACCGACATTTGGGTCGATAGTGCAAAAAGGGTAATTCGAAGCTTCTGCCTTGTTTCTTGTTAAAGCATTAAAAAGCGTACTTTTGCCGACATTCGGCAGTCCAACTATTCCGATGGATAATCCCATATCTTTTCCTTTATTAACTCACATATTTTAGCACAAACCGGTCTAATTATGAATATAATACTGGCACTAAGCAAAAAAACTATTGCTAAATTATTTCTTATGTTATATAATAACCAGCATGGAGGGATACCCAGAAGTATTGGGTGAACCTTTTTTAATGCAAAGATGTTAGTTTCCTTTATAACCGTCCATTGGGCGTGAAGACAACCGTAAATCAGTCAAGTCAGTCAAGGAGGAAAAGGAAATGAAGAAGATCTTAGTGTGTTTCATGTTAGTGTTTGTGGCGCTGCTGGTTATCGTACCGGTAGCGTGGTCAGTATCTGTCCATGATTCGGTTTATGATCCGCCGGTGGATCCTTGCGCGGGAAAGTCTCTCGCTGCAAGCTTGAGTTCCACATCAGGACCGGCTCCGGCCACCCTGACCGTGACAGCCACTATGGGTGGGGGTACATTCATTCCCCCGGCGGTTTTCATCGATGGAACGCAGGACACCGGCGTTATGTGGGATGATCCGGCGGCAGAGACCATGCATGCGCAGATCACAATCCCAGCAGGTGCTTCAGTCGGAGTACATACGGTGAATCTTGAGGCCTCTGACATGGACTCCTCCTGTACGTACACTGCACCATTGACTTATGAGGTGACCGGCAGTGCGGCAGTAGTGACAGATCCGGTTACGCAACCGATATCTACTCCAGAAACCGGAGCGGCAGCAACTGTCTACTCGGCTTCAGCACCTGCTGCAACTACTGTTGCTATGGCACCTGGTGGTGGCGTAAAGACTATGCCCAATACGGGCGCGGAAATGATTCCGCTAGGTCTTCTCGGCAGTGGAATCAGCGGTCTCGGCATAGGCTTACGTTGTTTAGCAGGAAGGCGTAAGCAGCATTGAGCCAGTAACAATGGCACTTAAGTGCGGGAGCTCCCCTTGGGAGCACCCGCACTTTTTCTTTTTCAGGGAAGGATTTTTAGAAAAATTTATTTCTTTAATTTAAATAAAAAAACTTGACACCTATTCCTCTTTTGCTGTTAAATTGATTTTAGGAAAATAGGTTTTATAAAAAGGAGGGAAAATGCCTGGTAAAAAAGAAAGTAAATCCGGAATGATAGATTTTTTAATGAATCATTCAAAAAAGTTTATGATTACTTTAAGTGTAATTGTAATTTTGACATCTGTGTCAGTTGTTGCTGCGGTATGGTTTTTGGGTGGAGGTGAAGTTGCTGCAACATATGGCAACAAAAAAGTTTTGAAAAGTGATTATGCCGATTTCAAATCAAAGTGTGAGGGTTTTTATAACTATAGTTCTGATAGTAAAACAAAAAAGGAATGCTCTAAGAACGAGCTTGAAGATCTCATTTTAAGAAAAGCCCTAGAGACTGAAGCAGAAAAAAGAGGAATAACTGTCAGTGATGCAGAAATTAACAAAAAATATACTGCTTTGATAGAGCCTTATGGCACTGAACAGAGGTATTTAGAGACAATTAAGAATGCGTTTGGTTATACTCCCGAATACGTTAAAAGCAATATTAAACGAGATATACTTAAAGAAAAACTTGCGCCTTATCTCTTGAAGCAGATGAGCGTTTCCGGTGTGGTTGTCCGATATGACTGGTCTGGAGATAGCGCTTCTCTCGAAAAAGATGCAGTACTTGCTAAAGACAAACTGGAAAAAGAGTTTTATCCATTGCTCCAAAATGGTTCAAAGCAGAAAGATATTGAAGCTAAAATAAGCGAGGTTGCAAAGAGAGATGGTGATCCATGGAACCTGGATCCGGTTCTTGCCTATATATCATTCAATAACCTGAATGAGGCAACTGCACAAGATACTTTTGCCGGCAAAGAAGACTGGGAAAACATATCAAAACTTCAGAAGAACGGTGGCGTAACAACAGTATTTAAGTCATCTGCCGGGTATATGGCTACATATAGGCTTGATGGATCCACTACAGGTCAGTATACAAGCTGGGATAGTTACAAACAGGACATTCTAAAAAAGGCAAAAACATACTCCTTTGATTACAAATATCATAAGTTCGCAGAGTCTGTTTCCAAAAAAGTGAGTGGCGCTTTCACAGAAGTGAAGAAAATGGCAGGTATAAAAAGCGCGTCAGCTTTTGACTGCAGCACCCAGCATTTTAGTCGTATGAATGGATATATAGTGGATGGTAGTAATACAGCACATGGAATAGTTGCGAATGTCAGTATTGCCCCCGGAAGTGTGGGGGTATGGCCCAAGTGTAGTAATCCTCAAGAAGGGGGTGCTATTACGGTTAACTCAAACTATGCACATTATAATGGTGTGAACTATTATAATGCTGGTCAGCTACAACTTGGTTGGCAAAATGATGGGTCTAGGAAATATTTAAGCTGTTGGGTAAGATGGAATGTAACAATTTCCGCCCAAGGGTTCAACTCTATATCCTATACTGAACGTTCCGTTACTGCTAATGGTGCTACGACAAACCTGGATAAACCACTTGGCTATGGTGGTAAAACAGGTGAAGGATACTCCGGTGACTATCAAGCAGAAAATACAAATAATAATACGTGGATATTTCTCGCACCTAAGCCCGCAAAAGGATGGCACGACCCAGTAGATGCTTCCGTTCCTAATAATGACTGGACTGCTTATTATAATACTGCTGACTTAACAGCGCAGGGGTATGATACTAGCAAGTCTAGCCACAGTTGTGAAGTAACACTTGGTTGGGCGTGTGATCCTGTAAACTGGAACTATCAATCAGGCATTCATCTGTATGAAGGTTCTCAAGCAGCGGTTGATTGGAACAAGATCATAAGTTCCTCAATATCAGCTAACCTTACTCGTACTTCTGGCTTTGGAGGTGCCTGTGGTGGTGTACTAAACCATGGCTTCGCTGCCAGGATACCTGAATATATGAAGGATAATACTGACCGTTGGATTTGGGCCTATGCTTTCAGAGAAAATGGATCGCCATACCTGATAGGTAATTCACCACAAAAAATTCATTGTCCTGCTCCGGTAACAGACTTTTGTCCTAGCGTAGGTTGTGTCGTCAGCCCAACAAACATTAAAAGCGGGGAGACGGTTAAGGTTACATGGGCGCGTCCGGCAGGAGTGACAACAATAGATATATTGCAAACATTGTTTAGTAACACTGAGGATACGGTTGGTAAGCCAGGGGAAATGATAACTGGTGCTTCGGGTACGCAACGGACGTTTACTCCATCCTCTGATGTAAGCTATGCTCTGCGTCTCAACAATGATGATAATAAGATATGTCCATGTGGTCCAGCTAGAATCAAGGTTAGCCCTGGTGGTGGTGGTGGAGACAACCCAGTTCCTCCGGGACAAGCGCGTTAGTTCTCTCAAAGGTCATTATTGTGTTGACACATATTCCTCTAGTGCTGTTTAATAGTTCTAGACAATAAATGTATTATTTTACCGGAGGGGTTGAATGGTCTTTGGTTTAGATCAACTAAAAGAAAATACAGACTACTTTGGCCTTGATATTGGGACCAGTTCTATAAAGATTGCTCAATTAAAAAAATCGTTTGGCAAGTTTGAACTCATTTCTTTCGGTAGTGCTCCCGTTGAAAGTGGAGTTTCTCAGAGTGATAGTGCGATCGATAAGAAAAAAATTAGCGAGGAAGTGAAGCGACTTGTTCATTCTATGCACTTAGTGACAAAGAATGTAGTTGTTTCTTTACCTGGCAGCAGCGTTTTCACTACGGTTATTAAGCTACCTAAAATGCCTATGTCAGAACTAAAAAAAGCGATTAGCTTTCAAGCAGAACAAAATATCCCTTTGAAGATTACCGATGTAAGGATTGACTGGCAGATTATAGGAGAATCACCAAACAGCGGAGAGGTGTCGGTAATGATTATTGCTGCTCCGATCATAAAAACCAAAAAGGTAGCAGATATAGTTGAAGATGCTGGTTTGGATATACAAGCGGTTGAGATTAACGCTTTGGCTGTTTCCAGATCTCTTCAAGCGAATGAGCCCTTGTATGCTGTTGTTGACATTGGGACGTATACGACGGAGATCACGGTGGTCCAAAGTAATGTCATGACACTTACCAGAAGTATTCCTGTCGGAGGACAAGTTATGACAAGAGCAATAGCCCAGGATTTGAACATCGAGGAAGCCCAAGCGGAACAGTTCAAGTTAAAGTTTGGTGTTGATAAGGAAAGAATGGAGGGCAAGATATTTAAGGCCGCTAAACCAATTTTAAAGAACCTTACCGAAGAAATAGAAAGATCTATAAAATACTATTCTGACCAATATAACCAGAATGTTACAATAATAAAGCTTACGGGTGGAGGGTCAAAAACAATAGGGATCCAAAGTTTTATTGCCGATCAGCTTGGTATGAACGTTGTATATGGCAATCCATGGGCAATGGTAGTTCATAAGCCTGACATAACAAATCAGCTAAACCAGAATGCGCCGGAGTTCGCAGTAGCAGTCGGTTTGGCAATGAGGGGGTTATAGAATGGGGAAAATAAATCTAGTTTCAGATATTCGTCTCGAAAAAATTAAGCTTAAAAGAAGAAAATTTATAGTGACTGTGTCGGCGGTTCTGATATTAGGCGTTATGCTGGTATTTGTGTTGGTACTACAGGGATATAAATGGTCTCGAGTTTATGTTTTAGATAGTACCAAGAAAAAAATTGCCGCTACGGACGGAGAACTGGCTGAATATAAAGATATAGAAGATATGGTTGTTAATATTGAACATGGTCTTCAAGCTGTTAAAAATATAGAATCAAGTGAGCCGAAATGGTCCAAGTTTTTGCCAGTTTTGGAGCAGGTAACTCCAAATGATATTAGGTTTACTGAGTTTACACAGACTGGCAACACGTTTACAGCTCAAGCACAAGGTCGATCTGTTCAGTCCATAGCAAGACTTATCAAGTCTTTGGAAAACTATGAATATAAAGAGAGTATTGATGCAAAAGTTGGTAAAAAGCTTTTCAAAAATGTCAATGTGGATGGGTATGATCTTAAAGGGAAAGAGGTAAGCTTTAGTATAAGTTTTGAGATGGAACAGGGGGTTCTATGGTAGACGCAAACAAAAAAATACAGCAGTATTACTGGATTGTCAGTGTGATAACTGCCGTAATCATCATTGTGATACTAACGGTTGCATTCGTCATTACTCCTACGTTCAAAAGTATAGGCCAAGTAAATACCGAGCTAAAAGAGAAAAAAGAAACATTATCGGTCAAAGAAAAGAAGCTGTCAAAACTGAAGGAGTTGAAAGTCAAGGAAGATGAGCTAAAGGAACAGTCGAGAATAGTATATAGGGCAATACCTACAAAAAAAGAGGTAGGTGACATTTTCATAGAACTCAATGCACTAGAAACCGATGCAGGCGGTGTATTCTCCGGAAGTAAAGGAGGGTCCTCATCAGCCTCGTCTGCCAGTAATGCTGAAGGTTCTGTCTCTGAAATAAACACTCTATCGTATAGCAGTGACGTAGCTTTCCCAAGTTATGGGGCGTTTAAGAAGCTGCTTAGTGACTCTGAGCAAGCACTTAGGTTTGTCCATCTTGAACATTTCGCTATCTCCAGCAGCGAAGGGTCGTTTAAGGTCAGTCTTTCATACAAGGCTTATTATCGAAACCAAATTAACACAGGAGGTCAATAATGAAGAAGAAGGATATTGTAGTTTTGATCATGTGTTCGTTAGTTATTTTTGCATCACTATTTATTATCTTTGGAGGTTTATCAAAAAGCGCTCCTAAAACACAACCTCAAGTTAAAGAAAAAATGAACTTTAGTGGTGATATTCAAAAAGAAGACATTGATAAGTTACTCAAAAGAAAAGATTATGGTGTGCCGCCGATGGATGGCATCGGCAGGGAAAATCCATTTGCTAGCCTTTAAGCCATGCCTGTCAAAAACGAAAAAAAACTTGAAGAATTTTTAGTCAAGCTAGGCCTTGTAACAAAAAAGCAGCTTGACCTTATTAAAGTCCAGAGTGCAGAGTCCGGCAAATCTTTGGAACAGATACTAAAAGAAATGCCGAATATCAATAATGAAGAGATTTGTAAGGTCATTGCAGTGGCCTCTGACTTGCCTTATGTTGATATCACAGAAAAAAACATTGATCATAACATCTTAGATCTCCTGACAAAAAAAATTGCTGAAAAATATAGGATAGTGCCATTCGGGAAAATAGGCGACTTTTTAAATGTGGCGATGATAAATCCAAATGATATCCAGTCCATAGAGTATATTGAGAAAAAAACCGGTATGAAGTTAAAGCCCTACCTTGTTTCGGATAAGAGTATGGAAAAGGCTTTGGCCCAGTATGATGACTATTCTTTGGAGGTGGAGAGCGTAATTGGGGATATACAGAAAAAACAGGATCAGCCGGTAAAAGAAGAGGATACTAAAGATAACCAAAAAGTTGCGACTATTACTCAAGATGCACCTATCACCAGAGCGTTAAATACCATACTTGAGTATGCCGCTAAGTCTAGGGCCTCTGATATCCATATAGAGCCTAGAGACAAAGATGTGAAGGTCCGTTATCGTATAGATGGCATATTATACAATACTATGACTTTGCCGAAGCACATTCATCCGGCACTTGTTTCCAGGGTCAAGATTTTGTCGAGCTTAAAGATTGATGAGCACAGAGTTCCTCAGGATGGTCGTTTTCAACTTGCCACAGAAGGAAGAGAGATTGATCTGCGTATATCAATTACCCCTATCGTTTATGGAGAAAAAATTGTAATTAGGCTTCTTGATAAGACAAGCGGTATTATCACTCTTGAAAACTTAGGTATTAAGGGCAGGGCGTACAAAATTATTGAGGCAGGCATCCAAAAACCCCATGGAATGATTTTGGCGACCGGGCCTACGGGATCCGGTAAGTCAACGTCGCTGTATGCAGTGCTTACTAAGCTCAACAAACCAAGTGTAAACATCATTACTATAGAAGATCCGGTAGAATATAATGTTGATGGGGTGAACCAAATTCAAGTCAACAATGCGGTTGGTTTGACCTTTGCTTCAGGGCTTCGTTCGATGCTTCGGCAGGATCCGGATGTGATTATGGTTGGTGAGGTCCGTGACAAGGAAACTGCGGATCTGGCTGTTCAGTCAGCTTTGACGGGGCATACTGTTCTTACTTCATTACACACAAATTCTGCAGCAAGCGCTCTTCCTCGTCTGACTGATATGGATATAGAACCATTTCTGATCGCATCTACTGTAAACACTATTATTGCCCAGAGATTGGTTAGAAGGATTTGTGACAATTGTAAGGAAGAGTATACAGCTACTCCGGCACTGAGCAGGGCGATTAAAGAGTCATTGAAAGATATTTTGCCGTCAAAGGACGATGATCAGAAAAAAACCACAGATTTAGGTTTTGAAAATCTTCCTTTTAAAGAAGAGGAGAAGTTTAAGCTTTATCGCGGAAAAGGTTGTGAGTCATGTAAGAATACGGGCTTTTGGGGAAGAATAGGTGTTTACGAGGTTTTTACCATTAGCCAGAGAATTGAGGATTTGGTCATAGCTCGCGCTTCTGCCAGTGACATCCAAGCGGAGGCTATATCCGAAGGTATGGTAACGATGCGACAGGACGGATTTTTAAAGGCTCTGGCGGGTATTACTACTCTAGAGGAAGTAGTCAGGACAACAACAGAAGATTAAGATTTTTGATTGAAATTTTGTCTTTGTCTGCTAAATATAGAGATTGGCTAAAATAATTCTATTTCTAGGGTTGTAATCATAAACGGATTATCATAGAATTAAGTTATTGGAGGGAATATGGCTGAAAATACAAAATTAAAAATAGAGAGCTTCCTAGAGGAAGTTATCAAGACAGATGCAAGTGATTTGCATTTGACTGTTGGTGTTCCGCCAATGCTTCGGGTTGATGGTGCTCTAAAACCAATAGAAGATGTCCGCGGGCTGACCGATAAAGATGTCCGAGATCTTACTTACTCTATTCTTGATGATGTCCAAAAAGATATTCTTGAACGAGACAAAGAAGTTGATTTTTCATTTACTTATGGTGATCTTGCCAGATTCAGGGCAAATGCTTTTCATCAAAAAGGCAATATTGGCCTCGCTCTCCGTCTTATTCCTGTTGCGATTAGAAGTTTAACCCAACTTGGTATGCCTAAAATTGTAGATAAATTTACGGAGTTCCCAAGGGGTTTAGTCCTTGTAACGGGCCCAACCGGTTCAGGGAAATCAACTACACTGGCAGCAATGGTTGATAAAATTAACTCTGAACGTGCCTGTCATATTATTACTGTTGAAGACCCGATAGAGTATACGCATTCGCATAAGAAGTCTGTAGTTGATCAACGTGAAGTACACTATGACACTCGTTCATTCGCAGCGGCTTTGAGGAGTGTGCTCAGAGAAGACCCGGATGTAGTTTTAGTTGGTGAAATGCGTGATCTTGAGACTATAGCGGCCGCGATCACAATTGCTGAGACCGGTCACCTTGTTTTGGCTACGCTTCATACGAATAATGCGGCTCAGTCTGTAGACAGAATGATTGATGTTTTCCCGCCGCATCAACAGCAGCAGATACGGGTACAGCTATCAAATATACTTCAAGGGATAATTTCTCAGCGCCTTATACCATCGATCGGTGGCGGACGCGTGGCTGCATCAGAAATATTGGTTGTTACACCAGCTGTTAGAAATATTGTCAGAGAGCAGAAAACCCATCAGCTTGAGGCTGTTATCCAAACCGGTTCTTCCGAGGGCATGCAGGCTATGGACAGAACACTGGCAGGCCTCATTAAAACCGGTCGGGTAACACTAGACGAAGCAAAGGGTTATGCCATAGACGTTAAAGAGCTGGAAAGGCTTCTGCACGGATAGTATATGAAAGAGTATTCATACAAGGCTAGGAATGTACAAGGTGATCTTATCCAGGGTAAGGTTGAAGCGGAGAGTAAGCAGGTTGCCTCAAATCTTTTGACTGCAAAGAAGCTTTTCCCGGTCGACATCAAAGAAGAAGCCCATACATCTTTCGGCATACCATTTCTAAAGACGATAAGAACAAAAGATAAGGTATTCTTCACCAGGCAGCTTGCCACAATGATTAACGCCGGGTTGCCTCTTACTCAGTCTTTGCAGACGCTTTATAGCCAAACACAGTCGAAGTCGATAAGGAAAATGATTGAGCAGATGTTGCGTGATATAGAGTCAGGCAATGCTTTATCGGTTGCTTTGACGAGTTTTCCGGATGTTTTTAACAGGACTGACGTCAGTATGATTGCATCAGGTGAGGCAAGCGGAAAGCTTGATGAGGTGCTAGAGTATATGGCTGTGCAGTCGGAAAAGGGGTATAAAGTCGCCAGAAAAATAAGAACCGCTTTTATTTATCCCGCTTTTATTTTGGTTGTAGTTATAGCAGTTGCCTTGCTTATGTTAGTTTTTGTTCTTCCGCAAATGCAGGAGCTATACAAAAGCTTTGGGAACGCTCAGCTCCCTCTGCCGACAAGGATACTCATATCAGTAAGCGAAATCCTAAGGAAATATTATTTGCTTGTTATCCTTATTATTATTGCGATAGGAGCAAGCCTTAGGATATACGTCAGGACAGACACAGGAAAATATTTATGGCATTCATTGAAACTTCGTTTGCCTTTGATTGGAAATTTTCTGCAGATGTCATACATGGCAATCTTTTCCAGAACTATGAGCAGTCTTGTTTCTTCGGGTGTACCTATTCTTGATGCGCTTAAGATCACCTCCGAAACCATGCCAAATATTATATATGAAAAAGCCATCATGGAAGTAAGGAGTAAGGTAAAACAAGGGAAAAATCTCTCGGGATCTATAAAAGAAACAGACCTTTTCCCTATAATGATCTCGCAAATGGTCGGGGTTGGTGAAAACACGGGAGAGATCGACAATATGCTAAAGAATTTAGCCGAGTATTATAGCGACGAGATTGATAACTGGGTAAAAAGCTTCCAGTCGCTTTTGGAGCCTATAATGATAGTTTTGATGGGGGGTATAGTTGGTGGCGTGATTATTTCAATCATTATGCCGATATACAATGTTGGCGTTTTTGTGAAAAGATAGAAAGAAAGTATTTGACATAACATAAGCGCCTAGGATAATATTAGCTTGTAAATAGAAAATTTGTTTAATCAGAGCCAAATTTACAATTAAATGAGGCGGAGAGGTGAAAATGAAAAAGTTAAATAGACAAGGTTTTACACTTATTGAGCTAGTTGTCGTTATGGCAATTATCGCTGTTCTTGCAGTACTAGTTGTAGGTGCTATCACAATAGCAAGAAATACAGCTAAAGAAACTACACACAGAGCAAATGCAAAGGCTGTTCAAGCAGGGCTTGAGGCTAGATATAGCAGAACGAAAAACTATACAGGCATTTCTAGTGGCAACTTGAGTGCTATCGCAAGTGATACTTCAGTAAGCGCAGTTTTGCAAATGAGTAATGTTTGTAACAACGCCAGTTACAATGGTGGTGGAGCTGTAACATTCTCGACTGCTTCCGGATCACCGGCTTACACTATCAATGTAGCTAATGCTGCATGTGATAATACTAACTCCGGTGATAAGATTGACGGTCCTGTGAACTAGTTTTCTCGGGATCTACAAAGTACCGTACCTATAAGCTTATAGTGAATTTTGATAAGTTTACTATGTGTAAAAAGAGAGTTCGCTCTCTTTTTACAGTTTTGGGAGAACCTATGCTCTAGTTCGCTATCTTCTAATATTTTATTTATTGAATTTGACAAAGAGGTAGGATCTTTTGGGGTTACTACAAACCCGGTTTCATCGTTTTCATTGATCCAACTCGTGCCTGTGCCTATCTCTGTCGTTACCAGAGGTGTTCCACACGCCATTGCCTCTATCAAAACAATACCAAAGGCCTCACTCTTATATATCGACGGTAAAACGAAGACTGAGGCTGCTTTGTAGTAGTTATATAGCTCTCTATCTGGCTGATGACCCAAAAAGAAAACTCTTTTCTCCAGTCCGAGTTCAGCTGTTAGATTTTTTAGTCTCTTTTCTTCTTGTCCGGAGCCGATGATTACTAGGTTAGCAGAAACTTCTTTCATTGCTTCTATTAAGTATTGAACGCCTTTGTAATAACTGAGACGACCTACAAAAAGAACAAAATCTCCATATTTTTTTCTAATTTCAGCTACCTTTGTGCTGTCAATAGATGATTGTATTTTCTGAATGTCTGTTCCAAAAGGTATGACCACACATTTTTTCTCAAATTTTTCTAAATATGTTGAGTTTTTGATCATATTTGGATTTGAAACAATGATTTTCTCTGCTTTTTCCAGTGTGTGTAACGCGAACGGCTTGAGCAAAAGGCCAAATATTTTTTGCTTATATATATCAAAATGATAATGAACAATGATTTTCTGTTTTGGTCTGAAAAAGAATACTGCCAGATCAGCTAGGGGGAATGGCTGATGAATGGCAAGTAAGTCAAAATCTTTGGTAAGTTTTCTAAATTGGGCAAAGAAAGAAAAAGAGATGGGCATGCTTTTAAATATACCAAAACTCGAGGCCTTATAAATCTTTATTCCATTTATTTTCTCAGTTGCATTTGGTCCTTTCGGTTGGCAGCACAAAACTTCGACTCTTGTATGGTTTCTATCATTCAACCCTTCAGTAATATCCTGAACGGCCTTTTCTACGCCTCCGATCCATGGATAGTATAGTTTAGTTATTTCTAGTATCTTCATTTTCAGATATCCATTTAAAAATTTCTTTAGAGCTAATGTTTTTATTAATAAGCCACTTATACATAACAATTGGTTTAACTACTTTGTTTTGTAAATACCGTAGAAAGCCTTCTGTTTTAGTATAAATACTCTTGGAAGATAGAGATGTTGTAAACAAGAGCAATGAGCTGGGGCTAGGGGATAAGCCATAGGACTTTAAAAGGTATTGTCTGCCTTTTTTTAGATTGCCATCTAGACAAAGGTAATTACCAATTCTGAAAAAATATTTTGATTTTTCTTTTTTGTTTAGGGTCGTTTGGTTGGCATTAGGAAGCAACGATTTATATCTCTGAGAGATTATTTTAGGGTCTCTAGCATTGGTAATTGAATTTTGGTTTTCATGTCTAAAGTAGATAGTCAGTGGGTCTTCGATTAAGGGTACTTTGTCCAAGTTATTTTTAGTCAGGTACCGATAAAAAAAACCGAACTCATCAACACCATTTTGTTCTTGCATAAAATATCCTAGGTCATCAAAGACTTTTCTTTTTACTGCCCAATTAAGTGGTGCATGAGCCTCAATACTTAACATCTTTCTTCTTTTTGTATCATATGTCCAGCCAAGGCTTGTTATAAATTCAATCTCCTGGTGCTCTTCCAGATAAGAGATCTTATTTGATATATTGTTTGGCAGATACATGTCATCTTGGTCAATGAACATAATATATTCGCCTACAGAAGCTTTTATAGCTTTAGTCCTTGGCAGGGCGGGTCCTCCGGAATTTGTGTTTGATTCAATCAATTTTATTCTTTTATCGTTAGAAGAGATGTCTTTAATGATTTTTACGGTTTTGTCATCTGAGCAATCATCAACAATGATCAGTTCCCAGTCCTTAAAGTTCTGTTTTATAATGCTGCTGATTGCTCTAAATATAGTTGATTGCCCGTTAAATGTTGGCAGTATAACGGACACTAGTTTATGATTATGCGTGTTTTTCGTTTTCATTTTTGTTTATCTAACTAAAAATCTGACAATAAAATTCCTGCCTTTTCGAAATAACATTCTATAATCTCCTTTTTTGACGTATGGCAGGGAATATTCGATAATGTTTTTGGGGAAATATTTTAAATATGATCTGAAGTGTTTTTTTTGAATTTTTTTCCATCTTTTCCTATTGTTATTATGGGTTACATTGTCTCTCGAACCTTTATGTTTTCTATAAAGGTGGAGGGGATTGTCTATATAAAATCCTCTTGATCCTGTTTCTGCCATTGATAGCCAAAGATCCCAATCCTCCGGCGTATCTTCCATGGAGATATCTATGCCTCCCGAGATATCATAAGCCTCTCTTTTCATAACAGATGCTCCGCCAATATAATTATATAGAAACAGTAAGCCAGGAGAAAAAGTCGTCGATTTTTGAATAATATTGCTATCACCGAACAATTTCATTGATGTATAGACAATATCTATATTCGGCTTTTTTTTGAAAGCATCGATACATGTGATAAGGTACTTTTTATCAAGTATATCATCCGAGTCCATAAACATAAGGTATTCTCCTTTTGCTAGATTAGCACCTTTGATCTTAGAATAGCATACACCTTTGTTCTCTTGGTTTTTATATAGTTTTATTTGCTTATTTTTAGTATATTTTTTTAGCACTTCTTCTGTATTATCTGTTGAACCATCGTCAACAATAATTAACTCAAAATTTTTATAAGCTTGGTTTAACACCGAAGCTATTGCTTCATCAATAAAAGGTCCATAGTTATAAGTTGGCATAACAATGCTCACATTATCCTTTTTGTATCTATTTTGTTCTTTTATAGTCATTAATTCTCTTGAATTTTTAAATAAAAATAATATTGAATTATAAACACCAACCCAACTGCTATGAGGGTAGAGATGGCTGCTCCGTTTAAAGAATATTTAGGAATGAGAAGGAAGTTTAGTATTAGATTAACAGCTGCTCCCCAAAGAGTTGCCTTAAAAATATTTTTCTGTAAATGTGCAGCAATCAAAGTTTGGGATAAAGGATATATTAGTATTGTTAGGAAGGCCATAATCATGAGGATTTGAAACGGTAAAACTGACTGTAGATAATCTGGCCCAAATATTAGATGAATGATTTGGCTTGCGCATAGAATACCAATTGTTAAAGTAGCCAAAGCTAAAATAAAAGAGATTTTAAGATAAGATTTTCCTATGTTTTTAAATCTTTTCATTGATTTGGAGTAGGTGGCGTTAATTTCTGGCGCAAAACTCCTATTTATCAAAAATGCCGGTAAGAGTGCAACTCCTATGACTCTATAAGCGGCGTTATACCAACCAACTTGTGTTATTTGTCCATAGTAGCCCATCATGACAGAGTCCATGTCATTGTAGATCATTGAAAAAATACTGGTGAGGATAAGGGGCCAAGACATTAGAATATACTTTTGCCAAATATCGATTGATATTTTTGCTTTATTTTTTTTATTTCTCTTTAAAATATAAAGTATTGTTATATATATGGCTGCCGCTGATCCTGATAAGGCATAACTTATACTTAGACTTGTAGATGATTTGAACTGACTCAGTAAAAAAAAGCCAAGAGATACGACCAGAAAAGCTTGGATAACTTTAGCTAAAGACTCGTAGTTCATTTTCTGTTTTGCTTGAAAAAATGCAAAGAAAAAATCACTAATGCTATTTGTAATCATAAACACTGATAGAATTAGGATCGATCTTTCTACCAAAGTATCAGTTATAGTTAGTTTACTGATTATAAAAACGGCTGTTAGCACAACAAATGACAGTGCGAATTTTAACCATAATACACTCTCAAATTCGTTCTCACCTTTCTTGTTCTGCGAAATTTCCCTTGAGGTTATTTGTGAAAGTCCCAAATCTGCGAAGACAGTAAAGATCATTACGAAAGATAAAGCAAAGGAAAATTGACCAAAGCCAGTTGGTCCTAGTATTCTGGTTGCATAGACTATTAGAGCGAACTTGGAAAGTCTAGTGATTAGCTCGGCTATTGACAACCATATAGTGTTTTTGGTGATAGTTCTTTTCTCCTGGGTTCCGAAAAGCATTCTTTTAACTGTTTCTACTACTGTCATGCTATCTACCTGCTGCTTTAAATATCTGGTGCACAGTCTTTAATATGATCTTTAGATCCATAAAGAAATTTCTATTTTTGATGTAGTAAAGTTCATACTCTAACTTTTCTCTCGCATCATCGGTGGTTGTTTCATAGAAAGAACGGATTTGTGTCATGCCCGTTATACCTGGTTTGACAAGATGCCTAATTGAATAAAAAGGTATTTCTTTTGATAGTTTTTCTTCAAACTCAGGTCTCTCAGGCCTTGGACCGACCAAAGACATGTTACCTACGAGAACATTTAAGAGTTGAGGGATCTCGTCAAGGTGTGTACGGCGAAGGAAGCCGCCAACTCCTGTGACACGCGGATCATTCGGTTCAGCCCATTGGGGCCCGTTCTTCTCGGCATTTTTAACCATAGTCCGAAACTTTATAATTTTAAAGTTTTTGCCCGATATCCCCACCCTTGTTTGCTTGAATAAGATAGGTCCAGGGCTCGTTATTTTAACAGCGATAATTATAAAAGGGACAATTGGCAGGAAAACAGTTCCAAGGAGGAGGCTTACAAAAAAATCAAATCCTCTCTTAACTATCTCTTGGATTTTCTTTTCACCTTTTGCAAGATTTTCTAAAAACCAAAACTCATCAAGTGCGTCTAGGCTAACTTTTGAGTTAATATCTTCATAAAATCTGTTTAAAGACAAAAACTCTATGTTGAGCGGGATGCTGTTATATAGACTACTGACACTTTCTTTGGTCAGATGTGGGTTCAGGCTTGAAATAACAACCTTAACTTTGTTTTTGGACAAGAAGTCAAAAAGTTGTCCATGGTCAGGTATTACTTTTACTCTGTCTTTTCCAAGATTGACTTTTTCAGTAGGGGCGAAAGCGACTATCTTGTATCCTGTGTGAGGATTATTACGAAGAAACTCCGATACTTTTTGGTAGTATTTCTCATTGCCTAGAAAAAGAGCTTTTTTCGAAGGAAGAGTTAGCTTCAAGGCTTTCGCCATGAAAAGTCTGGAGGGCAGGAAAAGAAATGTAAAAAGAAATGTAAAAAGAAAGAGGTTGGTTTTAGGGGCGATAGGTGTTTGGAAGAAATAAAAGAGAGTTATGGCGAGAGTAAAGTTTATCGCCATAACTTTCAAAGTTTTAGAGAAAAGATCGGTTTTATTCCTCCAGTAGTCGAGCTCGTATAGGTCAGAGGCGTAAAAGCTGAAAATAAGGATTAAAAATAAAATAGAAAAAAGTTTGTAGTGCAAGTTCCAGTTATAGAGAAAATCTGACGGATATCTTATCACTATAAATAGAGCCAAGCTTCCATAGAAAACAAACAAATCACTCAAAAGTATGGCGAACTTCTTTAAGCCCATTTTAAATCCTTTTTAGTAAGTACCTGATATTATAGCTAAAAAACTTATACTTGTCAGGTGTGTTCTGTCCGTTACTCACATTATATGTAGGGGTTGTATCACTTTCTTAGGGAGTCTATTGCCTTTAAAACGCCGTCTATATCTTGTTTAGACTCGGGGTCGATGATAGCTATCTTTTTTGCCACTTCGCTTGCTTTGTCTAGTTCCCTTAAATTCATCTCGAACAAAACTATTTGAAAGAGCAGATCAGTATCAGAACTTTCTGCTATATATCGATCAATCTCTCTTTCGTAATTTCTCAAAACAATCTCTCGGTAGATAGCAACTCTCTCAAGGGAAATGGCTTTACGTGACTCATCCAAGAGACATTGAGTTAGTATGTTCCGTTTGCCATCCACATTTTTTTGATTTAATGATTTTCCCAAATAAATTTTGAAGTTTTTCTCCGATTTCTCCCTATCTCCTTGTTTTAAGGCTATCTCAAAAAGATGTTTGCTTGTCTCGGGATTCTCGGGGGGGTCGAAGTTTTTAACCTTGTCTAAAACCTGATAAGCCTTATCGTACTCATTATTATTTGCATAAAAGGTGGCCAGATCATAGTATCCGGAGAGCAGTTTCGGACTTTTTTGCAAAAGTTTTTCATAGTTTTGAATGGCAATGTTATGATATTCAGCCTTTTTGTCGGAAGCCATTATGTATATTTGTCCCCAGGCGATGAGGGGATATGTTCTAAGGCTCCCGATCTTTACTAGCTGTTTTTCTTCTAAGTCAAAGAAAGCCCAAAAAAGTTTGTCGTTTTTTTGTCTTGATAGCAAATCAAATGTATCTAAAACTGCCTTATCCACTTCTTGTCCGTTCAAGACAGATAAGCTTAAAGATTTTTTATAAAGGTCTACCGCTTCTTCAAAATGCTGTTGATTAACAGCATTGATTGCTCTGTTGAAATAATACGAGGCAAGAGCCGGCTTGAAGTTGAATGACCACATAGATACAGTGATCACGTAAAATGCTGTAATGATAGCTATTATTTTCAAGGGTCCGGAGAGAAATCTGTATCGCTTGAAGTCTATCTTTTTATCGGAAAAGGCGTTTGCCACAAAAGAGGATCTCTCTTTTTTATCATAAAAGTTTACTTCCTTTGTTATAAAGACCAAAATCAGAAAAAAGAAGATGTAGGAAACTATAGTATCAAAAACGAAAAGATTCTGAATGAAATAAGCAAAAAGCAGACCGACCAAAGAGGCCATAGCAAGCGGTGGCGAACGCAGAGCCTGTTTTTTGCCGGAGGTTTCTTTTTTTATAATCTTTAAAAGAGCGAAGGTGACCGCTGCAAAAATACCTAAGTAAGCTATGAGTCCAACTATGCCTTGGGTGACTGCAGTATCAACTACTATATTGTGAGCTTTATCGAAGTGAGCTCCGCTAAGACCTTCTCCCTCATATAGTTTTGGATCGTAGTATCTGATGTACGCCATTTTAAAGTTGTCTACCCCCCACCCTAAAATAGGTTTTTCCTTAAAAGCGTCATAAGAAAGTCTCCAAAGAGTGAAACGCCTGTTTCCTTCAGAAAGGGTAATTTTGGAGACAAACTTAAGGGGAGTGCTTTTGACCAGGCTTGAGTCTTTGTTTTGATAGGCGAAAAGAGTGAGCATTGATACGATTGCTATAAAAGAAACTGTCACAATAAACAAGCGGCTTCGGAAAAACTTTTGCTTCGTGGAAAATTTTTTATAGACAAAAATAGTAAAGAAGACAAACATTCCTCCCAAAAGGCCTATCATACCTCCCCTTGTTCCTGTCAGCAGAAGGGTTGTTATAAGAATCCCGAAACACAAAAAATAAATGATTTTCTCCAGATTCCGGTTTGTTTTTAATGCTAAAAATAATGAGATGAATATATTGGATATCAAGTAAGAAGCAAAAAAGCTGGGATGCTGCATAGTTCCTTGGATTCTGCTCATTGTCGCTAAAATACGAAAATTATTCTCAACGATTGCGCTGAAGGAAACCGCCAGCGCAATGATTACAGAGAACTTAAATAGATTTATAAAAAATTTATTGTCAAAGACAGTAAAAATAATCGCAAAAAAGATAAAAAGATGAGACAGAGTCAAAAATCCCAGCATTCTCTGGACATCTGAAAAAAAGCTAAAACTAGGATCGGCGCTAAACATTGTAGAAACGATAACGGAAAACATAAATGTGGCAATAAAGGAAACGATGGCTAGGCTTATCCCACGCAGTTTTTTCCATGGCTCTCTCCATCTTGGCTTAAAAAGCAGTAGCCACAACCACGGTAGTGCCATGATCTCAATAATGATCCTGAAAGCAAAAACTTTATCCTGAGAGCCCGTTATTAAAAGACCGGAGGCAACAAGAGGCAACGCAAGGATAGATAATGTACCAATTTTCAGCAGTAAAACACAAAAATATTCTGCACCGAACATAGTGCTGTCATTGGTTTTTTTGTTAGGAAAAATCATTAAAATACTTTTCTTAAGGGATTGATTGATAGCCATAATCAGATATTTATCCACACTAAACTTACTGTTTTTACTTGCAAAGTATAACATAACTGGTTTATTATTGCATAAAGAGGGTCTTAAAATGAAAAAAAGTGCATCGCAAAAAGGTTTTACGCTTATTGAACTAGTTGTTGTTATGACTGTGCTGGCGTTTTTAGCAACACTAGTAGTTGGGGCAATCATTATAGGTCAGAGACAGTCAAAAAATACAAAGTATTTAAATGATGCCAAAGATATAAAGGCTGCGCTTGAAGCCTATCGTATAAACGAACAGAGTCGTGGATTTTCGGGGAAGTATCCATATTGTGAGACTTGTGGTGGCGGCGCGGGGGCTAACTATAGTAGGATTAACGCATATGATCTTTTAAACCCTACCTTAACAACAAAGACAGCAGGACAAGCCGCGGGGGATTTGACGCCTTACGTGGGTTCGGACGTCACGGGTCCGGCTGATAGGATATGTTATAGTTCATATGGCACGAGTCCATATGGAGGGGATTACTGGTTTTGGATTATAACCGAAGAAGAGGCGAAGGATCATGTGTGCCGTTGTCCATCGCCTAATCCGGGTTCCTTAAAGTGTGGTTATTATACTGCTGCCGAAGGCAGTAAGATACACTGTCCTAAAGCAGTTGCTGACGATCCACAAAAGAGTATAGATAACGGTTGTTTCAAAGAAAAAAGCTTTTAAATATTGTTTAATTACGTTTTAGTATAAAGTGAACTTATGTTATATGTAATTTTATTCTCACTGTTTTTTCTTGGCCTTATCGTTGGTAGTTTTTTAAATGTGGTTGTTTATCGGCTAGAAGATAAAAAAAGGAAGAATATAAGAGGCCGTTCTTTTTGCCCTCACTGCAGGGAGAAAATTAAAGCCTATGATTTGGTCCCTGTTTTATCCTGGATTATATTAAAAGGAAAATGCCGAAGCTGCAAAAAGGAGATTTCTGTCCAATATCCTTTGGTAGAGCTTGCTACCGGCTTGGTTTTTGCTGTCCTTGGCTATATTTTTCTCCAGGGATTGACTTTTTCAATAGCGAGTTTAGTAAATTTGGTTTTTTGGTTCTTTTTTACTGGATGCGTCATAACGGTCTTTGTTTATGACTTAAAGCACCAAATCATACCTGATGAGATCATTTACACTGCCTTGGTCGTAGCGTTAGTATTTGTTGGCTTAAATACCGGACTCACCGACAACTTCGAATATTTAACAGAACATCTTCTTGCCGGTTTTCTCGCCGGTGGGTTTTTCTACTCTTTGGCAGCTGTTTCAAAAGGTAAATGGATGGGCGGTGGAGATATTAAACTGGTGGCATTTATGGGGCTGGTGCTTGGCTGGAAGGGGGCGATCATCGCACTTTATACAGCGTTTATTCTAGGAGCACTTATAGGATCTTTCTTTTTACTGACTGGCAGGAAAAAGATGGGTTCAAAAATACCCTTTGGGCCGTTTCTGGTGATTGGAACATTTATAGGACTTCTTTTTGGTGAACAAATCGTTAACTTTTATGTTAGTATGTTTATGTAACTTTTTAAAAGAGGGTGAAAATGGTTGATTTAAAAGGTAAAAAAGGCTTTACACTCATCGAAATAGTTGTAGTTATGACGATTATCGCTGTTCTTGCAGCGCTTGTTGTCGGGGCTATTATGATCTCCAAAAGAATGGCTACCGAAACTGCAAATAGACAGAACGCCCGGACAATTCGCACCTGTCTTGAGGCATACTCCGCTAAATATAAAAAATTTTGCGGTGGTGGCATAGATCCCGGTGGGTTTCGTCTATTGTGCAATCAGACGTACAGCTTTAAAGGAGCGGTATATGCTTTGTCTGATCCTAATAATCAAATACAGTGCTCATTGGGTAGCGGAGCTACGAATATCACCGATAATTCAGGAGACCCATCATTTTGGACATGGCCAAATGGCGGAGGGAGTATTATAGCAACCGAGCAGAGCTATATAATCAAAACCAGTAATGCCGCTGGGGATGCTCAGCCCGGAGGGGTGATAGATACCGCTACATATCCTTAGCCGTACAAGTTTAGTGGATAAAAACAAGATATTTATGCTACTATAGATATAAGTGAATTTATGATAGCCATGAGTTAGAAACTATAAAGGAAGTATTGTTATGTGGAGGGTTCCAAAAAGTAAAAAAAAGCTTGTCTCAAAAAGCAACGGGGGATATACGCTGGTGGAGATGATAGTGATTATGGCGATATTATCTGTAATTATGATTCTATCTTTTGGCGCATACGGTAGTTCAAGGAAAGGGCAGTATGTCCAGAATATAACCACTCTTACACAACTCGGTAGCAGAGAAGTGTTTTCGGATGTTATTTCTACAAAAAAAATAGATGGCAATGGAGGCAACTGCGCTAACAGGGCTCCTCAACTGAAGGCGTTACGCGTCAAGCTTGGAGAGTCTTTTAACCCTCTTGATAAAGTATCTCTTTGCATAGGTAGTGCGGGCATACTTACAACAAGCGCTCCAGAGGCCCTGGACGGATCGATGACATATAATGAAAAAGTAGTGGCCAAGTTTAGCGGAACGGTTAACGGTACTACTATAAGCGATGCGCAGCAAGGTTCTGTATATTTGGTTTTTACAAGTCCATTTGGCCAATACCATGCTTTTTATGATGATGCGGGGACTGATCCTGACTTTCTCTTATATCTTGGTATCCCCGATACGGGGATGGGCCTAACACCACAATGGCAAAACGTAGACAATAGAAACTTTGTCTATCTCCCGGTTAATACTGACAAAGAGGTACAGACAGACATGACCATTAAAATAAGCCTGGCAAGTAACGGCGGTATTACAAATGATATCATAGTAAGTAGTGTTGGTAATGCGAAAGTAAAATAAAATATGAAATCATTTTTGCAAAACATAAAAAGTAAAGGAGGGCAAAGCTTGGTCGAAGTGGTAGTCGCCATGGGTATTATCGGCATTTCTATGGCTGCCATGATGAACTTAGTGGCTGCCTCTGGTAAGGTGATTTATCAGTCAGAGGATAGCACGAAGGCCAGTGTTTTGGCTACTGAAGCTATAGAGATCGTTCGCAACAACAGTGTTAGTGGTTGCGGATTAAGCCCGGACCCTGCTAATGCGGCAGGAGGAGTCGTCTTTTTTGTGAAATCAGATACAGTAGACAACTCAAGTCCCTATAACAACGACCAGTCATTGGTACCTACCGGTTCAGGCAATGGCGATAAAATAGATAATTTTAGCGGTTTTTCAAGACAAATATTGGTATGGCAAATGAAACCCGGCTCATTCAATGGCTATGATTTCAATAAATTTTCCGCTGCTCCGTTGAGTCTGGATCTTACCAAATATTATTTTGTTGAAGTTACAATCCGAAAGAATGGTACAGAGGCCTTAAAAAGTAGTTCAATAATCTATAAAAGATGATATTCAAAAATATTCAAAAAGACAACTCGGGTATGACGCTTATCGAACTGATTGTGAGTATGGCCATATTTTCTATTGTTATGACGCTAACGGTAGGATTTTTCTTAAGGCTACAGGTGCTTCAGGGAACTTACAGAGCAAGTGCTGAGATACAGCAAGAAGGGAAAATAGCTTCGGAGGCTCTTGTCAGGCTTGTGGGGGCTGCCGATGAAGTGACCATATATGACGGCGACGGCGACGGTGATATCTGTTCGCCATCTTCATCGTTTACTACTGCAAACTTGGGATATTCGGCGGATAATTATTTGAAAGTAAAGACCAACCTTGGTAGTTTCATCTTTGCTTGCAATAAAGAAAAAAATTATACGAAACTAAAATCCGGACTATTTATATCTCAAGTATCTTCGTTTCCACCAACACCGGCAGCAGGTGACCAATATTTTGACTTGGTTTCCGAACAGGCAGGGGTCAAAAGTTTCAAAGTACGGAAGATGCAAACCTATCCGGAGTCTTTGCAATATGATATGGAAGTTGCTAAGGTAGATAAGGATGGTAACTTTTTGGGGCAGACAGGGGACTCACTGCATTTTAGAGGTTACTTAACGCTTAAATAGATTTGATTATGAAAGTAAAAATGATTTTAAAAAATGATAAGGGAACCGCCATTTTATGGACAATGATGCTTGTTTTTCTTTTCTTTATGGTTACTAGCAGCATGGTAGTAGTTTCATTATCAACTATTAGGCAGTCAAGTGAGATAAATGCATCAATAGATGCATATTTAGCGGCTGAGTCTGGCCTTGATATTGTACAGGAGAAGATAGACAGCTCGACGGCTAGTACAAGTGGACATTTCGGAGTAAACCCAAACGACGAAACAAACTATCAGACCCTCAAAACACCCGGTTATAGTTATAATATTGTCAAAAAAGGAGAGCTGTTTAACGGAGTGCCATGTCCCGCTCCATATAGTTATTGCTATACAGTAGAGGGACAGGTTGGAAGCATTTCGAGGGAATATGTCGGTATGTGGAAGGAGAAGTCCTCTTCAAGAAAAGCGGGCCTAGACCTGTCAAAAGATGCCGGTGCCTCTATTGCTCTGGGTACACAGACAGTGCCTTTCTCGTGGGAATACCTTTATATCAAAAAGAATGCAATAGCCTCTAACCCCTTCTTTTCAACAGACAGTGGGGGAACCCAAAATGAGTCAATATATAATAACGAGGCAAGCAAGATAAACTACTTTAAAGTAAGCGGTAACATTAACTTTAACAACCCTGCACTGCATAGAAGCAAGGGTACCTATACGTTTGGGCTTACTGATGATAATTCTTTTCTTAGGGTATGGGTGAATAACTATAGTAGGTGTAATAGTAATCCATATTCCGGTACCGATAATGCATCGATAGCTTTTGGAATACCCGCAACTGCAGGTGATAGCGCAGCTCCATCTAGTTACGCCCCTGTGCATTGTATCTATCTAAATAAAAATAACCACACGCAACAAGTAAACAACTTTAAGTTTGAAATAATATATGAAGGACATGATGCCCCAAACAAATCCAAATATATATTAAAAATAAAAGACGCTGTTACCGGCGAATGCATAGGGAGTGATATTAGAGATGATTTCCAGGATACTCTTACTCTCGCGACACTAAAGATGTTTTTCCATCACCCTTCCGGTATTGATTTTGGCAGATCTATTGATGCAGACGGTAATCCTTATTATGAGCAAGAAAACGATAGTAATACATCCGGCCTTATTGACTATAAGAACATATATTTTGAATATGATGTAAAGGAAGCGACATCGATTATGGTCCCGAACCTGGCTCTTACATATAGCGGCGCTTTTTGGAACGGCTACTCCGACTATCAGGATCGTCAACTGACAGCATCTTTTGTTCTTGACAATACAGGTGCCGGTACCGGGTATAACGCAAAAGTGACCGATGCCTCGTTACATTCGGGAGTATATATCACAACACCCATGCCTTATTCACTTGGCACTGCCGGAACTATTGCCCCGGGATATCATCAAGCATTCAACATGAAATTTCGAATTCCGTCGGGGACAACTACCTTTAAGGGCACTCTATATGTAAGCGTTGAGGACTCAGATGGTACGGTTCATGACTACAGTCTTCCTTTTGAACCCACTTTTACTGCTAGCGGTGGTGGAGGAGGAGGTCCTCAACCATAAGATTATTGGTATTGGGTTTTATCCTCGAGTTTCTTTTTGGGCTAACTTTTTTTGTGGAAGTTTTTATGTATTTCGCGTAGGCGGGTGTCCGTTACATGGGTGTAGATCTGGGTTGTCGTTATTGATGAGTGTCCGAGCATTGCCTGAACACTTCGGATGTCAGCACCATTAATGAGTAAATCTGTGGCGAAGGAGTGGCGGAGCATGTGCGGCGTCACTTTTTTTGTTATCCCAACCAGTTTTGCATATTTTGAGACCAGGCGTTGGATGCTTCTCGGTGTGAGGCGCATGTACTCGCCGTCATCAAGCCCGTCTTTTATCCCTGAAAAATGTATAAATAGTGGTTTGGCATTATCGTCTCTTTTTGAAAGGTAGGTTTTGATCTTTTTTGAAGCACTATCTGATAGGAAAACTACACGGTCTTTTCCACCTTTCCCTCTGACATTGAACTCGCCCCTTTCCAGGTTGATTTGATCGCGATTTAGACCCGTGAGCTCGCTTATTCTTAAGCCCGTAGAAAAAAGAGTTTCAAGAATTGCGCTGTCACGCAAAGTAATGGTTTCTTTCTTGGATGGATGTTTTTCGGGCGCTTGCAGCAGATCGTCTACTTCGGATATCTCCAAGAATTCGATCTTCTTTCTTTCCATATTGCCGAGCTCGACTTTTTCAGCAGATAAGGACTTAATGTCGCGTTTGGCGAGGTATTTTAAGAATGCCCGGAGAGCTATAATGTGGTAGTTCTGGGTGATTTTCGCCAGATTTCCCCCGAGTTCTGTATTCAACCGGTTCAGATAAAGGCGGTATTTGCGGACTAGTTCGGCATTGATCTGCTCAGGTCGTATCTCACGGCTTCGGCCATCTTCGGCAAACTCCAAAAAACGTCTGAGATAGTGGTCATAGTTTCTGATTGTTAGCTCAGAATGGTTTTTCTCTATTTCACAGTATTCAAGAAAGTCGTTTACAAGATCATTAACGCTAGCCATGTCTATATTGTACGACACTTTTCTTCCCTTGTCATTCCGAGCGTAGCGGAGGAATCCCTTCCCCCGTATGTCATTCCCGCAGAGACGGGAATCTAGTCTTTCTTTAAATAGTATCCACTTTTTTAGAAAAAGTGGAGTAAAAATTGCGGCTTAGACGGTCTCTCAAAGTATCGTCTGGTTTGCTCTCTCATCTTTAAAAAAATTAACTCGCTTCTCTCAAACAAAATTCTTTTTAAAGGTTCGTTTACTCCCAGACTTTCTTTTCGAGCCGATAGCCGCAAGCGAGCTCCCTTTGAAAAAATCATGCCGGATTTCATTGCTAGCTTTTGCAATATTGGTTATAGCTATAATTCCAACAACTTGAACATTTTGGACGATTCCCTCATACTTGTTTATATGAAAGCGGTTTTTTGTGGTGTTATTTTGTCCTCATTTGTCCTGGGCGTTTTTTTTGCTCCGTACTTTAGCGTTTCGACGGCAGCGCTCGTTGCACTTTTTGCCATTTTTTTTCTCTTGAGCCTTTCCCTTATTCCTGAGAAGTGGCTTTGGCTGAGCATGATTGCCATCGGTTTTTTCTTTCTGGGTGTTTTTCGCTTGCAGCAGTATCAAACCGGTCTTGAAAAAGTTACTTATCCGACAGATAAAGATGTGAATGTTCAGGGGCAGGTTGTGGAGCCGCCGGAGGATACTAAAAAAGCAACAAAGGTTGTGATCCAGGATCAAGATAAAAAGGCAAAAATTCTGCTTATTTTGAGGCCGTTTTCAGGGATAAAGTATGGCGATTATCTGGCAGTTGAAGGGAAAATGGTCCGGCCGGAAAGCGAAAGTCTCAAAAACAACCTTCTTACAAAAGGGATTTCATACCAAATGCTTTTTCCGAACATAGAAAAGATTAAGACAGCCGGAAACCTGAGTTTGCAAATGCAGGCTAAAAACTTGCTGTATGGTGTGAGAAATCGTTTTGAAAGCAGTATAAACAGTATTTTGCCCGAACCGGAAAGCTCGTTTTTAGCGGGGCTTCTTCTTGGGATCAAAAGAAACTTGCCCGACTGGCTGATGGAAGATTTGCAAAAAAGTGGGACAACTCACATCATCGCTCTTTCCGGATTTAATATTACTGTGATTGTGATGGGACTGCGTCTGATGTTTTCTAAAAAGTCGGCGAAAATGAGTTTCTATTTGCCACTCATAGCCATTGCCGGATTCGTGGTAATGACCGGTGCGCAAAGTTCGGTGGTGAGAGCCGGCATCATGGGTGCGATGATGATGCTAGCGTACCGTGTCGGGCGCCAGTCGTCAGCTACGATGGCGATAGTTATAACGGCAGCGGCAATGATATTTTATAACCCGATGATACTTAGATTTGATGTTGGTTTCCAGCTTTCATTTGCGGCATTTTTGGGAATTATCTACCTGGGACCGATAATCCGAGAGATTTTACCCGGCAAAAGAGAGTCGTTGAAGGAGGTTCTCGCCATGACGCTTGGGGCGCAGGTAATGGCGTATCCGATAATTCTCTACTACTTCGGCAACTTTTCGCTTATCGCACTCGCAACTAATTTAATAATTCTGCCATTTATTCCCTTTGTGATGCTCATCGGATTTATAAGCACAGTTCTGGGCATGATATGGTCGTATCTGGGATATGTGCTATCGTGGACGGTGTTTTTTGCCCTGAGGGTAATCATCGGCGCAATCCACTTCTCTGCTTCCCTGCCTTTTGCATCTCTTGATGGTATAAACATCTCGCCGACCAATATGGCCATTTGTTACATCATAGTTCTAGAGCTGATATTTATTTATAAAGCTATAAAGAGAAAGCGCCTTTCAAATGGAAGATAAAACAAAGAAGATATTTTCGCCGATTGCGATTCTAATTTTGATAGTGGCATTTATTGGGATTTGGGCAAGTGTTTTTGCTGTTCCCGACAAGAAGCTAAAGGTCACATATCTTGATATCGGGCAGGGTGATAGCGAACTTATCGAGTTTCCGGATGGTAAAATGGCGCTTATAGATGGCGGGCCGGGCAAAAAAGTTCTTGAGGGTTTGGGCAAAAATATGCCTTTCTACAAGCGAAAAATAGATATTATCTTTCTTTCTCATCCGCATGCTGACCATGTGGCGGGACTTGTTCATGTTTTGAGCCGATATGAAGTTGGACGAGTTGTGCTTACCCGGGCGGTTCATAATGCGCCGGAATATCAGGAATTTTTAAAGCAGGCTAAAGATAAAAATATTCCGGCGACTGAAGGTATCCGCGGAACGGAGTTTGACTTTTCCGGTGGCAGCAAAATTAAGATTTTATATCCGACAGGTACGCTTGATAGTCAGAACCTAAACAATACCTCAGAAGTTTTGATGCTTGAGTCTGGCAAAACGAGATTTCTATTTATGGGAGATCTGGAAAATGATGGATCTGATAAGCTGCTTGCTCTCGAGCCGGATTTGCAGACGGATGTCATAAAAGTGCCTCATCATGGCTCACAAAATGCTCTAAATGCAGATTTATATAAGAAAGCTAGCCCAAAATATGCGGTTATTTCTGTTGGTAAAGATAACAAATACGGTCATCCTCACACTGAAGTACTGAATTTCCTGGAAGCTAGCGGGATAAAATATTTCCGCACTGATACTGCCGGAGATGTAAGCCTTGTTTCGGACGGGACAAGTGTAGAGCTTAAAAAAGGAAATAATCTTTTGTCGTTTTAAGGTATTGTCACCATAATTATTCGTCATTCTGGCTTGTCCAGAAGCATCTCTTTAAAATAGTTTCCACTTTTTTAGAAAAAGTGGAGTAAAAATCGCGACTTATGGCGGCGACAAAGTGTCGGATTTCAGTTCGCTCAGGTTTGAAAAAATGAACTCGCTAGATCGCTCAGACAACATTATTTTCAAAATCTTCGTTCACTTTATCCTCGCTTTGTCTTCGATAGTCGCATTAAGAGATCACTTGGCTCATCTTCCCTTTGAAAAAATCGTGCCGGGGAGGCCGTAAACATTTTACTTTACTAATATATTCCATTATAGTTATAATGTTTAAAAGGAGAAAACAATGGCTGCATCGAAAATTTTAATTATAGATGATGACCCTGCAATAAGAGAACTTTATGAAACCGGATTTAAACAGATTGGTTTTGATGTTCAGACAGCCGTCAATGGCGAGGATGCACTCACTAAGACACTCTCGTTTAAACCGGATCTTTTACTTCTTGATATTATGATGCCGGAGATACACGGGCTTCATGTTTTGGATATTATAAAAGCTACGCCAGAAGCTAAAGATATGAAAGTTATCGTGTTTACTGCACTTTCAGACGATGAAGCAAGGAAAAAAGCGGAAGAGTTTGGTGCGGACGGATACATAGTAAAATCTCAAAAAACGATGGCAGAGGTTATAAACTACGTTCAGGAAATGCTAAAGTAAATATTAGATAGTTAAAAATCTATTTGCAAAATTTCAGTAATGTTATAACATAAGTTTTATAATGATAGTTAAAAACATCAATGCAGTCTTGTTAACAGTTTTGTCTCTCCTACTACCGGTAAGAGAGAAAGGTTGGTGTTTGCCTTAAAGAGCAGATTGAAAAATAAGATATATCCAACCTTTCTGAAAGATCAGAAGGGTTTTTTGTTTTCACGGGCCGTGGCGCAGTCTGGTAGCGCAATCCACCCATGGTGGAGAGGTCGGAGGTTCGAATCCTCTCAGCCCGACCAAACAATATCCGGATAGGAAACTATCTGATAATTCCAAAAGCCTCTGATCCTCTCTCTGTTTGGCACACAAGGCTAACTCTTCGAAATACTTCTGGTAATCCCAAGGTGTTTCATTAAGCGTTGAGTTTCAGGGAGAGGATAAAGGGGTACGAACCTTTAACAATATAAATTCATTTTGTCAAAGTCACAAAAGAAAGGAGCAAGATTTGCATTGTCATGGAGGCAGCAAGTCAAGACCGGCCAAAGGACAGGTGTATCTATCGAGTCATGCAGTTTTGGTCGAGCGATGAAGATAGCGTGTACAGACAAACAAGTGTTGGCTTTTTGCGGACACTTCAGAAAGTACAACCACGCTTACTATTCGGAGCATTGGTAATAATCAAAAGTGAGGTGAATGATGCAGACAAAGATAGACACACTTACCAAAACCTTCTCCTTTCCCGGTCTTTGTAAAACATCTCTCAGGGGGTTAGCGGAAAAATGTAACGCCGATGTTGAGATAAAGGGCTCTTCGGGGGCATTCGAACTATCCGGTAGTCCGGTTGATGTGCAGACTCTCGTGACTGAGGCAATGCATCATTGCGATTTCCAGAATCGTCCTGCATGAGGATCGTTAATTGGCATTAAAGGTCTACATTCTTTTGGTCAAAATACTGACTGGAGGTGAATAAAATGAAATTCAGTCCCAAAGAAGGGGAAGCCGGTACATATGTTCTTGATGTGACTGGTTATGTCTGCCCCCACCCTCAGCTATATACATTAAAGTGCATGGAAAAGCTAAAGAGCGGACAAATTCTGGAGGTGCTGGTGGACAATCCGTCTTCTGTTGAGTCGGTAACCCAAGCTTGTAATGGCAGGGGGTACACGATTCTTGAGTCTACCCAACCAAAAGCCGGGGTGACCCAGCTTCGAATCCAAAAATGAATTCAAAGGGGCGCGATAACTATGGTTGTGCGCCCCTTTAAAATTGGCTTAAATCATGCTAAAATAGAGTATATTTAGACTTAACTAGGGAGACAATATCTATGTCAGGACATTCTAAATGGGCCTCCATCAAACATAAGAAAGCGGCTACCGATGCTAAAAAGGGGAAGGCATTTACTCAGGCTGCAAACATGATAACTCTTGCGGCCAAAGAAGGCGGCGGAGACCCGATCATGAACTTCAAGTTGCGTCTTGCTATCGATAAGGCAAAGGCCGTAAATATGCCATCATCAAATATTGATCGCGCAGTAAAAAAAGGCACTGGTGAAGGCGGAGGCGGTCAGGTTGAGGAGTTGATTTATGAGGGTTACGGCCAAGAAGGAGTAGCTATTTTAGTCAGTACGGTGACGGATAACAAAAACCGAACCTCGGGAGATGTAAGAAGTACGTTGACCAAGTACGGCGGTCGTATGGCTGATGCCGGCTCTGTTTCATGGCTGTTTGACCAGCAGGGGCAGATTGTGGTTGCGGACACTTCTGAGGATGCAATGCTTGCGTCCATAGATGCAGGAGCAAGCGATGTGGAGGAGGAAGACGGGAAACTTTTTATTTACTCCGACTTAAACTCGATCAAAAAGATCAAAGAAGCTTTGGAAGCACTAGATATAAAAATAGAGTCGGCCGAGATCACTTCAAAGCCCAAGAATTACATAAAAATAGAGAACGAGGAAACCGCCTCAAAGATTTTGAAACTAATAGATATGCTCGAAGGCCTAGATGACGTGACGGAAGTGTACGCAAACTTCGACATTCCGGATGAGATTTTGGAAAAGGTGGGCTAAAATGTCCGTTTGAATTGTTCGAATTGTTAGAATTGAAAAAACATCTATAACAAGCGAAGCGATCAAACAGTTATAACAATTAAAACATTTAAAAATGATTATTTTAGGGGTAGATCCCGGAACCGCCACAACAGGATATGGTGTCATCGATAACACTAAAGGGATGAATAAATTTGTTGAATATGGCTGTATCCTAACGAAGTCCTCGGAGGATTTAGAAAACCGGTTAGTGACGATATTTGATGAACTGACTGAAATTATCAAGAAATTTAAACCCGAAATGGTAGCTGTTGAGGAGCTTTTTTTTGCAACAAATGCTAAAACGGCAATCTCTGTTGGGCATGCTCGAGGAGTAATACTTCTTGCCTGTTCCAAGGAAAAAGTGCCGGTTTATGAGTACACGCCTCTTCAGGTAAAGCAGGCGATTTGCGGATATGGACGGGGCGATAAACAGCAGATACAGAAAATGGTCAAAGCACTTTTGAATTTGGAAGAAATCCCGAAACCTGATGACGCCGCTGATGGTTTGGCTATCGCGATTTGTCATGCCAACTCATATAGAGCTTTTGCAGGGAAATAGATTGCAGTTGAAGCTTGTCGAATAAAGTTCTAAAATAAGACTAAACGGAGGGGTTTGTGATTGATGCAGTTCAAGAAAGGAAAACGACTCTTTCTTCTGCCTATGAAATGGGCTTGAAGCTTCTTGGCGACTCTTATAAAGAGGGAAAAATATTTTCATCTCTACCTAAGGCTGGTGATCCTTTTTCGGATCTTGAACTTTTGAGCGTTCTTGCTCTTACACCGGCAATGAGACAGGAGATTTTAAATAAATATCTATACCACAGTAAAATATTTAGTCTGGCTACGACTGGTATTATGGCTTGGGTTGTAATAAATACAATGGAGGAGTTTGGGGAAAACGAAAAAGTTGGCCTAGAAAAATACTTTTCTGTTTGCGAGGAATATTTTGACAAGACTATAAATACTGACGGGATTTTGCCGACAGATTCGAGTGGAAACTGGATGCAAAGTGCTGATAGGGTCGGGGCCTTGATAGAAAATCAGGCCTATTATGCGAAAATTTTGGATGTTCTTTCTCTGCTGACCGATGACGACATGTATGAATTCAAGAAAAAAAGGCTTACAAGGGCAGTGCGGGATAAACTTGATGGTGCATATGTTTTAGATAAGAAGGATTCGATGGAAACCAGGCCAAACAACTTTATCACTGCTTTTTTAGCTCCTGAACTTTTTAAGAAGGATGATTGGCAGAAGACTTTTGATGTGGTGCTAAAGGAGGGTGAACTTTGGCAGGGCTGGGGCGGGCTTACCACCTTAGGTCAGTCAGATCCGAGCTATAACCCTGAGCGCGATGGGGAGAGCTGGTTTTTTATAAATAATATGGCGGGGATAGTATTATCCAAACTTGATAGTGAAAAATATGCCGATAAGATTCAGGCAATTTTAAGGTCTTCGGCAGAAAATGCCTCATGGCAGGAACACTCCGGCAGGCCCTGCGAAGTTACATTTACTACTGACAGACAGATTAAAGTCCAGGGTCTTTATGGCCTTTCTCTTGCAACCTATATTTACCTTTATCGAATTTTGAATCCTTAACAAGATATTCTAAAAATTATACTTCTATGTTATATTCCTAAGTAAATTTCCTTAGCACTATTTCAATTTCTATAGAAAGCGGGGACGCACTTGGACGCACACAATATCGTATGGGAAGAGCGCCAGAAAGGGAAAAGGATTTTTAAATTTGGTGTTTTTCTCAACACCCTAGTTTTTGTCGTAATTGGTATCACAGACGACAAAGCAGGTCTTTGGATAGCTGCTCTTATCATGGCAACCTCCTTGCTTTATAAAGTTCACAAGGAGGTTAGGATAGCGTTCATGAGAGGGAATAATCGCTAGGAGAGATAATGGATTATGGAAAGGTAGTTCTTCCGTTCATGGTTCTAGTTATTGCTGTTTTTCTCTGGATCTTGGGGCATGTGTTCTAGGATTTATAGGAAACAGGGGTAATAAAAGGGGGCTATCATGAAACTTCTAATGTCCATCTTTAGATGTACTTCATGTTGTGAGGCTGCGAACGCTGTGGAGATAACTCTCAAACATGCTTTTCTTCTCTGGCTTTTATGGGCTTTGGTAACATTGCCGTCATTTGAGGCGGAGATGCATTGGCACTTCCTTTAGCGGGCAATGAGTAGGGGTACCCCTTAGAGAAAGCTCCCTGTTTTAGGGAGCTTTTTTCTTTTGTATACTAGAATTCGTTTTGGGATTCAGTTAAGATTTAGATAATATAAACGAGAATTTACTATGATTGCTAGTTTGCGTGGGAAAGTAGTCCAAAAAAGAGCTGATAGCCTAGTTGTCGAGATGAATGGAGTTGGCTATAAAGTTATTTGTCCTGTTTCAGTTTTAGAGTCTGCAAAAGTTGATGACGAAATATTTTTAAATACTTACACTCATGTTCGAGAAGATATTTTGGCTTTGTATGGCTTTTTGACTGCAGATGACCTAGCGCTTTTTGAGCTTTTAATAAGCGTTTCCGGAGTTGGGCCGAAAGCGGCGGTAAATATTTTGTCTGCTGCAAGTTCTGAAAAAATTCGTAGTTCTATCCAAAAACAAGATCCAGGAATTCTTTTCTCTGTTTCGGGGATTGGCAAAAAAACAGCCGAGAAAATCGTTGTAGAACTTAAAAATAAACTTGGTGCAAGTGATGCTTTGTACGCGCCATCTTCAGAAACGGATGATCTCTATCAGGCGCTTAGCGATTTAGGATTTAAGCCGAATGAAATCAGTACTGCGATATCGAAAATTCCCGAAGATCTTGAAACGACAGAAGAGAAGCTGAAGTTTGTTTTGAAAGAGATTAAAAAGTAGTAATTTCCCCTGTTTTTTGGTAAAATTAGGAGCACTAGGAGGTCGCTCCTTTTTATTTTTGTTTTGCACATTCCAACTGAGTGGAGGGAAAATGTTTGGATATTTTAACGGAGCCTGTTTGCCAGTATACTGGTTAGGTCGGTTAATGGAGATTCTAAGCAGCTTTGGCAACGAAAACGATCAAGATCTAGAAGAAGCAACACAGGCAGTAGCAGAAAGAATCGCAGATATGGTTTGTTCGCGAGGTATCCTCAATGACACTATTTGGATGAAAACTGTTAACAGCGAGTATTCCCAGAGGTTTAGTGGTTTATGTGAACTGTTGCCAACGGTTAACATCTCAGATTGGAAAAAACTAGCTATCTGTAGAGGACTAGACAAAGCGGCTGACATAATTGAAGAAACAATAGAAACTAAGTTGAAAGAAGAGAAAACAAGGCTTATTGGCGACCATTTAACGGAAGAGTCAGAAGAGTTTCACCGTTCTAGGCATGAGGCCGAATTTCATGTTTTCAACAAACATTGTAGTAAGGTACCTGTCGTTGTTGGGATCCAAACCAGATTTTCTTATGAGTAGATGCAAGGCAAAAGGGCTCCGAAAGGAGCCCATTTTGTATACTAGAATTAATTTTCACTTTAATGTTAATATTATCTTGTCATGAAACTAGATAAAGATCACATACTAGATTCGGAAGAATTTGAGGGCGAGGAGAAGTTTGAGGAAACTCTCCGACCGAAGAAATTCTCCGAGTACATCGGACAGAACCAAGTTAAGGATAACTTGAAGATTACCATTGAAGCGGCAAAAAAGCGCAAAGAACCTATAGACCACGCCTTGCTTTATGGACCTCCTGGCCTTGGCAAAACCACGCTATCTAATGTTATTGCTAATGAAGTTGGTGTCTCCATAAAAGCGACAAGCGGCCCGGCGATAGAGCGCGCCGGCGACTTAGCGTCTATTCTCACGAATTTACAGGAAAATGACATATTATTCATCGATGAAATTCATCGGTTGAATACTGTTGTCGAGGAAATCCTCTATCCGGCGATGGAAGATTTTGTACTTGATATCATTATCGGCAAAGGGCCATCAGCACGATCGGTAAGGCTGGATTTACCAAAGTTCACGATCATTGGCGCGACAACTCGTATGGGGCTTCTCTCTTCCCCGCTTCGCGATAGATTTGGCCTGGTTCATCGATTAGAATTCTACGAGCCGGAGGATATCAAAAAGATTATCAAGCGCTCGGCAAGCATACTTAAAATTAAAGTCGATGAAAAAGGCTCAGAGGAAATAGCCAAAAGAGCCAGAAGAACACCGAGAATTGCCAATCGTCTTTTAAAGAGGGTGCGTGATTTTGCCGAGGTGAAGGGTAAAGGAGAGATTACGGAGGATATCGCATGTCAGGCTTTGGAAATGCTTGAAGTGGACGAGGTAGGTCTTGATAATACAGATAGGACATTGCTTGAAACGATAATCCATAAGTTCAAAGGCGGACCGGTTGGCCTAAATACTTTGGCTGCGGCGACCAATGAAGAGATTGACACTATCGAAGAAGTCTACGAACCGTATCTTATCCAAATGGGATTTTTGGAACGAACTCCCCGGGGGAGAAAAGCGACTTCTCGTGCCTATGATCATTTGAAGATAATAGAGAAAGTTAAAACAAAAGATCAGGGGAAGCTATTGTAGTGTATAATTCTGACCTCTCTCTGTCATTCTGACGAAGGAAGAATCTAGATCCTTCGTGCCTCAGGATGACGAAGTAGTAGCTAATGTGATAAGTAGAAAAAATCCTTTGCAATAGGAGAAAAGTCAATTATAATTTAAAACGCTTATGCTTAAAAAATATTTATTCGTGGGATTCTTTTTATTTTGGGTGCTTTTGTGTCCATTTTTTGCCGTGAACTCTTCCAAAGTTTTTGCTGCGTCAAAATGTGATGGTGTCATTATCTCAGAATTTATGCCATACCCTGCATCGGGAAGCGAGTGGGTTGAAGTTTTTAATACTAATGAATACCAAACTGATATTAGTGAATGTTCATTGGCCGACTCTTTGGATACTCCTAGCCACCGTTATGACATTCCTGATGGAACGATTGTCGAATCGAAGGGTTACTTTGTCTTTTATGACAACTTTTATCTTAATAATGACGGTCCAGACAAAGCACGGTTGTTGTCTGCCGGCAACGAAACAGTTTCTGAACGAAGCTATAACAAACCAATCCCAAAGGGCCAAAGCTATGTATTTAATGGAACTTCTTGGGAGTGGACAAAAGATGTGACCCCGGGGTTTGAGAAAAGTGCCGGCGGGACGGATACCCCTGTTGATAGCGGGAGCGGGAATACTTGCGAGGGATTGATAGTTTCTGAGCTTATGCCGGATCCTGCATCCCCGCTTACTGACGCTGATGATGAATGGATAGAGATTTATAACGAAAGTGGCGAACCGGTAAATGCCGGCGGGTGTATATTAACCGATACTCAAAAGGCAGGCTCTACTCATGAATACAAAATAGCAGGAGGGACGCTTGCGCCGGGTGGGTTTATGGTTTTTTACTCTAAGGATACAAAGATTAGTCTGAACAATGACGGCGACAATGTCAGAATTCTTTCGCCGGATAAAAAAGTGATATTTGAAACCCAGAATTATGGTAAGGCCCAAGCCGGACAGTCTTGGGCATATGATGGTGATAAATGGGCCTGGACGGCTGCTCCGACTGCGGGCGCGCTAAATGTGATAGAAATCCTCGAGGAGACTTCGGTTGCGAAAACAAGTTCGAAGAAAACAGCCTCTAATAAGCGAAAGACCACTGCCTCAAAACCCAAAACAACTTCAAAACCCGTTTCGAAAACTGCAAGTCCAAAGAAAAAATCAGCTGATGGAGCTGAGGTGCTTGGTGCGAACACTGAAGATGAGGATTCGATCCAGGGAAAAGTGAATGACAAGGTCATGGGTTATGTCCTTGTTACCCTTGCCGGAGTGCTTCTGGTCGGGTATGTTATATACATAAATAAAGATTTTATCTATGAAAATAGTATCAAAAAGTTCAGACGAGACGGTTAGCTTAGGTCAGAAGTTAGGTGAGCAGCTTAAGGGAGGTGAGGTGGTTGCTCTTTATGGTGATCTCGGCGGAGGAAAAACGCAGTTCACAAAAGGAATTGCCAAGGGACTAGGAATAGAAGATGATATTTTCTCTCCTACGTTTGTGATTCGCAGAGATTGTAAGGGCAAAGAGTTGAGCTTGCTTCACTATGATTTTTATAGGTTTGAAGTACCGGATGAAGAACTGATTGAAAGTTTAGAAGAAGGGATAAATCCTGAAAATGTGACGGTTATAGAGTGGGCGGAAAGAGTTGAAAAATATTTGCCAGAAAACACGATTAAAGTTGTATTCCGTTACATCTCAGAAAGTGAAAGAGAAATAGAGATTGAAGGTAATGGTTTTAGTGCTGTCATTCCGACCGACCCTACTTAAGTAGCGAGTAGAGGAATCCCTTTCTTTCAAAATTATTTTCCACTTTTTTAGAAAAAGTGGAGTAAAAATCGCGACTTAGACGGTCTCTCAAAGTATCGTCTGGTTCGTTTTCTCATGTTTAAAAAAATTAACTCGCTAATCGCTCAAACAAAATTATTTTTAAAGGATCGTTCACTCCCAGACTTTCTTTTCGAGCCGATAGTCGCATCAAAGTGATGTTGCCTTTTTCTTGAAATCGCAAGAAAGTGTTAAAATAAAGTTATGAAAAATAGTTTAGTTATAGATACGTCAGATAGAGTGGCTCGGCTTGGGATTTTTCAGGATGATAAGCTGGCTGACAAAATCGAGTGGGAAGCACATCGGGAACTTTCAAAGACATTTTATACAAAATTGGATGAGCTTTTGGGGCGGAATAGTTTAAGCTGTAACGATTTGAGTTCTATAATCGTCGTTCGTGGACCGGGATCTTTCACCGGGCTTAGGATTGGCATAGTTATAGTAAATGCATTCTCATATTCACTGGGTGTTGAAACTGCCGGTGTGATTCAAAAAGAGAAGATGCCTTTAGAAGAGATTTATAATGTCGGCAAAAAAGATCTCAAAAAGGGGCAAATTATCGAGCCGTTTTACGGTCGCGAACCGAACATCACGACCAAAAAGAAGTAATTTCATGGTTGAAAAATGGGCAAGAAGAGAGTATAGTGGGGGCAGTAAATTAAAAAATTAAATTTACCGATAATGACTAAATTTTACAGGATCTAAACTAAAATATGACTCAAAACTCTTATACATTTTGACTTAGCAGAGGTATTTTTAGTTATTTCTCGGTACTAGAAACAAAGAGGTGGAAAGATGGAACCTATCACATTGGTTCTGATTCTTGCTGGGCTTGTAGCCGGCGGGGCCGGGGGATATTATGGCCGGAAAATGAAATCCCAGGACGCGCTTGAAAAGTCACAGAAAGAAGCGGACAAGATAAAGAACGAAGCAAAAGAGGAAGCAAAAGAAGAGCTCCTAAAAGCTAAGGAAGAAGCGCTAAAGACCAAGGAAGAAGCAAAGAAAGAGGAAAAAGAAAGGCGCGATGCCATTGCTCAGGGGGAGAAGAGAAACATTGAAAAAGAAAATGTTTTAGATGAGAGAACGAAGAAACTGGACGAAACTCGTGAAAAAGTCGAAAAGGATAAGGACGAAGTAGAAGCGGTCAAAAATGAGCTCCGTGACATCAGAAAAAAACAAATGGCAGCACTTGAGAAAATATCAAAACTGACTACCGATAAGGCAAAAGAAAAACTCCTTGAGATAGTTGAGAAGGATTACAAAAAAGATGTTCTCGACTTTATCAAAAAAATTGAGGCAGAGAAAAAAGAAGAGGCAGATAAAAAGGCGCGAGAAATTCTTTCAACTGCTATCCAAAGACTTGCCGGCGATATGACATCAGAGACGACTGTAACTGCCGTGGCTCTTCCAAACGATGAGATGAAAGGTAGAATTATCGGTCGTGAAGGGCGAAATATTCAAGCCATCGAGAGAGCGACCGGTTGTGACATTATCGTTGATGATACCCCGGAAACTATTGTTATATCCGGGTTTGATCCGGTAAGGCGCCATGTGGCAAAAAGAGCCATTGAGGCAATGATGAAAGACGGTAGAATTCACCCGACAAAGATTGAAGAAGCAGTAGATAAAGCGCAGAAAGAAATCGATAAAGAAATCAAGGAAGCCGGTGAACAAGCCGTTTACAAAACGGGAGTGGCAGGCCTTCCTTCAGATCTAGTGAAGGTTTTGGGTCGGTTAAAGTTCAGAACGTCATACGGACAGAACGTGCTTCAGCACTCAATGGAATGTTCATTCCTTGCGGGGACGTTAGCAAGCGAGCTTGGTGCGGACGTAAACCTAGCTAAAAAGGCAGGTCTTCTTCATGACATTGGTAAAGCGGTAGACCAGGAAATAGAAGGTTCTCATGCGATAATCGGTCGTGATATTGCCAAGAAGTTTGGTTTGGATGAAAAAATAATCAACTGTATTGAGGCTCATCACGAAGAGGCAGAGTTTAAGTCCGTCGAAGCGATTATTGTCCAGGTTGCGGATACTATTTCCGGCGGAAGACCCGGAGCAAGACGCGACACGATGGAAGCTTATATCAAGCGTCTTACCGAGCTTGAAAACATTGCAAACTCGTTTGAAGGTGTTGAAAAGTCATTCGCTATTCAGGCAGGACGTGAGGTCAGGGTGCTTGTATCACCAGAAACTCTTGATGATCTTAAGGCCGAGAAACTAGCTAAAGAAATTGCCACAAAGATAGAGAAAGACCTGAAGTATCCAGGGCAAATAAAAGTTAATGTAATAAGGGAAAAGAGAATAACCGAGTACGCAAAGTAGGATATGGCTACCAAGAAGATAATTAAAATTCTTTTTATTGCTGACATTGTCGGTAAGCCCGGCAGAAGAACAGTAAAACAAATTCTACCCGATCTGAGGGAAGAAGAAGGGATAGATTTTGTCGTTGCCAATGGTGAAAACATGACATCGGGTCATGGGATGACAAAAGGATGTATGGACGAACTGCTGGAAGTAGGGGTAGACTTCTTCACCTCGGGAAATCATATTTGGAAAAAACCGGAGTTTTTTACCGAACTTGAGAAGAAAGAAACTCCCGTTGTAAGGCCCGCTAACTATCCAGAAGATTCTCCCGGAGTAGGCTACAAAATAGTCAAAACAAAGTTTGGTAAACTTTTGATCGTAAATCTACTGGGCCGTGAGGGCATAAACTCTAATGTTGAGTCGCCATTTAAAACCATTGACGAGATACTTGAAAAAACAAAAGGGAAATACGATCTTTCACTAGTGGACTTTCACGCTGAAGTGACAAGTGAGAAAGTAGCGTTTGGTCTCTACCTTGATGGTCGGGTCAACGTGGTGGTTGGTACACATACTCATGTTCCAACAGCAGATGCAAGAATTTTAAAAAAAGGCACGGCGTATATTTCAGATGCGGGAATGACAGGTCCGATAGAATCTGTCTTAGGGGTAAGAGCAGATATTATTATTGAGCTCTTTACAACCGGGATTCCTCAGAAGTTTTATCATGAGACTGAAGGCCCATGCGTTTTTAACTCAGTGATAGTTGAACTTGAAAAAAAAGGGAAGATAATCCAGATTCGGCGTATTGATAAAGAAATCTAAGCTTATGGTTGCATGGCAATTTAATGTATGTTATAAATTTTACTACTGTGTAAATTAAATATAATTAAACAGCCTCTTTAAGGGGGATAGGAGAAAAAATGACAAAACACGATTTAGTAGAATCTCTTTCAAAAGAGACCGGTTACTCAAAAAAAGAAGTTGAAGCTTGCTTGAAGACACTGACAAGCATTATTACCGATAAGGTAAGAAACGGCGAGAAAGTTGCCATTACCGGATTTGGTACATTTGATCTTGGGAAGCGCGCTTCAAGACGAGGCAGAAACCCTCAAAACGGTGACTACATTACAATTCCGGAGATGAAAATGCCAAGATTTCGAGCCGGTAAAAACCTCAAGGAAGCTGTAAGATAAAATTCGTGTTAAAATAAAAAATGAGTGCCAAGTGCACTCTTTTTTTATTGGTCGGGGTGAGAGGACTCGAACCTCCGGCCTCCTGCTCCCAAAGCAGGCGCGCTAGCCAACTGCGCCACACCCCGTTTATCTAGGATATTATACCCCAAAAACAAGTTTTTCTAAAGTAGATTTGTGTTGTAAATTGATATAGAAAAAGATATTGTTTATTGATAGACTAATGTCTGAGATTTTAGTTAAATAGCCATACAAATATGGATTTCTATAACTTTATTGTAAGTTTCAAATACGTAGCAATCTTTATCGGCACTTTTATAGAAGGTCCGACAGTTGGTTTGATAGTGGGTTTTCTTTCAAGGGTTCACTACATTAACCTGACATTGGGTTATTTCTCCCATGTTGCCGGTGATTTGGCGGCTGATCTTGTGTACTATACAATCGGCTATTTTGGCGGAGTTAGAATTGTGCCTAGGATGGCCAGGATCCTAAGGTTTTCAGTTAAGGATGTCGAAAATATCGAAGAATCCTTTGATAAACATAGTAAAAAGGTCATAATTTTAGGTAAAGTAACTCATGTGATCGGCCTCCCTATTTTAATAGCTGCCGGTGGTGTGCGATATAAATGGTATAAATTTATTATCTTTGACCTTATTGCCACCTTGATTAAGTCAGCAATACTTGTTTTCATCGGATATCATTTTGGAGGCTTATGGGAAAAGGCGGATAACATTATATTTATTTTTTCAGGCATCGGTTTAATAATAGTGATTGGACAGGTCAGCATATTACTTATTAGAAGGTTCATCAAAATAAAGAATGGGGATATTAAGATAGATGGTGCAGAAGAGGAGAAGCTGTTTAAAAAATGGAGGAAAAGAAAATAAGGATTTTAATCGCTAACGAAACATATCCCCCTAATCTCAATGGATGCGCGGTTTTTACTCAACGTTTAGCACAAAACTTAGCAAAAAGAGGTCATGAAGTTGCTGTTGTCGCTCCTGGTCTAAAGTTTGGCGATTATTTAGAAAAAGATCAATACGGCGTCAATGTTTACGGGTTGCGCTCAATCTCTGTAAAAATGATTCATCCTAATTATAGGATTGTGACTAAAGTGGATATTACTAAATCTGTTAGAAAGATAATAGCCAAATTCCAGCCAGACATAATCCACATACAAAATCATTTTCTAGTTGGCAGATCTTGTCTGAAGATTGCCAAAAAACAAGGGATTGCAATAGTAGGTACTAACCATTTTATGCCCGAAAATTATCTTCAATTTGCACCCAAGGCTACGGAAGGAACAATGGCTAAAGTTTTATGGGCTGATTTCTTTAAGGTTTATAACCAGCTTGATTGTGTTACCGCTCCATCGCGCGCAGCCGTTCAGATGCTATACGATGTAGGGTATAAGAAAAAGGCAGAAGTTGTTTCAAATGGCATGGAGTTTGATAAATTCAAAAAAAGACCAACAAGCGGGAAACTTTTAAAAAAGTATAAACTAGATCAGGATATACCTACATTTATCTCTGTTGGAAGGATTGAAAAAGATAAAAATTTAGATGTGATACTCGGAGCCTTTGCTCTTTATCTTGAAAAGAATGATGGGCAGTTAATACTTGTCGGTAATGGGAAGCTTGAAAAAGATCTAAAGAAGCTGTCTGTGGCTTTAGGTGTTAAGGAGAAAGTTGTTTTTACTGGTAAAATTACCGTTGATGAAGTATTTGAAGTTTATTCTTTGGCAGATGTATATATTGGGGCCGGAACGGCAGAGCTTCAGGGACTATCGGTGATGGAGGCAATGGCGTCGGGACTTCCTATACTTGTGGTAAATGCCGTTGCGCTTCCCGAACTTGTTAAGGATGGGGCAAATGGATATCTTTTCGAACTTAGTGTAGCGGATTTAGCAGAAAAAATGGGGGAAATCTTAGAGGATAAGGTAAAAATCAAGGAAATGGGCGCAAAAAGTTTGGAGATTATCGGTGCACACGATATGGCTAATACGATTGGCAAGTTTGAGAGGATTTACGAAAAGGTTATTAAAGAAAAGAAAAAATCTTATCCAAACTCAAGGAAGTAATCTTAATTGTAAAAACAATTAGTCAAATTCACTCTACCTCCTGATAGGCATTGTATGGCAAGACCTTTGTGCTATAATTTTATTAGGTTATAAGCAAAAAAAGCGGGGGTTTATTGTAGTAAAGAATTCATCTAATAAAAGACCAGAAAAAGTGGGGCCTTTCAAGTTTTTGAGTTGGATTAGGTTTCATACTACTTTTTATTTGCACATGAAAGCTCACAAAATGACTTGGTATAAAGAGTGGCATCAGGGTCGTTTACACCATCATTTCCATATTGCTATGCTTGCGTTTTACGCCGCCAGTATCTTTTTTGGTTTACTCGGTGTCTTTATCTCGGTTACACCAAAAAATGCTCTAGCTTCTACAAATTATGAATGGAACCTTAATACACCGTCTGAATATACCTATAATCCTAGCTATATCCAATTTAATAGTGGAGTAGCCCAATCAACGGGGTATTCTGATCTTAAGATATATGCTTACGACATGTATTGTACAGATGTAAGCACATGTTTTTTGCTTGGTGATTATGGAGGAGGCAAGTTATACAAGACTACAGATGGTGGAGAAAATTGGGTTTCAAAGAACCCAGGAACCACGCAAAGTTTACTGAGTGCCTATTTTGCCAATGCAAATGTTGGTTATATTGCTGCAACTAACGCCACAATTACAAAAACAACAAACGGTGGGAATAACTGGTCAGCTCCCCAGACCATGCCGCCTGAGGCAACAGGACGGAGCATCTATGGTATCTACTGCAAAGATCCGGAAGGGGGAACACCCGGAGATAACTGTTATGCAGTTGGTGGAAATGGTACTACCGGCCAAAGTATTATTTTAAGGACCACGAACGGAGGAACAACATGGACCGCACAAGCTCACGAAACAGCGGGCTATACCTATTTGGATGGTATTTTCTGTACAGACTCTAATACTTGTTATGCGGCAGGGCATAGTGGTAAGCTCTTAAAAACTACTGACGGTGGCACAACTTGGGTAGCCCAAACATCAAATACGACAAACTCTCTTTTCCGGGCTTACTGTACCGATAGTAATACTTGCTACATGTCCGGAAGTGGTGGAACAATTTTAAAAACTACTGACGGAGGATCAAACTGGGTCGTGCTGGACTCGGGTAATCCGACTGCCCTTTTTAGGGATATTCAGTTTACAGACAGCCAAACAGGTTATGCAGTAGGATATATTGGAACGAACGGTCTTATTGTAAAAACTACTGACGGTGGGGCTACCTGGGCAACAAGTTGGACAGTTCCGGCGTCTTTATCTTACTTATATGGTATAAGTTGTCCTTCTGCCAATGTCTGCTATATTGGAGGTTTTAATCAAGTAAAAACGGTAAATGCCGGTTCGAGCTGGACACCCATAATCTATCAACCAATACCCACCATCGTTCCTAACACGAGTCAAGATTTCACTGATTTGGCTGGATTTAAGGAAACATTAGGTGTTGGGAACGTAGGCACTATTCATTATCAAATTTCAAACAATGATGGAGCAACATGGTATTGGTATAATAGTCAAAGCTCTGCCTGGGAAATCGCATATGATAGTTATTATCAAAATACAGCCGCAGAGATAAATAGCAACATCACAACTTTTACCGGTAATTATGGAGGAGGTACCGGAAAGTTCAAGTGGAAAGCAGTATTTTATTTAGCGAGCGGAGGAGATCAAATGAAGCTTGATAGTGTCCAATTATCTCTCAAGGGTAATACTCCAAATAAACCTGAGTCACTTACTATTTCAGATGTGTCCAATAGGGATAAAGATGTTTGGGCACTTGCGCTTTCTTGGGATTCGCCACTTCCTGGGGCAGGAGAAATTAACTTTTTCAAAATAGAACGTTCTGATAATGGCGGACCTTGGACAGAAGTCGGCACAACAAACGATGGAACAAAAAGAGCTTATGCAGAAGTTGTCCCAAGCTCGGAAGCCACATATTCTTATAGGGTGAGGTCGGTTGACCATGACGAAGTGGGAGGAATCTATAATGACGAATCTGAGCCATCAAATGTTGTATCAATGATGCCTACAGGAAAGTATTCCAGTTTGCCATCCTTAATCGGTACGCCAACCACGACTACAACTGCAACATCTGCTAACATAAGCTGGTCAACGGACAGGGTGTCTTCTTCAACAGTAAAATATAGTACGGATACGAGTTATACTTTTATCGCCAGCAGTCCGCAGGTTGAAGTAACTTCTCATGCGGTTTCGCTTAAAGGTTTGTTACCGGGAACAACCTATCATTATAAGCTTCAGTCACTTGATACTGAAAGGACCTACGGAACCGATGTTTACTATACTGGTGAATATACTTTAACAACCCCATCTGCAACTGAAATATCCGGCTTAAAAATTTATGATATTCTCTCTGGCAGCGCCCTTGTTTCTTGGCAGACAAGCACTGATATGGCGACTATCCTTTATTATGGAAAAGACAATAGCTATGGTACAACCATTGAGGCAAATAGCGGCACAAATCATGTAGCGAAGCTGATAGGACTTCAAGATAACACCACCTACCATTTAAAAGTGAGCGGGACGGATGCCGGGGGTAATGCTATCCATTCAGATGACTACTCCTTCGAGACCTTGGCTTTGCCTAAAGCGACAAACATTGACTTTCAGGAGCTCAGAGATAGGCCTTCTTCAACTATAAAAATCACCTGGGAAACAAACATACCCACTTCCTCAGTGGTTGAGTATTCGGAGTCCGGAGGTAAACCTCAGGAAGTATCCGCTTATCAGCTTGTCACAAAACATGAGATGGTTGCATCGGGGCTAAAGGATAAAGATGAGTATACTATGACCATAAAAGGACGTGATGCGTTCGGTAATGAGGTTACAACCTCGCCCCAAAAAGTAAAAACAGATATTGATGCAAGGCCGCCCGAGATTTCAGAAATCACTACAGAAACATCTATTGATGGTTATGGATCTGGCGCCAAGGCTCAGATGATTGTTTCTTGGTCTACTGATGAACCGGCGACATCACAAGTTGAGTACTCAAAAGGAGATGACGGAAAAAATCTAAGTATGGTAACTCAGGAAGACCCTTCTCTTACTACTTCTCATGCGGTAGTGATTTCCGGTCTTGAGCCATCGACCTCTTATTATTTTCGTATAGTTACCAAGGATAGATCTACAAATGAGACAAAGTCAGAACTTAAGTCAGCCTTGACCGATCAAATTCGTCTTTCTATTTTTGATATTATGTTGAAATCATTTGAGTCAACTTTGGGCTGGCTTTTTGGGGTTCAGAGTATTAACTAAAAAGTATTTTTAAGGATACAAAAACATGTCAGATAAAGAACCACTGCTAATAGTTAAGAACATCAAAAAAAGATTCCTTGTTGGTAAAAGGGAAGTAAATGTTTTAAAGGGGGTTAATCTTGAGATAGATCCCGGTGATTTTATTATAATAATCGGTCCATCAGGAAGCGGGAAAACCACACTTTTAAATACGATATTAGGACTTGAAAAACCCGATGAGGGGGAAATCATTATCTCCGGTAAAAATATTTATAGTATGGATGAAGATAAAAGAGCTTATTTCAGGCGGGAAAAATTTGGTGTTGTTTATCAGCAATCGAACTGGATTAAATCTCTAAATGTGATAGATAATGTTGCTTTTCCTCTGTCTATATCGGGTTTATCGCCCAAGACGATTAGGCGTAAAGCAAAAGAGATACTTTATCTTTTCAATTTTGATAAGTTTTCAAAGTATAGGCCGTCAGAACTTTCAGGGGGAGAACAGCAAAAACTTTCTGTTTGTCGAGCGCTTATTTCTGATCCACCCATAATTTTAGCTGATGAGCCAACCGGCAATCTTGATTCTATCACAGCGGATGATTTGATGTATGACCTAAGGACCCTCAATGTTGAATCTAAAAAAACTATGATTATGGTAACTCATAACCCTGATTATGAGAGATATGCTACAAAATTTGTTTGTATGGAAGATGGGGTTATCAAGAGTGTCAAAGTAAAAAGAAAAAATCTTTTGCAGACAGAGAAATCGATCAAAAAAACGGTTAACATATCTAAATATAGTTTTTGGATGAAGCTATGGTTTCTTTTAAAGTTATCTTTTAAAAATTTCAAAAAAAACAAAATGAGAACTCTTCTGACGTCAGGTGGCGTAGCCCTAAGTATTGGTTTTATTGCTTTTTTAGTTTCGCTTAGCTATGGTTTTCAAAATCTTTCTACGGAGGGGATCAAGAAAATGGAAGCGTTTCAGATGCTAGATGTTGATACGGGAAAATCGAAAATAGCCAATATAGATGATGAAGCTATTAAAAAAATCTCAAACATTTTTGGGGTTGAGAAGGTGTATCCTTCAGTAAGTGTCGCCGGCGATTTCACTTTTCATGATAAAAAAATAAATGGGATTATATATGGTAGAGATATCGAAACCTTGAAAATAGAGAGGCCGAGAATCGTTGCGGGGGAGTCGTTTTCTTCAGATACATCCGAAGAAGTTATCCTAAATATAGTGCTAGCCAAGAAATTGGGGATGAGTAGTCCTGGCTCAATTGTTGGACAGAACATTGAAGTGAATACGATTATTCGTCCGGAGCTTCTAGAAAATGGCGGGGAAAACTTCAAGTCTGATAATAGGCAATACAAAATAGTGGGACTAGTCGAAGAGGGTAACGCTCCGTATGTTTATACTCCTTTGGGGAGTTTGAAAAAAATGGGGATTGTCAACTATAGCGAAGCAAAGGTTAAAACAACGACTCCGGACAATATAGATAGGATTAAGTCCCTCATAGAGCGCATGGGTTTCAAGGCAAGCTCAATAAAGGATACGGTCGATCAGGCAAATCAGTTTTTTGGTATATTTAGAATGATTTTAGTCGTCTTTGGTATCATTGCAATTGCTGTTTCTTGCGTTGGGATGTTCAATACTTTGACCATTTCCCTAATCGAAAAAACTCGGGAGATAGGTGTCATGAAATCTATGGGGGCAACAAAGAAAGATGTGAGAAATATTTTTATTCTTGAAGCTTTATTTGTTGGTGTTATAGGGGGCTTATCGGGGGTGGCTCTTAGCTATCTTTTGGGAGAATTCTTTAATACCAGTATATATGCCCTAGCAAGATCAACAGGTAATGAACCGGTTAAAATATTCATCTTTCCGCCGAATCTGCTGATATTCTCAGTGCTTCTGTCTTTGCTAATCAGTATTCTCACGGGTATTTATCCCGCAAGAAGGGCCTCAAAGATTAGCGCACTGGATGCTCTAAGGTATGAGTAGTAAAACAAGCGAAGTTTATAAAGTAGTTTCTGACATTCCCAAAGGCAAAGTGATGACTTATGGGCAGATTGGGGAAATCTTGAGCATGAATCCGAGACTAGTTGGCAGAATATTACACGAAAATCCGGATCCGGAAACTGTCCCTTGTCATAGAGTAGTAAACTCACGTGGTGAGGTGGCAGAAAAATATGCATTTGGCGGAGGGGATGCTCAAAGACAGAAGTTAAAGCAAGAAGGCGTTGAGTTTGTTGGTAACAGAGTAAATATTGAAAAAAGCTTTTACAAAAGAAATCATTGACTTCGTCAAGAAAAGGGTGTATTATACGGGGGAACTAGAGAGCTCGCGATATTTAAGTAGATTTTTTCGAACGGATACCCGGGGGTTTCAAAGGGTTCCGTTTTATTGTTTAAGAAAGGAAAAGCATTGGAAACAGAAGCAAACAAGCTATATGTCGGAAACCTGCCTTACAGCATGACCGACGAGTCTTTGGCAGAACTTTTCACCTCATTTGGTGAAGTTACCGAAGCAAAAGTCATTTCTGACAAGTTTTCCGGTCGTTCAAAAGGCTTTGGTTTCGTAACCATGGCTGATGAGAAAATGGCCGAGAAAGCTATCGCTGAAATGAATGGCAAGGAAGTTGAAGGACGAGCAATCGTTGTCAACGTTTCAAGACCAAAAGAACCAAGACCAAACAGATACTAAGATATCTTTAAAATCTTGATTTAAAAGAAAAATACCTCGAAAGGGGTATTTTTCTTTTTGGGACTTTTTGTTTTTCATTTATTTTGTTTGTGATATAATTTTTATATACTGTTTAAGGCAAAAGAAGGGAGGGTTGGATCGAGCCAAAGAAATCCCTTAGAAAAAGTAGGAAGATATCTATGAGAGTGAAATCTCTTAAGTTTTTACGTAGTTTGAGGTTTCATACTACTTTTGCTTTGCATTTAAAAGCCCACAAAAATAGCTGGTACAAAGAGTGGCACCAGTGGCGTTTTCATCATCATTTCCATGCGGCAATGTTTGTTTTTTATACTGTAAGTGTTCTTTTGGGATCTTTTGCAACACTGCTTCCGAACGCCAACAATAAAGCATTGGCAGCAGCCCTGAACTATGATCAAACTTTTGATACCGGAACCGGACTGACATACGATAGCAGTAAAATAAATATCCCCGGTGATGGTTTGGCTACCTTAAAATCCCATACGCCAGGCAGTGACTGGATAGCGACAGATAATGATGGTGGATACAACTGGAGTTATAGGAAGGCTATCACTATCACAAATCCGAATGCCACGAATGACTTTCAGGTCCAGCTGACTGGTATAGATACGGTTTTGGGCGGGAAAGTGCAAGCTAATTGCTCCGACATGCGTTTTACCTCTGATAATGGTGTGACTGTTATACCACATTGGGTTGAGTCCACAAGTTGCCCATCTGCCTCTACTACGATATGGGTAAAGGTGCCTGCCACGAAGACAACCATATACATGTATTATGGAAATTCAAAACCAGAGTGGATGGCAAGAGAAACTAATCGCACTTGGCGTGGTGTGGCATCTTCCTCAGACGGCACCAAACTGGCAGCAGTAGTCAATGGCGGTCAAATATATACTTCAACTGACTCCGGCGCCACCTGGACCCCAAGAGATTCTAGCCGTGCCTGGTGGAACATCACCTCTTCTTCAGATGGCACCAAACTGGCAGCAACAGTCAACAACGGCCAAATATATACTTCAACTGACTCCGGCGCCACATGGACTCCGAGAGAGTCTAGTCGTGGTTGGGACGCAATGTCTTCCTCCTCAGATGGCACCAAGCTGGCAGCAGCAGTTTGGGGTGGTCAAATATATATTTCAACTGACTCCGGCGCCACTTGGGCAGCCAGAGCTTCTAGTCAAAACTGGGCCAGTGTTAGTCTCTCTTCAGACGGCACAAAAATAGTGGCAACAGCGGATAGTAGCCAAATCTACACAACGACTATACCCAGTAGTGATACGGCGGTATTTGAGGATGTTATTAGTAATGTGCAGGGTGCCTGGGAAATGGGTGATAATCCAGGGGGTGCGGGCGTGGATTCATCTGGTAATAACCTTACAAGCACACTGAACGGTACAGCTGAAGTCAGCGATAGGAATAGTAGAACCGCCAAAGCTCGCAACTATGCTGCCGGTGGTGATGGTGTAGATAATATAACAGTAAGTGACAATACTGTTATAAGGCCAACACCAGGAACTGTGATTACCCTTTCAGTTTGGGCCCGATCTGGTGATAACACCGACACTTCTTATATTATAAAGAAAAAAGAAACTTATTCTCTAAGGATTCTTGCAGATGGGACGATAAATACCAATTTCTTTATTGCTAGTGCGTGGAGGACGTGCTCAAGTGCAGTTGGTGCCTTCCCAGAAACCAACACATGGACTCATCTAGCTGTAACCTATGACACTGTGGGTGGCTCATATAAGATCTACAAAAATGGAACAGAGGTTGCCTCCTGTCCAGCTCAAACAGGCGATATCTCGTCCGTGACTAACACGGAATTGCTACTGGGTACCTATAACTTTGTTAATAATGACTGGAATGGTGATCTGGATGATATAAGGGTTTACAACAAGGTTTTGCCTGTTGCAGATATGCAGAAGCTTGCAGTGACCTCAAATATAAGTGAGTTCAGTACCGCGCATCCAAATATGGAATATGTCAAGAAGTATACCGCCGGTCTAAGCGTCGGCGCACCAAGCAGTGAAGAGGGGATTGTCTATAATGACAACCCCAGTATAGGTAATACAGCAGCGATAAACATGAGTAAGCTCGTGGGCTTTACGGGGACGGCCGGCGGTGGCTCGACCGGCACTTTCGAATATCAGTTATCACCGGACAATGGGGCTCATTGGTATGAATGGTTTGAAGGTGATGATTGGTATGAAGTGACAGGATCAACTAGTACTATTGACCAAGCCGCTGTTGATCAGTTTAACGAGAGGTTTGCCACGCCCGACACAGCTGGTTATATACAGTTCAAGTGGAGAGCCGTTTTAATTTCTAATGGGACGCTTAGCCAGATACCTAAACTCGACGAGGTTACTTTTAGCTATTATTATGATACGGCGGATCCGGACAATGTAGTCCAGTCTGATGCTTCATATGGAGGTAACTCACTAAATCAAGCGAGTTATTATAACTACATCCAGCCTATATTTGACTGGTCTTCATATGCTCCACTTGATAATAATAGTGGAGGAGGAGAGTCAAACTCCGGCATAGACGGCTACTATGTTTTATTCTGTAGTACCGCATTGAACAACGACACTGACTGTAATCCGGCAACTAATGGATATTCCACTTACACAACAGGTACGACATATACTGCGCCTGACATGACAGGATGGACAAGTGATAACTATTATCTAAGAATAAAAACCAAAGATAAGGCTGGAAACATATCTGATACCACCTCAGTTCCCTTCGTTTATCATTTTGACGTTAATAAACCTACTAATCCCCCAACGCTTACTAGAACTCCATATGCTCCGACAGATGTACAAAACAACTTCCGTTTTGACTGGTCGGGAGCAACAGATCCTGACCCAGACGGAGCGGGGTCACTTGAAGCTTCGGGGATAGCCAAGTATCAATGGCGAAGAGCAATCGATGATCCTGTAACCGGCTGGACAGACACTGTTAATACCTATGCTACAGGTGTCTCTGCCTATCAAATTGGTGAAAACTTGTTCTATGTCAGGACAGTTGATAATGCTGGGAATGTTGCGGATGGCTATAGCCAGATCAGATATCTCTGGTCCGGAAATGCTCCGCCGGCTCCGACAAATCTCGAAGTAGTCCAAAATGACGAAGCGGGCAACATTCAGCGTTTTAGATGGAAGGCGCCGACTCATGATGAAGCTATCCAGGAATATCGTTATGCGGTAAATGTAGCTGATATGAATGAAAATAATACCGTTAGCGTAGACCCGACTCCTGACGGATCAGGCTGGATATATACGCCGGTGGGCTCCTATGGAACCCAACAGGGGACAAATACTTTCCGGGTAGTGGCGAAAGACGTCCTAAATCAGGTTAACTATACTTACTTTGCTCCGATAGAGTTTAATGTTTCAACCCCCGGACCGGGCTTTCCGACAGCTCCTGTGATCTCTGATATATCAAACATGGATACCAGCAAATGGGCTCTTGCCCTTTCGTGGGATGCTCCGTCTTCAGGCGGGACACAGGTGGCTAGCTATGCTATCCAAAGAACGACAACCCCCGCCGATGATAACAGCTGGGCAGACTTAGCGACTACAATATCTACCGTGTATGCCGATAACTATCAGCTGAACAATACAACCACATACTACTATCGAATCCTTTCTGTTGATAATGCCGCAAAGAGAAGTACCCCGTCTGATGTAATCTCAAGGATGCCAACAGGCAAGTATTCTACCAAACCGGCAATAGTTACGGGTCCAGCCGCTTCTACTACAGCCACTTCAGCAACTATCACATGGTCTACGGGGCGCGAAGCAACTTCGTTTGTTAAATACGGGGTTGGCAGTTTCGGTTCCTCGGTCGGTTCAAACACGCTAGCTACAACTCATTCAGTCGCTCTTGCCGGCCTAAACCCAGGCACAACATATACCTACAAGGTTCAGTCTTTTGATGAGCAAAGAGAATACAATATTAATGACGAAAGCTCATGGTCTCCAACAATAACTTTCTCTACTCAGGCTGCTCCAGGCATCTCCGATGTAAAAATATCAGATATCCGTCTTGATAGCGCTATCATAACCTGGAAAACTACATCATCTGCCACCTCAACACTTAAGTACGGCAAGTCAAACTCATATGGCAAAGAAATATCCGACTCTTCCGGTTCAGCCGTAACAACTCACACGGTAAAGCTTTCAGGTTTAGATAATTCATCTACTTATCACTTTAAGATTTTTGGTACAGACACGGATGGTAACCAGATGCAATCGGATGATTACAATTTTGACACTCTAACATTCCCGAGAGTCTCAAATGTCAAGTTTGATCAAATAAAAAATACAGCTACGTCGACGCTGAAAGTAGCATGGGATTCAAATGTTCCTATTTCTTCAACGGTCAGGTATACCGATCCAACAGGAAAAACAATCGAGGCATCCCAGTCGCAGCTTGTAACCAAGCATGAAATGGTTGTTTCAGGTTTGAAAGATAACACCGAGTATAGCATGGCCGTAAGTGGCAGAGATGCATACGGCAACGAGGGTACATCGGGGAGTGAGAAAGTAAAAACAGACTTTGATACCAGACCGCCAGCAATATCAGAAATTACTACTGAAACATCGATCAACGGCTATGGCACAGATGCTAAAACACAGATGATAGTTTCCTGGAACACTGATGAACCGTCAACTTCTCAAGTTGAGTATGCCAAGGGTGTTTCCGGAGACACATTCTCCCTTGCAACCCAAGAAGACACAAACCTTACAACCTCACATGTTGTAGTTGTCAGTGATCTTGACCCGTCAAGTTCGTACTACTTCAGAGTGGTTTCCAAGGATAATTCAAAAAATGAGGCAAAGTCAGAAACCAACTCAGCTCTAACCGAACAAGCCCGTTCATCCGTTTTTGATATAGTGCTGAAATCATTTGAGTCAACTTTAGGTTGGCTTTTTGGTGGCCGTTAAAGGTAAGATAGAAGGTAGTTAGCGAGGGTAAATATGACAAAAAAACGAATACCGACAGTAGAGATAAAAAACCTTAAAAAGAGCTTTTTCGTAGGTAAAGAGGAAATCCCGGTTTTAAAGGGTCTCGACTTCACTATAGATTTTGGAGAGTTTGTTGTGATCCTTGGACCATCGGGTTGCGGGAAAAGCACACTACTTAATACTATTTTGGGGCTTGAGCAGCCGACTGAAGGACAAGTTCTTATTAGGGGCAAAGAAGTATACTCTATGGATGAAGATGGGCGCGCATCTTTCAGACGCCAGAAGTTTGGTATGGTTTATCAACAGCCGAACTGGATCAGATCTCTTAATGTAATAGAAAACGTTGCTTTCCCTTTACACGTATCAGGTACACACCATCAAACAGCTATGAGTAAAGCAAAGAATATTCTCTATCTCTTTAAGTTTGATAAGTTTGAAAAATATTATCCGATGGAGCTCTCGGGAGGACAACAGCAGAAACTATCAGTTTGCCGAGCACTTATTACAAATCCTTGGATTATTATGGCAGATGAGCCGACCGGTAATCTTGATACGGTGACAGCTGAGGACTTGATGTATGACCTTAAGGTGTTGAATGCTGAGTCAAAAAGAACAGTGATAATGGTTACTCACAACCCGGAATATGAGAGATACGCAACCAAACTGATTTATATGGAGGATGGCTTGATCAAAAATATAAAGCAAAAGAGCAAACCCTTGATATCTTCAGAAGAAGAGGAGAGAGTGGTCGACTTGGCCGAAGGGGAGGGAATAGTATAGATGAAATTTCGATTTATTATAAAACTAGCTTTTAAAAATCTCAAAAGGTACAAGCTGAGGACCTTCTTGACTGCCGGAGGCGTAGCTATAAGTATCGGTTTTATATCTTTTTTGACTGCACTTGGCTATGGACTTCAGAAGGTTTCAACAGACCAAATCGCAAATATGGAAGCTCTTCAGATACTCGATGTTGACACAGGAAAATCAAAAATTGTAGCTGTAAATGAGGAGGCAGTTAGGAACATCTCAAACCTTTTTGGTGTTGAAAAAGTTTACCCTATGGTGTCAGTTGCTGGAGATCTAAGTCTTCAGGGGTCAAAGGTTGATGGTATAGTTTATGGGAAATCGCAGGGTATTTTAGAGATTGAAAAACCGAATGTGATTGTTGGGAAATCATTCACATCCGACTCGGCGGAGGAAGTTCTCGTCAATATCGCTGCTGCTAAGAAACTTGGAGTAGCAAACTATGCAGACTTAGTTGGTAGAGATTTGACTCTAAACATGGTTTTGAGGCCTGAGCTCATTGGGGGTGATCAAAAAGTCTCTAAAAGGGAGACAAGAAAATATAGAGTTGCGGGAATTTTGGAAGAAGGTAACTCCCCCTATGTCTATCTTCCGCTTAATAACTTCAAAGCTTTGGGGGTTACAAGTTATAGCGGTGCAAAGGTAAAAACTACAAGCCGTGAAAACGTAGACAAGATTAAAGTTTTGATAGAACATATGGGATTTAAGGTTAGCTCCATCAAAGATACGATTGATCAAGTAAACCAGTTTTTTGGTGTATTCCGCATGGTTTTAACCGGCTTTGGTGTGATTGCTGTTATTGTCTCATGCATCGGCATGTTTAACACTCTGACTATCTCCTTGATTGAAAAAACCAGAGAAATAGGAATAATGAAATCACTAGGGACAACTAAGAAAGATATCAAAAGAATATTTATCTCAGAAGCCCTTCTAATAGGAATGGTTGGCGGTGTTACGGGTATAGCTGTGAGTATGATTCTTGGAGAAATATTTAATGCAAGCATTTATGCTTTAGCAAACTCTACTGGGAATACTCCGGTGAAGATATTTATTTTCCCGCCTGAACTTCTGATTGTCGCACTAGTGCTTTCAGTTTTAATCAGTTTTCTTACAGGGGCTTATCCATCTAGAAGAGCATCGAGGATCAGTGCTCTAAATGCTCTGAGGTATGAATAAATACAAATTTATTAAAAAATTGAAAGAAAAAAAGGAAACAGGGTTTACCCTGATAGAAATCGTGGTTGTCATGGCTATTATTGCTGTTTTAGCGGTATTAGTTGTGGGAGCTATCAGTATCGCGAGAAACATGACCAAGGAGACAACACACCGAGCAAACGCAAGAAGTATCCAGACCGGGATGGAGGCATATTATTCCAGAAATAGGCAGTTTCCGCCCGCTACGGAGGGAGGGAATGGTCTCTTTGGAAGCGAGAGTATTTCTTTTGAAATGGTTGCGGCAAATGATCCAGAATATCTAAACGTATCACTTAGTCCCGCATCTGAATGTGATGGTCCCGATGAATGGGGGGATGGGGGTGGACAGGTTTGGATAACAACGGATAGGCAGCATTATACAATCACTCCATATGACTCTGGTTGTAGCGACGAGATGATTAAGGACAGACTAATGCAGTAATCTTGGGGTGATGGTAACAAAGTTTCAAGGTTTAAATACATAGGTGGGAAATAATGGTACAAGCGATTATTTTTGGTGCAGTGAGCGGGCTTTCCCTACTCTTCGGAGCAGCAACTGGCCTAATATTCAAGCTAAATCAAAAAGTAATTGCCCGTTTTATGGCATTTGGCGCCGGGGTTTTGGTCTGCGCGTTGACCTTTGGGCTCATGGAGGAGGCATTTGGTCATGGCGGATTTGATGCTATCATTATTGGATTCTTGCTCGGCGGTATTGTATTTATTCTTGGCGATTATGTCCTCCATCTAAAGGGTGGACGTCGCCATAAAAGGCACCAGCTTGTCGAGGCTCGCAAAGACTCAAACGGGAAGGTTATTACTATGGGAGCGCTACTCGATGGCATTCCGGAGTCTGTAGCCCTTGGGATAGCGCTTTTTACGGGTGGAGGTACGGGCATCCTGATGCTTGTGGCTATAGTATTATCAAACTTTCCGGAGGGCATATCATCGGTGGATGGGCTCAAGAAAGAGGGGTTCACAAGCGCTGGAATTTACAAAATATGGGGGGTTGTAGCGCTACTTGCTCTTATATTCACAGTTTTGAGCTTCGTATTTTTGCATGACATAACTCCGAATACTATTGGCATTATTGAAGCGTTTGCCGCTGGGGCAATCCTCGCCATGCTTGCAGACTCTATGATGCCTGAGGCATTTGATGATGGAGGATTTAGTATTGGTATACTTACCGTTCTTGGATTTCTAACAGCTTTTATTGTATCAAAGTTGAGCTAGGAATATTGTCATTCTGGCTTGACCAGAATCGTATTTATCATCCTGAGGCACTAAGGATCTCATTCTGTCATTCCCGCGGAGGCGGGAGTCCAGTTCTTTAAATAATTTCTACTTTTTTAGAAAAAGTAGAACAAAAATCGCGGCTTAAACGGGCTCTTAAAGTATCGTCTGATTTGCTCTCTCATCTTTAAAAAAATTAACTCGCTTCACTCAGACAAAATTCTTTTTAAAGGTTCGATCACTCCCAGACTTTCTTTTTGAGCCGATAGCCGCAAGAGAACTCTCTTTGAAAAAATCATGCGGATCAGCCTAAGATAGTTTGTATACTGGAATCGACTCTCAATTAGGCTAGAATAAAGCTATGCAGAGAGGTGTAGCTACATTTACCTTAGACTGGGGGAAGTGTCCGCCGTGGTTGTTCCGGCGGATGGTTTCACTTGGGCGCGAAATGACTGAAACGCTCATTGCCGAGTATGGACCGGATGAGTTCGTCAAAAGATTGGCTGATCCGGTTTGGTTTCAGTCGCTTGGGACAGTTCTAGCTTTTGACTGGAATGCGAGTGGACTTACGACTATTCTTACAGCGGCCCTTAAAGAGTCTATTCGTGGTCAGGAGCGTGATCTTGGCGTCTTTATCTGCGGGGGCAAGGGCAAAACTTCACGGAAAACTCCGGATGAGATAATGAATTGGGGCCAAAAGTTATCTTTGTCTGATGGCAAAGCCGAGAATTTAGTATATAACTCCAAAATGAGTGCTAAGGTGGACAGTTCTCTCATTCAAGACGGCTATCAAATCTATCATCATAGTTTTATTTTCTCGAAAAATGGTGCTTGGGCGGTTGTCCAGCAGGGTATGAATACCGAGGAGCAGACGGCGCGGCGTTATCACTGGTTCTCTGATGATATCAAGGATTTGGTTGTTGAGCCGCATAAAGGCATCGCTTCGCAAAGAATCAATAAGCTAAATAGTACCTTGAATATGTCTTCTAAAAAGAGCGATAAAAATAGGCAGATTTCAACAGAGCTCGTGAACTCAAACTATAAAACAATCATGAAAGACATAGAGATCTTGCGCCGGCACTCATCTGACTTGTCGCAAATGATTAGTTATCGTGAAAATAATGGTGACAAAACTACATTAGCTTCCCTTGCCCGAAAGGAGTTTAAAACTCATCCCGTGATGGTGGAGGACTTTGGCAAAAGCAAATATCTGGAAAGAATTCTAGGGAAACTTACGGATGAAAAACCGGATAATTATGAGTCTTTGCTTGCTACGAAAGGAGTTGGGCCGAAAACGATTCGAGCACTTTCGCTAGTTTCTGAAATTATTTATGGCGCAGATGCATCATATGAAGATCCGGCCAGATATAGTTTCGCTCACGGCGGAAAAGATGCAACCCCTTATCCGGTAGATAAGGAGACCTACGACAAAACTATAAATACTATGAGGGAAGTAGTTAAAAAAACCAGAATTAATCCTTTGGAAAAAGATAAAATTTATAAAAGGCTCAGTCCTTTGTAAAAATAAACCATATTTCCTTCTTTTTTGCTGATATAATGAGGTTATGGAAAACACAGCCTTAGAAATAGTTAAAGAACTAAAAGATAAGGGATTTGAAAGCTACTTTGCCGGTGGTACTGTCCGGGATTTGTTGCTTGGTAAAGCTCCGAAAGACTATGACATTGTTACATCGGCGAAACCTGAAGAAATAGAAGATATTTTAGAACATACTATCCCGATTGGTAAAAAATTCGGTGTGATTTTAGCAGTCAGAAACGGACATAACTTTGAAGTGGCGACATTTCGATCTGATGCGGCTTACTCTGACGGTCGCCGTCCTGATGCGGTGTACTTTACTGACCCAAAAGAGGATGCTCTCAGACGGGACTTCACGATAAACGGCATGTTTTATGACCCAATGACGAAAAAAGTTCTCGACTTTGTCGACGGACAGGAAGATTTAAAAAACAAGACTTTGAGATTCATTGGTGATTCGCATGAGAGAATTGTTGAGGACAATTTACGGCTCCTTCGTGCGATTAGGTTCAAAAATTCACTAGATTTAGAGTATGCACCAGGAACCCTTGATGCAATCAAAAACAATAAAGAGCTAATTCAAAATGTTTCTGCCGAGAGAATACAGGATGAACTAACTAAAATCCTGCTTGGCAAAAATCCAGGGCAAGCACTCCGGGAAATGTCTGGGGCGGGAATCTTACAGATTATTTTACCTGAAGCAGAAGCCTTGAAAGGTGTGAAACAGCCGGAACTCTACCATAAAGAAGGTGATGTTTTCGAACATATCTTGATGTCGCTGGATGCTCTACCGGAAAAACCTTCTACGGAACTTGCTTGGGCGGTTTTGCTCCATGACATTGGCAAACCCCAGACGTATTCGGTTTCTGATAGGATCAGATATAACGGTCATGCCGAAAAAGGATCGGAACTAGTCGGAGAAATCGGCAAAAGATTGAAATTTTCAAATGAGATGGCATCAAACTTGAAGTGGTTGGTTGCTCATCATATGATGCTTGGGGATTTACTGAAGATGAAAAAGGCTCGCCAGGCGCATTGGATACATCAGCCGTTATTCAACGAACTTTTAGAACTTCTTCGAGCGGATGCGCTCGGTACAAAACCGAAAGATCTAAGCTTGTATAATGAACTTAAAAAGCTGTCAGAAGAAAAGGAACTGCTTTTGCCAAGTCCGGAGATTTTACTGACCGGAAAAGAGATTATGGAGGAGTTTGGTATAAAAGAAGGGCCAGAAATCGGGGAAATACTGGATAAAGTCCACCATGCGCAAATGGAAGAGCATATTAGAACAAAAGAAGAAGCTTTAAAGTTCGTCCAAGAAATATTGGAGAAGAGACCTTAGCAATGGATAACAACACTCAAGACAAAATAGAAGCCTATAATGCTGAAAGCGGACTAGAATCAAAAGCATTCAACCCAAAGGAGATTGAATATGCGGCTATCCAACAGCAAATCAACGAAGCGAAAGAAAAAAAGAGGAAGTCGCCATTTTATATTGTAGGGAAGATAATATTATATTTTGTTTTGTTGCCAATAATAACTTCATTGATTTATATCCGTTCATCAGACGGTTCAGATAACCCATTGACTGAGGATATACCATTCATAGCCAAAGTAATTGCTGTTTTTTTGTGGGTTCTATTATTTATATCCGGTCTTGGTTGGTTATGGCTTACCTAGATTTCTTAATGGGCTACACTTGAATTGTTGAAATTTGACTGATTTTCGGGTATAATATTCAGGTTCGCGGGTATTGTATAATGGCTATTATGTCACCCTTCCAAGGTGAAGATGCGGGTTCGATCCCCGCTACCCGCTCCATAAGCGCCCTTAGCTCAGTTGGATTAGAGCGTCTGGTTTCGGCCCAGAAGGCCGCAGGTTCGAGTCCTGCAGGGCGCACCAAAATATCGTGGTGGCTGTAGCTCAGTTGGTTAGAGCATCGGTTTGTGGTACCGAGGGTCGTGGGTTCGAATCCCATCAGCCACCCCAAGCATAAGCAGTATAAAAGAGACTTCATAATGGTCTCTTTTTGAGTTAAAATTGCACTATGGTATTAAAAATTGCACGAAGAGGAGCGTCTGGTTATTGTCCTGAAAACACAATGGCTGCATTTGATAAGGCGGTAGAGATTGACTGTGATACTATCGAGTTTGATATTCATAAAACCAAAGATGGTCATATCATTGTTATGCATGATGACAATGTTCAGAGAACGACAGATGGTCTGGGAAATATCAAAGACTTAACACTCAAAGAAATTAAAATGTTTCATGAGCCAAATGGCGAATCTGTCCCAACACTACAAGGAGTTTTTGACTTGTTAAAGAATAAAAAAAGAATGATGCTTGATATTAAGGACCAAAATATGGAGAAGGAGGTTCTTAGCTTGGTAAATGATAACGATTTAGAAGAATACGTTATCATTGACTCAGACTTCCCTGATGTTGTAAAAAAAATAAAAAAGATGAATCCTAAAATTCATGTTTATCTTGGTGGGGTAACAAAGGATAATTATAAATCGGCCGTCCAAGAAGCTAAAATCATTGATGCTGAAATGATAAAAGTGGAAAATATCTTGGTTAATGAAGATTTAGTGAAAGAAGCACATAACAATGGTATAGGAGTGTATGTTTGGGGCGCAGAAGAAACAAATGATATTAAAAATATGCAGGATTTAGATGTTGATGCTATTGTCTGCGATTTCCCTGACAAGATTCCTGAATTCAGCTTCTAAACTATTATTTCAGTTCTGACATCGCTAACTACCTGTCCTCCGAAGGAGGGTCCGACCCCAAGTATAAGCATAATAAAAGAGGCAGAAATGTCTCTTTTTATGCTAGAATATAACTTGAAAATGGATATTCAAATTAGGGAAGCTAAAATTGAAGATTATGATGATATTAACGCTCTTTACAAAGAAGTAGACGAGTTTCATTTTGAAATGAAGCCGAACCGACTAAAGGGCCCTGGTCACTTCGGGAGAGAAAAGCAGCATTTTGAGGGAGTAATTAAAAATAAAAACTCAACTATTCTTGTAGCCACTCAAGGCACTGCTATTGTCGGATTTGCGGAGTTAGTCATAGAGAACGAACCCGAGAGTAATTTTTTACATCCTGAGAACCATGTAGAAATTGAGTTTTTTGTGGTGAAGGAGTCCTATCGGGGTTCGGGCGTGGGAAGATTATTGATGAGAGGAGTTGAAGATTGGGCAAAGGCGAAAAAAATCAAGGCCCTTACACTAAACGCCCATTCTGCCAATGAAATGGCATTAGGATTTTATCAAAAAAATGGATATAAAATAACCAGCATTAATTTGCGTAAAGATTTGTAATTATTTTAGCTAAGACATCGTTAGTTATCTGACACCATCTTAATGATTAAAAAGAGTCTCAAATGAGACTCTTTTTAATGTGATATAATTAGTTAATGAAGTCAGAAGATTTGTCAGAAGAAGCAATTAGGGAAAATTGTCCTCATTGCAATATAAAGTCTCAAGCTTTTCATGATTTTTTAGACGAATCAGACAATTTTTTTATTGTTTGCGATAGCCATCCTCTTGAAGAAGGGCATATCTTGTTGATTCCTAGGAAACATATTTCTTGTATTGGAGAATACCCAGACGATATTATTGATGAATTTTTAGATTTATATAAATATATTGCTAAATTCATCAAGAAAACGTATGGAAGTGTGGCTATTTTTGAGCATGGAATTACTGGACAAACAGTTTTCCACTCACATATTCATTTTCTTCCATTTGAAGGCAATCCTGCCAACATAATTCCAGAGGGGAATGAATACATCCAACAGATTGATAGTGTTATTGATTTGAAGAAGATATTTAAAAAAGACGGTAAATATCTATTTTTCTCTATGGGAAAAAGTAATTGGGTTGTTGATACAAAAATTACTGCGCCTCGGTTTTTTCGCGACAGGTTTGCCATATCGTTGGGTAACAGAGAAAGGGCGGATTGGAAGAAGTTTCATTCCAACAAATCACTTATGCAAGAAGGCTATAAAGAAAACGAAGAGTGTAAAAACAAGTGGAAAGAATATAAGAGGAATGATCCTACAGACCTTATTAAGAGAACGTTACAATAGTTCTGACACCTGCAACTACCCGACCCAAAGTATAATCATTATAGAAGAGACCTCATTTGAGGCTCTTTTTATGTTAGAATATTAATATTAAGAGGAGAGTGAAAATGAATGAAGGCGTAAATCAAACAGGAGATTTACCAGAAATAAAATATGAAGATATTGAGGGTGAATTGTCCCGATCACTTAATCATATGTTTTTGGAAAAATATTGGACAAAAGGTAAGACCAGCAAGGAAGCCATTGAAGAGCTAAATCTGCCACATGGATTAGAGTCGAGTGCGGGAACAAATTTTCCACCTGTTGCAGGGAGATCGGGTCTTCACCTTATGAGGATTTTGGGTCCTGGTCGCTCTGAATCTGAGAGGGAGTTTGGTCTTTCAGTTTTAAGAAACTCCGGCAAAATTAACTATGAAGAGGGTGAGATAGAAAATAACCGATTAAAGCACTCGGGTGAAGGTGCTGACACCGCTATGTTTTGGACATTTTCACCCTATCTATACAAGGCGTTAGGTCAAAAAGGCTTATCAGATGAAGAGGCACTTAAAAAAACATTCTTGTGGGGTCATAATGAAAATGAAGAGGGAAAATATATACACCTAAGAGGTTTAGAAAAATACAAAAATGCTTGGATATTAATGCAACCCGGTGATGTAACCCATCAGTTTACCGAACAAGAAGCAAATAGAATCGTTGATGAAGTTATTTTGGCAGAACAACCAGAAAAATAGTTCTAATATCTCTAACTACCCGACCCCATGAAAAAATCACCGATTTTACGGTGGTTTTTTCTTTGTGAATTAATGAATGGAAGGTTGGGAGACAAAGGAATATTAAAGAAACGAACTAAGTTGAATTTATTATTTGAAGAAATCGAAATCATTAGCAATATGTTTTCCGATAGTCCTAGGAATATCGTTCCCAGGTCCTAATGAATCATAAAATTCTAATATTCTATCAACTTTCTCCTTGTTAAGGTCATCTTTGCTTAATCCGCTTTCTTCAATAGCCTCAATAATAAATGGAAAAGCACTGCTGCTTCCTGCGTAAGATTTTTGCCAGCGCTCAAGGAGGCCTTCGGCTCGTAACCTTTCTTCGTTTTCGTCATCTCTTTGCTTTAGTATTCTCTGGATTTCCTCATACCAGTCTTTCTCTTCTCTAAGATCGGGCATGTTTTCACCAACCATATAATCTGCCGCTTTTTTTGCTTCGCCTTCTGAAAATACGTCATCAATTAATGCTCGATACTCTTCGCCGACTTCTCCTGAGGGAATTCGGCGGTTTTCTGGATTTACCATTATAACCTCTAAGTTAATTTGTATAGATTATCTCATCAGTTTAGTTAAATTTGCAACTCACTTTCATAATTTCAGTCCTGACATCGCTAACTATCTGTTCGTCCCCGCCAGAGGTTGGGTAAACTCCGCTTTAACGAAGGATGATCCGACCCCAAGATATTAAATAATACCTTTATGCAGGTATTATTTTTATTTATGATATAATCTACTTTATGGATTATAAATACAAACATTCTGACGCCTCTCAGGAAGTAGATTATCCCAAATTAGTTAGGGACAATATTCCGGACATAAATCTAAAACGTTGGGGCAAAGAGCTTGACCATCGTATTGCCACAGACGATAAAGAATACTTAGCCTACCTTCTCAAGAAACTAACCGAGGAGGCTGAGGAGTTACAGTTTTCGCCCGCTGAAGAAATTGGTGACGAGATAGCTGATGTTTATGAAATTATTGATGCGATTATAAAGGTGGTGGGTTTATCGAAATCTGAAATCGAAAAATTTCAAAAAGTAAAAAGGACCGACCAGGGCGGTTTTGAAAAAAGAGTTTTAATGCTCTCTAAGAACATGCCCGAATAGCCTCAGTTCTGACATTGTCAATCGATTAGAAAAGAGACCGATGAAGTCTCTTTTTTTGTTTGTGATATAATTTTTTCATGGGAAAGATCAACTCAAAACTAATAGCTCCTTGTGGGATGAACTGTGGGATTTGTCTTCATTACTTAAGGGCAGAGAACAAATGTACGGGTTGTTTTTCGGGAAGGAAGGTAAATGGCAGACCCATAAAATGCAGTATAAAACTTTGCAAGGATAGACGCGGCGAATACTGCTTTGACTGCGATAAATTTCCCTGTGAAAGACTTGATCGATTGGACAAGAGATACAGAGAAAGATATGGTATGAGCGAAATTGAGAATTTAGAGTTTATTCGTGACAAGGGGATGGATGAGTTTATAAAGAGAGAGCGGGGGAAGTGGCAGTCTGATAAGGGTATCCTCTGCGTTCATGACAAAAAATACTATTAAGGTTGTGTTATAATTGCCTCATCACATTAAAAAAGGAGTTTGTATGAGCAATATGAAAATGGATAAGCCTTTAGCGCTAAAGACCTTGAGAAATACGGTAGCTGCCGCGATATATATTTTTGGCGTTTCGCAACTCATGGCTAACGGTGAAAGACTGTTTGGCAGTGAAGATAACCATACTTTTGCTCCATTTGCTATTTTGCTGCTCTTTTCACTCTCGGCTGCTGTTGTGGGCGGGCTAATCTTCGGTCAATCCGTATACCTTTTTCTGGATAACAAGAAAAAGGAAAGCGTAACGGCGATATTCTATAGTATTGGATGGCTGGCGCTCATCACGGTACTTGGGTTTACCCTTTTGTTCCTAATGAAATAAAAGCCTAAACTCGCTTGAGTCATAGGGGAGCCCAACATTAAAAAATAGAGTTTTTAATTTTGGGTAAAAAACACTTGACAAAGAGTATACGTATATTTATACTTATACCAGTACTATTAAAAAAGGAGAAGACCATGGGTAATAAAACAATCTATGTGAAAGGCAGTGACGAAAACGTCTATAAAGAGGCACAAAAGATTGCAGGTGAAGCACTATCATCTGTCATCTCAAAGGCGCTCAGGGAGTTTGTCGACCGATCTAAGGCACTCAAGGGGGAGATGCGTGAGATCAGCGTCAATGTTGGCTCAAAAGATGCTATGCGTGAGCAAAAGTTTATCGGTAACCAGATTGGCAAGTGGAGAGGTTTTTCTAAGGACAAGGAGTATTGGCAAACTGCCAAGGTATATGAAACGCAGAAAGGTAATATAGCCATTTTGCTAACGACTGTCTGTAAGGCGAGCTTGATGACAAATCCGAGAGATTGGAAGAAAAACCATGAATATTACAAAGATGTTGCTAACTCAGAACTACTCACAGCAAAAAAGCCAAAAGAGTTTAAGGACAAGATACCTGAAGATCTTTTGAAAAAGATAGAGGACTTGCTAAAAAAGGAAGAAAATAAAGTCGAATATTTGGACATCTAGGCATTTTAGTAAAATAACACCTATTTTTAGGTGTTATTTTTGGTTATGATATAGTTTCAAAAAGGGATTTAAACTATGCCAAAAGAAAAATTTGGGTCTGAAAAGGTTATTAAAATCAAAAAAGACGGACCGTATGTTGTGTGCGGTAATATTCCTATGGCGAAGCAGACCATCATTACCGATGAAGATGGGGTGTCTGTCCGTTGGGAAAAGGGAGAGGAATATCCGAGGATGGAACAGTATTCTCTCTGTCGTTGCGGCAACTCAGAAAATAAGCCATTTTGTGACAGTATGCACATACATACCGGATTTAGGGACGATGAATAGCATTTTTATGTATCATTTGTAAAAATGAAAGTATCTTTAATATCCGAAATAGCCTAAGCTTAGACGGTACATGCTTTGCGTATTTTTACTTCTGCGCTGGTAAATTATTGTATATATAAAAATTCCGGATAATTAAGAGTTAAGAGAGGCGTTATGAAAATTTGCATAATTGCGCCGCTTGTCATACCGATTCTGGGTAACGAGCAGGAATACGGCGGCATCGAGACAGTTATATCGATAGCATCGGAAGAACTTGTGAAAAGAGGTCACGAGGTCTATATGTTTGCTTCAGGTGACTCTAAAACCTCGGCGAAACTAATAGCAACAACACCAAAATCTTTTGGGCAAGGCATCTCTTTTGAGAAAGAAAAAGAATTTAACTTAAAAGCCTATAAGATGGCAGTAGATATGCAGCCGGATATTATTTGGGATCATACACTGGCAATACATGCTCACACGCTTCACAAAGACACGTCAAAGTTTATCTTCAAGATGGATATTGAACTTAAATCTGAAGAGCTAGTCGATACAAATGATATACCGGTTATTCATACTTTGCATGGGCCAGCCAAGGACCATACTCCGAAGATAATTCAGGCTTTGTCAGATGCAGGGCATTTCTTGGTTAGTATTAGTAAAGATCAGGCAAGGCAGTTTTTGCCTTTTTTTGATATCAAACAGCATCTGGGAACTGTTTATAATGCTGTCAACTTAGACCTATACTCTGCCAATTACGATAAAAAAGGTGACTATCTGCTTTGGGTAGGAAGGTATTGTATGGAGAAAGGCCCGCACATAGCCATAGAAGTGGCTCATAAAGTAGAAATACCGATTAAGCTAATTGGTAAGGTGGCTGAAAAGCACGAGGTCGCATACTTCAAAAAATTTGTTGAGCCGATGCTGAGTCCAAAAGATAAAGTTCTCGGCATGGTGAGCGCGAAAGAAAAAATAAATCTTCTCAGAAATGCTAAAGCGACAATGATGACAAACTTATGGGCCGAGCCGTTTGGTTTAGTGGCGGCCGAGTCTATGGCTTCCGGGACGCCGGTAGTGGGGCCATCTCTTGGTTCGCTCACTGAGCTTATTGATCAAGCCGGCGTTTTGGTACCGGTAGGCGATCTCACATTAGACGAAAATGACACGAGGGTGACGTCATCTCAGCGTGAATATATTGACCGGATTGTTAAATATATGGGGAAAATAGACAAAATCCCTCCATCAGTACCGAGGAAAAGGGCAGAATTTTTATTTTCTCCAAAAAATAACGCCGATGGTTATGAAGAAGCTTTCTTAAAAGCTATGTATCTCAAGAAATCTCTCTCTTAGATTCAACCACATCTATTATTTTGACATAATGATATTTTTAGTTGTTAATATGAAATTATTATTGACAAAATAAAGTGATTATGTTAAGATTGTATTTGCCATTTTATTTGGCATATTTTTTTGTTCCTTAAAAACTAGAAAAGGAGAAATTATCGACTGAAACCACTGTGTTCAAGTTATTACTAGAGGAAGGCATAAAACGAGGAGATCCAGATGAACAATCGACAACATGGATTTGTAACTGGGTCTCATCAGGCATCAGAAGGACGCAGGGTCTGGACGGTGCGTGTGAAAGACCCAAGCAGCAAGTACGATGGGCGCAAGCTTGTCGTTGCTTCAGTTCGCGAAGAACTGGAGTTGGCAAGAGGACTTAATGTCCACTTTGCCATTGGCAGCGTAGATGACCGTGAAGGGAAAAAAACTCTAAGAGCGGTCGATGTATGCCTTGAAGAAGTAGGCGATTAGCACTATCGTAATGTCAAATCCGAAAAGGAGAGCCGAGATGGACAACCAGTCAAAAGTACGGGACATGTTTCAGGAAGCAATGCAGGGTGGGAGCAATCCTCTGAGTGAGGCGTTCGAACAGTTTATATCAACTCTGATGTCGGGTGCCGACGATCATGTCTATGATCCTTCTGTCGAGAGAACTGGTGACAAGGTCATCATTCCCGATGGAGCAAGTATCCCCGATGTGATGTCGTCTCTGAGGCGCCAGCATATGATCGAGGAACAGGTCACAAAGATTCATTTTGACCTTCCTGTCTCTCCATGGGACGGTGCTTTGGCGCTGACGAAGGCGATCAAGAAGAACATAGGCCCGATTATCCAGAAAGATGGCCTTTTTGGAGCACATCAGATGGATGTCGAGGTCGATCTTGGGAAGACCGTTTCCGTACCGTGGGGATACTTTGAGATTCCCGGTATGGACGACGCAGAAGTTCAGACTGATTACACGTTCAGAGATGGCCGCGTAGTCTTCCAGTGCAACATCGAGTGCAAGCGCAAGTATGAGGAGCGGGTTCGCCGGTTGATCGATACTGTTCGTGAGATAGCTGCGAAGGAGAGTCTCCATCGCGGTAAGGCGTTCAGTATCGCTTTCCGCGATGAAGATGGAGATCCTATCCGGCTACCGATGCCGAAGTTCTTCGAATTCCTGGATGATGAGCCGATTTTCTCAACCGAGATGGAAGAGCAGATCGAAAGGAACGTTTTCGTTCCGATTCGGTATGCCGAAGAGATGCGGGAAATGGACGAGTCACTCAAGCGCGGAGTGCTTTTCACCGGTAAATACGGTGTGGGCAAGACTCTGCTTGCGAGCCACATTGCTCGTATTGCTACGGCTGAGGGCTGGACGTTCATATATGTCAAGGACTCCAGGGAGCTTCCGGCGGCGCTTCGGTTCGCCCAGCAGTATCAGCCGGTAGTCGTATACGCTGAGGATGTGGATCGCGTAGCTGGTCCGGAACGTACCGATGATGTGAATGATCTCTTAAATGAGCTCGATGGTGTTGACTCGAAGTCGGCGGAAATTCTAACGATCCTGACTTCAAATCATCCCGATCATATCAACGCAGCTATGCTGCGTCCCGGACGTGTCGATCTGGTGCTGGAAGTTCTGCCTCCTGACGCCGAAACCGTGCAGCGTATGATCATACGCTACTGCGGTGACGCGCTCGAGCAGAATGCTGACCTAACGGCAGCGTCACAGATCCTCGAGGGAGAGACTCCCGCGCGGGTTCGCGAAGCTATCGGTCGGGCAAAGCTCGAGTCCCTGCGTCGTACGGGAGATCGGACAGCGAAGATCACCGGTGATGATCTCGAGGCAGTTGCCAACGAGGTCAAGGCTGAGGCCAGCCTTATCCAGTCGAACGCAAAAGGCTCGGGCAAAGATCATACTGCTCAGATCGCAGATGGGTTCGCTGATGTGATCAGCGCCGTAAAGGCATCTATGACTGATGGCGGCAACGGCCATGGTAAAAAGGACCAGATCGCTCGCGTTTAGGCGATTCTCTCGATCTAGTTACAAGTCCCCCGCTGACGTTAAGTCGGCGGGGGATATTTTTTATTTTTTTCTGTTATCGGAGTGAGCTAGGAGGTATATGAAGGCGCCGAGAAAAACCAGGAATAGTCCTGTTCCAATAGGTGACCCCCAGCCAAGAATCGGATATAAGTCCATTTTTAGCTCCTTTAATTATTTTTTATCTTTGACTTTGAAGTCACAGCACGACCAAGAGTGCATCGATCTTCTTTTAACTAATATAGAGATGCCGAACGCGATAAGCAGTAGCGGCCAGAAAATACTCCAGAAGTCCCCCGGAAGATAGCCGAGATTTTGTAGTAGCCATGCAATGCCGGCGACAATTATCATACTTGCAAATATCATTTTTTACTCCTTTTTATCTTCCTTTTATTATATTTTATTTATAGTAGTTTACAATAGCCTATGTATTCTGCTGTAATCTATCCATTTTTAGCATTCACAAATTGTGCAAAATCAGCTATAATAGTCAAGTTAAATCCGCCCTGGTAGCTCAATGGATAGAGCAACAGCCTTCTAAGCTGTAGGTTACTGGTTCGAGTCCAGTCCAGGGCACCAGAGAAATTTAATATGCGGGTTGCTAGCTCAATCGGTAGAGCAACTGCCTCTTAAGCAGTAGGTTCTGGGTTCAAGTCCCAGGCAACCCACCAAAATAAACCTTCGTTTTGCGGAGTTTTTATTTTTGGTTGTATTGGGTGAGAATACAGTCTAAGATTAAAATCAAAAGACATTGAAACCAGGTATGAATCGTGTATAATATATTTACTAAGTAGGAGAAAAAAATGGCAGAGGATCAAAATACAATTCAGGATAACAATAATATGAAGATTGCGGTTACCATAATAATTTTATTAGTGGTGCTACTTGCGGTAGCGGTTTTTTCTTTACAACAAAAGAAAAACAGTAATAGTGTAGTCAGCGATACGGCAGCAACCAACACAACCGAAAATACAGGATCTGCTTCTGGCAGAGATACAGTAGCCGGTGATGCCGGGTCTCTTGGTAAAAACGAAGTGAAGCTCACTGATGCAAACTTTGCTTCTGAGGTAGAAAACTCTAAGGGGGTATTCCTAGTGGATTTTTATCTTTCTACTTGTCCTCATTGCCAGAAAGTAGCTAAAGATGTAACAGCAGTATCTGACGAGCTTGTGGGGAAAGCTAAAGTTGGCAAACTCGAGGGGAGAGAAAGCAACACAACAGCGACCAAATATAATGTTCAAGGAGTACCAACTTTCATCGTCTTTAAGGATGGAAAACAGGTCGATCAAGCTGAAGGAGAGAGAACTAAGCAGCAGCTTTTGGATATGGTAAATAAATATCTAAAATAAACTTTCAAAAGAAAATGGAGGCTCAAACGAGCCTCCATTTTCTATGTGATTATTTCTTGTAGTATTTCAAGATCTCTTTGACTTTGTTTACCACTTCGATAGGAGTCATGTCAGCTTTTACTATATAGTCAGTTGCACCGATCTTATAAATCTCCTCGGACGTAGCCTCATTGCCCAGATTTGTCAGTATTATGACGAGCATATCTTGTTTATCGGGGGTTTGCCTAATATTTTTTAGCACTTCAAGGCCATTAACTTTTGGCATCATGATATCTAGAAGGATAATATCAGGTGTGAAAGTTTCCAGTTGGTCAAGGGCTGCTTGCCCGTCCTCTGCAACATGAACTTCAAAGCCTTCAAGTTCAAACTTGCGCTTGTACATGTCAATAAGCTGGATATCATCTTCGGCAAGAAGTATTTTGTATGCCATAACCTTCGACTATCTTATGAACCGATTTTAGCCTTTATTTATGTCCTTGTCAAACAGGACCGTTTCTATAGAAAAATTTACAAATCTGTTATAATTATGCCATGAGAAAAGATGTATCTTTGCTCAGAAGACCCGGTTTATTATGGCTACCTGCATTTGTTTTGCCAAGTATGTCCTATGCCCAGACAATAGACTTAGCTGATAAGTCCACGTCATTGACTGATTTGTTTTTGAGGGCAGTTAACTGGGGTCTTTTAGCTATAATTTTAGCTGGACTTTTAACGATGCCTTTGGTTGGACGTTCTTGGTATAAAAGAAATCGGGCAGACCACACTTGGGTTGATTTCTTCAAATCAGGAAATTTTGCGATCAGGATTTCCATCATTATTCTTGCATTTATACTGTGGATCTTTAAGATTATCGACTACGTCACCCATAAGTTTCTTTAGATAATCCTAGGGGCAAAAAGTTTTATTGACGGGTGGGAATATAAAGCTTTATAATTTAGGAAGTAACTTACGAGATTATGGAAGAAAAATATACAACATGGAAAGATATGCGAGAGCCGCTTCCCTATGAAAATGATGGTAAAAAAGGGCAAAAACCAGGGGGAGAACAGGCATTAGCAAATGATAAGAAAGCGGAGTATTTGGGAGCTTTAGATAAGGAGCTTGCTTCCCTTGTTGAATCCGGCAGGATTAGCCCGGAAGAAGCTAAGGGGAAAAGAGAGAGAGCTGAGCAGATCAAAACCGGGTTTTCCGATGACCTGGCTCACGATGCTCTTATGTTCGCTACAGCAGGGGTTGTTAGTGAGAAGGAAAGAATAGAAATTATCAATAAGGGCCGAAAAGGCAAATCTGACTTCAAGGGTGTAAATCCCTCTGATTTTCGCACGCCTTATGATTGGGAGGAGAAGAGTGATGATTCTGAGGCAGAGCCTCATAATGAAAAACAAAAAGAAGAATTTCTTAAGGCGCTAGACAAAGAGCTCGTCTCCATGGTTAGGTCCGGTAAAATTAGCCTAGAAGAGGCAGAAGGAAAAAGAAAAAGAGCTGAACTGATCGAAACCGGACTTTCTGATGATCCGGAAGAGAAGGCGATTAGTTTTGCTCGAGAGGGCATTGAAGGCGCTGAAGATGATCCTAAGACCAAAGATCTCAACTCAGAAAAAAGTGAGAAGATCAAAGCTCTAAGAGAAAAGATTGACAAGATTAGCAAAGAACTGGAAGGACTAATCAAGGAACTTGAAAAGATTCAAAGTGGAGAGACTACTTCAGAGGAGGATGAGGAGAAGGAAGATGAAGAAGACGAAAAGGCAGACATTTATGAGACCCCGGCCTATAAAGAGGTGATTGCCGAGAGGGAAAAATACCTTAAAGCTATGGCGAAGAAAAGGAAGTGGTTTAGACGGGGGGCGAAGAACGGCACTGAGGAGCTAAGAGAAAAATATATCGACAGTTTGAACAAGTTTGTTGCCGAAAGGGTTGCCGCAATGAAGGGAGAGGGTCTTTCTGAAGAAGAGATAAGCCGTGAAGTTTCCAAGTTGGTTGTCGGGGAAACATACGACAGAACTAATAGAGAGGTTGAACTGGCGAATGATAAAAAATCGAGGAGGGTTTTAAACTGGTTCAAGCAACATCCGAAGCTGCGTATGGTGATAGGTGGAGCTTTGACTGTAGGGGCTGTCGCTGCAGGTGCTACGGGTGCATTTCCGTTATCTGTCGCTTTTCTTGGCGCAAGGGCAGCAGTTGGAGGTGTGGGTACAGCTATCGCGGCCGAAGGCGGACTTGACTGGTTAGGAGAAAAGTATAGCCGTAAGCGCGGTGCAATGAGCGGAAACTCAAAGGAAGATATAGACGCGCTGAGGCATAAGGAAATGACAAGCTGGAATCTAAACCCTACCGATAAGATGAGTTATGAGGAATGGGTAAAGACAATGGCAAGAGCGGAGGATATGGTTGCAGCGACATTGTCTCAGTCACTAGACAAAAAGCTGGCGGCTCATCTGGCGCATTCCGTGAGAAAAGGAAAGATGTTCGAAAAAGAAGATATAGTCGATATATCGGTAGAAAAACGAAATCAGTTTGAAAGAGATATGGTGTCAATGATGGCAAAGGGTATAAGTGTAGACGGAGCAAGGGCAAATCTTGTTGAAGCTTCGGTCCGTACAGAGCTCTTGGCAGTCGAGAATGCTCAAGACAGAGAAAGAACCAGATCCATACAGAGATGGGCAGCAGCAGGAGCTCTTGGTGTTATTTCGGCAGGAGTTTTCTTTGGCAGAGGTCTTGGTAATATAAGAGCCCAAGAAGCTGCTATGTCCGGCAAATCGTCCTTGGCGGATCATCCTAAAGCAGCAGCATCAGTACCAAAAGAAGCGGCTCATGTTCCATCTTTACAAGAAAAGGTTAGCAATTACAGCGTAACTGAAGTTGCAAAGCCGGGTGATGGAAACTGGATGCTTGCCGAAAGAGGTCTGGATAGTTTCAAGGACCAGTTTGGCTTCCATGATTTGACCAAGACTCAAGATATTATAGCTACTGATTATATAAAGGATGTTTTGGGTGAGCAAGGACTACAGATAGGGGAAACCAAACGGATACCCGGTACTCTTATCAACGAGGCGTATAACTATGCCAAGGCTCATTAATTTTTAGAAAGTTTTATTAAAGGAGGTACTCGATGAATAACCAAACAAGCAACTTAATAACCGATCTCGGTCTCGATGGACTACCGGAAGATGAAAAGAATGAAATGATAGTAAAGCTTTCGGAGTCACTGCAAAACAGGATCACCCTAAGGCTGACTGATACTCTATCTGATGAGCAAAAAAAAGAAATGGATAAGCTGATAACACAAGGTGATGACGACAAAGTCGGGGAATATTTGGTCAAGTCAGTTCCGGGTATAGACTTCATCATGAAAGATGAATATGAAAAGTTTAGAGATGAGATTTTGAGTGAAAATCAGGAAATAAAGGGAAGAATAGAAGAATTTCAGAAAAAACAAAAATCTTAAGCAGACCATTCTATAGGCTTAAGTTCTAAAGTTAGCAAAAGAACCAAGAAATAGTGTGAATTCTTGGTTCTTTTGTAATATAAGTACTTAAAAATAATATTTTTTACGTTATAATCTACTTATGTCAAAGGCAGTTATCCAAATCAAAGATCTGAAAAAATACTTCGGCAAGGTGAAAGCTGTCGACGGTATTTCTTTTGACATAGAAAAGGGAGAGATTTTTGGATTCCTAGGTCCGAATGGCGCAGGGAAAACAACTACCATAAGATGTATAATGAACTTTTTGTATCCGACCTTAGGTTCTATTTCGATACTTGGTAAAGATGCGGTTAAAGACAGTGTATTTTTGAAATCAAAGATCGGCTATCTGCCGGGAAATGTCAGCCTGAATAACAACTGGACAGGAAAGAGTCACATAGAATATATAGAGTCCATCAGGGGGAAGTCGGAAAATGCCCGTGAGCTGGCTAAAAAATTCGATCTTGATCTCTCGAAGAAATTTAAAAACCTCTCATCGGGAAACAAGCAGAAACTTGGCCTTGTTCTGGCTCTGATGTCCGATCCCGAGATAGTTATTATGGATGAGCCAACTGTTGGGCTTGATCCGCTTCTTCAGAATCTTATATATGAAGTGCTGGAAGATCTGAGGAAAAAGGGGGCAACTATCCTTATTTCCTCGCATAATCTCAGTGAAGTCGAGAGACTTTGCGATAGAGTCGGGATAATCAAGGCCGGCAAGATGGTTACGGTGGAGCCAGTCGCGAAACTGGAGGGAAAGAAACTCCATAGGGTTGAAGTGCGCTTTTCCGACAAATATCAGAAAGAAGAATTCAAAGTTAAGGGTGTTGATACAATAGAGGAAATAACCGGGGGATTCATCTTTACGGTTGGGGGAGATTTGAACCCGTTGCTACAAAAAATAACCAAGCATAAGATCACTGACATTGAAATAACTCATGCCAATCTGGAAGAGATATTTTTAAAGTTTTACGAGGGAGGGCCGAAGTAATGCGAGGTATATTTACGAGATTCTTTAAGGATAAAAAAGCCATGACCATTGGCTTCTGCCTTGGCGCATTAGGGTTTATCGAGATGTATGTCGCTCTCTTCCCCTCAATCCAAAAGCAAGCGAACGAACTCAATAAAATGATGGAGTCATTTCCGAAAGAGTTTATGAAGGTATTTGGCATGGATAGTGCTCAGCTGATGTTTGCTAAACTGGAAAATTATATGTCAACTGAGTATTTCAGTTTTTTCTGGCCGATCTTGGTGACTATTATGGCAATCTCATTCGCAAATGCTATCTGTGTGGGTGAAATAGAGAAAAAAACAATTGAGATTACCTTGGCTCAGCCGATTTCCAGGGCCAAAATACTACTCTCGAGATATCTGGGAGGCGCCTTGGCCATCACACTTTTTACTGTCGTTTCCTCATATGGCATTCTTGGTTTCGCATTTCTGCACAAGATAGACTATAGTCTGGCTAACTATGCCACGGTTGCTTTTGTGGGCACTCTTTGCGGTTTGGCAATATTCTCAATAGCGACATTTTTCTCTGTTCTTTTTTCAGAAAGAGGGCGCTCGACCATGGCCACTGTAGGTATTTTGCTCCTTATGTATGCCCTAAACATCATTTCCGGGCTGAAAGATAGCTTACAAAATCTAAAATATGTATCTTTCTTCCACTATTTCAATGCTCCTGAAGTCTTTGGTAACAACAGGATAGTTGACTGGTCGATAATAGTTTTTGCAGGAACAATATTGCTCTTTCTCCTAGCCGCGGTCCTCCGTTTTCAGAAAAGAGATATTTCAGTCTAGCCATCAACTCGTAATTTCCTTGTTCTCAAGGCAAATTTGTGCTAGAATCTTTGCTATTCGTTTAATATAGGAAAAATGAAAAATCTGAAGAAATTATATCAAATAATGAAACCTCTGAAATGGGTAATAATTTTACTCTCTTTTTTGGCTATTTTAGAGTCTGTTTTAGGCGTTGTTACGCCGCTGGTTTATAAAGTTATCGTAAATAATATTACGAATATTGTAAGCGGGGCATTAACGAAAGATGCCGGTATAAGGAACATGATATATGTAACTATACTTTTACTTTTAATCTTCGCGGTCACGACTATTAGTTACATTCTAAAGAGTTATTATGGTCCAAAACTTGAAGTTCAGACACAAAGGCTGATAAGAGAAAGAATATTCAATCATCTTACCGAGCTATCAGTTGATTTCTATGAAAAAGAACGCGTCGGTTCTCTTATGAGTAAATTTAACAGGGGAATAAGCAGAGGCAGTTCCCTTATGAGTCAGATAGTGAACTGGCTGGCTTCTCAGTTGTTGACCGGTATTTTTTCTATGGTAATGATATTTGTTATTGATTGGCAAGCGGGGCTTATAGTTCTTGGTTGCACATTTATATATCTATTTAACACTTCCAGATTAGTGAAGAAAGTTAACCCGTTACACAAAGCCATTAACAAAAAATATGATAGTATAAGCGGTCAAATATTTGAAGTTGCCTCAGGGATACATACTGTTAAGTCCTTTGCCCAAGAAGACAATGAGACACTTTCGTTTGTCAAACGCAATAGCAGCTGGGTGGATATGAGCCTGGAAAGAGCTAAGAAAAGGGCTGTTTATGTTTTGGGACGCCACACGATTATTGATTTTGCGGGAGTGGTGATAATGGTTATGGCGGGGTTTAAGGCACTAAACGGTCAAATTACACCCGGAGACATTGTCCTCTACGTAACGTATATCAGGTATATAATTTGGCCGCTTAGCAACTTGACCTGGCTTTATGATGATGGCCAGGAAGCAATGCGTTCTATTGAGGACATCTTCGAATTTTTGGAAACGAAGCCAAGCGTACAAGATACTAAAAACGCAGAAAATATTGGAAAGGTCAGTGGAAACATTGAGTTTTCAAATGTTGGCTTTAGCTATCGTGAGCAGACAAAGGTTCTAGATAAGATATCTTTTATCGCTAAACCCGGGGAATCTATCGCGCTGGTGGGTCCATCAGGAACAGGCAAGTCAACTATTGCCAAGCTTCTGATCCGATTTTATGATGCAACCGAAGGAAAAATCCTTATAGATGGGAAGGATATCAGAAATATAACCCAAAAGTCTCTCAGGAAAAACATTGGTGTAGTCCAGCAGGAAGCTATGCTTTTTAACCAAAGCATAAAGAAAAATATTGGCTATGGAACCCCTAGTGCAAAAATTAAAGACATAGAAAGGGCAGCAAAGGCGGCAAACATTCATGATTTTATTATGGGCTTGCCGGAAGGTTATAACACTTTGGTTGGTGAAAGAGGAATCAAACTTTCCGGAGGAGAAAAACAAAGGGTTGCTATCGCTCGCGCGCTACTCAAAAATCCGCCAATCCTTATTCTTGATGAAGCTACATCTCACCTTGACTCGAAGTCGGAACAGTTGGTGCAGGAAGCTATTTGGAGGCTTATAGAAGGCAGGACGACGGTTATTATCGCTCATCGTCTAGCTACTGTTATGAAGGCGGACAAAATAATAGTGATCCAAAAGGGCAAGATTATTGAAGAAGACACCCACGAAGAGCTGGTTGCCGCGGGAGGACTTTATGAAGAACTATTTAAGATTCAGTCAGGGGCAATGCTCTCGGAGGATTAGTTAGTCTCTAGCTTAGGTTGAACTTTTTCCAAATAATCCTTTAAGTTCTGATAACTTAGTCTTTTTGATACTTGTTCAAGCGGGACCCACTCAACTTTATCGTGATCAAACTCTGCTCTTAAGTTCTCGGTGGTTGGTTTTGCCAAGAACATATACTGTCTCACATCTCCATCATGGTCATTGTGGTAGTAAATAGTAGGCAAGATTTTTATAATTTCAATCTCAAGTCCGGTTTCTTCGCGGATTTCTCTTATAGTTGTTTCCTCAGGAGTTTCACCCTTTTCCATTCCGCCTTTTGGGAAGCTCCAGTCTTTTAGGTATTCTCTTTCACGATACTCCAGTAAAACCTCCGTTACTCCTTTGTTGTCGTGAACGATGATTGCTCCGGCTTTTTCAAAATATGTTTTGGTTTCTTCATTCATATGTCTTTAAGTATAGCATAAGCTTTGAAACTTTTTTGAATAGTGGTATTATCTAAACATATTATGAAAGCTTTATCTATTATAGTCTTGATTATCATCTTCCCGCTATTTTTTCTGGCAATTTTTGGCCTGTCTCTAAAGTTTACTGTCCAAAATAAAAATTTCATAAAGAAGGAGCTAAAAAGCCAAGAAGCTTATAACAAAATCAATAGAAATCTTCCAGAAATCGTTAGTCTTTTCCCTGAAAATAAAGAGGGAGGGGGTGTCGCTCAGGTTTTCACAAACGTAGCACTCGGAAATATTTTAAAAGAAGCACTGACACCACAAATTTTAGAAGAAAATACAGAGTTATTACTGGATGGTAAACAGGCTAGTGAAAATCAACAAAAGCGTTTTAGTGACAGTATAATGAAGATAGTTGAAGCTAAATATAACACTCTGCCCGTTTGCTCTCCAAATCAAGACACAAGTGAGATGACATGCCGGCCGGCTGGTGTTTCTTTCGAACAGTTGCAGAGCCAGTTGCCTGCAGATAGTGTCCTGCACATCACAAATGCGGATGGGGAGTTTAAAATAACACAAATGACCGATAAAGAAGCTAGTGATGCAAGCCAAGATCCTCAAGCTTCACAGCCTCAGAACAACTCAAGCCTATCGTTGCTTTCCATGATTGGTAAACTAACCTATATATTGCCAGTTATTCTATTTTTCATAATTCTTTTTTTGGCACGCGGTTTTGCCGGAAACTGGCGGGGAATGGGGAAGATTTTCGGAATCTTCCTTGCAGTTCTTTCGACACTCAGCCTTCTAGTTAGCCTTTTGCTTTCTCTCTTTAACAAAAACTTGGCATCTTTGATTGCAGGATTCGCGAACGGTCTCCCGAAGTTAAAAAATGATCTCATATTGCCGATGGTTCAAGACATTTTTTCTAAGATCAGTTCTATGGAGATGAAGATTTCAGTGGCCCTGATCGTTTTTGGGATTATTATGATAGTTGGGTCATGGGTTCTGAACAAGTTTGTTTTTAAAAAACGAGATGTTACAAAAATCGAAACAGAAAAATAAAGGCCTTTATTTTTAAAATTGTTTTAGTTGTCTCTACGAGTGTAGTATTTTACTTATTTGCCGGGGCGAAGAAAAATCCTTTTGTTAACAATAATGATTGACTTTTTTTAAAAAATGACTATAATTGTGACATCCAAAGCGGAAGTAACTTGACAGACATGAATGTCTTCGAGCGTATCTATGTTAATCTCTAAATATCCGAGGAGGTGGTAAAAGATGATAAAAATCAGCAACCTTTCAAAGTCATATGAAGTGGGGAAAGTCCTATCTCATGTAAACCTTGTCGTAAACGAGGGTGAAAAAGTCGGCTTAGTTGGTCCTAACGGAGTAGGTAAGTCAACTTTGCTTAAACTTGTGGCTGGCAAGGAGCGTTCTGATGAGGGAAGTATCCAACTGGAGAAAAATGATAAAGTTGGGTATCTTGCTCAAGAAGTAAATCCTTCATCTCCATCTCAGACCGTACGAGATTTTCTCCTTTTTCCGTTTGCTGAGCTGATGAAGATAGAAGAAGAGATGAACGGACTTACGGAAAAGATCTCTGAGGCTGAAGGAGAAAAACAACAGAAACTGCTGTATGAGTATGGTGACCTTCAAGAAAAGTTCATGAAAGGTGATGGTTATGAGATTGAAACACGTCTCAAACAGATTGCCGAGGGACTTAGCTTGAAACCACTAATGGACTTAAAAATGTCTTCTCTTAGCGGTGGCCAGAAAGCAAGAGTATCAATAGGCCAAATGCTGATGGAAAATCCAACGATACTTTTGTTGGATGAGCCGACAAATCATCTTGATCTTCCTTCATTGTTATGGCTAGAAAGCTATATTATGAAAGATAATCGTCCACTAATAGTAGTGTCACATGACCGGCGTTTCTTGGATAAGACCGTATCTCGAGTAGTCGAGGTTGATCCGTTCAGTCATGAGGTTACTTCTTTTGGAGGAAACTACAGTGATTATCTGGAGGAAAAAAAGAGATTAAGAGAGAGGCAGTTGCAGAACTATGAGCAGCAGCAGAAGAGGTTCGATAAGCTCGATGAAGACATCAAAAAAACGAAGGGTCAGGCACTAAGGACAGAAACGTCAACGAAGAATGACGTCTTACGGAGATATGCCAAGAAGGTTGCCAAGAAGGCGAAGTCAAGAGAGAACAGGCTACAAAAGATGAAAGAGTCTGAGGAAGCTATAGAGAAGCCGAGGGAGAAAGATAAACCAAAGCTGAAACTAAAAACTTCCGGTAAGGGCGGTAACCTGCTTGTGAAGCTTTCCGGTATATCGATAGCTTTCGGTAAAAAAGAACTGCTGAGAGATGTCGAAATATCTATAAGGTCCGGAGATCACATAGCTATACTGGGCAGTAATGGTAGTGGTAAATCAACTCTTCTGAAGATACTTCTGGAAGAGATAAAGCCTAATGCCGGGATAGTAGAGAAAGGGAAAGATGTCAGTGTTGGATACTTGCCCCAGGAATATGGCCATCTTCCTAAAGAGAAGAAAGCTCTGGAATGGTTCAGAAGCCAGGTCGTGATGCATGAAGATGAGGCAAGGTCCTTATTGGGCAGTTTATCTTTCTCTCAGGATGTTCTCTTTAGCCCGATAGGTAAACTTAGTCGAGGCGAAGTGGCGCGACTGCTTCTGGCAGTCTTGGTAGCCGGTGATTATGATCTTATCCTTCTGGATGAGCCTACTAATCATCTTGATCTCGACTCACTAAGTGCTATGGAGGAAGCTCTGACGAGCTATAAAGGGTCAGTTGTGCTGGTTACTCACGACAGATACTTTCTTGACAAAGTAGGTATCGATGAAGTGCTAGCACTTGAAGATTGCCAACTCAAAAAGTTTTCCTCTTGGAAAGCCTATGAGAAGGCGGTAACTACTCAAGATCGGAGGTGAAAACTATGACACAAGAACCTGAGGTACAAACCCATCGCCTCTGTCACATTGATCAGAACTGTTGCCCTGAGGTAGCAGTTGGTCGTGAGACGGTAAGTATCACCGATGATGATGGCGGGAGGGTGGAGCTGCCAGTGTCCGCTTGGAACATCCTGAAAGATAGGATTTCCAGCGGGGAAATCACGTAGTTGTTTTACTAGATCGTATGGGGGTGTACTTTGTACACCCCCTTCTTTTTTAGAAGGAGGCATTGATGGTTGATTTACCTTTGTATGTATTGACGACCACAAGATGCAACTTTGTGTGTAGATACTGTTTTGAGGAAGGAATACCTCAGTCGGATATGCTACCCACCATTAAGGACAAGATGATAAGTTTTATAGAAGGAATAGTCGTTAGTAAAGGTATATCGTCTATAAATCTTACGTTGTTTGGAGGGGAACCCTTGATGACGGGGATGTCTCCCGAAGTTGCAAAAGACATAAAAGAAGTTGCAGTTTCAAGAAGTACTGACTACCATTTGAGCCTAATAACTAATGGCTATCTTCTTTCTCCAACCACTCTAGAGAAGTTAGTTGGCTTGGGGTTAGACAAAGTCATAGTGAGTATTGATGGTTCAGAGAAACAACACAACAGGAACAGACCGTTGAAAAATGGCGACCCGACTTTCGATATGATTGTCGACAATGTTGAAGCTGTTTTGCCTGTTGTACCAGTCGTTATCCGGGTGAATTATTATCCCGGCGAAATTGCTGAGGTTATAAAGGGGCTTAAAAGAATAAAAGAGATGGGAGCTAACAGCGTATACTTTTCTCCGATACGCCCTTCTTCAGAAAAAAGTTGTGGAGAAGTGCCAGCAAGCAAGAACGATTTTGATGAACTGGTGATTCTTCATAAGAGTGCGAAAGAGATGGGGCTACTACCACATGACGATTATAGGTTCGGACCCTGTATGGCTCACCATCCTCATGCAATGGTCATAAATCCTTCCGGCGAGATATATAAATGTTTGTATGGCGTTGGAAGGTCATTTTGTCGGTCAGGAAGTATCTTTGATGGTTATAAGCCAAATCAAAGAATAGTGCAAAAGGAGTATATGTCCGATAAGTGTCATTTGTGTGAACTGCTTCCCTTTTGTTTTGGAGGATGTAGATATGACGCTTATCAGAGTACAGGATCTTTCGAGGGTACCGTTTGCAAAAAGGGTGGTCTTGGAAGATTACGTAAGATCAAAAAAATGTAACAAAAAGGCAGGCTTTTAAGCCATTTGCGGATTTGCCTTGGACTCTAGCAGTCTAAAACCGCTTTTTAACTTTTTATATTATTATTTTAAGAGTAAGATTTTATTATGAACCGATTTATCGAAACATATCAAAGAAAGCCAGCGGATATACTAAATCTCATCAAACAAATATCTGGGAACCTTGATGTCAAAACTATTTCAGATTTTTGTGAAGCAGAATATCAGCTTTTTTCAATTTTCCAATATGAGAGGGATATTTTAGATGTCAGCGGGACTGGAGGCGCGGAATATGATACGGTGAATGTTGGGACTATCAGTGCTTTCATTCTGGCTTCTTTAGATATCCCTGTAGCTAAACTATCATTTCCCAGTTACTCTGGCTCTCTAGGAAGTGAAAATATACTAAAAAAATATGGTATTCCTATTAGAATCTCTCGAGAAGAAATATTTAAAGATTTAGACAAATTCAACTTATGTTTTTTGCAGCGTGAGTATAGTTTAGAAGGACTGGAAAGAAACAAGAAAACAGCAGAAATAGCTAATATGATGCCTCGAAGGTCTATATTTAGGTTACTTGGCCCACTTTGCCATCCTTTAAAGCCGGATTTTAGGGTTTATGGCCTTGCCAAAAACACTGAAGGCGAGGCTATAAGCTGCTATTTAAGGGAAAACACAAAAAGGTACATGGTTGTTTCTGGTAAAAGTGGCATAGACGAAGTAGATATTTGTGAGTCTACAGATATTTGGGAAAATGATGGATCATACAGCCTAGATGTAGAGACACTAGGCCTTAAAAAAGAATCCATAAAAGACATACAGGTTGGTAATGTAAAGAGCGAAGAGTTATTTTTGAAAATCTTGAATAATCAAGTCGGGGGACCCTTAGCTGAGCTTGTTTTAATAAATGTTGCGGCAGGTATCAAGGTGGTGAGGGGAACGGACTGGGAGAAGAGTTATAAAATAGCAGAAGACGAACTAAAGTCAGGAAGACCTTTTGAGATATTTAGGCAAATGAGCTTGTTACCATGAACTCTGATTTGTTAAATATTCTGATAGAACAGCTGAAGGAAGATAAAAGTATTGTCTTGGTTGGTCCCACTGACTTGGGGAAGACACATTTTGTAGCTAGCCAGCTCTTACCTGCTCTAGGAAAAGCAGGCATAGATGCGCGGATGGTCAAAGATTGTGACGAGGACTTCAATATTCTTGAAGGAGTCGATATTGCTATCTTCGATGAGGTTGAGACGTTTATAGATAGAGAGTTTCTAGAGAAAAGACATCCGGAGGAAATACCGTATTATACGTCTATGTATGCTAAAAAAGTTCTGGGGTGGTTTGATAAGCTAGGAAAGGTAGAAATACCCGCTGTTTATATTATTACGAGAAACGAAAAAGAAGAGGTTGAATATCTTGTAGAAAATATGCGCCTTACTGACTGGGGTCGAAAAGTAAAAACCCTATCTTTCCTGTAGATTGTAGGAACTTTCCGTTTGATTTTGGGGGTCATTAAAATGGGTCGTTTATCACGCCTGGTAAGGCCGACATATAATAGCCGGATATTTTATTTTTTAGTAGTTTCTGATACGGCTTGGCCGAGAGGAGTAAGTACGTAGCGGTCTACGGGCTTTTCCTCTATAATCTTCAGAAAGCCGAGCCTACCGAGCTTCAGGATACTCTTGTCTAGCTCTTCGCTTGCGCATTCTATGCCGCCACGAGCAAGCGATCTCTTCACTTCGGAGAATGTCTTTGGCTCCTGCGTCAGGGTGGCCAAGATCATTGTCCCGATCTTCTTCGTGCCCATTTTTGCCTCCGGTGTTAAATGATATTCAACCCCCCGAAAACTTCAGGCACCCCCATGAAAAAAGAGAGTCTAAAAGACTCTCTTTGTTTCTAAAATTTGGTTTTAAGAAACAAATACGTTATTGATTCTCTGCAAACTAATAACTGTTTCTCCATTAATTATTTTGCTTATTTTATTTGCCCTTATTATAAGCATTTCCGGAAAATTGTCAATAATATTTTACAAAAATTCCTTATTTATCTCATGAATTATGTTAGAATAAAGGCGGAGAACAGCATAAATTCGTTGACAAAAAAAGCGTAATGTTGTATCATCTATCTCCAAGAGTTCTTTTACAGCTGAATATGTAGTTTCTCAACACTTGTATAACGCCTTTTGGCTAGATATATATCTCCAGTTTGGAGCTTAGATAAAAGGGAAAAAGGGAAAGGGTTGTCATGAAACACGGTAACAAAATGTATAGCTTTAAGATCTGCGAAAACGAGGTTGAAAGGATAGCCTCACGAGAGCTCAGATTTGAGGTGTTTTGTGTGGAAAAGGGTTGGATAGACCCAAGTCAATTTCCAAACAGTCAGGAATTCGACGAATTCGATGATTATGCAAAGCACATCATTGCTCTAAATGAAAAAGGCGATGTTATCGGCACTGCCCGTGTGATAATGCCGTCCGCCGCAGGACTTCCGATAGAAAAACTGCTTTTGGAGGATCAGCTTGATCCCAGTGAGACAGTGGAAGTTTCAAGGCTTGCAGTCCGCGAGGATGCTAGGGGCAACGAGTCAGTTGTGTTTTTCGGCGTAACACGACTGATGTGGAAGTACGTATCGACTCAGCCTATCAACTACTGGGCTGCATCTGTCGATGTACCTCTCTACAATCGTCTTGAGAGGCTGGGAATGCCATTTATTGAAGTGGCAGAACCAACATTCTACGTCGGATCGGAATCGGTGCCATTTGTGGCCGACTTTCACAAGACCGAAGATGTCCTCTTCGGTGCCTTTGTAAATCGCGTTATGTCAAGGATGGGAGGTGGTCAAGATGATACCTTACGAAGCGCTAACAGCGCGTAATGCGGGTATTATCCAGGACCAGGAGTGCTTGAAAAGGGCCACAGTGGCGATAGCCGGCTGTGGCGGCGCTGGTGGTAAATCTCCAGCGACATTCGCAAGGATGGGGGTTGGCAAGATAAGGTTAGCCGACCCGGATACATTTGATGTCTCAAACCTTAACCGGCAATATGGATCCAGTGTCCGCACGTTGGGTCAAAACAAGGCCCAGGCCATCGCTGATCTGGTGAAGGATATCAATCCACATTGCGAAGTTGAAGTCTTCGAGGAGGGTATCACCGAAGACAACATCGCTTCGTTTCTCCAAGGAGTAGATGTGGCCATAGAGGAGATTGATATCCAGGCCGCTTACTTCTCAGTGATTTTCCATCGTACTGCAAGGGCAATGGGAATCCCTGTCTTAACCGGCGTTGAAGTTGGTTGGGGCGCAAACCTCTTCTACTTCGATCCCGAGGGGATGACCTTCGAGGAGTACGTTGGGATTCCTGACGGCGCAAGCAAGGAAGAGATCGAGAAGCATCCTATCCCGATCACTGCGTATAGTCCGGAGATACCGGAGTATGTGACCGAGGATATTCTCGGCATGATCATGAGCGGCGAGATCGAAATACCGGCGATAGCGCCATCAGCGAACTTAACCGCAGCAATGATTGCGGTGTACACATACCTTCTGCTCAGTGGAGCCAAGAAGGTAGAACCGGTGCCTTACTACTATCCTGTCGACATATTTAATGTGGAGGCAAGAAGAGTAGTGTAGCTTTATAACTTCAGAGTGTTACTCTGAAAATTGCCAACCCCGTGGGGTTGGCAATTTTCTTTTATATGAATTATACTTAATTAAAAGCGAGGGAAAATGTTACTTTTTTATTTGTCTCTAGTTGGGATTTCAAATTTATTCTTAGGTTTTTTGGCTTTGTTTAGAAACAAAAAAGATGCCTCAAATATTGCTTTCTTCACCTTGACAGTACTAATTGTTAGTTGGTTATCCATGAACTATGTCGCAGACTATGCGACAACAATTGATCTCAATCTATTGTTTACAAAGTTGACTATGGTTCTTGCTTTTCTTGCTGCCCTTGGCTTCTACCTTTTTTCAATTCTTTTTATGAGGAGGATAAAAAAGATAGGACCACATACAATTATACTTTTCATTTTGACATTAACTATTGTTTTGATATCCATTTTTTCCGATAAAATTATTAAGAGCACATCTATTTCAAACAATGTTACCGATGTTGTGTTTGGTGATTTTGCTATTATTTACTTTGTTCTTTTTATCTATTTTTTGATTGTATCTTTAGGATGTTTATTTTTAAAGCTGAGATCTTCTTCCGGGGTTGATAAAAAACGTATTATATTTGTCGCAGTTGGGCTTGCACTGATGTCTGTAATGGCGACATTTACCAACCTAATCATGCCGCTTGTATTTAGTATTTTTTTACTAACTCCATTCGGTGGATTTTCAACATTGTTTTTTACCGGTTTCACCACTTATGCCATAGTCAAGCATCGTTTGATGGATATTCGCATGGTGGTAGCAAAATCCGTAGCATTTATGATACTTATAGCGTTTATTGGAATCTTCTACACATTCACGATGATATGGTTAGAAAAGATTATTTTTCCTGAAACCGGAGGTAAGTTAAGCCCTGGTCAGATTGTATTTAGGATTATTCTAACGCTATTTGTTGTCTTCACTTTTCAACCACTTCGGAGTTTCATTACAAAGAAAACTGATAAGATATTTTTCAAGCAATCATATGAGCCGGAAAATCTTTTGGATACGTTATCGCATACGATGGGATCAAGTATTGTGCTCATAGAGCTTCTGTATAAGATTTTGAATATTCTGACCAGTAATATGAAGGTTTCGAGAGGGTTTTTTGTTATTTTGAAAGATGGGGACAAGATTGATACCACCCAAGGGGTCGGTTATAAAAAAAGTCCTGTAATATCTTTGAGAGAGATTGAAATTTTGTCTAAAGATGGTATTTGCATATATGACGAACTGGATGATAAGTCACAAGTAAAACGGATATTAAGAAAACATGATGCTTCCTTAGCTATCCCCCTTAAATCAAACAACAAAGTTTCCGGCATCCTTTTCTTGGGTGAGAAAAATTCTGGCGATATGTACAGCGCTCAGGATATTAGGATCTTTGAAATCCTAGGGCCTGAGGTGACAGTAGCAATAGAAAACGCCAAATCTTATGAAGAGATTCAGCAGTTTAACGCGGTGCTTAGGACGGAAGTACAAAAAGCCACCAGAGAGCTTAAGGGGGCAAACCAGAATCTGCGTGAGCTTGATAAGGCAAAAGATGAGTTTATATCCATGGCTTCTCATCAGCTCCGTACACCGCTGACAGCCATCAAAGGTTATCTCTCGATGCTTTTGGAGGGTGATGCGGGTGAGATAAAGGTTGGGCAATATGAGTTTGTTCAGGAAGCTTACTACGGTGCAACAAGAATGGTTTCTTTGATTAACGATCTTTTAAATGTTTCGAGGATGGAGACAGGAAGATTCTTTCTTGAAATCAAGGAGTTTGATCTGACAAAAACCGTGGAGGAGGAGATTAAGCAGTTGGAAAAAGTTGCCAGAGATAAGGGAATCAAGCTCGTATATCAAAAACACGGGCACGTCAGTCTGTGTGCTGATGAGATGAAGGTAAGACAGGTAGTTATGAATTTTGTAGATAACGCTATCTACTACACACTAGACGGGAAAGTTGTGGTGAATCTTTATGATGAGGGTAAAAATGTTCGATTTGAAGTAACCGATAATGGTATCGGAGTGCCAAAGGAACAGCAGAAGAATCTTTTCACTAAATTCTTTCGCGCAGAAAATGCCAGAAGCACGCGGCCTGATGGAACTGGCCTTGGGCTCTTTATGGCAAAAAAGGTTATAGAGGAACATCATGGCGAGGTAATCTTCCATTCTGTTGAAGGAAAAGGTTCTACTTTTGGATTCCGACTGCCTAAAGTAGCAAAGGTTACTAAGGATAACACTTCTGCCTTCGATCCTAATATTCCTTTGGAGACGCCGGTTAACAAAGCAATAGAGGTTATGGATAAAAAGATAAAGGATAGTGCACAGAGCGATAAGAAAGAGAAAAAAATACTGGTATAAGTCCGGACTTCAATCGTTTGTAGCTTTAAACATGGCAAAAGCCGTGTTTTTTGTTTATTTTAGAAACAGTATTTAAACAAGGAGATAACTATGCAATTCTATAATGTAAAAAAAAGAGAAAAGGTTGAAATACCCGAGGACCAACTAAAAAAGACCATTTATAAAGGCAAAGGCGGTCAGGTTCGATACGCTGCAAGAGCGGTAGACAATGATGGAACAAATCTAACTAGATTTTTGTCGAAGGACGACTATGATGCGCTAGACGCACCTGAGGAGTAATCATTCTTTTATTTGTTCAAGCAGATTTTTGGGTACTCTTCTAACCATGATCTTTTTGTAACCAAGCGACTTGGCTTTGGCAAGCCGATGTATGCCGTCCAAAACTATCCATTTATTACGGTGGAGATATATCTCTAGTGGATATTTCAAATCAGCTTTATCCATTTTCTTTGCATGGGTTGGTTCTTTGGCTAAATTTGCTAAGAGTTGATTGATGCTTAGATTCCAATCATCTGTATTTTCTTTCTCCAGATAAAATATATCAAAATTATATTGGAGTTCTGATAGATCAAGTTCCTCAACTGGCAAACTAAGTGCCCATAATTTTTTATGATTTATTTTGAATCCATAATCTATTTCTTTCGGTTTTCCCATGTGAGGATCTTATCATAGAACTCACCGTAACTAAAGAAGGCAACGATATGCAAGATATCATTGCCTTCTTGGTAGCCCGTAGGGGAACTTACCGCTATCATATACTGTTTGCATGGCAACAGTTTGGGTACGAATTATTGAATTTCTGTAACTTATTTTTCTAGATTATTCTATCACCTCAGGAGTTCTCATCCCGATGTACTAAAAAAGCCGACAATGTAGCGAGTACATTATCAGCTTTTTGGTAGACCGAGTCACTTTAAATTGGAACTCTTTACTCTCTGAACTTAAGGCAATGTCAGAGTTATTTACCCCTGCTCAGAACGTTATGTCTGGATGATTACCATTGTTTATTAGAACAAAAAAGGAAAATAAATTGAAAGAGGTTTTATCGCTTACTACAATATTCGGATAAACCCTCCATCTTAATACCATAATTATTTACTAAATATTTTCCCTCTTTTAAAGAAACAGGGACTTCACATTTTTCCGTCAAGGAACCATCCCAATTTGGATTCTCTATCTCAGTTCCGTAATAGAAAACACACTTGTCATTATTTATTCCCTCAAAAGAAAAATGGGTTGAGCCGAACCCAAAATAAACTACATCTTTTCCTTTAGAACAGTTTGCAAAATTTATAACAATAGAACTTGCTTTACCGGGTTGTGGCAATTGAGTAATTGCACTCTCACTATCAACTTGTTTCTGTGTTGCCTGAATATTTTTGTTTTTTACAGTTTCATCCTCTTTAACTTTTTTGCCTACTATATAATACCAAACACCTATATTTAAAGCAGTCAAAATAATTATTAAAATGATGAGTAATATGTATGATTTCTTTTTCTCTACCATAAAAATATTATATCATAAAGGTTATAAAAATATTACAAACAAAAAAATGGCTATAAAAAGCCAAAATAATTTGGTAGCCCGTAGGGGAATCGAACCCCTGTTACCAGGATGAAAACCTGGCGTCCTAACCACTAGACGAACGGGCCGTAAATACCAAGAAATTATAGCAGAAAAACTCTGATAAATCAATAATATGCTTGAAAAACGACCTCAAATGTGCTATACTCACACATGCTAAGCAAGTCGGATGATCGCTCCGCAAGGAGAGGAAAGTCCGGGCACCATATGAGCAAGGTAGTTGCGAAACGCAACCGGTCGAAAGGCCCGAGCCAGTGCCACAGAAACATATACCGCCTCAATTTATTGAGGTAAGGGTGAAAAGAGTGGGGTAAGAGCCCACAGCGTTTGCCGGTGACGGTAAATGGAGGTAAACCTTACTTGGTGCAAGTCCGGTGGGCTGAAGTTTTCCTAGATTGTGTCTTAGCTTTGCGAAAGCAAGGTGTGGCTCTAAAATAGCGAGGTGTTGCTCGCACTGAAAACTAAGGTCCGGACGCACAGATAGATGATCATCGATAACAGAACCCGGCTTATAGACTCGCTTAGCAATAAAAAAGTCTCGAATCCTTGAGGCTTTTTTGTATTTTTAAGTGCTGACAACGCAGAATTATTCATGTAAAATATAAAGACTAATCGGGATTTTTTATGTTTGAGATACTTAGAAATATGTTTCGGAGGAAGCTAAGGACAACACTGACTATCTTTGGTATTGTCATTGGTATTTTAGCATTAGTTGTTCTTGGATCATTGGCTGAGAAAATGAACTTAATGATGAAGGGTGGAGAAAAATTTCTGACAGGACAGATTTCGGTGTCTTCCGGTGCGCCATCGAACGAAGGTGGCAATCCATTTGCTTCATCGGGATTTCTGACTCAGGATAAAATAAGACAGATTGAGAAAGTCAATGGCGTGAAAGCGGTTCAAGCCGGGGTCGAAACGCCATATGTAGATCCGGATAAAAAAGATGGAGGCGGTATAAGCTTTGGAGCACCGCCAACGATCATGGGATCGGATCTAAACTCTACATTTGAGAATGTAAACTGGAAAACATTAGCCATGAAAAGTGGTCGAATGATAACTAGGGGAGATAAAGGCGTAGTTGTTGTTGGGTCAGATATAGCTACTGACAAAAAACTCTATACGAACGATACGATGAAAATTGGTGGGAAAGACTTTAAAGTTATCGGAGTACTAGAAAAAACAATGACAGGTCCGGACTCATATATTTTTATGGAGCTGGGTGATTCAAGGGAAGTTCTCATTACTCAAAATCCAACCCTTAAAGACCTAAGAGACAAGTCGACGAGCGCGAAAAAGACACTAGCCGATCCATCATTTAAATATCTTTCCCCTGAAGTGCAGGCGCAGATAAAACAAGCGGCGAACTTCAATGATGAAGATATTATTACCGGAGCATCAGTCAGTTGGAAGGATGGTGTCGATCCTGAAAAACTCTCAAAAGATATCAAAGATAAAGTTCAGGGGGTGAAAACTCTATCGCCGGCTGACGGGAAGAAAATGATACAGTCTATCTCTGTTCTCATGAATGCAGTGATTGTTGGGAGTGCTTTAATCGCCTTAGTCGTCGGTTCGTTGTCGGTGATTAACACGATGATAATGTCAGTCTCAGAGAGAAAACGTGAGATAGGCGTCAAAAAAGCAGTTGGTGCTCACGACAGACACATTATTAAAGAGTATTTGATAGAATCATCAGCAATCGGTCTTCTCGGAGGACTCCTTGGTCTTGGTATTGGGAGCTTGATAGTATTTTCAATCAATAAAATGACCGAGTCGAGTAATATCCAGGTATTTCAGGTTACACCACGACTTGCTATAGGGGCACTTATCTTCTCTATTACACTTGGGGCGGTAGCAGGACTATATCCGGCATGGCACGCCGCGAGAATCAATCCGGTAGCAGCATTAAAAGAAGAGTAATTTAAATTATTATGGTTAAGAAAAAAACAGACAATATAATACTTCAAGCGAAGAATCTAAAAAAAACCTACAAACCAAGTAAGGAAAATATTGTTCATGCTTTAAATAATCTCAGCCTTGATATCAAAGAAGGGGAGATAGTGGCCATCATGGGGCCGTCCGGGTCGGGAAAGTCTACACTACTTAATATGTTTGGAATCCTTGATAAGCCAACAAGTGGGAAAGTAGTAATAGATAAAAAAGATATTTATAAAGAAAGGAAATCTGAGTATCCGCAAATCCGCAGCGAAATGGTTGGGTTCATTTTCCAGCAATATAATCTCATTCCAACACTAACCGTACTAGAAAATGTAACATTGCCACTTAGATATTCTCGAGTTAAAAAGGGGAGTGCAAAGAGAAGAGCACTTAAGATTTTGGAAGAAGTGGGGATGAAAGAGAGGGCAAAGTCTAGGCCGACTCAGCTTTCTGGTGGACAGCAACAAAGAGTGGCGATAGCGCGAGCGCTCATAAATAATCCGGCAATAATCTTAGCTGATGAACCGACTGGTAATCTTGATACGAAAACAGGCGATGAAATCATAGAAATGATGGTTCGTCTAAACAAAAAAACCGGACAGACATTTGTAATAGTCACTCACAACCCTGATGTTACAAGGATTGCTGATCGTGTGATTCACCTTCGCGATGGTAAACTCGAAAAAATTAGATAGTTATGAGACTTGTTAATCTATCCGATTTTGGTATTAAGAGCATAAACTATTATTGGGAGCGAAGAAAAAACTTTAATCTATCTGAAGCTGAACTTTTTGAAGTTGGCATTACCGGTAATGAGGCGCAGGTTGATGAGAGATTAATCCCTAAGTTGAAAGAAGCTAACGAAATCTTTAAGAAGTATGGTTATGAGATAATTATCAAGGACGCTTACCGGTCGCCTGAACTCTATAGGCTTGTCCAAAAGAAGCGCTATGAAAATGATGGCAAGGAGATTACCGACAGAACGCTCAATGCAGTAACGATGCCTCATGCCACAGGTCTTGCTGTGGACATCAATCTGATAAAATTGAGTGATGGGGAAGAAGTTGAGATGTGGGATAAAGCAGACTGGCCGGAAGGGATTTTCGTCGACTATTATAGAGATAGAAAAGATACGAAAAGCCAAGAGTATCAGGGGTTACAAGATTTGCTCGTCGATAATATGCTGGGGCTTGGATTCAGGATTGGTAGTAAGAAAGAATTCCATCATTTTGAGTATAAAAAGTAGCTTTTGATTTAATAGTTTCTTTGTATCAACTCGATAGTTATAAATTGTGGTAAAAACTATTTGCCAACAATCTTTTTATGATATAGATTAGTAATATAAGTACCTTGCAGGTTTAGTTTTTCCTCTATCCAAGATTACATTGAGGAGGAGAGATGGATATTAAGTATGAGCTTGAGATGAGAGCGCTTCATAAATATCTCGAACGGATGCAAAAGGGTGAAGTTACGGGAGCAGAGCCTTTCCATGTAGTTGTCAACTTGATGGGGAAAGCATCTGATATAGCGCTCAAAGATGCCCGAAGAACACTCATTGATGAACGCAAGAGAGTGGTCAATGAAGGAGATCCTTTCCCCTTGAGCATTGAAGATCTGATCTCCGGAGCTTCTCAAGAAGGTCTTCTCGAGGTTTCGAGAATCTTTGCCGAGGATAGTCTAGTTGTTTTGGGTTTTATGGAAGAGCAAGAACAACAGATCGCGGCGGAGGCATTTCACGAGAAGTATACAGGGGAGAGACATCTTCAGCTTGTCTTATAAACTAAACCATTTTGGGCGACCCTTCCGGGTCGCCCAAAATCTTATCTAAGTTTATTTTTTAGTGTCCGCAGCCGTGGCAAGATGAGCATCCGCCGTCTCCGCATCCGCCTTCTTCAAATACCTTTGAACTTTGTTTTTCCACGTTTTTGCTTTCGCAAGCGATACATTTTACTTCTACTGTATTCCCTTCAAGAAGCTCGAATTCTGCTTCGCAATCTGCACATTTGTATTTGTTGACTGTCATTTTCCCCTCGTTATTATTTCAATAATTTTTTAAACACGTTTGGTTCTGTTGCGGCCAGGTCTGCAAGGATTTTTCTATCTAGTTCGATATTTCTGGTTTTTAAAGAATTCATAAACTCAGCATATCTTGTTCCGTTTTCACGGCAAGCTGCTGAAATTCTTGTTACCCAAAGTTTTCTGAAGTCTCTTTTCTTGGTTCGTCTGTCACGGTATGCATAAGACAGAGAGTGGAGCAGAGCTTCTTTAGCCTTCTTCACACTCGAAGTACGCGCATGGCTCATGCCCTTGGTCTGTTTTAGTATCTTCTTATGTTTTTTCTTGGTAGTTGTACCTCGTTTAACTCGCATCCTTTATGCTCCTATCATTTCTTTTACATTTTTAACATCAGCATTTGAAACACCCGTAGTTTTTGAGTTTCCTCTTTTTCTATCCGGCGCCTTTTTCTCTAGTTTATGGTTAAAAGTAGACTTAGCTCTTTTGGCCTTGCCCTTTTTTGTTATTTCAAATCTCTTTGCTGCGCTCTTGCGCGTTTTCATTTTCGGCATTAGTGTCCTTTCCATCTTTCTTTTTTGGAGCGAGAATCATGTTTACCTCTCGTCCTGTAAATGCTATATTCTGATCAATTTGTGCTACTTCTTCAAGTTCATGAGCGAATTTTCTCAAAACGTCTGCGCCAATGTCTTTGTGAACTATTTCCCGGCCTTTAAAAATAAGCCGAACCTTTACTTTGTTGCCGGCTTCCAGGAATTTTCTGGCATGTTTGGCTTTTGTTTGGAGATCATGTTCGCCGATTTTTGAACTTAGGCGAATCCCCTTAACTTCTACGTTTTTTTGTTTCTTCTTCTGGGTTCGTGACTGTTTTTGCTGTTCGTATTTGAACTTCCCCCAGTCGATAATTTTGCAAACGGGAGGAACTGCATTGGGAGATATTTCTACAAGGTCAAATCCTTCTTCTTCTGCCAGTTTTAAGGCCTCTGATAAAGATACAACTCCAAGCTGCTCTCCATCTATGCCGACTAAGCGTACTTCACTAGCCTTGATCTGATGATTTAACCGATTTTTAGTAGAAATTTATTATGGCTCCCTTTAGTTTTACCTTCGATATAATAGCAAAAATTGGCGTTAGTGTCAATGTAGTATTCTATTTTTCATAAGAAAAGCCGCGCTTCGAAAGAAGCGCGGCTTTGTAATATCACTTGTTTAGCACCCTCCAGAGGAGGCTTGGGGAGTCTTGACAACGACGTGAGTGTAGTTTTTCAGAAGCTGTAACTTCTCCTTTTTCCTGCTCAGCTCCTCTAACATTTGCTTCTTTCGTTTTGTGTTCAGACTTTCATCTATCAGCTTGCGCATGCTTTGGGCTTCCTTGACCAGCCTGTTGTATTCCGTCTCTGCCTTTTCGACTAGTGCTCTGTATTCCTGCTCGCGAGGGTCCTCGGCGCCGATTTGTGACTCGAGACTCTGAATCTCTTTCTCGAGCTCGGCGATAGATGCCAGCCTTGTTTGTTCAAGATCTGCTTCGATCTCATTTGCTGGTGACTGTTTGTCTGCCATTTTCCGTCTCCTTTGCTTTGGACGCTTTTTGCAGATTTTGCTTTTTGTAGTTCACACATGGTTTTGCATCTTTTTCACCGAGCGCTCTTATTCCTCTAAAAAGCGGCGAATCCATGATTTCCATGATCGTCATGTCTCTGATATTGCCCGCAGAGATGTTAGAGAAAAGGCATGGTTCCACCGATCCGCTCGGAGTGATATGGAAGTGGCGATCCGCAGCATCACAGACTCTAAGTTCGTCTATTGCTGCTCTGCCACACCGTACGTAAAGAGGATACTTATCCTTGACTACCTCTGACCACATTTCAAGGATCAGTTTTTGGTTTTTCGTAAGGATAAGATTCTCATTTGGGTTTGAGTCTGTGGGGATATACTGATTATAGACGATGCCATAAGCGCCCTTTTCTACGACCATATCGGTGAACTGACTGCTTACGATTTCATCAAAGTTTTCCCTCGTCACAGTTACAGTGACGCCGAAAACATGATTGACCGCACGTAAGTGCTCCATCGCTTCAATGGCTTTTTGGTATACTCCTTCACCTCGTCTGGCATCCGTTTTTTCTTCGAAGCCGTCTAGACTGACTGACATAAAGAGGTTACCGATTTTGGCGATTCTTTCCGCAGCCTTTCTGTCCAGCGTTGTTCCGTTAGTGAAGACGATGAAACATACATCGGGATGATTTTCGTATACTTCCCACATATCTTCACGAAGCAAGGGTTCACCGCCAAGGATACTGTAGATCACGGTGCCGTTTTGAGAGCCCTCAGTGATAGCTTTGTCTATCACTTCTGTTGGCAGGTCAATCTTGGGGAATCTCTCGGCGTAACAGTTGCTACAGGCGATATTGCACTTACCCGATATAGTTATCTCTATCTGTGAGGGCACATCCTTGCCATTGGCCCCGCAGACGAGCCGATTGATAATCAAGTTTTTGGCAAAAGCCTGCCAGTAGGCTGGGTTTGATCTTGCCAATTTTCTGGCGAGATGGAGATAAGGATGATTTTTCGTGGCGAGTTTTTGCAACAACTCATCGAATTTGAAGAAGTAGTTCTTCTTTGATGTGAACGGCTTTGTGATTATGAGCATTGCCTTGGCAAAACCGTTTAGAACCGGATCCGGTGAAAGGAAAACGGCTCGCAGGAAGGATACATATAGCACATTTATAAACCATGAGTTAAGCAGATATTTCCTGAAGCCTTTCAAGGGACACTCCTTTTGTAGTGATATATTTTATTTTCAAGATTCTTTGTTTACTCAACAAAAAAGAGGGTTTTCCCTCCGTTTGATTATTTAACCACAAAAATTAAATTTTTTCAATTATTTCTTGGGTTTTGCCTTGATTGTACTTTTTTGTCGGGCGACGATAATTTTCAGTTTTCTACCGGATATTTCACAAAGAACGGGAGTTTTATACAGAACTTTTCCGTCAACAGAAACTTGAGCCGGTTTTTGTGTGTTTATGACAACTCTTTTTGTCCTAAAAAGAGATAAGTCCGGCTTTTTTTCCTGTTTTAGACTGTCCGGATTTAAAATATATTTTAGAGAATTTAGGTATGACATTTTACCCGTAATAAGAACATCGAGCATATTGCTTGACTCGTCACCTTTGTTTTCCGGTGTTCTGGTGTTTGAAATCTTGATATTGAAAAAGTCTGTGTCGATCCGGTAATCATCATTGAAGTTGAGAGTTGCTTTTTGTGGTTTGAACTTTGAAGACCATGAAAGCGCACGTTTATAGTACATAGTTTTATGAATCAGTGAGTTCTCTTCTGGTTTTTGTTCCGACATTTCAGCTTCAAATCCGATATTAACGGCGGTGATGAAGTAGCTTTTTCCAACCCTACCGATATCAAGAGTTTCTATTTTTCTGGCGGCTAAAATATTGCAAGCGCTTTGCCAGTCAATGATGCCAAGCGATCTTGCTAGCTCATTTTTGTCACCAATGGGGATGATCCCGACCGCAACTTCGCTTTTGCCGACACCGTTTATTACTTCATTTATGGTTCCGGTACCGCCAACGGCAACGATGGTTTTGTATCCTTTTCGGACGCCCATGGCAGCGAGCTTTCCAGCATCGCCTTCGCCAATACTTTTAACAAACTCGCCAGCTATGCCGAGTTCTTTCAGTCTCGCCTTGAGACGATCCTGAATTTTATTAATGCGTCCGCCTCCGGAAGCAGGATTCAAAATATAGTAGTACATATTAGAAAAAAATTATTTTTCTTTTTTGTTTTCTTCTTCTGGTTCCTGCTCTTCCTCGAGGATAGGCTCGAGTTCAATGTCTCTTTTGGTTTCAAGCATTGTACACTTGCCGGAGAAAAGGGCTCCGGGAGATACGACAAGTACTCCGGCGTGAATATCGCCGTAAACTTTGCCGGTCTCTGATATTTGTAGAGTTTCTTTAGCTTCAATGTTTCCTTGGACTACTCCGGAAACTTGGACATTTGCTGCTTTTACGCTTGCAACCACGTTTGCGCTTGTGCCGACTTGAACGCTGGCTTTTGTTTTAACATCTCCGGCGACAGAACCGTTGATGATAATATCACCGTCACTTTTAAGGTTACCTTTTAGTTTTACTGATTCGCCAACTATCGTTTCAACGCTTTTGTTGTCGACAGTAGGGAAGTCTTCTTTTTTATCAAACATTTTCACTCCTTATTCTTTAGTTGCTTTTTTAATTGCTTCAACTTCTTCATCGCTTAATGTATTTGTGGATTTACCATCAGACACACTTTTTGCGTACACTCTGGTACCTTCACGCGCGTGCATGCTGGTTATTACAAATCCACTATTATCATTATCAAGCAGGGCTATGGAAAAACTTTGGTTTCCACCGGTATCGTTTTTCCCGAAGGGGTTATAGCGGATAAATCCGATCCTCTGGATACTTTTTTGCATTTTTTTAGAAACTTTCGCCATCTCTATTTCCAGTTTTTTCGCATAGTTTTCGACTTCTTTGGTTTCTTCAAGATATTTTTTCAGAACTTGATAGATATCGCCATCTTTTGAAGTATCAAAAAGTTCGTTCGCTCTTTTGTACATTTTTTGTTGTCTGTAGGTTAAAAAAGCGACCCATAAAAGAAGTAATCCGATTACTGATATGAGAATAATGATTTGTGTGTTTACATCCATGATAAGAAAGTTAGATTTTACAGAAATAAAAAGTGGTTTCTGTTTTTGAAAAGAAATCACCTCCAAGTGCTTTGATTATAAAGAAAAATCTTGCCTTCTTCAAGAGGAATTTGTCAAAGGTGTATGAATTTAATATAATCAAAAGGAAAGGATATATAAATGTCAAAAAACAAAAGAAGAAAGAGCGAGAAGAAAAGAAACCTTAAGTATGGGAATATTACTGTAGAGAAAGTAAAAAATCTGTCAGCAAGCGATATAAAAGATAGGGCTGTTAAGGGCTCTGAAAAAAATCTTAAGACCAAAAGTGATAATGGTTTTAGAAAAGAACTGAGAAAAAATCTGACCTTTGTCGGCATTTTTTTAGTGTCTCTTGTAGTTTTATATTTTGTTTTAACTTACACAAGTATCTTAGATCCGATATTAAATTATTTCGGACTGAGTGGAGTTTATAAAAAATAAAGATCATTTGGCTTTAATTTTCCTCTGCCTATCTGTATAATGGATACAAATGGCAAAAACACCTGTAATAAAAGCAATAAACCTTTCAAAAACCTTCAAACTCAGTAAGGATAATGAGGTTATTGCTTTGCACTCGGTGAGTTTTGAAATATATTCGGGTGAACTGATCTGTTTTTTTGGCCCTTCCGGTTGCGGGAAGTCTACTCTTCTCTCCATGCTCGCCGGCCTACAACCTCCGACTTCCGGTGAAGTTATTGTCAGGGGGAAAAATCTAGCTACCCTTAAAAAGAAAGAGTTAGCCGAATACAGAAGATCAAAGATTGGTATGGTTTTCCAACAGTTTAACCTGATCATATCTATGAATGTTCTTGAAAACATTGCTCTGCCTATGGCATTTGGTGGAATGAAACGAAAAAGGAGGATGCAGAGAGCGGAACACTTGCTTGAAGTTGTAGACTTGGGCGATAAAAAGAAAAGTGTGCCGGCCAATCTTTCAGGTGGACAACAGCAAAGAATAGCCATTGCCAGATCTTTAATTAACAACCCATGGATCATAATGGCTGATGAACCAACTGGAAATCTTGATTCAAAATCGGCGGATGACGTTATGAAACTTTTGATATCGCTTTCACGGAAGTCGAAAAGAACAGTCATTCTCATTACTCATAACCCGGACTATTTACAGTATGTTGATAGAATATTCAGGATGAAAGATGGCCGAGTTGATAAAATAGAAGTAAATGCAAAGACCGCAAAAGTTGAGCTTATAGATGCAGTATCAAAGCTCGATAAGTTAAAAAGCGATAAAGAAGAGGCTAGTGAAGAGGACGAGCCGATATTTACTTCTGAAATCAGCAAGATAGAAGCAGAGAAAAAGGAAGTTATGTCTGGTAAAGCGGGTAAATCAAAAGAAAAGGAAGAAAAAAACAATGAAACTGATTGATATTTTCAGGATAGCTGCAGGGAATCTCAAGAGAAACAGACTTCGAACTGTTTTGACAGTTTCGGGGGTGGTTGTCGGAGTTGGTGCGATAGTTTTCTTGGTTTCTCTTGGATTTGGACTTCAAAAGTTAGCATTGGATAAGATAGTCCGGCTTGAAGCCCTTAAAGTTATAACTGTGACATCGGGATCAAAAACAGAGTCTCAGCTCAATGCGGGTATAGCCGAAGAGTTTGAAAAAATAAGCGGAGTTTCAGCGGTCAGTCCTATCACCAGAAACATTGTTAGTTTTAAAATTGGGAATACCGAGACAGAGCAAGTTGTGTATGGTGTTAAACCTGAGTTTCTTGATATGGAAAATCTAAAGATTTCCACAGGACAGGCTTTTTCTAGCAAAGATGCTAAAAATGAGATGATAATATCAAAAGAAATCCTTACAAATTTTGGGTTAAATCAGGATAGTATTCTGGGGAAAGACATTGACTATACTTATGCCATTTCAGGAGGAGAAAATAAAGGGACACTCAAAGTTGTGGGTCTTTTTGACGAAAAGGGAGTCTATGCCCCCTTTGATGCTATTTCGGGGAACAATGAGTCATATGCCTCCGTTAAAGTGAAGGTGGCTGATAAGGTGAATGTTCCGGAGGTCAAAAAAACTATTGAAAGTATGGGATATAATACATCGGTCATCCAAGATCAGTCCGCAGCCGTCAATCAGGTTTTTTCTATTATAAATATTGTTTTAGGCGGTTTTGGTATGATTGCCTTTTTTGTCGCTGCCATAGGAATATTTAATACAATGACGATATCACTTTTAGAGAGAACTCATGAAATTGGTGTAATGAAAGCTATCGGCGGTAATAGTAAAGATATCGCGATGATTTTTATCACAGAATCAGCTCTCATTGGTTTTCTTGGCGGAATTTTTGGTCTCAGTGTTGGTTGGCTTTTAGGGGGATTGCTCAATCTTCTTGTCAATTTCATGGCAACTGAGTCCGGCGGTGAAGCGGTATCTCTCTTTGCTATTCCTCTTGTTTTCGGTATTTTAACTATCTTCTTCTCGTTTTTGGTCTCTACGGTTGCCGGCATTTGGCCAGCAAGAAGGGCGGCAAAACTTAATCCTCTTGAAGCCTTACGTTACGAGTAACAAAAGTTAACTTTTTGGCCGATATTGTAAAGCTTCGGCAATGTGCTGGGATTTTATGTTGCTGCTTTCATCTAGGTCGGCGATGGTTCGGGCAATTTTCAAGATTTTCGTATAAGATCTAGCCGATAAATAGAGCCGCTCAATTGCAGATTTTAAAAGTTCCAAAGACTCCTTTGAGAGCTTGCAGTATTCTTTAATGTCACTTGATGTCATTTCAGAGTTTGTTACTTTTGAAGTTCCCTTAAATCTCTTTGCCTGAATTTCTCGTGCTTTTTCGACTCTCTTTTTAATGTTTTCCGAGGACTCTGATCGACTGTCAGAAGTTAACTTGTCAGTTTCTACTCTTGGAACGTCTATGTGGAGGTCTATCCGATCTAAAATTGGTCCTGAGACTTTTTTCTGATACTTTATTATTTGTCCGGGACTACAAGAGCAATTCTTTACAGGATCATTTAGATATCCGCAAGGGCACGGGTTTTGGGCGGCGACAAGAACGAAGTTTGCAGGAAAGCTTAATGTGCCATTAGCGCGCGAAATTGTAACTGTGCCATCCTCAAGAGGCTGTCGTAAGATTTCGATAACCGAGCGCGGGAACTCGGGCATTTCATCCAGAAAAAGTACTCCTCTATGCGCTAACGATATCTCACCCGGTCTTGGCCACTGTCCGCCTCCGACGAGAGCAATGCTTGAGGCTGTGTGATGAGGATTTCTGAACGGTCGTGAAGTTATAAGTGCCTTTTCTTTCGGTAGTGCACCGGTTATAGAGTAAATTTTTGAGACTTCTAGCGACTCGTCAAATGTGAGGTTTGGCAGAATCGTCGTTAAGGTCTTGGCAAGCAGGGTTTTGCCTGAACCGGGAGAGCCGCTCATTAGAATGTTGTGTCCGCCGGAGGCAGCTATCTCCAAAGCTCTCTTGGCGTGCTCTTGGCCTTTGACATGAGCCATGTCGAGATAGGATTCTTCGTTTGAAAAATCAACTTTTACATTTTTCATTTTCTTGATGTCTTTTTCTTTCCGCAAGTAAAGCATCAGATTTTTTAGCGAATCTACGGGCAAAACATCAGCGCCTTCGACGATTGCCGCTTCCTTGGCATTAGCTTTCGGGACAAATATTTCTTTATAGCCCTTCTTTTTCGCTGCCATAGATATTGGCAAAACGCCATTTACTCTTCGGAGTTTGCCATCAAGTGAAAGTTCTCCGACTGACACGGTATTTTCTGTATCAAACTCGATTTGCCCCGCTGCTGCCAAGATGCCAAGGGCGATAGGGAGGTCAAAAGAAGGTCCTTCCTTCTTAATGTCTGCTGGAGCGAGATTGACCGTGATCCTTTTCTGCGGGAAAAGTCCGCCGGAGTTTTTTATCGCGCTTTTGACTCTTTCTTTGGCTTCCTCAACTGCTTTATCGGGAAGCCCGACGATATTAAAACAGGGAAGACCGTTTGATAGGTCCACCTCGACATCTATAACTTCCGCGTCCAGCCCGATGACTGTCATTGACTTCACTTTTGCTAACATAAGAACAATTCTATAGCAAAGGGAAAAGCGGAAACAAGTATACAAATCATAGAAGTTGGGAATTCAAGTGAGATTGTTGTATAATGACTATAGTTTTTCAAAAACGGAGGGGTAAGCGAAACGCAGCTTACTCTTTTTTGAACCTTGACGCCATAACTGGGAGGAGTAGAAACTATGTTCGAAATAGTAATCAACTGCAAAGACTTCAGTAGACATGGAGTAATCTCTGTTCAAGACGATATCCTTAGATTACAAGAAAAACTGCAGGAGATAATAACGATTATGCCAGCTGACGGTATTTGTTATCTTGACTGTTCTGGGATATTCTTTGATGACCCCGCCGCAAAGATCCTATGGACCCTTGAAGCGCTGGGCTGGGGACCGCTCAAAAATCGCAATAAACACATAGTATTTCTGAATCTAAATGATCAGGCACTAAGGACACTTGTTAAAGGCTCAGAAGTGTGGAAGAAAGGCTCAACCCCTGTTTGCTTCATGTATATAAACGATGGAGTGCTTAGAGTGGCCGGTGGTAATGAGGAAGTAGGGACGGTTATTGATATGCTCCTGTCTCAAGGAAAAGAGCTACAGACTGATGAGCTGGCAGAAATGACCGGAAGCACGGCTCAAAAAGTAAGTCGTGCATTGTATAAACTGAGTATGAACGGGATATTAAGCCGCAGAAAAATGATAAGCGCAGGAGGAAGACCCAGGTACTCTTATTCCATATTCCGGCCAAAACAGGCGAATGGATGAAAAGGAGGTGGTCTAATGGAGAGAGAGCTTGAAATAGTAAGGCCTGTTTATATCATTGATACCGATAAGGAGGCTGATGAAGGAGAGAACACTGAGTACTTCAAGCCGTATAGCAGGACGAAGCAGATCTTCTACAGCCTGCCGGAAGGAAGTACGCTGTACTTGGGAATGAGCAATGTTCAGTATGTGGACTGGTTCTTCGCCTTAATGACAGTTGGTGAAATTCAGAATGCAAAAGCAGCAGGAACTCATTCAAGCACAGTATACCGTAAACATCTTGTGGTTAAAGAGCCTCGTCGCCTGGTTTTGAAAGAGATTACCAAAATGGTGGACGATTATAGCAACTGCTTCCTTCACCTGGATCAAGGTGGGGCGCTAAGCGTCAGTGGAAGAAAGGTAACCAAGTCCAAAAGCAAGCTGCTTTTGATTGATCGTTTGCTGTCAGGCGGTATCGAGAATGTTTCGGCAGGGAATGTAAGAGAAAGCATCTTTCCGAATAGGTCAGAACAGGCTGTTTCTTATATTTTACGTGAACTTGCGTACTGTGGGGTTCTCATTGAAAAAAATGAGAAATACGGTCAAGGTAGGCCTCTAAAACTCTACTCGCCGTACTGGCCAAGCCATGCAAAGTCATGGGAAATAGGAGGGGAGATTTATAAAAGGGCGGATGCGTGAGCATCCGCCCTAAAACGTTTTAGAACTCTTTTTTCTCGAAGGATATTATTTTAAGTTTTTTTGTGGTTTTGGGAAGTTTGATCTTTACTACATTCCCCGATTTTTTACCGATTAGCGCCTGGCCGACAGGGCTTTTGGGGGAAACGGGGAGGGTTTCATCTTTGAACTCAATTTTATCTGCGAGTTCAGGATGGATTATGTAAAAGCAATCTTTAAAGCCGGTATCTTGATCCTCGGTTTTGATAAAGCAATAGAGGCCGATGACTCTATCATCAATTTTTTCAAAAGTGACAACGTCAGAATTTTTTAGCAGCTTATTGATTACAATAAATCGCTCTTTTATACTTCTCAGCTTGTCATCAGTGGCTTGGTACTCCGGTATTTGAAAAGGGACGGCGCCACCGTGAGCGGCGTATTCTCCCAGTTTTTTAGTTAACTTCTTTGACTCATTACTGAGCTCATTAACCAAACCGGCCAGATATTCATAATCCTTTGGCAAGAGTATATTTTTCATAAGACCCTAGGTTAAACAGTTTGAATATCTTAACATAGATTGTTCTTTAGTTAAAACTTTCTTTTAATACAGGATTATATCGTATATAATGTAAATAATACACTAACATATTGATTATGGAAAAAGTAGCATTCATTCCAGGAAGGTTCAGTCCACCTCACAAAGGCCATATAATGGCTTTTCTTTGGCTTTTGTCCCGGTTCGATAGATTGGTAATCGGCATAGGAAGCTGCTATGAAGTAGGAAAACCGAGACACCCACTGCTTGCTTTCTATAGAGAGAAAATGATCAGATGGAGCTTGATAAATGAGGGAGTAGATATGTCTCGAGTCTCCTTTGTGCATCTTCAGGATTTCAACGACTGGGACCAGTGGTGGGAAAGCATTAGCAAAGTTGCTGCCAGAGAAAAAGTTACCCATTTTGTTACCGGTAATGAAGAAGACATCCTAAATGTGATGAAGGAAAAAGGCCTTGATTCTACGTTTGAGCTTTTAAACCCGGAAAAAGAAATCCCTAAAGAATATAAGTTCAACTACCATGCTACCGACCTTCGAAATTCAATACAAAACGGTGACTATGAAAGTTTTAAGAAAATTGCTGCATACGGAACAGTGGCCTTGATGGGCAATGTCGGAGGGTTTGGAGGTATCAGGGATGCTATGAACGATAAGGCTTCAAATTTCGTAGAAGGGAGGCAAGCAGTGGATCTTATAATAACTTGCAGGCCGGATCAAGGGAAGAAGATGGTACTTTGCGGCTATAGAAAAAAAGATAAAAAGGACTTTCCGGGATGGCTTGCTCTTCCTGGTGGCGGGATAGATACTTTCGAAAACCCGATGGACGCGGCGGTGCGCGAACTTGAAGAAGAGACCGGTCTTAGCGTAAAAATTGTTAACAGTTATCTAGAACCGGCTCATGTGCTTGTGAATGGAATTATATCTGAGATGAGATTTGTAGGTCTTTTTGGAAGCGAAGATGAAACACTGTCGGGGACAAAAGGAGGGTCAAGTCAGGTTTTTCATGTTGAACTGGACGTGGATCAGGACTCTTTCAAAGGAATGCTAAAGTCAGACTCTGACCTTGATGATGTAGACTTTAGGCCCGTTGATTTTGTTCTTGAGAAGGGTCTAGCTTACCAACAAAGCGATATGCTTAGAGATGTTTTGCGGCACAAACTAGTCTATATGTGAACCGTTTTTGCGGTCTTGGCTCGGGTAATAGCCGCTTCGTGGGCGGCGATTTCTATAGAATCGTCTATTTTCTTTAAATTTGCTGAGTTTCCATATCGTCTTCGAAGAGCCGAAAGTATTAAATGATCGGCAAAGTGAGGATTTTTCGGCAAAACAGGACCGTGGAGATAGGTTCCATAGCAGTTTTTGTAGACTGCGCCCTCGTATTTTTTCTCACCGGTATTGCCGTAGCCGGTTATGACTTTACCGAGTGGTTTTGTTTTGCCTTCGAGATATGTAAGACCGCTGTGGTTTTCAAAACCAACCAAAGTTTTCACGGGAGAGTTCCATTTCTGATCTGAGGTGTCTATAACGATATTTCCGATACATCTTTTGCCTGAACCAACCGTGTAAGCGTCAAACACGCTAATTCCCTCGAGCATTTCACCGTCTGATGTTTTGAAATATTTGCCAAAAAGCTGAAAACCTCCACAGATAGTTAGCGCAACCAAACCTTTCTCAACTTCTGATTTTATTTCTTTGCCTCTACGCGCTAGGTCATCGGCGATTGCCTTTTGCCCACGATCTTGCCCGCCGCCCATAAAAACAATGTCAGCATACTTAAAATCGGCCTTGTCGCCACGTTTAATGTCGAGAAGGTCAACGTCTATTGCACGCTCGTGCATTCTGCGGACTAGCGTTGTAATATTCCCTAGGTCGCCGTAGAGGTTCATAGCGTCCGGATAGAGATGAAATATGGTAAGCTTTTGCATTATGCTTTGATTCTTTTTCTGTTCTTTTTAGCGATTTTATCTATCGGCAGTTCAAACCCAAAGACATTCCCGCCGTTTTCAGCCGTTTTATAATATGTTTTTCCTTTGTGGGAGTCGATGATTCTCTTTACAACATAAAGATTTAGAGTCAGTTTCTCTTTCTCCTTGTGTTCTCTTGAAAATCTTCTAAAAATCTTTTCCGGAGCAACTTCAGCTATCTGAGGACCATTATCGATAACCTCAACAACTACTTTTCCCTTCGTTTCCTTCAAAACTATTTCTACTTTTCCTCCGCGCAGGCTATGGCTTACGGCATTCTCCAGATATATTGAAAGAGCAAGCTTGATTTTCTCCGGATCCACATATGTTTTAGGGACATCATCTGAAGTTTTTAAATCTATTTTGACATCCTTTGCCCAAGAGTCTGAAACAAATGAATACATCTCATAAGTAATAATTTTTTTGAGGTCTGTGAGCTCCACATTTAAAGTAATAGGCAGACCTTCTTCATATTTTAAGGTGTCAACAACGTCGTTGATAATATCCGTAAGCCTTTGGGCACCGATATCTACCTCCTTGAGGGGCATCATGAGGTCTTTGTTGACCTTGCCGTAGTCGCCTTCAAGCATCATCGAGGTGTTGCCTTTGATGACCGTTAACGGAGTTTTTAGCTGATGCGACGCGACATCGATAAACTCACTTTTGACTTTGTCTATTTCACTTAACTCTTTGTTCAACTGGGTTAGTTTTGCATGCTCTTTCCTCTGAGTTGAAAGATCAAGACCAAGATTTTTCCCGACTTGTGCTAAAAGGGCGATATATAGAATCCTAAGAAGGACAAAAGCAAATCCGATTATTGTAAACTCAACTACTTCATTATTAACCAAAAAAAAGTACTCTGTAATTACAAGTATTGATGCCAGCCCACTTAAATATGCGAGATTTCTGGCATTCATAAAGTAGGCTGCAGCTAAAAGGACCAACCCATACATAAAGATGAGCGAGCCGTTTAAATAGTCTATGTAGTGGATGGTCATACCGACCGAAATTATGTAGAAAACAAACTCGTAGTTTGCTATATCAAAGCTTCTTTTTGGATAGAATCTACTTAAGGCATATCCCAGAATAGAAACAAAAAATGTTGCGCTTAAAAGTAATGCGACTTCAATATGATTTGGATAGTCATAGTCGATCAACTGTGGCAACAGTACTAGCGTAAACGCAGCAAAACCAGAGGCTATTAAAATATAAAGCCTTATTCTTTCGGTTGTTTTATCCTGTTTTTTCGTGTCCGCCCTCATATCAAAAGTATAAACGAATCTTTAGTTTTAAGGAAGCTATTTTGTCCAATAGTCCTTCAAAATCCCCTTCTGAACAAGATTATTTCTTATATCAAGCATGGCTGTGTATGTCGGGAGGATGTAGAGAGTTTCGCTTACATCTGTTTCAGAAACGGCCGTATCCAGAGCTTTTTTTAAATCTTTCTCAGTCTCGATTATTCTACTTGTGATATTGGCATATTTGAGTCTCAAGCGTAAATCCTCGCTTCGGATGCCGCTCACGATTATTTTTCTAAAACCCGCTTTAAAGAGTTCAAACTCGACGTCCCATATCCAGGAAATGTCTGTTCCGTCAGCGAAGTTGTCATTCAAGGCTATGAGGGCGGTTTTGTTTTTCCGGTTCTGTGTGATAGCTTCAAGGACTTGGTTGAAACCGGTAGGGTTCTTGACTAGATGGATTACAGCTTTTTTGCCATTTACCTCAAATGTTTCCATGCGGCCAAAGGCAGGAGTGAGCTTGCCTAAAGCCTTGAGGATAGTTTTATGGTCAACTTTCATGAAGTCTCCGGTACTGATAGCTGCAAGGGCATTATATAGGCTATAGAGACCAGTCATTGGTAGGCTTAAGTTTTCCGACTCTTTATCAACGGTTATAGTTGCCGCTGTATTATCAGGAGATAGTCGGACATTTTTGGCAGTAATTTTCGTTTTTGGACGTACGAATCCGCAGTTTTCACATACATATTGCCCGATATGGCCGTAATATCTGTGAGGATAGACGAGTTCATGGCCGCAAATGAGACAGTCCTTGATGTCGATGGCCAGATCTGACTTGGCTTCCAGCCTCTCATCCGTGATCCCGAAGTAAAGTGTATTTTCTCTATCCTTGCCAAGGGAAGCAACGATCGGGTCGTCAGCATTCAATATTAAGGTTGATTCCGGGGAGTCTTGTATAGATTTTTTCAAAATCGCGGCTGTTTTATCAACCTCTCCGTATCTGTCCAGTTGATCTCGGAAGATATTTGTGATAACGATTGCTTTTGGTTTCACAAATCTCATCACTTCAGGCATGGTGGCTTCATCAACCTCATAAACGCCGATCTCATCTTTAATATTGCCGAAAATACTCGATTTTAGAGCGAGTTCGGAGGCTATTCCGCGTGTTAGATTTGATCCGCCAGAGTTTGAAAGGACTTTGAGCCCGCTTGCCTTCAAGATTTCGACAATCATTTTGGATGTTGTTGTTTTGCCGTTAGTCCCTGTGACTAAAATGACGCCTTTATCCAAATTCGTCGTCAACTCTTTAACTATTTCCGGATTGATTTTCAGTGCTAGAAGGCCCGGTAAGGCACCTCCTCCTCCGCGCCCGAAAATACGGGACCAAAATGCCGCCTGTTTGGCGATAAAAATAGCAAAAATCTTCTTCATAGACTATATTGTAGCACGAATTTTTTATAAATGTGTTGGCGAGAAGAAAGATTATAGACTAATAGTTTTTGCTATCTGGTCGATAATATCGATACTTCCGTTATATATTCCATGCCCTGCGCCAGCACCGTATCCATATGTTCCGGAAACTGTGATTGTTATTTCACTACCTAGCTCTGATTGTTTTCCGGTATGCAATATAATCTCATCATATTGTATTGTGCTACCTGAAAAGCTACCACTTGCCGTAATTTTTGTTCCGGTCAAGCCGCTACTGGTAGCAAAAGCGGTAGTTGTTTTTGGGCTGGTTGCAAAAGGGACCGCGTCATTTACTTCTTCTTCGAATGAGTTAATACCAGACGAATATATTTCAGCAACCTCGTCATAAGCACCTCCAGATATATTATCTATGACAGGGTGTCCTCTATCGAGATTTTGTATGAATAAATTATTAGGATAAGAGAATGTAAAAGGTGTGCCATATCCACCTTGGTAAACAGGACAAGTTGCTTTAATCCAGGAGGCAGAGGGTTGGTTTGGCGTAGCAGGCTTTGGAGCTGCACTACTTTGTTTGTTAGGTGTCGGACTACTTGGTTTGGGATTATTTTGGGATGGAGGAGTTGGAGTAGCGGTATTGCTTTTTTTTGTGTCGCTGGATGTTTTGCCGACCGAGTTCGATTTATTACTTGATGCTGTGTTCTTCTTCGAGGTTGATGCGGCGACTCTACTTTTATAATAATATATTCCGGCGCCAGCAATGCTAATAAAAAACAATACTAGGAATGATGCCGAAGCTATAATCAGTCGTCTATCGTGTCTTTGCTGTGGTGTTAAAGATCTTGAGTACGACTGGTCTTCCGCTGAAATTCCTAAGTTGTTTTGTTTGGGTAGTGTTGAGTCAAGCGATTGAAATCCTTCACTAATATCCGTTTCCTGCCAGCCACTATCTGAAAGTGTAGATCTAATCTGATCATCGGTTTGCCCGATGGCCCTTGAGTTTATGATGAAATCTAGTAATTCTTGGTTAAGCATAACTGCTATAAGAATACCATCTTGAAAGGGGAAAAAGAATATTTTCTATATTTATTGAAGAAATTCTTTGAGCTTATTCTCTGCTTCTTTATTATTCTTAATCCAAATAACATCTTTGTTCCGGTTTAGCCAGGTGAGTTGGCGTTTGGCGTAGTTTCTGTGGGATTGCTTGGTTTTTTCGACTGCTTCTTCAAGCGAAATTTCATCATCAATGAATTGTACGAGTTGTCTATAGCCAGTTGCCTGCATGGCAGTATTTAGGTCATATTTTTTATGTAATTTTTTCACTTCGTCTAGAAATCCCTCCGTCATCATCTCATCAACGCGGGAGTTTATTCTTTCGTAGAGCTTTTCACGATCTCGCTGTACAGCCAAATATAAAACATTTTTGGGTAGGTCTTGTTTCTTTTTTTGTGCAGTAAAAGGTTCGCCGGTTTGGAGACAGACTTCTAGGGCGCGAACGACCCTGCGTTTATTGTTTTTATCGACAGTCCACTCTGCGTCCGGGTCGAGTTCGAGCAGTTGCTTAAAAAGTTCCTCATTCGATTTTTTACCTAACTTTTCCCTTAGTTCATTGTTTGGCTTTGCATGAGGAATATTATAGTTATATACGAGTGCGTCTATGTACATTGTTGAGCCGCCGACGAGAAAGGGAATATTGCCCCGTTCATGGATTTCTTTAATAAGTTTTTCAACCAAATCTTTGAATATCGCAACATTAAACTCTTCATCTGGGTTTATGATATCAAGCATGTGATGAGGGATGTCATTAAACTTCGTTGGTTTGTCTGTACCGATATTCATACCTTTATAGACGGTCATTGAATCGGCACAAATAATCTCTCCACTAAACTCCTTTGCCAAATCTAAAGACAGCGATGTTTTCCCGCTGGCTGTCGGTCCGGTTAACACAATTATTGGTTTTTGCATTACTTGATTATATCAGAAAACCTGTGTATTATGAGGGAAATAATGAAAGGAGCCAAAAAATGGCAACACCAGAAGAAATGATACCTAGTGAAATTAGCGGTTCTGAAGAAACTGAAGTCGAGGGTAATATACCGGAGCTTCATGTGGTCAAGGATACTAGGGGGGTTGAAAAAACGGAAGGAGAGTCCCTTTCAGGAAAAATAGAGGAATATAATATTCAGGGGCCAACACAAGGAGGAGAAGAAAGAAGAGCGGAGCAGGCAAGGGTAGAAAAAGAAGCGCGGCAGAAGGCAGACAATGAGTTCGTTACTAAAGTGGCAGAATCTGATCGTAAGGACGCCAGGGAGAGAGGCATATTTAGAAAGATATTAGGCCTTAAACCGAAGAAATAATTTTTCCTTTTAGCAACCAAGCGGAAGGTCCAACAATTTCAACTTTGACAAACTGACCCATAAGGTCGGTTTGTTTTTTTGGGACCTCAACGACTTTGTAGCTATCTGTCCGACCGTAGTATTTGTTATTTTTTTCTGAATCGATAAGGGTTCTAAAATCTTTGCCGGCTAGCTTTTTATTTTCTTTTTCGAGTATTGTCTTTTGAATGTTCGTAAGCTCCCTCCAGCGTTTTTCTTTTTCCTCTTTTGGGATATTGTCTTTCATTTTTTCGGCAACTGTCCCGGGGCGGGGAGAATACTTGGCAATGAAGGGCATAGAAAAACAGACTTCTTCCATAACTTTCTTCGTTTGCTCAAAATCTTCTTCCGATTCGTCTGGAAAGCCGACGATGATATCGGTGGTGATAGATACATCCGGTATAGCTTTTTTGATTTTCTCCACCAGCTTAAGGTATTGTTTTTGAGTGTAGTGGCGGTTCATGGCTTTTAGTATCCTGTCGCTGCCGGATTGCAGGGGCAGATGAATATAGTGTGGAAAATGTCGCAGTTTTGATAAAGTTTTAATCAGTTCGTCCGACATATCTTTTGGATGATTAGAGTAGAAATAGACGCGATAGTCGCCGGGGATTTCGTCAATTTTTCTGAGTAAATCAGGGAAAGTGGCGCCGTTTTTCAGGTCATTTCCGTAGGAGTTTACATTTTGACCGAGCAGGGTGATTTCTCTATAGCCGTTTTTTGTTAGTTCTTTGACTTCGGCGATTATTTCACCTATCGGTCTTGAAATTTCACGACCGCGAGTATAAGGAACGGCACAGTAGGTGCAGAAGTTGTCGCAGCCGGTGGAGATTGGAATATATGCTTTAAATGTTGACTCGTACTTCGGATGGATTTGGAAGAAACTATTAGGTCTTGTCATTTCGACCGACTTCGCGGAGCGACGAGTGGAGAAATCCCTTTCTCTAGAATTTTTAAGAGATCCCTCGGCGGAGTTTATCCGTTCCGAAGGCGGGTTCGGGATGACAGAGAGGAGGTCAGATAATTTCTCAATTTCATTTATCTCAAATATTAGATCAAAGAATTTGCTCATTTTCTTTTTATCTTCGGCTAGGACGCAGCCGGACAGCACTGTTGTTAGCGGTCTACTCTTCCGTATATCTTCCCACTCTTTGATTTTTCCATAAATCCGGTTGATGCCGGACTGCCTGACGCTGCAAGCAACAGTAACGACAAGATCAGCCTCAGATTCTTTTTTTGTTTCTTCATATCCTGCATCACAAAGAACGGATGCGATACGCTCTGCATCCGAGAAGTTCATGGCACATCCCAAAGCCCAGATATAGTATTTCATAGAGGTCTATTTTAGCATGAACAAGGCATAAATTAAAGAAAACGTCTTGACGCCAAAACATTTATGTTTAAAAATGTTTCTGTAAAAGAAAAATAAGAGGAGTTATAAATGAAAAAACTGAATCTAGGGCCGACAGACAGACTGCACGAACATTTATCAGGTAAATCCGCTAGTTATAAAAGCTGGCACACAAGAAAGATACATCATTTTGTGCATTGGGGAGTACTAATCTTGATTGTTATTTCCTATTCATTATTGTTAGTGTCTCCAGGGAAAGATAACAAAGTACAAGCACTAACGGGCGGCTATCCTCCGAGTTATTTCCAAGAAAGCTGGGCTGGTGGAGTGAGCGGAGAAACAGCCATCTTGTCTCAGATATCAGCTTGGACAAAATATAGTTCATCCACGAATCTTACGGTTGGGGATGATCTCAATAGAATGACAGGCAGTGGTCCGAGTGAGCTTATTTCGAGCCCCATAAATCTAGAAGGAAAAGAAATTCATTTTATGGGAGGCTCAGTATGTGGCACTGAGTATGGAGGTCACATATATGGCCGAACTGCAAGTACGGTAGGTGGCTTAAGCGGTGCTTCTTGGGTTGAATATACCCCTTCTAGTGGTGGCTATCTTCATGAAAACTATTTCCAATACAGGGTATCTCTTTCGGATCCATGCAATGCGGCGCAGAGTATAGGTCTATATGTTAGTCATGCAATAATAGGTGGGACTGTCAAAGATAGTGGTACAGGCCAAGTGCTTCTGAAATATACTGTCTCCGGCCCAACCTGTGATACTGGCAATTTTGATTACACGGGTGGTGGTGGAATGGGAGAGCCTGGATCCTACTTTATATACTGTGATTATTTTGTGGGAGAAACTTCAAAGACAGTCACAATTACTGCTCCTGGATATACGGCGGTAACAAAAAATATTCCAATAACGCAGAAAAATTGGAGCTTAGCAGGAATGACTGCAAGCCAAATGAAAACCTCTACGCAGTACGCAGGGCAAGCGGCCTTTCAGCACGCTGTAGATTCGGCAAGTTATAGTGCGGAAAGCTCTTTTAATCTTCAGGCCACAGCTTCTTCCGGGTCGAGTCCAACACCTAGCACGGGTACTACTACAGGCACCACGACAAGTAATAGTTCGAAAAAAGGTACAGCGATCAATTATGAAAACCTGAAAATATCAAATACGGTACCAAAACCAGAGCTCCTGGTTATATTAGCGGGTGATAAAAAATTAGAAGGTGATAAAGTACAAGGAAGCAACTTTAAGAAAGGCCAAAAAATAGTTTTTTCTGGGAAAGCCGTACCTAATGGTAAAGTGCTTTTGTTCTTCCAGTCTGATCCATTTGAAGATGTTGCTACCGCCGATAAAGATGGCAACTGGAGCTATGAACTAACTCAAGATTTGGGGGAAGGGGAACATAGTTTACAAATAGCTGTTACTGACCCAACCACAAATCTTACAAGTGAGAAAAGTGCTCCGGTTAAGTTTGTCCTCGTTGCGGAGGCAAAAGCCGTTACCGTGCAGACTAAAGACCCTCAGAAAAAGCCTAGCCATCCATTATATTTTTACCTCCTCGGAGGGTTTGCGGCGATTATCTTAGTTGCCGGAGGTATTGAGTGCTACTTATTCTTCGTCAAAGGTAAAGGTTTCTTATTGAAGAGAGTTATTAAAAAAGAAAACAAAGCCCAGATATAGCATTTCATAGAGGTCTAGTTTAGCAGAAAAGCCACGTTTTTTGAAGAATGTTGGCTTATTTGCGTTTGCCCATTTTATCGAAATCTTTTAGTGCATTCGCTATTGTTGGGACGAGGTCTTTTTCAAAGATTGAAGGAATAATCTTTTCTTCTGTTGGATTCTTTACCATTTCGGCGATGGCTTTTGCAACGGCGAGCTTGATTGCCGGTGTAACTTTGCGAATTTCATTATCGAGAAGTCCGCGGAAAAGGCCGGGGAATACCAGGGCGTTATTTATCTGGTTTGGAAAGTCACTTCGGCCCGTGGCAATGATTTTTGCTCCGCCTTTTTTGGCCTCATCCGGCATGATCTCAGGGATAGGATTTGCCATCGCAAAAACTATTGGGTTCTTATTCATTTTCTTTATATCATCAGCTGTGAACTGACCCGGTTTTGATACGCCAATCAGAATATCAGCTCCCTTGAGGGCAAGATTGCAGCTCCCGATAGGGCAGGAGGCAGAACTTTTTTCTAAAATTTCTTTCTTATAACCATTTCCATTTGTGCTGTCTTCTGAAATCACACCCCTGGAGTCGCACATACAAATATTGCTGAAACCGTACTCAAACAAAAGATTTGTGATAGCTATGCCTGCTGCACCAGCGCCGGATATTACAATTTTTACGCCCGTGTCCTTGCCGACAACTTTCAGAGCATTTACTAGTCCCGCCAAAACGACTATTGCCGTGCCGTGCTGATCGTCATGGAAGACAGGGATGTCTAGTTCTTCAGTTAAGCGTCTTTCGATTTCAAAACAGCGTGGAGCTGAAATGTCCTCAAGATTTATCCCGCCGAAAGATGGCGCCAGGTATTTTACCGTTTTGATAATTTCCTCAGTATCCTGGGTGTCGAGGCAGATTGGCACAGCATTTATCTCTGCGAATTGGGCGAAGATAGCGCATTTGCCTTCCATCACCGGCATGGCGGCTTCCGGTCCGATATTGCCAAGGCCCAAAACTGCACTGCCGTCTGACACGACAGGCACGGTGTTCCACTTCCCGGTCAGATTATTTACTTCAGATTTATTTTTAGCAATTGTATCCGAGGCTTTGGCAACGCCTGGAGTATAGGCGATCGGAAGAGTTTCTTCATTTAGCTCTATTTTTGAGGTGATAACGATTTTGCCTCTTAAATCCTGATGCATTTTGATTGGATCTTTCATTTTTTATACCTTGGTTCCTTATTTTAGTTTGTCCAGTTCTTCAAATATTTTCTTGATCAAGATATCCGCATCCGGAAGATCTATCTGTCCCATTGAGTTGTATGGGTCGTAGCGCCCATGATCATCGTTGCCAAATGTGATGATGTATCCGTTTTTGTCAGCAAATTCTCTATAGTACTTCGTCTGTTCTTTTGAGTGTTTCCAAGAGTAAACCTCTATACCTTTTAGTCCATTTTTTCGTAGCTCACTAGCGATGTGTTCAAAGTCATCAAACTTGTCGATATCAAGTCCGGGGTGAGCCAGAGAGGCAAACCCACCGGCATTTCTAATAAGTTCCACCGCTTTAATACCCGAAGGGCTGGATAGGTTTATATATGCCTTACCTTTTGGCCACAGATATTCTTTTTCGATTTCTTTAGCGGAGGAAGCCAACTTATGGTTTCTCTCATCTTCCATCAGTACTGTCGTGATCTGCAGTCTTCTAAGAGGCTTAGTCTGTTTTTCTTGTTCTTCGGCGAGACGATCCCGGTTGATATGGAAACCAAAAGAGGCAAGCTTGTCATAAAAGAGCTCATTTCTGTTTGCTCTGTTTGTATATGTTTTTGCGATCTCTTCTTTGAGTGCTTTATTCTCAAAATCGATGCCATAGCCAAGTATGTGCAAACGGTTTCCTTCAAAGTCGCAAGTGACCTCAACTCCCGGAATCGCCTGTATTCCGGCTTTTTTAGATTTTTCGAGAAATTCTTTTTGTCCCGCCATCGTGTCATGGTCAGTGAGCGCCAAAACTTTCATGCCGATTTTTTTAGCATGGGCGAGGATCTCGTCCACATTCCACTCTCCATCAGAGTATGTGGAGTGAAAATGCAAGTCGTATGGAATCATTCTTTCTCTTTGATTTCTTTTGTAAGTTTTTCAATCAATTTTTTGGTATCAATTTGTCCAAGGTCGCCGTTTTTTCGAGAGCGGACGGCTATTTTCTTTGATTTAACTTCTTTTTCGCCGAGAACTAGCATGTAGGGAATTTTTTGCATCTCTGCATTTCTGATTTTTTTACCAACAGACTCGTCTGAATCATCGAGCTCCACCCTTAGATCCGCATTCTTTAATTCTGACTCAACTCCGCGGGCAAACTTCTCAAACTTTTCTGAAACAGGGATTACTTTTACCTGAACGGGAGCCAGCCAGAGAGGGAAGTTTCCATTGTAATGTTCTGTTAAGATGCCGATAAATCTTTCCAGAGAACCGAAAATAGCCGCATGAATCATAACCGGAGTTTTTTTACTGCCATTCTCTGCGATATATTCAAGGCCGAATCTTTCAGGAAGCTGGAAGTCCAGCTGGATTGTCGCAAGCTGCCACTTTCTGCCCAGTGCATCCTCGATGTCTATATCTATTTTAGGTCCATAAAAGGCGCCATCATTTTCTTTGGTCTCATAGGATATTTTTTCTTTTCTTAATGCATTTTCAAGATTTTTTTCTGCCTTATCCCAGTCCTTCTTTTCTCCCATGAAGTTGTCCGGACGAGTAGAGAAGTAGAACTGCGGTTTGATGTCAAAAATTTTATAATACTCTTTGACCATTTTGATCAGGGTTTCGATCTCGCTCTCAACTTGCTCTTTGGTGCAGAAGATGTGGGCATCGTCTTGGGTTATATGTCTAACTCGGAACAGTCCGTTTAGCTGCCCTGACTTTTCATTTCTTAAAACTCTCCCGATTTCTGTGTATCTGACGGGTAAGTCTCTGTATGATCTGAGTTTTTCTTGGTAAATTTTAATGTTAAATGGGCAGTCCATGGGCTTTAAGACATAGGTTTCTTTCTCGACTTTGAAATGGAACATGTCCTCTTTGTAGTGGTCCCAATGGCCTGAGGTTTTCCAGAGAGTATTCTTAGCGAGTATCGGAGTCTGGATTTCTTCATTGCCATATTTTTTGCGGACAGATTTTCCCAAGGATTCAAGCTCGTTCCAAATAATCATGCCTTTTGGATGCCAGAAGGCACTTCCCGGGGCCTCCGCATGGAATGAAAAGAGGTCAAGAGCTTGGCCAATCTTTTTGTGGTCTCTGTTTCGTGCTTCCTCCAGGTTTTTCAGATATTCGTCAAGTTCTTGCTGGGTTTCAAACGCATAGGCGTAGATGCGCTGGAGCATTTTGTTTTTTTCATCACCCTTCCAGTAAGCGCCTGCGGTATGTGAAAGTTTGAATATACCGAGTTTATTGGTTGAGTCGACATGCGGACCTTCACAGAGGTCAATAAACTCACCCGTTTTATAAAAACTGACTGATTTCTTGCCCCGAGAGTTTGGGGTGTTGCCTGCTTTTTCTAAGTCTTTGATTAGTTCTGTTTTATAAGGCTGATTGGCTTTCTTCGCAATTTTTAACGCCTCAGTTATTGGGACATCCTGACGCTCAAATTTCAAATTCTGTTTTACAATGTGTTTCATTTTCTTTTCGAGAAGCGGTAAATCCTCAGGAATTAAAGTTCTCGGAAGATCAAAGTCATAGTAAAAACCATTATCTATTGCAGGACCGATGGCGAGTTTGCCTTCCGGGAACATATCTAAAACTGCCATTGCCAGCACGTGGCTTAGGCTGTGGCGCATAACTTCTAAATTATTTTTTTCTTTTGCCATCTCTCTTGATTTACTAAATTATTATAACAAAAAATTACCTTTGTTGAAACTGAAAATTTAGATTAAGATACATTGGAAAATAGAGTCTCCACTGGTAACATGAGAACTAAGAAAAATAATTGAAAGGAGAAGATGTATGAAAAAACCAATGGTTGCGCTTATTGTTGTGATCCTCCTAGCTGCCGGAGTGGGCGCTTATTTTCTCTTGGGTTCCAGCTACAAGCAGAAAAGTCCGGAAGTGAAGTTGCCCAGTGAACAGACAAATGTGCCGAAAGAAAAAAATACTATTAGCATTAAAGATTTTGTATTTAATCCCGACACTTTGACAGTGAAAGTCGGTGATATTGTAACTTGGAGAAATGATGACGGGGTAGTGCACAGTATTAAATCCACCGACTTCAGTTCGCCGAATATAAAGAATGGAGATACTTTTAAATTCCAATTTGTAAAGGCGGGTACGTATGAGTATAACTGTGGAATACATCCTTACATGAAGGGCAAGGTTGTGGTAGAATAAGCTTATGATTCATAGTATCGCTTATCATATGATTTACGGAAAGCCGCTCATAGCGTATATGGGTATTTTGACTTTGTCATCACTCCTTTTTACCGCTTTTATTTCCGTTTCAAATGTAAAATTCAACTATCACTTGATTCCATTTAAGTGGCATCCGAGAGTGGCGGCTGTGACCATAACTTTAGCACTAGTTCATGCAACTCTTGGTGTCGGATCATATTTTTTCTAAAATCAAAAAGGAGAGCATAATGATAAAAAAACATGTAGAAGGATTCAGAGAGTTTATTATTGAAAATGGCGTAGTCGGTCTTGCTATAGGTTTTGTTTTGGCAGGAGCGGTCACAAAGCTTGTGGCAGCACTTGTGACTGATATGATCAACCCGTTCGTTGGTCTTATCCTCGGACAAACTAAAGGCATTGAGAAGCTGACTTTTCACGTTGGTTCCGCAACCATCTTACTCGGAAGTTTCATAAGCGCGATTATCGATTTCACAATCGTTGCGCTGGTAGTATACTTTGGATATAAGTGGCTAAAACTTGAGAAGCTAAAGAAACAAGACGAAGAGAAAAAGAAGAAATAAAACAGAAAATTGGGAAACAAAAAGAGCACTTAAGTGCTCTTTTTAAGTCAGTCTAATATTTATTTTAAGCATTCTATGAGTTCTGTCAGATCTATTTTTAGTGGTTCCTGATCGTTGTATATCCACATCTTTTCTCGAATGATCTTGCCCTGAAATTTATCACCTAGTTTTTCTCTAATCTTTTCACTATCAATATTTTTTTCTTTGAGAGTTACCGCGAAGCTTTTGTCTGGAGTGAAGTTGACTATGCCGTCATATTTTACATAAGCAGCTGAAGCGCCGACACGAAGTTCATTTCCTTCATTTATGAGTATTTTTCCGTATTCGGTTTCAACAACCTTGCCTTCACTTGCCATACTTTCCATTTTCTTCATTGCATCATCAACTATCTTTTGTTGGTTTTCTGCAACTTCGCGTAGTCCATAGTCCTCAAACTCCTCAGGAGTCAGCTCGTCAAGTGGAGACTCATGTTTGGTGAAGTAGGAAAGAAGTTTGTTAAAGTCGAGATGCCTTTGGACTCCTATGATAGTTTTCCCGCTTCTTAAGAATTCTGCTTGTGGGATTAACCTATTGTCCATTTTCGTTACAAAATCGACCGTTCTATCCAGAGATTCACTTCTCTCGAGTAGTTTCAAGTCGGCTAAGACGTTGTACATGATTTCTGCTGAGGAAGTAATGGTTTTGTTCTCAGAAGTATGATGATCGAATATTGCCGTATCCGTTTCTTTGTCATAGCTGACTCCCAGTTTATCTCCAGTATCAAAGTTTATCCTTCCTTCTTCGACTGTTCCCGGTTTGATATATTTTATATCAGAAGCATCTATGCCAGCTTTCTCTAGAAGTTCTATAGTGGTTCTACCATCCAAGTCTGTGTAAGGCTGTAATTTTCTTCCTCCTGATTCCTCGTCATAGGCCATAACGCCGGAAACGGCAAACTCTTTCCAGAGTTCCCGGGTTTTCCTACTAAATCTTTCATCTCCTTCTTTTTCGGTGAGAGCATTTAGTTCATCGTAGGAGCCTATCTTATTGAGAGTAATCTCGGCTGCATTTCTAGAATTTGCGAATTCTTTTGATTCCATTTATTTCTCCTTATGTAGAAAATATTTTGGTGCCGCGGAGAGGACTCGAAGCAGTATCACTGCTTTTTAAGTTTCTTCCTCGATACTTATGTTATTTTGGGATTCTTTTTATAAAATTAAGAAATTATTTTCCTAGGCAGTTACAGAGGTTCTCGCCACCTCCTTGCAAACAATTTCTTTGGTGCCGCGGAGAGGACTCGAACCTCCACGAGATTGCTCCCACTGGTCTCTGAAACCAGCGCGTCTACCAGTTCCGCCACCGCGGCATGCAAGATATTTTAGCAAAATTTTGGTAAAGAAAAAAGCGGAGTTTTTAAAACTCCGCTTTTTGGGGTTTAGATTCTTTTTCCGTTTTTACCTAAAATTATTGCTGCAATAATTAGGAAAGAACCGGAAAGAATCCATGTCAGGGGGATAGAAGTGGTTTGCGCGAGAAGACCACTCACTATGAGACCGCCAGCACCTCCGATGTGATGCGATATCGACTCAAAGGAGATGAGAGTGGCTCTTTCTTTCGAAGGAATATTATCGTTGAGATAAGCATCCTTGATCGGAGTGAAAGCTCCTCGGGCAACTTCATGCGACAAAAATAGCAAAATAGCTATTTGGTAGGAGCTAAAATACGCCGTTATTACTATCGCCACACCAATCATTGCCTGCGATACAACGAGGGCCATTCTCTCATCTCTTACTTTCTTTAGGAGCAGAGAAGATAGGGAAGAACCGATTATGATACAGACTGATATCCCGACATATAGAAAACCAAAGGAGGTTTTGCTATCGAAATGTTGAGAAAAGAGAGGCTGCCATTGCATATTCGGTGCTTGTAGTGCGAAGAACTGAACGGCGCTGACGAGAATAATGAACCTTATCGCCTTATTCTTTACTCCGTATCTGATGCTGTTTGCAGTCGTTGTCCTCATTGACCTTAGTCCTTCCCTGAAAGAGAACTTTTCCCTGACAAAATACTCCTCTTTCATGAGAAAGATAGCCAGTACTCCCGCTACGAAGGTCGTAATCCCGCCGGCGATCCATGGCAGGGCCAGGTTCTTATCGGCGAGAAAAGCACCCGCAAGAGCTCCAACTATTGTTGCCCCTTGGGCGAATTGCTGTTCTTTTTTGAAAATAGGCTGAATCGGTTCGGCATAGTCGTAGTATTTGAGTCGATCAACTACCCATGCCTGGAAGGCACCACTTTCAAATGTTCTTGCGACAGCACCTATGGCTTCTGCTAAAACAAAAAACCAAATACCGTTAGAGCCGGCATAAACAAACAGGCTGATAGAAAAGAGAAAGCATGATATTATGAACGATACTTTCCTCCCAAAAACATCAGCGACAACTCCGGTTGGGATTTCACAGATAAACAAGGTGGTAAAGAACACGCAGTTTACTAGGTTTACCTCAAAAAGATTTAATCCTTTCGAGATAAGGAACATCACATATGTTGCCGATATGAAAGATATTCCCAAAGCCATAACTACCTTGAGCAGCAAGTACAATCTGATTGTTTGTTTAACCATTTTTCATCTCCTTTACTTTTGGAATGAACTCTAGATAAGTGCGCTAAAATCAAAAGCGCCTCGGCTTATCTAGCCGAGGCGCTTCGTATAATTAAATTAAAAAAGTATGTTTAACTCATATTTATATAAAGACCGCCTTGGCCAGACAAATTATTGAATTTATCCCATGCATAGGAAAGAGTGCCGACGTGAATCGGGTTCATAAACTTTCTATTTACTTGGCAGTTATTTATATTCATAACATGTTGATTATAGCATAAACTTCTTAAAATATCAAATGGTGGACTCTGTAGCGCGTTATCCGAACTTTAATATTTGGGGCAGCGGTAAAGAATATTTCTTCATAAAAAGAAAGCGACCCCTTACAGGGCGCCTTCTTTTTATCTGGTTGGCTCTGGGATTAGATTCCCAGTTCCTCCCGTAGAAGTGCTTCTGTCGAGGGGTCGTTGTAAACGACAATAGTGATCTCTTTTAAGTGATTGTACCAGCCGTTAGCCTCAAAGGTGAGAATGCCGATGACCATTTCCTTAATGGCTTTGTCCGGACTCTCAACTTGGTTCTTCATAACACCCATTCTGATAGTCGGGATAGTTACCGTTTCATAGCCTGCATGGTCTGCTGCTTCGAGACCCGCTTTCACGATGTTGCGAAGTGGCTGCTGGAGGTCGTCGATTACAAAGATTACGTCTCCGAATTCTCCATCATGCTGAAGCTCGGCATGTACCGCAATCGCCTGACCATCTTCAAGCCCTTCTTTAAGGGCAAGAGCAGCTTGATTGTGGAACATATTCCCAGCGGTATTCATAATAACTCCATCAATACCGCCAAACCAGAAACCGCCGGAATTGATCGCGGTTATCAAAGCATCTGCTTTGACTGAAGCGATGTCTCCACTTGTTACCTGGACGTTTAGGTTCATAAGGATCCATCTCCTTTTCTGAATTATCATTGGATACTTGGTCTAGATAATAACATAAATACTGTTATTTGTCAACAGCTTTGTTAAATAAAAAATACTCAGTTTTACTGAGCACGAAAACTTGAGCCTAGTTTTTACTTTATAATGTTTAAAACAAAAAACCTCAATAAGACATATTTCTGGTGGGCTTGCGCAGACTCGAACTGCGGACCTCTACGATGTCAACGTAGCGCTCTAACCAACTGAGCTACAAGCCCGAAACTAGTATTGAATTATATAGAAAATAAGGTAAAAAATCAATTGAAAAAGCGGCTGGGATACAGCCGCTTTTTGATAGGTGATTGGAGTTAGCCAACATTTGTCGGCTTTTTTGTCTCAGCATTCATAATACCCCAGAAAGTATGTAGCATCTCATCAAAGCCCCGCATGGAACTGATAGTAGTGCTTATATCTGCCATGCTTGGCGGATGTTCCTCATTAAGCATTCTTTCTTTCATTGCCCGGAGTATGTGTTCGACACTCTCGATGTTTCTCTGCGCCCGTTCAAGCATACTGACTCTGTGTTCTTCGGAAATATTCTCCCTTCGACGGCCTGACTTCCTGCGAAGCAGAAGGTCCATATCCATGCTGATAGTTTTCATTCCTACAAAGAAGATGTCTAGGGTTTTCCAGAATCTTAACTCAGTGTGGACGAAAGATTCAACTTCTAGACCAGCAAGGATTCTTTGTAGAGAAGTGAACTCATCATGGTTGTGCTTTAGGAAGTTCTCCGTTTTGAGTCCGGCTGCTCGACCCTCTTCTTTCAGAAAGTCTATCTCAAAGGATCTCATTATGTCGTTTGCTGCCAGGTATTTGTCTTCTCTTCCTCCCGCAATTTCTCCGTCAGGTCCTTTGAACCAGTAGGGTGCGTAGTTCGGACCAAAAAGTTCTCGGTTCTCGGGGCTTACTTCTTCCGGACCAATAATCCCGTAAGCCTCTAGCATGTTTGCCACAACATCTCTTTGCGCTAAGTCATACTGATTTATTCCCCCAAGTAGTGCCATCAGAAAAACCACCTTTCAAAAGGTTGATTGTTTTGTCTTTAAGAGCTCCCTCGTTGGGGAAAGTATAAGTGATATTTAAATACAAATCAACAAAAATATTGACAACGGGGGAAAGTAGTGCTAACATAAGAGTCCTTTTGGATGTTTTCACAAAGCGAGAATATTAAAATAGCAGGATTTACAAATGTTGACAAACACTCTTTCAACCGAGCTTGTTAAGAGGGTATCGGGGATTACCAAAAACCCCATTGCTATTTTAGACTTGTCCGGCGACATTCTGGCAAAAAGTGAAAACTTCAAATACAGTTCTAGCCATATTGATATTAAACACTCTAAGAAGGCCTTGCCTCTTTTGGTAGAAGGAGAAAAGGTTGGGTATGTTTATCTTGATGCGTCTCCTCATGTTATTTCTGAGGAAGGCGACATCATAAAGTCGATGCTGGAGCTTATCCTGCATCAGAAAACCATTTTAGAAAATATTACTTCCGAAGACAGGAAAATCAATAAATTTATTTATGATCTCTTGCATCAAGCCGACTATGACGAGTCTGAGGCTATTTCTGAGGCAAAAGTATATGGATTTGACCTCAAAAAACCAAGGATGGTTTTGCTTATTGATCTTGGCGGTGAAATTAAGAGTACATTATTCAGCGAAAATTTGAGTTGTAACGAAAAAGACTCTTTCTGGGCAAAGATAAAAAGATCTCTTACTTCCCAAACAGAGTCTTTTTATACAAGGAATAGGGATAATGTGGTCGCTTATATCGGAGGCAGCCGGTTTGTGGTGCTCAAAAGTCTGGGTTCTGAAGAGGAAATGGTCGCTAACTTTAAGCATATTTTAAAAACATTGAATTCTTTTGAATATAGCTTAAAGAGTGAGTTCCGCGGAGATGTGACTATTGGTGTGGGGAAATACTATTCTGGAATCTCAGGGCTTAAAGAATCGTATGAGGAAGCGCTTATTGCCATGAACTTTGGTGAAAAGGTTTGGGGTAAAGATAAAGTTTACAGTTTTGACAGCTTCGGTGTTGTGGCTCCGCTCATAAACAGCGGCAAGGGCTTGGACTTTCCGAAAAATGTCTTTGAAGGCTTTTCAAATGAGGAGCTAAAGCATACTTTGGATGTCTTTTTTGAAAATAACATGAGTCTGACCCAAACGGCAAAGAAGCTAAAGATTCATAGAAATACGCTCGTTTATAGGTTGGACAAAATATCCGAGAATCTGCGGCTTGATCCAAGGTTGTTTGATGATGCGGTTCAAATAAAACTATCAATGCTTTTTGGAGAACTGGTCCATCAATAATTCATAATTAAAAATTAACAATTCAAAATTGAGGAAATTATGAGATTAACAAAAGAAATTAGCGAAGAGCTGCTTACAAAAATAGAAAGGGTAATTGGTCGCAAGGCTTATCTATTTGACGAGAATGGTATCGCCATGGATGGAGCGCCTGCGAAGATTGATCTTTTAGCCCTGAAGGTGATTCAGAGTACACGGGAGATAACAGAGAAAAAAGAAGAGAAGTACTTTAGTTGTACGCCGATAGTTTATGAAGACAAGGTTATCGGGGCCGTATGCGCCGGAGATGATAAAAAAGAAGATTCTCTAGAGTTCGCCGGTCTTGCTAAGGGGCTAGCTGAGGTTCTTTTATACGAAGAGTTCCTTGTAAAAAACATACATGTAGCGAACGATCTCAGGAGTGATTTCATCAAAGAAATCTTGACTGGGACAAAAATCCAAACGACCGAGGAAGCTGTCGAACAGGGGGACATAATCGGAGTAAATCTCAGGTTTAAATATGCGGTAATGATATTTAAAATAGATGATCTTTATCAGACATATATAGAACATAACAAAAAAATGCGTATTGAGACTGCCAGGGCCAAGTTTCAAGAATATTTAAAGGGAATAGAGGATAATCTTCTTTGTTCTTTTGAGGGAGAGATACAAAACTGTATAGTTTATATAGGTGACGGGAAGTTTGTGATACTTAAGGAAATAAAAGGGGATGGTACCGATACTTTGAATTCGTTTAAAACCTTAAAAGATAGTGGAAAGCAAATTTATGCGGTACTCAAGAAAAAGTTCCCTGATCGCGTCAGGGTTTCGGTAGGCCAGTATTATCAGGGACTTTCGGGGCTTAGAAAATCATATGAAGATTCAAACATTGCACTCCGGCTTGGTGAAAAAGTTTTGACGGAAAGTGGAGTCTACCATATCTTGGATGTTGCGATGTTTGTCGGTCTTTTAGGCGACGTTGCAAGCACCAGAAAGAATGAGCTTTCTTATCAAGTTCTCAGGAAGTTGTATATGGATAAAGATCTGCTTAAAACTACCAGTGTTTTCTTGGAAAATGGGATGAATCTGACCGAAGCGTCGAAAAAACTTCATTTGCATAGAAATACTTTGATTTACAGGCTTCATAAAGTGAAAGAACTTATAGGGCTCGACCCGACAAGATTTTATGACGCGCTCCAGATAAAACTAGGGCTTATGGACACGTCAGAACAGGGTGTGCCCGCGGAAGTGAACTAGCCTCTCGACATTTCTCCAAAATATTTACTAAAAAATTCCCGAATTTTTGTTAACTCCTACAATGAAACGGGGTATCCAGTCTTATATCATTGGTTTACTCCTCGAAGGATTTGGGCACATTAAAAAATAGTTTTACGCGTTCTGCCATGTACGGTTACGTGCAACCTCTAAAATTAACAAATGTCTAACGTTTATCTTTGGCTGCGGCCGGGAAACCAGACAAAAATTTTTACCCATAGGTTGTCACCGCTCGGCATGGCGGAAGACGCAAAACTGTTTTACGACAAGAGATTCAAAATCAGTTTTATGGCGATGCAAAGAGCAACTTTCAAATGAAAGTTGCTCTTTGTTTTTAGCATTGTTTTCTTGAAAACTAATATTGACTGAGCATTCCCTTGAGGGGAACCAAAATGTCTGTCATTCTGGCTTGTCCAGAGTCGCATTTGTCATCCTGAGGCACGAAGGATCTCATCCCACATTCCTTTGTCATTCCCGCGGAGGCGGGAATCCAGTCTTTAAGTATAGTCTCTACTTTTTGATAGCAAAAAGTAACAAAAACTACCGGCTAACGATTCTTTTCAAAGTGTCGAATTTCATCTCATTTCAGGTTCAAAAAAATTAACTCGTTTCACTCAAACAAAATTCTTTTTGAATCTTCATTCGATTTATTCTCTCCTTGAAAAAATCATGCCGGATTAGAACAGATTTATCTTCAAACTATTCCAACAGTTCAAACAATTTTCGCCATTGACAGGTGTAAAACTATTATGGTACTTTTGCCCTAATGAGGAGGGCTTCGAATAATTTCGGAGCGGAGGGTGGTTGAGGTGTTGACCTCTAAAAAAGGAAAGGAGGTGAAGTAAAATGGGAGATACTGCAACAGCAGTTACTGACGCAGTCAGAAATACTCTGTCTGATGTCATAGCTTATATTCCTGATCTTGTTGCCGCCATCATAGTTGTTCTTGTTGGTATTATAGTTGCTTGGGCTGTAAAAACCGTGATCGTTAAAGGTCTCGGCTTTTTGCAAATCAAGAAATATACCGATGCAGTTGGGCTTAACAAGGTTATAACAAAAGATGTTGAAGTAGTTGACTTGCTTGGTGATATCGCAAAGTGGGTTATACTTCTAACCTTTATCATTGTTGCTCTTGATGTAGCAAAGCTTTCCGGAGCAAACGATCTTTTGAAGAGCGTACTTGCATATATACCCAATGTTGCTAAAGCCGCAGTCCTTTTGTTTATCGGCGTAGTTGTAGCAGACCTTGCTTCAAGGGTCGTGAAAGCTACTGCTAACTCAATAGGCGTAAGAGCAAGCGAAATCCTATCTGACATTGCTAGATGGGCTATTATTATCGCTGCTTTTTTCCAGGCGATGAAACTTTTGGGTCTTATTGCCGGGCCAATCGAAACTCTATGGACAGGTGTTATTGCTTTCTTAGCAATTGCCGGTGGTCTTGCTTTCGGTCTTGGGGGCAAAGATGCAGCGACAGATATCATTAACTCTGTCAAAAAGGCGTTTCCAAAGAAGTAGGAACTTATCTTACGTAAAAACTAGGAAACAAAAACAAAAAAGAGAAAGGCGCGATTACGCGCCTTTCTCTTTTGTAACTATTTTATTTATCTTCCTATAGCTACCTTTTTAGATTTAGATTTTCCTTTATAAAATTTTGCGGCATCTTCCGGCGGGATGGAATTGATAATTATTCCTGTTCCGAGCTCAACTCCTGCCCAAACATTTGGCCTAGGGTCAAGCTTTAAGACCATATGGTGTCCGCAGTCATCAAAGCTATTGTGGAAGAAGTAGTTGTAGCTTAAACCGATTGATTCAACTTTTCCGATGATATGCTTCATGGCTTCGGCTAGGGAATGTTTCTCATCTTGATTCATATCAAATAGGCTTGAAACGTGTCTTTTTGGAATAAACCAGACGCTATACGGATACTCTGAGGCAAACGGACAAAGCGCAAAAATGTTTTTGTCTTCCCACGCAACTCTCGGCGACTTTTTCTCATCCTTTATAATGTCGCAGTATGGACATGTTTTGTTCTTTAATGTATAGTCGTCGATTGCAAGAATTTCTTCACGAATTAGCGGTGGCAACATGGGCAGTGCGATAACTTGAGAGTGAGCATGGTCTATGCTTTCGCCGGCTTTTCCTCCCTCGTTTTTAAATACCAAAACATAACGAATCTTATCTACTTTCTTCAGAGATTCATATCTTTCAGAGTAGACGTCGAGGATTTTTTTGATATGCTCTATAGGCAGTTCGTGGATTTCTTTGTTATGGTAAGGAGACTCGATAATTATTTCTTGCTTACCGTAAGCATATTTGTTATCAAGCGTCAGAGCAGGATAAATGTTTTTTATAACCCTGATAAGCCAGCCGCCCTTTAAATCAGGAAGTTCATATATAAGTTTTACCTTTCCTCCCGGGCACATAAAACAGTCTTTTTTAGTGCTATCATCCTCTGTACAAACTTTTGTGATATGTGGCCTTTGGCCCCTTTTGGGTGAGATGATGACGTATTTGTCTTGAAAGTAATGTTTTCGTATTTCGCTTTTTTTCATAAAAAAATCCCTCCAAGAAGATTATACAAAGAAATGAGTGATTTAAAAAGGAAAAAGTTAAAGCCCCGCGAAAATTAATTCGCGGGGCTAGATTTTAGTGCTGAGGAAAGGGTTTGCCGGTTTTGGTTGCGACCAAAACGGGGCGCATGCCTTTCATCACTGTTCTGTCTCCATCTGTTTTAAAGCCGAAGGCTTCAAGCCAAGGGGTAAGCTTTAAGGTCTGATGGAAAGATCCTTGATGAAAATGAAGAACTATCCCATCATCTTCTGGTTTTAATCCCACTAAGTCATGACCTATCAACTCACTCAGTTCTCCTATACTTTCTTCGGCCGAAGTGTAATCTTCCTCAGGGAAGATTTTGTTAGCTTTATGGAAGAGGAGTTTCACATAACTGTTACTGACACCATTGTATGCGCATATGGCTAGGTACAAAGGAGACTCTTCTTCATCGGTGGTTTCAAACTCCAGATACAGGCCTTTATTCTGCTTTTCTATGTAGATTGCGGTAACTGTTCTGGGGATTAGGTTACTGATTTCTTGAGCGTCTTTTTCACACAAGGTTTTTTCCGTTGCTGCCAAGTGAGCTCACTCCTTCTTTAGAAATTAGAGGATGATAGCCGGCAAGGTATGCTTATCCTACCTACTTCTTTCTTACCTAGAACTTCAGAAGTTGTCCCGGCTTGTTAAGTCCTCGGCTTGTGATGACAATACCAGGAATATGAGTTACTTCTCCGATGACCCTAGCTTTGATTTCATGGCTTTGGGCGACTTGGATGACGCTGTTTGGCTCCGGTGTGGAGACGATCATGCCTTGCCCCATGTTCCATGTTTTGTAGGCCTCTTCATCACTGATCTCGCCGATATCTTGCAGGTATCTAACAATGGTACTCGGTTCGATCGGTTCAGAGATTCTTGCTCCCAGACCGGATGGTTTTAACATCCTTCCCAATTTCTCTGGGATGCCACCACCTGTGATATGGGCAGCGCCGGTGATCTTGGCTTGCGGTTCGCCTTCATAGCCGCCGAACATGTCTAGTAGGGCCTTGGTATAGATACGGGATGGCGTCAGAATCATTTCTGCCAACTCTGTATCCTCATGCCAGTCAGGGCCCACCTTGTCTTCGAGGACTTTTCTGATTAATGAAAAGCCGTTCGATCGGAATCCGGGTTCCCAAAGGCCTACAAGGGAGTCGCCGACTTTGACCTCTTTCCCAGTCAGCATTCTTTCCTTTTTGGCTATCCAGATGATGCCGGCAGACCAGTTATAGTTGAAAGATCCATAGCCGGATACTCTCGCTCCTATCTCTGCGATTTCGCCGTTGATAACGGCAACCCCAGCTTCTCCGGCAGCATTGACATATCCGCGACCTAGCTGCTTTAAAAGGTCAATGTTTGACTCTTTGTTATTGCCGAGACTTTTGACATCGAGAACAGAACCGATAACGAATGGTTCTGCACCCCGAATGACTGCATCGTCGCAGGCCATTGCAAAGAGATCATGGGCGACGGTGTCATGCTTTGCCAATCTTTCAGCAATCTCAACCTTTGTTCCTATACCGTCGAAACCAAAGCTCATGAAAGAGCCCGTGGGTAGTCCTGATACATCGAAGCCTCGAACCCCGGAAAAGTCATCAAAAGGAGAGACTATCTCTCCGAACTTTCCCTCGCGATTTTTCCACGTTTGTTTGGCAGCTTCAAAAAGAACCCTCGAAGCATCATTGCCGAGTTCGACATTTACGCCAGAATTCTTGTAAGTAGTCACTTAGCTTCCTTTCAGGAGGGTTTGGTAATACCTAGAGTTTCTCTGATACTTTCTGGTGAGCAGTCAGCATCTTTGGGTAGCTTCCCAATCTCTATACTACCCATGCCATCGCTGAAAAAACCTTGTTCTGTCAGTTCGTCCATAAAAGGATCAGCCGGCGGCAGATTTTCTGCTCGTAAGAGTTTATGGAACCCTTTCATGATTTCACTCCTTTCAAGTTGCTAAACAAAAATAAGGGCCTTTTGCCCTCTTATTTTTATTCTTGTCTCTAAGTAAAAGGTAGCATAATTTACATTTATTTTCAACTTCTTAACCTTGAAATTTAGTCAAATTTGTGCTAGACTTAGCTTTCTGTGGGGCTGTTTTGGCTTCGACGGAAGATCATTGAGGCACGTATGATGCAAGCCGCGATGACTGTCTCGCGTTACCCAGATAGTTAAAAGACAAGTGCTAAAACATTTGCAAGCAGAGTCGCTAGCGCTTTCCGCGTAAACGTCTTTGCACCAGCTGTAGCCTAAACGCTTCAGCCATCTCCCTTCGGGTTCTCGGGGTCGAAGAACGAGGTGTCATAATCTCGAGACGCTTTGTCGCCACACCGATAAACGGCAACTAAGACTTATCGGGCTAGGAAATCCGGTTTTTGTCCTGATTCTTACCGGACTTCCGAACTGAACAATCGGGTCTAAGCTTGCTAAGGTTGTACGGTTTTAACTTTCGGACGCGGGTTCGATTCCCGCCAGCTCCACCAAAAAAAGAAAGTCTTTGAAGATTTTCTTTTTTTGGTTAATAGGAGCTTGAGAACGCCACTAGAAGATTTTTGAGGTCTTTTCTTATATTTATTTTCCTGCCCTGTTAAGAAACTGTCTAATTTTACTTATTTTTTTATTGTCGGGTTCTTCATTGCTCTTCTGCTTTGTGGCTTTTCTTGTTTCTTTCAATACAGTATTGTCCATATTATCAATTTCTTTTTGGTCATGATCTGCGATTCTTTGCCATTTTTTAGCTTCTTTCCTTCCTGCACGTCTATCGGGTCCTCCCATGCTGTCTCTAAGTCTATATTCCGGGTCAGCGTTAGAATAACCATCAGCAATACTTTCATGTAATTTTTTGTCCTGCATTTTCTGATTTGTTCTTTCGGCAGCAACTTGGGCAATATCTGGATTGTTTATCCTACCGTATTCATCTTTTGACAAGTCTGGTCCTGTTGTGTTAAGCATTTTTTCTCCTAATTACTATTTATGTTTAGTATAGTCTATTATTATCACCAAAACAAAAATAATAATATTTATTCAGCATAACCCAACTCCAATAGTAAAATCCCTGGGTATAAAAGTTCTAAATTTCTTCAACTATGCTTCACCAGATGATATTTTTTGATTTTTATATAGCCCTTAAATTAACAGAAGGCCCCCTCTGGAGAGTAAGAACCTTTCTAGTTCTTCTCTCCCTGAGGGGGCCAGATGGTAGACACCTGTCTACCGATAGTGATTAGACGGATTGTTCGAGGAGCTTTTCACCAGAACGATTCATGTCCCCGATACATTTTTTGATCCTTCTAAGGCCTGCATGAATAACTGGGCGGCCTTCAGACAAGATCGTTTTCCCGTCAAGATGGTTTACTTCGTGGTAAGCAACTCTAGCGGCAAACCCTGTGAGGGATCGGCGGAAATCTTGGCCCGATATCGAGTAGCCCTCGATGGTTACTGCTATGGGGCTTTTTACTCTTGCGATTGTACGGGGCACAGACCCGCAGCTTTCCCAGCCGCCACGCATTTTTTCTGACATATCCACGATCGTAGGGTTCACGATGATTAGCTCATCCCCATAACATGATTGGGCATTCGGGTTATTAAGCAAGAGGATCATTCTTGCATCATAACCGATCTGGTTTGCAGCCAGGCCAACAAGATAATTGCTGGAGCGAAAAGTGTCAATAAGGTCCATGGCGATATCTCTTGTGCTTGGATTACTGGGATCCACTTCTGCAACTGGTATGTGAAGTTTGTCCTCCTCCCACACACTCAAAACTCTTTTCGTGGTCAATTTGGTCTCCTTTGTCGCTATGAAAGGGTCAATGTACTACCACAATTATATAATAGTAGATGACATTTGTCAAGTATTTCGGGTAATATTGACAAATTAGCTACTATGATGTATAATCTCTGTATCCTATTCAGTTCTATTCAGTCCAAGAAAGGAAGGAGCTTAACATCATGAATGTAACACGAGAGAGTTCAAATAGAACGTCTTGGGGGGGTCATCATCGACCTTACGAAAGTGATCAAGGAAGCACTTCATAAAGATGGGATAGATCTTTTGTCGGGCGGCAAGGATGCGAATCTTGTCACTGGTAAAGGAGAAAGAAATGAGCTCTACGAGAGAAAAGGGTCGGGTTCATTTTCGACGGAGGGGCGAAAGGTGCTCTGGGTATCCTTCGATCCAACCGAGCCGACCTCTGAGTTACTGCCAACTCTCCATGTCAAGGTCACAGTTCGGGAAGAGGTATTGATGGAAAATGCAGGACGCCGGAAGAAAATTGATAGCATCCTTGCTATCATCGATAAGGCAGTTGAGACCGAACTGGCTAATCCGACTACGAATGAGATTAAGAGGGTACACCCAACCAAGATCATGGTTAAGTTTGCTGGAATTCATGTTTTGATCTAACTAACAGGTCGCTTAGACTTAGATCTTAGCCAGGATGAAAAGACAAACGATTGGAGGCAGGGGAATGAAAGGAGAACGGATCATAGGTAGAATCCTTTCAGAGGTAGACATAGCATCACGGGAACGAGTTGACAATGAGAGGAGACTCGATAAATCCGTGATAGCAGAGAAAGAAAAGATCGTAGAGCTCATGTCTTTTTTTGCATCTAAGACAGACGAAGAGTTCCTGAGTCTGGTTAAGATGGTAACAAGGAGCTGGATGCTTGAACTTAACTATGAAGCTCAGGCGAACTACTACCTTGTATTATGGAAAGACAGCGCACGCCGTTTGAAGGAAAGGGGCTGTAAAAAGCGCAGTGCGCTAAAAAGCATATCCCAAAACGGCGAAGTTAACTTCAGGAATCTTCGGAAGAAGTAACTAATGTACTTATCAGGAGGGAATAGCACCGATTTAAATCGGTGCTTTTTCTTTTGCATATTGCTATAATTGTTCTTATGAATTGGTTTTTATTTGTAATCATTAGCATCCTTGCATCAGCAGTTGCCGGCCTTTTGCAGAAAGCATTGATGCGAAAACAGGCTGTGAATCCTATAGCTTTTGCAGCCGGTTTTCAAATTACGGTCAGCCTGTTTGTGGGTGTTATTTTGCTTTTTAAGGGGTTCCGTTTACCAGATCTCGGTCCGATTGGACTAAACTTATTGCTTATGCCCATACTTTACTCTCTGGGTAATATCTCTAAATTTAAATCACTGAAGAAAATCGAGATATCTGAACTGACAATTATTTATCAGTCCAGTACGCTTGTCACGGTTATCATCGCAATTTCTTTTCTTGGAGAATCATTTCATTTGCTGCAAATACTGGGTCTTGCTTTAGTAATTGCAGCTATAATCTTGGTGACTTTAAAAAATCATATAAAATTTAGTCTTAGCAGCGGTGAGATATGGGCGTTTGTTGCCGCTGCATCCTTTGGAGCGGCTTTTGCGAATGATGTATACATCTTAAGAACTTTTGACCTTTGGACATATACCTTTTTAGCTTTTTTAATCCCTGGGATTTTAAGCCTGCCTTTTTTGGGTAAAGAAATCAGGAGTTTAAGACATCTTGTTGATGGAGAGAACAGATTTAGGTTTTTGTTATCTGCAATTATTTATGCAGTTGCGGTTTTAACTGTGTACTATGCTTACCAAATTGGTCGAAATGCAGCGCAAATCGCGTCCATTACACCAACGTACTCAATTCTAATCGTCATCTTGGCAGCTATTTTCCTAAAGGAAAGAGATCGGTTGCCGAGAAAGTTATTTGCAGCGTCTCTCGCCGTGATCGGTGTTATGCTGCTTAAATAGATTTTTTTACCAGTTTCTTAGACCGCCCCACTCTACAACAGTGAATCCTTTTCGGGGGATTGTTGTTAGTTTTTGAGGCTTTATACTGATCGGTCTTTGCAGGCCTTCATAATCTAAAAATACCCGTATCAAGGTTTGTGGTTTGGGACTTATATTCAGCGGCGCTAACTTGTTCATGTCGGCGGTCATTAGCCAAGAGAGTCTGACATAAGGCGTTTTGGGAAGCTGAGACATCCAAAAGTCGATAAAGTCTGCTTTTTCTTTTTTGTTTAGGCCTAGTTGGGAAAGATGTCTTTCAAGCGTTTGTCGGAGCTCTCCTTGTTTTACTACGAAGCCGCTTTTTATCTCAGGATACATTCCAAAGCCCTGTCCCTCCCAGAAAAGATAGTCCCAAACACGCCCGTCTGTTTTTATAGCTCCATCCGGGTAAGCGGTTACTTGCCAGCCGTTTTTATAAGGAGGGATGCTTACGTCTACGTTGGCGCCTACTTTGACACTCACATTTGTTTCCTTTTCGGGATATAGATAAATAACCGGTTTTCCACAACCGCCGGCACTCTTTAGGTCACTTCTGAGAAAAACAATATACTGTCCTAACGGATCTCTTGTTATAAAGACCGGTTGGGGGGATATCTTATAAAATTTCTCTAACGATAGTTCCTTGAGGGTTTTATCCGGTGTGTTTAAAGTCTTGTTGGAGCTTGCTTCCTTGTAAACTGCGTAGATATCTTGCGCTAGGGGCGAGCCTGTGTTGCTAATGCCATACACTTCATCACCTAAACTTGTTGAGCCGATAACGCTAAGATTTGATTTATTTACGCTATAGCTGCTTAAAATAGTTGAGTCATAACTCCCGCAACCAGATACAAGAAAGCTAGAGTACTGTAAGGTATTTTGCGCTCCGCTTAAGGTCACCGAGGGAATGCTTGTTTCTCTGTTAAAATAATCAAGAATCAAAGAAAACTGCGCTGTTGTGGAGTCAGCCAACTTTAAGTAAAAGATACGGTCAGTCATAGAGCTCCCGAGATGACTGTTATCGTTTGCAGAGAAAATACTGCCGTCTTTTGTATCCGCCACTTTGGATGTATTATCGATTTTTGAAAATAAATCGGACTGATATAGTTTTTTAAATACCGCACCGTTTGACAGGGTTATTTTTTCAGGAATTGTGACCCCCGTATATGTGGTTTGGTTATCTATACTGACTGTAGCATTCAAAAATCCGGCATCTTCCGGATAAAGCTTGTCAGACAACGACTTTAAAAAGGAATATTGGCCATCGGATCCTTTTTTGAATCTATAGTAAAGGATCTCTTGACCGTTTATTGATTTGACAAGATATATCTCTCCGCCGCCTCTTAGATTCGCCACTCTGTAGTAGCTGTTTTCTATGCCGTATTGCTTTATCATCGCTTGATTGAAGAACGCCGGGTTTGGTACCTCGACAGGATCTATCCAGGTTATTTCGGGGACGGGAGTGTTGACTGAACTTTCCTTTTTTGATGATGCTTGTTTCGCTTTTTCCAAAGCTTCGGCAGCTTCTTTTTCTTTCGTTTTCTTGTCTTGGTAGTAAGCATAGGCAGAAACAGACCCTATAATACCCACGAGAACTAAAACAGCCGAAACAATCAAAACTATCTTGATCAGTTTCTTTTTTTTCTGTGCCTTTGAAGCTTCATCCGCAGTATCAGTTTCCGGCAAAGGACCGGGCACTTGTTCCGTATTGAGATCGTTATTTATTCCCTCGTTTTCCATGGGATAATATTAGCATAAGCCTAAAAATGTTTCTATGTTTTTGTAGTTTTAATTCTTGAGAGGCAAAACATTGTTATTTTTGAGGATAACAAAAGATAGACTGTAAGCTTTGTTGATTAAGCTGTATAATTCTTTCATGAAAAAAGAAGTAGTTATCTTTGATTTTGATGGTGTCATCGTCGATAGTCTCGACTTTTCTTTTGAAATCAATAAAAGTCATAGCCCAAAGCTTACTAGAAAAGAATGGGAAGATATGCATTTGGGTAACTTCTATGATGCTTTTAAGAAACATAAGATCAGTACGGTTGATGATTTCTATAAAGAGTATGAGAGCAAAATACATCACGTGTTTCCTATAGAAAGCATGGATAAAGTCATCCAAAGTCTACACAAGAAATATAGGCTGACAATTGTTTCCGGCTCTCCTGCCAGGATTATCGATAAGTATTTGAACCGGTATGGTCTGAGAGATTATTTCGAAGCGATTGTGGGGAATGAATATCACCTCAATAAGGTTGAAAAGTTCAATAAAATAAAAGATTTGTGTAATGTCTCCTTTGGTGACTGCTTACAGATCACAGATACTGTTTGTGATGTAAAAGAGGGCCATCTGACCGGTATAGAGTCAATTGCTGTTACCTGGGGTATATTCGCCAAGGATGTTTTTAAGGGAGAAAAGACCTTTGCTGTGGTTGACGCGCCGGAAGAAATTACCGGTGCTGTCGACAAATTCTTTGGCAAAGGCTACTAGAAAAAGTAAATCAGGAGATTATTTTCTTATAGCTTAAAATATATTTCTGTTGCTCCGTGGTTTAAACTTTTAAGCTTTTCTATTTCGATTTTATTCTTCTTCATAAAGCTTAGCATTGTTTCAGTACTCTCTCTTAGGGGTTTGATATACGCCGATGTAAACCCGTCTTTTTTACACTGTTTCATCATTCTTTTAATGAGCAGCGTTCCTATTCCATTTCTTGTATATCCGCGCAGGATATGCAGTCTAAAGAAACGGTTTTTCAAACGAATGATTGTTCCAACTTTTTCCCCGTCAACTATTGCGAGTAGAATATCAGGTTTTTCTGTTTGAATAAAATACTTTAACTTTTCCGGCGAGTGAAACTTGGCGTATTTTCTCTTTCTTTCAGGGGACATTTGGTCATAATGATCATTATCTAAAATAATTTCGTATATTGCTTGCTCGTCGCCTTCTTGATAGGGCCTAACTTGTATAGAATTTTGTTGCATAAATTTTCCTGCGGCTAAGTGATAATGTTTATATTAAACTCTGTGTTCAATGGATTTGTCAAAATATAAAAAGAAAAGCCGCCCCTTGCGGGGCGGCTGGTTAGTGCATCAGTCGTTTTTGGTCCTTGCTCAGTTGAGCATTGAACCGATAACTTCTTTTGCGTTTTTTGTCGTCAGGTCTTTTGCGTCCAGATGGTAGTCAGAAACAGACTTCAGTGTTCTCACTGACTCTTCTTTCTGTTCTCCACGTAGGTCGTCTCCAATCAGAACGCTCACGACCTTGAACTCCAGTCTTTTGCGCTCTTTGGCGAACTGTTGAGCGAACTCGTCGCTTATGGGGGCGATGCCATCAGTTAAGAAAAGAACATCTGCCTTTTTCATCTGACTTGATCTTACAAGCTCGGCGGTTCTTGCGAGCGGGCGCTCGAAGTTTGTCCCGCCGCCCGTAAAGTAGACCAGTGCTTCGATCAGCTCCTCGGGGCGTATCTTGCCCTTACGGATAGATACCTCTTTCTTGATAGAGCTTTCGTAATAAATGATATGCATATCACGATGCTCTTTTCGTGCGATTTCGAGGCAGGCCATGATGAGACCTTTTGCATAAGAGTCTCTTGTGCCTTTCATAGTACCGCTGATATCGTCGCATATGATCATCGGACCCTTGCCGGAAGGGATATCGTCATCACGCACATATACCTCCAGCTCGCCGTCAGACCATCTGCTCAGAAAGTCTTTCTGAAGTGCCGGGTGCATTGCGCTGATTGCTTCATAGTCAGTCATGTCGGCGATATCATCCCCAAAACCTACCCCCGAAATAGTGAAATGGTCTTTTTGGGTGGCTTTGGATAGGAGATCGCGCGCCAGTTTACGGAAGCGGCCGATGATTTCCATCATGTCTTTCAGCTGCCTGTGATCGTAGACTGAGTCAAGCATACGAAGCATGCGATCGGGAGACACTCTTTCGAGCTCTTCTTGGCTATAGCCGAAGCTGTGGAGCATTTCGACTAAACCGGTTGCCTTCTCGGCTGTTTCTTCGAGATCTTCCTTTAGTGCTTCTCTTTGGGCATAGTTAGATGTGATTTGTGCAGCCTCTTCCTCGAGTTTTTCGATGTCGGCTGCTGCCTTCTCGATTGCCTCAGCGTATAACTCCAGGTGATCTTCGGAGGCACCTTCGCCTTCGAGTCCCTCGGCCCTTTCGATGAGTTGTTCCAGCCGATCTTTTTCTTTCTCCAGCTCTCGTCTCTTCTCGGTTTCATCGGGAGAATTCTCCAGAATCTTCCGGGCGAGGTCTTGTGCTGTTGCAAGAGCCAGAGATTTATTTAGTTTGGTCGTCTGGCGCAGATCATCGTAGTCCTCAGAATCCATGATGTCCTTTAGATGCTCCCGATTTGCCCGATATTCCTTGGCAATACTCTCTTCAGCAAGAATAGTGGGATGCTGTTTCTGCAGGGCACCGTAGATGTCCTCGAAAAGCCGGTTGAAGCCCTTGAGGTCTTTTTCACCTCTTTCAATGAGTTTCGACAGCTCTGGATTGCTCTCAACTGCTGTTTCGACAACATGCCGATCGTAGTTGAAGAGGGAAAGGCTGTTTTCGCTCAGTGTCTCTTCAGGCTTTTTATTGAAGAACTTCTTTTTTACCTTTTTGATTAACCCTCGTAGTTTCTTCATAGGACCTCAGTCCTTTACTTGCTTTGGGCATCGAGGAGCTCTTTCTGCTCCGTAACGATACTTGTCAGCAGTTTTTGTGCCTCATTCTTGATGGGCTGTTTGTTGCTCCTCTGCTTGATTTCGTTGAGCTCTTGGAGACAACCCTGTATGCCCTTCATTTCCTCGCTGATACCGATGCTCCACAGATCGCCATCTGAAATGGTTTTCTGTGCTGCCTGAACCAGCTCGAAAGCGGCACTCTTGATATCCCGGAGGCGTCTTTCTTCGGGTGTCAGGACATTGTTCCGGACCAGACTCTCGACCTTATCGTAGTGATCGGTATCGGTCCAGAAAACGAACCTCGCTAGCGTCAGGTCACCTCTCTCGACCTCGTTGCGACCATCGAGCAGTGCTCGGGCCTGCAGGAGTGTCAGTGTACGTTCGAGCCGGCGGTCAGAAATGTAGATCTCGAGATCTTGGGAAACTTTCTCCTTAAGATCAACGAGACGCTCCATCACCTCTGTCGGCACATAGACCAGTGGCACAGCGTTCTGTAAGGTTCTGATATCAGCGATCTTCATCATGCTCCTATTCGGAACCTGATTTAGAACCGTATTGCGCCTGTGGGCGAGCTGGGTCTTAAAGACCTTCATCCGATTGGCAGGATCGCTGATCGGCCTGATGTTTGCGCGGATCAGGATCCGGTCATGAAAGGCCGCGGCACCGTCGGTGCCATCCGTCTCTGGAAGCTCGTTTGATGCGAAAAACATTGCCATCATATCCGAGGTGTAGAGCTTCTTGTTCAGCGAATACTTTCGCTCGTTCATCAGCTGGAGGAGAGAGTCTCGAGTTTTCTCGTTACTCTTGTAGATCTCATCCAGAAATGCAAAAAGCGAATTGCCCAGTGTTGCACCATCGGTGTGGTAGACAGTCCTGAAAGAACTGATACTGCCTTTGGCTTCCTGCTCCGTGCTGACGCTCGAAACGAAGAGGTCTTTCTCGGTGACCATTGAGTGCATGAGAATCTCAAAGAGCGAAGCTCCCTGAATTCTCTGCGTGATCTGGTTGATGATCATCGATTTTGCTACGCCGGGAGGGCCGATGAGGAGCATGTGCTCCTTTGCCATGATTGCGATCAGAGCCATTTTGATAATATCCTTACGCTCAAAAACAAAACCCTCAATCTCTCGCCGAACGCCCTGAAACTGCTGGACTATAGGCATAAGCTTTGTAACATCAACTTTGTTGTCCTTGATCTGCACAGCCAATGTAATCCCTTCCTTTCGTGGTAGTAAAACCTTTTTTATTTGACTATATATGAACACCCTAACCAAAGGTTAGTGTAACCTAGGGGGGAATTATTTATTGTAATATAAATAAACAAAATTGTCAATCATTTCTTATGGTTTAGATGTTTTTGCTGGTTATTTTGGATTAAGCCGCCTTCTAGTTTCAAAAATAGCCTTAGGATTATCTCTTTTCTTTATCAAAATAACTATTGCCAAGGCTTTCTTATTTATATAAAATTGACTGGTAAATACTAATAAATGACTGCTCGGTAAAAGAGCAGGGAAGGAGAAGACATGACAGAAGAAATGATCAAATTCATCGGTCCTGATGAAGACGAAGAAGAAACAATGGTAGGCGGCGACGATACTGCTGCTGATGATACAGCAACTGACGACGAAGATGCTGCAGGTGACGATGTTGCTGCTGATGATACAGCAACTGACGACGACGCTGAAGAAGACGCAGAAGAAGAAACTGAAGAAGCGTAATTTTTTCTCAAAAAAGTTTTAGCTTCTCGGCTCGGATATGAAAAAGATTACTCTTTCATATCGCCCGCTCTACGTTGCTAATAAAAAATGGCCTTCGGGGCCATTTTTTAATTGGTAGCACATCTCGCATGAAAATGTCTTTTCTGATAATATTACATATATGAGAGCTCGAAATATTTTTTTCATCGTAACTACACTTATATTTTTAGCGTTAGTTGCTTTAGGTTTTAAGGAAATAAGGATGGTTTTCGGTTTCCTGAAAGAGGGGAAGTGGTACTTTCTGATCTTAGCCTTTATTTTGCAAATTCTATATTTTTCTTTCCAGTCGGAAATCAGGAGATCTTTATATAGTATTCTAGGGATTCATGAGAAGTTTTGGGATATGTTGAAAATGACATTTTCAGCAATGTTCTTAGGCACCGCTATCCCATCATTGCACATGTCGGCAATGGCTCTCTTTATGAGTGAGGCAAAAGCTAAAAAATATAGCCAGTCGAAGGCGCTTGTAGCAAGTTTGACCTTTATTCTTTTTGATTTCTTGGGGTTTTTCTTCTTTCTCATTTTGGCGCTTGTCTTACTTTTCAAAATAGGAGACCTGAATAAGTTTCAGATTTTTGGTGCGGTCTCTCTCGTTGCGATTATCAGTGCCACAGCGGCCGCTTTGGTATATACCCTTAAAAAAGAAAGCCATGTTCACTGGGTTTTGGGGAAAGTATCAAGGCTTATACCGAAGAAAAAAAGACGTGAGTGGATGCCCCAGACGGAGATAGATCTAATAGCTAAAGAAGCGATAGAGGCAAAGACTTTTTATTCAAAGAAAAAATACAATCTTTGGCTTCCTCTTGCCATGTCTCTTTTGACACAGACATCAGGAGCATTAACGCTGATGGCCTGTTTTTTGGCTTTTGGTGTACCATTCACATTCACTGTAATCATGGTTGTCTACGCGATGGCCATGCTTTTTCAGATGGTCGCCATTACTCCTTACGGGATAGGAACCGCTGAAGTAGCCTTAACCGTTACTTTGACCAGTGTGGGGATAGATGCAGGAACTTCGATATTGATTATGATGACATTTCGTTTCTTTACCTTTTGGTTACCAATGACCACGGGGTACATTAGTACCAAAAGACTTAGTTTTATGAGGGGTAAGAAGCTGAACTCGCTTTAGTTTGAGCCTTTATCATTTTTTTGTATCTCTTGCTCAGGTAGGACATCTTGAAGAGTTGCCAGAAAAATTCATAGAATGGGATTACTCTAAAGATATTAAAGATCATAGAGTAATCTTCCAGTGTTCCCTTGACGAGGCTGGTTTTTTCTCTTTTACGAATTGCATGGCTTTTCGTCATGACAGAAATAAAGGTTTTTCCTCTTTTTAGGAGAGATTTGTTCATTAAGACCTCAAGACCGTAGCTAACGTGAGATTTACTCCAAATGTAGGGGTCATCAAGCAAATCTTTTCTCATTCCTCTTTCTCCACTTATGAAGTCGATACCGAAAAGTTTAAAAAGCAAAAGTGAATTTTCTCTTGTGCTCAAAGTGAAGTCTACTTGACCGGTCAAAACAGGAGAGGCTAAGTTAGTAATATCCGTTGCCACCAGATCTCTTAGGTCAGCGTCTATCAAGAGCACAACATCATTTTTTGCCAGAGAAATACCTTTTTTGATAGCTTTGGTCTTCCCGATTGACCGGGCATCTTCGTGCACGTTAACGCCATATGAGCGGGCAACATCCACTGTATTGTCGGTGCAACCATTACACATAGCTATGACTTCATCTACCAAAGGATGTTTGGTGACGACATCAAGGACGCTTCCTATTCTTGGCCCCTCGTTCTTTGCAGCTATTATAACGCTAACTTTATTCATAAATTGTTTTTAGAAATTTTACTAATTATAGACCCTAAATCGTAGTATTACAATTTTTTTGCTGTTTGGGAAACAGGTAAAAAAGTGGTAAAATGGAATATATGAGGATAGCTATATTTACGGATACTTATAAGCCGCAAACAGATGGAATAATAACAAGCATTATTCAGTTTTCTGGTATTTTGGCCGACGAGGGGCACGAGATTATGATTTTTTGCCCTAAATATAAAAAGAATGATGTTGATCCCAAGCATAAAAATATTACGATCAAGAGATACTACTCTGTCAGCTTTGTTAACTACAAACATGCCAGGGTAGCCTTGCCGTCTCTCATAACCATGTTGAAGGACTTAAGGAAGTTTAAACCGGATGTTGTGCATGTCCAGACCCCTCTAATTATTGGTATAGTTTCTCTTTTTGCGGCAAAAATATTGAGGCTAAAAAATATCCAAACATACCACAGCTATATACCCGACTTCATGGTTTACGTAAAGCCAAAGACTTTGCCTGGAATGCAAAAGTTTATAGGCCAAGTGAGGGGTAACGGAAGTATCGGGAGTATAAAAAAAGCATTGAGATCAGAGATAGTAGAAGATAAAGGTAGTAAGTTCATTGGCTTTAAGTTGGTTGATAAGATCGGTGACCTTTCAGAAGAAGTCAGTAAAGGCGATCAGAAGATGGCGGACAAAATTGCATGGGAGTTGACCAGAAAAGTTTACAATAGGGCGAATCTTGTTCTGACGCCAACCAATGCACTGAAAAAGGAAATAGAGAAGCATGGGGTTAAAAAGAGGATTGAGGTTTTGAGTAATGGCATAGACCTTGATTATTTTAAAAAGAAAAACGATTATGTTCCTCGAAAAAATCTAATTCATGTAGGAAGGATAGGATTTGAGAAAAATGTAGAGGTTGTTATCAAGGCTATCTCTATAGCAGCCAAGGATATGCCGGGTATAAAACTGGATATAGTCGGGACCGGGCCTGCGGAGAAAAAACTAAATGAGATTGTTAACGCTTTAGGTGTTAAAAAGAATGTTAGATTTTTGGGTTTTATACCTAGAGAAAAGCTAAAGGATTTGTACTGTAAATACGATGCATTTATTACTGCCAGTACAATGGAAACTCAAGGTTTGGTGATTTTGGAGGCTATGTCAGCCGGGCTACCGGCTATTGGCGTAGACAAGCTAGCTGTTCCGGATATGATTAAACACGAGGTAAACGGATATATTTCCAAGCCTTACAATGAAAAGGAAATGGCAAAAAATATTTTGAAGTTGTATAGGGATCCGTCAAGACTTCAATCTTTTGGGGAGCAATCTCTAGAACTTGCCAAAAAACATGATGTGAAAAAATGTGCCGAAAAGTTACTAGAGTATTATAAAGAATATGCAAAAAGGAGGACTCATGCCAGAGCCAAAGCTGTCAAAGTCAAGTAATGGTGAACCGATGCACTTTTCAGTGGGCGCGCTTATTGAAAAAGATGGAAAGTATTTGCTTATCGAGAGGGCGAAGCCGCCTCTAGGGTTTGCCCTTGTAGCCGGGCACGTGGATGAAGGCGAAGAACCGGAGGTTGCTTTGAAAAGAGAAGTAAAAGAAGAGAGCGGGCTTGATCTCGAGAGCTTCGAACTGATAACCGAAGGGGAGCTGGATGATACTTGCCGAAGAGGAATAGCCGTACATTATTGGCACCTATATAAGTGCGAAGTGAGCGGCGAGATAGTCCACAATGATGAAGAAACGTTGTCTATTGGTTGGTATACGAAAGAAGAAATGCAGGATTTAGACTTTGAGCCAGCCTGTGACTTTTGGCTTAAAAAATTAAAACTAATTTAGGAAATATATTATGGATTTCAAAGAGTATCAGGAAAAATCTGTAGAAACAGTTGTCGATTTAGGGGAGAGAGACAACCTGATTCATTTTACTTTTGGTCTTGCCGGTGAAGTGGGTGAAGTGACTGAAAAAATTAAAAAAGTACATCGTGACAAGGGCTTTGAGTTTGACGATGACGACAAAAAATATCTGGAAAAAGAGTTAGGCGATGTTTTGTGGTATACATCACAGCTTGCGACAGCTTTAAGCCTTTCACTCAATGAAATTGCAGAGAAAAATACGGCGAAACTACAATCTAGAAAAACCCGAGGCAAACTTCTCGGAAGCGGGGATGATAGATGAGTAAAATCATTGTTGTCGATGAAAATGATAATGAGATTGGGGTAAAGGAGCGGAGTGAGATCTGCTCGGATGATATTTATCGTGTCTCGGGGCTCTGGTTGACTAACAGTAAAGGCGAAATTCTCTTAGCCCAGAGATCATTTAATAAAAAGACAGAGCCGGGGAAATGGGGACCCGCTGTTAATGGAACCGTAGAAGAAGGCGAAACTTATGAGACCAACATAGAAAAAGAGATTGAAGAGGAAATTGGTTTAACGGGACTTGAGCTTCAAAAAAGCCCCAAGCATTTTAGGGATAAAGTGACCAGAAAATATTTTACTCAGTTATTTTTAGGAACTTGCGATGTGCCGGCTGAACAAATGAAAATTCAAAAAGAAGAGGTTGAACAAGTAAAGTGGTTTTCGAAAGAAGAAATAAGGGAAAGTTTCCAAAAAAATCCTGACGAATTTTGCTCGAGTATGAGGGCGAGATTTAAAGAGATGGGAGTTTTAGATAAAAGCTAACGACATAAGGTGGCTAGAAATGAAGTTTTTATAGAAAGGTAAAAATGAAAGAATTTTCAAACATTTCAGAAAATAAAGATGTAGCAGAGCAACCTCTAGAGGTTGAGATTAGTTCTGGTGATACAAAGGTTGCTGTTTGCCCAGAAGTGGGAGGGATGGTTACCCGTTTTTCCATCGGAAATCAGGAAATATTATACTTTGATCAAGATTCTCTAACAGAGGAAGCAGTTACAGAGAAGAGGAAGCCAAAACTTGGTGTCCCTTTCCTTTTCCCAATTAGTGGGCCAGACCTTAAAGACGGTATTTTAAGACAACACGGAGGAGCAAGAGAGGTACCTTGGGTTTGGCAGGATCAAAATGAAGATAGTGTAGAAGTATCATTGAAGCCAAAAAATATTAAAAATGAACAGCTACTCTCTGAATACAGAAAAAAATATGGTAATAATTTTGATTTTACTTCTGATGTAAAGATTAGCGTTAGCGGAAAATCAATGCAATACAGTATGGAGTTTCAAAACATGGGCGACAAAGATTTGCCAATGTCACCTGGTTTGCACCCATATTTTGGTGTTGATCATGATAAACAAGGTGAGATAGAAACAAACTTGGGGGATATTGATTTTGGCAGTCGCGACTGGGATGAAGGTGCCGTTATATGCGACAGACCTGTGGGGGAAGATGCTTGGTTTACGCTTCCAGGTGTCGGCAAGGTTACAATAGAATCAAGCCCTGAGTTCGAGAAATTTGTTGTCTGGTCCAAGAAAAGGGAGGATAATACTGGTTTAAATGAGAATTATATTTGCATTGAACCGTGGGTAAGCACTCCTGATGAAGAGAGTGGGATAGTGCTGGATCCCATGGAAAAGAAAAAACTATCTGTTAAATTTAGTATCTCTGAGCTAGAGGGGTAGAGAATCTTTATTTAGTTTTTTCTCTTAAGTCTCTTGAGATATCTCTGCTGATGTCTTTTCTTTTTATTTGGTCGCGTTTGTCGTGGAGTTTTTTGCCTTTGCCAAGACCGACTTCTACTTTTACAAATCCGCGTTTTAGATAAATCTTAGTTGGGATAAGTGTCAGCCCTTGAGTCTTCGCCTTGCCGATGAGAGAACTAATTTCAGATTTTTTAAGCAGCAGTTTTCGTGAACGGGTTGGCTCTTGCTCGATATTCGCCGCATTTTTATATGGTGAAATATGGGCATTTGTTAAAAACACTTCCTCACCTTTAACGGTGGCAAATGCTTCTTTTATCGAAACCTGTCCTGCTTTGGCTGACTTTACCTCAGGACCGGTCAGAACTATGCCGGCCTCAAATGTCTCCAGTATTTCGTAGTCAAACCGGGCTTTTTTGTTTGTTGCTATCACTTTCATATTCGCCATTCTTACATTATACTATATGGGTGATGAATGAAGAATTGAAAAAAGCTATTTGTGAGGCGGTAAAAGCACAGCAGGAAGGTTGCAAGTGCGATTTCTCTATTCCGGAAGTTGAGCTCGAGCATCCATCAAATAATAAATTCGGCGATCTTTCTACAAATATTGCTATGAAAATCGGCAAGCAGCAAGGTGAAAATCCCTTCACGATTGCTGAGAATTTAGTGAAGCAGTTTGATTCTGGTCTGGGCCAGAATGACGTAAAAGGTATGATTAAGAAGATTGAGGCGGTAAAGCCGGGATTTATAAACTTTTATCTAAGCAATGATTTTTTTGCAGCAAATATTAAAGAAATTCTGGCCAAGAAAGATAGTTTCGGGAAAAGCGATATTGGGAAAGACCAAGTAGTGGTTCTTGACTATTCTCATCCCAACATTGCAAAGCCGATTGGTGTGCATCACCTGATAACCACTCTTATCGGCGAGTCTATCAAGAGAACTTACGGATTTATTGGGGCTAAGACGATTGCTGATAATTTTCTTGGCGACTGGGGGACGCAGTTTGGTAAAACAATCTATGCATTCAAAGAGTGGGGCGATAGAAAAGAGGTTGAAAAAGACCCGATCAATGAACTTTTGAAGCTATATGTGCGGTTTCACGAAGAAGCTGACAAAAGTCCGGAACTTGATGAAAAGGGCAGGGAAGAGTTCAAGAAACTAGAAGAAGGGGATAAGGAAAATACAGAGCTTTGGAAATGGATGCGCGAAGAAAGTATCAAAGAACTTAAAAGTGTTTATAAAAGGCTGGATGTCAGTTTTGACTACTACAATGGTGAAGCTTTTTATAATGATAAAACAGGTCAGATTATTGATGCGCTAGATAAAAAAGGAATTTTAGAAACTGGTGAGGGCGGTGCGAAGATTGTCGATCTGGAAAAGGACGACCTGAGGATTGCATTAATCCAAAAGGGAGACGGAGCTACGCTTTATCTAACGAGAGACTTGGCGGCGATAAAGTATAGAACAGAGAACTTTAAACCGACTCAGATACTGTATGTTGTTGAAAATGCTCAAGGGCTGCACCTGGCACAGGCATTTAAGATCGCTGAGATGGCAGATCTAAAAAATGACACGGAGCTTGTCCATGTGAAGTTTGGTTCGATGAGATTTCCTGAAGGGAGGATGAGTACTCGAAAGGGCAAGGTTGTCTTCTTGTGGGATGTTTTAGAGAAGGCAAAAGAAAAAGCATTGAAAATAGTTGAGGAAAAGAACCCTGATCTGGAAAATAAAGCAGAGGTTGCCGAGATAGTCGGTGTCGGAGCGGTAAAGTATGCCATCCTTTCACACAACCGCGTAACAGACATTTCGTTTACTTGGGAGAAGATTCTCTCACTTGATGGAAACAGCGCGCCATACCTCATGTATACATATGCAAGGGCGAAGTCTATATTGAGAAAGGCTGGGGAAGCTCCAAAAGATTTCAAAATTCAGAGCCTTGAAAAAGAAGAGGAAAGTCTTTTGAAAAAGATTTACCAGTTTTCAGAGATCGTTGAAGTGGCTGCTAGAGAGTATGCGCCAAGCCACATAGCCACATATGCGTATGAACTGGCTCAGGACTTTAACACTTTTTACAATAAAGTGCCGGTTCTGAATGCGGACAAAGATTTAAAAGAATTTCGGTTAGCACTTGTCTCGGCGACATCTCAAATAATAAAAAACAGCATGAATCTTTTAAGTATTGACCTACCTAAGAAGATGTAAGATAATTCTAGGCTCATACTTAAAACATAAGTGTAATGCCTTTTCAAAGAACAAAAAACATCAACCTTTCTCCAATTAAGGCCATAGAGTTAAAAGCTTCCGGTATTCCGGATGTTATTTCCTTGGCTCAGGGGATTCCTTCATTTGATACCCCGGAGGTTATAAAGAAAGCTGCGGCAAAAGCTCTATCCAGAGGTGATGTGGCTAAATATTCATTAACTCTTGGCCTTCCGGAACTACGGGAAACAGTTGAGGAGAAAATAGCAAAAGAAGGCATGTTTTATGATTTCGAAAAGGAGATACTCGTCACGGTAGGATCTATCGAAGCGATAACGGCATCGCTTGTAAGCGCAGTCAATAAAGAGAAGGATGAGGTTTTACTTCTTTCTCCTTGTTATACTTCATATCAAGAGGCAGTGAAGGTTGCAGGCGGGAAGCCGGTTTTTGTTGAACTCGATGAAAATAAAAATTGGCAAATAAATTTCCAAAAGCTGGAGGAAAAGATAAACTCTAAAACTGCGGCGATACTTTTCGCAAACCCAAACAATCCGACGGGAACAATATTTCCAAAAAATGATCTGCTTAAAATAGCGGACTTAGCTTTAAAAAATGATTTTTTCATAATACTCGATGAGGTGTATAAGGACTTTATCTATGATGATATCGACTTTTTCACTCTTGCATCAAAGCCGGAGCTGAGGAAAAAAGTCATTAGGGCTTTTAGCTTTTCAAAAGCGTATGCGATGACTGGCTGGAGAATAGGCTTTTTGCATACTGATGAGGATAATGTACGGGAAATTGTGAAGGTCCACGATACAATGGTGACCTGTGCTCCCGTTATCTCCCAGTATGCGGCCATAGGTGCTTTTGACTTTGCTGACAAAGAAATAGAAGAGTTTAAGAAGCAGTTTGTGGTGAGACGAGATCTCGCTTGCAGGCATCTCGATAAACTCTCAGAATTTTTGAGCTATAAAAAACCGTCTGGTTCATACTTTGTATTTCCGAAACTTTTGAAAGAAGATGACTCATGGAAATTCACCCTGGATCTTTTGGAAAAGGCTCATGTGGCTGTGGTTCCCGGGGTGGCATTCGGGCCAAACGGAGAAGGATACATTCGTATCAACTTTGGCAGAGATGAAAAGGACATCAATGAAGCATTTAAAAGGATAGGGAAATACTTGAAAGGGAAGAAATGATAAGAAGCATTTCAAAAAAGGCAGTTCAGTTTATATTGAAATGGCAGGCGAAAGCATACATTCGCATTAAACGGCCATATATTATAATAGTTGCCGGAACAACCTCGCGGTTGTGGGTAAAGGAAAAGGTTGTTGAAGCTTTAAAGAACAAGAGCCTTAGTGCTAGATCCAATAAGAAAAACTTTAATGCCGAGATCGGTTTGCCTCTTTCTATTTTAGGATTAGAGTCTGGTGAGGGTGATTTTCAGAAATGGAGAGAGGTGATCTTTCAAGGATTCAAAAAGATATTAAACCGAGATTCTGGCAAACATTTGGTACTTGAGGCGGCTATTGACCATCCTGAAGATATGAAATATTTGCTGGGTATTGTCAGACCAAACGCTGTTATTTTGACTACGATTACTATGATATATCAGGAAAACTTTGATGATTTGGATGACATCCAGGTAGAATACAAAACGTTAGTTGAGGCGTTGCCTCAAGATGGAGTGCTCATACTAAACAATGATGATGAAAGAGTGAGGGTCTTATCTAGAGGGTATAAGGGCAAAGTTATTAGTTATGGGATAGATAGGCCGTCAGACCTTAATGCGCTTGATATTAAAAAGGTGGTCGACGGTCAAGAATTTCAAATAGTAGAAAAACATGAAAAATATCAAAGAAAAATATCTAGATTTGGCAGGCATCATGTCATGGCAGAACTAGTGAAGGTAGCGGTTGAGAGAGAACTCTAGTCTGTTTGCTGTTCTTCTTGGGGATTGTTGGCGCCCAGATCTTCTCGGTACCCAGCTAAAGCTTCTTGTTCTATGCCTGTCTTGATATCTCTTACTTCTTTTTCGAGATCGGCATTTGCTTGCTCAAGCTCACTGTCTGCTTGCGCCACCGCATCATTCATTTCGCTTTCAGCTTCATCTGCATGTCCGTCAAGTTCTTCAATGAGCTGATCCAGACCTTCACTTAGTTCTTTTAATGACTCTTTTCCCATTTTTTCTCCTTTCTACTGTCCTTGCTTTTCACTGTTATTATTCTCGAGTTCTTCAAGTTGTTTTTCGATTATATCCATCTGGCTTCTCAAACGTTCTATAAGTTGTCTGAGTTGTTCCAGTTTTTCTTGCAGCTGCTTTATCATTTCTCCGTTTATTTCTGCGGTTGATTTTCCGGATTCTTTGGCGTTTTCTCTTTGATCTGAGTCTTTTTCTTTTTTATCAGCGTTTGTGTCTGGTCCACCTTCAGATTCATTCGAATCTTCCTCGTCGGTGTCTTTGATGGCATCTTTTATATCCTTTGAAAGATCTCTTAGTTTTGATATAACATTTCGGAGACCTTCAACTGAACTATAGTCGCCATTATCTAATATTTCATTTAGTCTATCTCTAAACTCGTTGCTTTTCTCATCTGTCTCAGATGTTTCAAATACCTTTTTAAACCTTTCCTTAGCTTTGTTAATGGAGCCCCTAACCTTTTCTCGCATTTTATTTCCGATACTTTCCATTTTCTCTTGAAGTTTGTTTTGTATATTCTGGGCTTTCTCTGCAAACTTAGTGACAACTTCATTGATTTTGCCTTGAGCGGCTTCGGAAATAGCGCTTCTTCCTCCTTCTGAAAGAGCCCCGACACTTTTATAGAAAATCCCTTCGGCAAAATTCTGAACATCACCGGGGAGGTTCTTTAGACGATCCTTAAAACCCGATAACTTTTCTCTAAATCGGCCTATCTTTTCGGTTATGTTGTTTTTTATTTCGCCGGCTTTTTCTTTTGCACTGTTTTGTATCTCTCCAACTCTTTCTCTTCCAAAACCTTCCAGTTTGCTTCCAAGGGTGCCTTCTCCTCCCTCTGGCTTTCCCGAAGCTATCTCTGGTTCGACACTATGTTCTGTTGGCATTTCTGTTTTCATATGTTCTCCACGAAGTATTATTTTACTAAATTAAAATTTAGAAAAATAAACAATGTTAGTACTAAGTTACTCTTTAAACTTTAGCACTATAGAGAACTAGCGCAAGAGTTTTTGTGATTATTTTATCTCAAATGAGAGGACTTTTGTCTTGGTTGTGACGTAGACTGTGTTGCCTTCAATGACGGTGTACCTGATATCAGTGAAGTCACCTGAAGTATACCTGCCTTTGTACGCGCCGTCTTTGCCGACAACTACCACATAGTTGCCTGACTTAGAGGCGATGATGAGATTATCTGTTTCTGTATCCGTGTAGATTAAGTCAGCTGAACTTAAACTTACAGGCAAATCTTTTATAGCAAAATCCTGTTTTTTGCCGGAGGTAAACTTCATGATGTTTCCGCCGCTTCCCATAACATAAACATCAGAGTCAATTTTGAAAGAAAGCGGGTCTTTCATATCTTCCGGGGTTGCCAGGTAGGTTGCTTTTTTACCATATCCGCTTGATGTACGGGTGTGTTTGTAAATCTGGTCTTGGGCTAGCAGATAGAGGGTTGTGCCGTATGAGTCGATGTCTATGGCCTTCTCCCAACCATCTGAGGCCTTCTTCTCCGTGATTGAGTTGTCTGTAGTGTCAAACTCATAAACGGCAGGTTTGTCGGTCAGGATTTCTATTACCTTAATCTTGGCAAGAGCCGTGGCTCCAACAACGTTCCCTTCAACTTTTCCGTCAATTTGAAGGCTTGAAACTTTCTTCGATTTTTTCTCTATTTTTGATATAGTGCCATCTTTACCTATTGTATAAAAAACATTTCCGACGGAGTAAATACCAACCGCATCAGTCTGGGATACGCTTGAAAGGTCGGCCAGTACTTCAGGGCTCGCCTGAAAGGTTTGGGTTATTGTACCGAGTTGCTTATTTATTTCGTCCAGTTTTTGTTTAGCTTCTGCAGAATAAAATTTGCTCTTTGTAAGACCATCTGCTATTTTTTGGGCATCTTCCAGGTCTGTTGCAGCTTTTTGCTTTTCACCTTGAGATGCGAGCGAACTTGCTTCTGCCATTTTCGAATCAATAGTTTGGAGCTGGGCTTTCTCTGCCTTTTTCGTTTTTGCATCGGTTTGTCCGACTTTTGTCATAAAGAGGTAGGGGATAAATATGACCAAGATGACAACTCCGATTATCAGGTAGTAGTTTTTCTTCATCTTTATCCTTGGCAGTTTCTTTTTTGTGCGTTTTATTTGTGCCAAGTTTGTTGCCGAGTCATAAAGGTTGCCGAGATTACTGAGAATAGAGCTTTTTGCCTTTTCCAGCTTTGCTTTATTCGGTGCCTCGTCTTTCTCTCTTATTCTAATCTCAGACTTATATGTCGGTTGTTCTTTTAGCTCTTCTAACTCTTCGTGAGTTGTTTCCTCTTCTTTACTGATTTTTTCTTCCGTTTCTTCCAGAACCGGTACTTCTTCACGCTCAAACCCTTCGATTTCTTCATCTGTATCCATCAAGACGTTCGAATGGCCCTTTTCTTTTTTAATGTATTTAGCATACATATCACCGGATTTTAATCTTATGAACCGAGTTGCTGCAGTAGTTTTCGGTGCCAGAGTATTTGTATAGAATTCTCCTAAAATAGCAGCCCCAAGTCGTATGTATTTAAAGATTTTTTGTAAGACATTAGTTGTTTGTTCTGCCAAGATTTCCTTCTTTGTTGTTCCTTGAAGCCATATCTCGTCCGGTTCGTCATCAAGGGTCTCATTTGCCAGTGCATCTGGTGTCATAAACTCGGCGATAACTGCAGCATTCTGACCGTAGGAACCGCCCAAGCCCTCTATGAGATCCGCAATGTGCCCAATAGCGACTTTTGGATGATATTTCATTATGTACTTTGCTATTTCCTCAGGGGAGCAAGAAGCAAGAATGCCGGAGGAAAGAGCAGATATTTTATCTCCCTCTACTAAATCTCCGCTCGTGATATTTACGAATGTTCGAAGCGGGTTTACGCTATCGCCGGACAGGTCTTCTGTGATATGGCTTTCTTTGCCGCCTCGATAAAGATAAGCTTCGGATTTTCCGGTTTGAGTTATGTGGATTGTATTATCAGTATAAACTGCCAAGATAGCGTTCAGTTTTCCCATCCAGTAAGTCTGCCCGCTGTTTGTGTACTCGCCAAGCTCTTCATTTATCTTGGAAAGGGCGTTTTCAAAACTTTCAAGAGGGTCTTTATCTAGATCTTGATAATATTCGCCATGAAAAGTGTCTATAATAAGTTCAATGAGTTCTTCTGAGTTTTTAGGGTTGCCGTTTATATCGATCACACCAAAAAGAATACCGTGCCTTCGCTCATCAGGGTCTTTCGGTTGGTGCTCGTAGGCGGTAGATATGTTGCTCGAATTTTTTAAATTTTTCGCTTCGCTAGCAAGTTTAGCTGTCCGAAGGGCTAATTTTTTATTCATCTGGAAAAGAATTTATGAGTAGAATATAGCATCATTTGGGAAAGAGTGCAAGAAGGGAAAGGTTATGATTTTATTGAAAAGAGACCCATTTTATGGTACTATTTTGGTCTGTTATGCACCTACCCACCACTTTTAGAAGCGAGGTTTACTATGCGGGAGGAGACAAAGGATCTATCAGAAGCAGAAGAAGAGCAGCACGTTTGCGAATTACTTGAAAGGGGCTTTCGCCAGCAGGTTTTCCACGATATTCTGAAGAAAACCCCAAACGATACCTGGTTTGTGGCTCTGCACTTTAAGGAATATGCTCACGAAATTGCTGTGCATCCGGATGTCTCTTTCGAAGACTCAGTCGAGATACTGGAAAAAGTACCTCTGACCAAAGAGCAGATAAACTTTGTCTTCGAAGAGATGAAAAGTGACGAGTTTGTAAAGCGTGACCTGAGCGATAAGCAGATTGCCAAACTCACCACTGTTGTCGAGGATAAGCTGAAAGTGGCCTTAGCCTAGATAATCCCGCAATATTTTATTAGCCGCCAGGATTCGCCTGGCGGGTTGAGCTAAGAGCGAGAGCGATCTCGCTCTTTCATTTTGTCTACTAGATTCATTTTTTACCCGTGGTAAAATGGATGCATGGAAGATTTGCTTAGTGGCTTAAATAAAGAACAAAAAGAAGCTGTAATTCATGATGGTGGACCTCTTTTAATCATTGCCGGAGCGGGGACAGGGAAGACGACCGTTATCACTCGTAGAATTGCTCATTTAATCGCATCCAAGAAAGCTTTGCCATCTGAAATCTTGGCGTTGACATTTACCGACAAGGCAGCCGCGGAGATGGAAGAGCGCGTTGATGAACTGGTCCCTTATGGCTTTGTTGATACTTGGATATCTACCTTTCATGCTTTTGGTGACAGAATTCTTCGCGATCATGCGCTGGATCTTGGACTCACTACTGATTTCCGTGTTCTTTCTAAGCCCGAGCAGACAATATTTATGCAGGACAATCTTGGCGCATTTGATCTTAAATATTTTTCTCCGCTCGGAAATCCGACCAAACACATCGATGCTCTGCTCGGTCATTTTTCAAAACTGAAAGATGAGATTATAACGCCGGCTGAATATTTGGAATATGCTGATAAGAGACTAAAAAGTGCGAAATCGAGTGATGAAACTCTAGAAGCAGAAAAAACACTGGAAATTGCCAGAACCTACGAAAGATATCAGGAGCTGATGGCGGAGGCGGGAAATCTCGACTTTGGCGACCAGATAAATATGATTATCAAACTTTTCAAGGATGCTCCGAAAGTTTTAGAAAAATATCAGAAACAGTTTAAATACATCCTTGTTGATGAGTTTCAGGATACAAACTATGCGCAAAATGAGCTGCTAAAGCTGTTGGCGTCAAAAAGTGGCAATATCACTGTGGTTGGAGATGATGATCAGTCGATTTACAGATTTCGCGGTGCGGCTATTTCCAATATTTTATCCTTTACGCGCGTATATCCTAAGTGCAAGCAGATAGTTTTGACCGAAAACTACAGATCTACCCAAGCGATATTAGACTCAGCTTACAAAATGATAAAACATAATAATCCGGATAGGCTGGAAGTGAAAAATAATATTGTGAAGAAGCTGGTTTCCCTGGCCGACACGAGTCGACTCGGGCAGGCAAAAGTTGGCGCCGGCAAAAATCCACCGATTCATATTCATTGCGATACCGTAACGTCAGAAGCTGACAAGGTAGCAAATATCATAAAAGAAAAGTATGAATCAGATGAGTATTCGTTTAAAGATTTTGCGATACTAGCGCGTTCTAGAAACAGTGCCCAAAGTTTCGTTCACGCCTTGGATCATGCCGGCATTCCTTATAAATTCTCCGGTTCGGCCGGACTCTATGATAGGCCGGAAGTGCGCCTTTTAATCCACTTTGCCCGGACGCTGACAAATCCGGGCGATAATCTGGCGTTTTATCACCTCCTGATTTCCGATGTTTATAATATGCCGGTTGAAGACGCGGTGAAGTTGAACGAGATTTCACATAAAACGAAAAGAAGCCTGAATCACATTGCCAAGAAAGAAAAGATGGAGATTGCCGACAATTCGCAGGAAATACTAGATAGGGTTTGCGTGGACGTAGATCATTTTCGCGAAGAATCAAAGGATATGACTGCCGGACAGATACTCTACCTTTTTTTGAAAGAGACGGATTATTTGTCGAGGCTAGTGACAGAGGCTGAGAACTCAACTGAGGCACAAGTTGCGATACAGAACATTGCCAAGTTCTTTGAGCTTGTTGGCAACTTTGAAAAAGTGTCAGAGGATAAAAGTATCGTCAACTTTGTTCATCATCTTGGAGCGCTCATGGAGGCTGGCGATGATCCGGCAACGGCCGAGGTAGACCCGGACCTTGAAGCTGTGAGTATACTGACAGTTCATAAATCAAAAGGTTTGGAGTTTCCGGTTGTATTTCTTGTTTCGCTAGTGAGCGACAGTTTCCCGACAAGGAAAAGAGGCGAACAGCTTCCGATCCCTGAAGATTTAATCCGCGAAACTTTGCCTGATGGCGACTGGCATCTGCAGGAAGAAAGGCGACTGTTTTATGTAGGTATGACTCGGGCCAAAGAAATTTTATACTTAACCAGTGCTGAGGATTATGGCGGAAAAAGAGCGAGAAAAGTGTCGCCGTTTGTTTTGGAAGCCATCGATGCGCCATCTATTTCAAAAGAAAAAACAAAACTTGATAAGTTAGAGGTAATTAAACGATTTAAAAAGACTCATAAGGTTGAAATGCCAAAGAAATTCTACGATGGGACCGGAACGTTGACCTTAAATCCGCATCAGATAGACGACTATCTGTCTTGCCCAAAAAAGTTTGAATATATACACGTTTTAAGAGTACCGATAATGACCCATCACTCTGTTGTCTATGGTTCGGCGATGCATAAGGCGATCGAAACTTATTTCGTAGCCAAAAAAGCAGGCAAAAAAATATCGGCAGATGATTTGATAGAAGTTTTTAACAGTAGTTGGTGGAGCGAAGGCTTTATAACCCGCGAGCATGAAGACAAAAGAAAGAAACAAGGAGAAAAGTCATTGAGAGAATTTTTTTCCCGCGAAGAGGCCGCAAAAAACATCCCTGACGAGATAGAGTCTAAATTTGAGATTCCGATGAAGGATCTCGGAGTTAAAATACGGGGACGATTTGACGCTGTGTATGGTGATGCTACAGAAATCCGGGACTTTAAAACTTCAGAAGTTGAGAATCAGGAGCAGGCGGATAAGAAAGCAAAAAGCAATCGCCAGCTCTCAGTTTATGCTCTGGCGAAACAGACTGAAACGGGGATTATCCCGGAGGTTTCTCTATATTTTGTAGATTCTGGACTAGTCGGGAAAGTTGAAAAGAAAGAAAAGGATCTAGATAAAACTCGCGAGGAAATCGAAAGAGTTGCCGAAGGCATTAAAGCAGAAGATTTCAAGGCAGCTCCAGGATATCAGGAGTGCTCCCGATGCGCCTACCGCGAGATTTGTCCGTTTACACTTTCCAAATAATGATAAATTTAATAAACTGATGGATACCCTAGACAAAATTAATATTCAAGGCCAAGAATACCCTGTTTCTATACTTCAAAAAATGGATAGGGATGCATTATATTTAGGGGCAATATTAAATAATCTATTAAGTTTGGAATATAAATTAAGAGATTACGTAAATCTAAGAGAGATTATATCCATTAAGGATAGTAATGAAAGAACGAAAGTAGCGAGAGCTTACTTTTTAGGACCTAGAAAATTCAAAAATCTTAAGGATGGGGAATATACTGATTTAAAAGAAGGCGAAATAATTGAAAATCTCTCTGTACTAGAAACTTTTGGTAAAATAGTCTCGAAGTTTAATTGCTATAAAACTATAATTACTCCAGAAGAGCTCTCAATGGCAAAAAAATTAAGAAATGATCTAGCCCATGGAAGAATTTCAATCGCAGATATAACCAAACTTCCCCCGGGGACAGATCTTGATAATAGTGAATTTGAGCTTTTTAAGAGCGATGCTATTTTAAAAGAGACAATTAAATTAGAAGAAATACCCCAAAAGTATCAAAAGATGGCTAGAGAGATTGAAGATAGTATTGAAAGGGAAGAATGGGACAAACTTTACAAAAAAAGAAAAAATCTTTATTTGAATGGTTATTTGATAGAGAAAAGAGGAGACGAAATTCTTGTTTTGAAAATTGAAGAGCAAGAAAAACTAGTCACTAGGATTAAACTAACTGATGATGAACTGAAAAGGATGCTGAAAGATTTAAGTACTATCTATAAAAAGATAGAGAAACTAATAGAGCCGTTGGAAGAAAAATTAGTAAAAGAACTAGAATTGGACGACATTAATTTTTAATCCAAGCTCTAAGGGAAAGGGCTTTTCTTAGGTGACGCAACTTGTTGCTATAGCGCTAAGTTGTGTCATTTGTTTTCTCGGTTGTAAAGTGTCTCAAACTTTTGCGATAGCAAAAGTTTGAGACACTTTATTTGTGGTATAATGTAAGTCGGTACATTAACAAAGAAGAATTAGCCTGAAAAGGAGGACGTTATGTCTGACACAAGCGTTTCGCCCTCTGATGTTTTGAGGGCTATTTTTTTATCGGTAAAGAGGCGGTCATTTTCGAGGAAACAGACAGTAGGTCAGAAGATACGATTAGTTCTTATCGTTCTAGCAGTATTCTTGTCTTCATATGGCCTGGCTGGGTCGGTAGTTGCTTTATTCCTGTCTCTCGGTGTGTTTATGACACTGCGTTGGGTACATCTGAGAGTTTTCGATTTCAAAGGAGGCATGGTACTTGTCTGTGCAGCATTGTATAGTCTTCCACTTGCCACTGTTGCCAAGGGATATGAAGTGCTATATAAAGTCATTCTTCGTAAGATCAGGATAGTGAATTGGTTCCCGAAATTTCCTTTCAACGACCAGACAGTTACTAAAGATCTGACTTATAACGAGCTTCACTCCCGCGACACTTTTTGGGGTTCGAAAATGCCAAGATCATTTCCAAGCCCGAATGCGTTAACTGTTATAAGGGCTTTGGGTTCTTTAGTGCTAATATATTTCCACAGTATTAGCGCTATCGTCTTTTTCCCGGCTGCGCTCCTCTTATCTCTGACTGATCTGTTTGACGGGGTAATAGCCAGAACCCAAGGTCGGGAGACGGTATTTGGTAAGTGGGCAGACCCTATAGCAGACAGAATGTTGCTTCTTTCGGTTGCTATCTTTCTATATTACAGAAATCCTTCTTTTTGGAGCTCTGCGAGTATAAAGATAATAGCACCTGAGGTAATATTCTTGTTGTTCTTCGCGATTGTTATTATATCGAGAAGGCCGGTGGTGCCTAGGGCAGTTTTCTGGGGGAGGATAAAGTTCGTTCTATATCTTTTTTCAGTTAATAGCCTTCTCTTTGGGAATGTCGTTCTTGCGGAGATACTCTTGAATGTAGGCTGCCTGTTTTCTTGGGTAGCTACCTGTAGTTATATAACCCGGTTTTACCAAGAAATGTATCACAAGAGTATCTTCAATGGAGTCCTCGAGTGGCTTGCCACTCATTCCAATAGGATCCAAGAAGAACTTAGCACCTGTAAACTCTAGGGCGCCGACAAAAGTCGGCGCCTTTTACTTTGTCAAAATAGAAAACACTTTTGACCGTGTCTCATATCTATATTAGAATGTAGATAACTTGTAAAGCGTACTTTGAAGAGGAGGTGTCTATGGACTTCAGCGTGGCAAGTTTCGACTTTCGGGTGGATAGAAAAGACTCAAAAACATTAGGCAATCTAGATGGTAAAAGTACTAAATACAGTCTTCCCATTGAGGGGCTGATACATCTTATCATCACAGAAGACGACGGCAGTGTCAGCGAGAGAGAAGTTGAATGTACCGGATGGATGCTCGGAAATCATTTTGAGCTTTCCGGTAAATGTTTCATCTCTCCGAGAGTGAAGTTTCGATGTGTTTTGACAGAGGAACTTCAGGAGGGATTTGAAAAAATAGAAATGATCGCTCCAAATGTTGTTTTTGGTTTCAGTGCTGAAGAGTGGTTCATGGGCAACTCGGGGGTAAACTGAAGGTTTTCTAGAAGCTACCTTCCAAAAGGAGGATGCTGGTCAACCTGTGATGCAATCTCAAAAAGAAAGTCTCTTATATCGGGCGGCACGCAAGTGCCGCCCTAATTCTATTTATAAATCCTTATATCTTTGCTATTATGGTAAAAATCGGAGGGTTTATCTTTGGAAGCATATAAAATTCCTTTAAAAGATGTTTTTGTAGAACTCAAAACTTCTGAAAACGGACTTGAGATACATGAAGTCCAAAAGAGGTTGGCTGAGTTTGGGCGAAATGAAATAAAGAGGGTCAGGCATAGACCTATACTTTTTGATTTTATTGAACAGTTCACAAACCTTTTTGCTCTCATACTTATTTTTGCCGGTTTCTTGAGCCTATTTCTCGGGAATAGTCGCGATGCGATCATTCTATTCCTCATAGTTTTTCTAAATGCCATTGTTGGATTTTTTCAGGAGTACAAGGCGGAAAAAACTATCGAGGCGCTTCAAAAAATTGTACCGAAGGAAACGACCGTTCGGCGAAGCGGGAAAAACATTCGTGTCAATGTCTCGGATATTGTTTCGGGCGACGTCGTGATTTTACAGGCCGGGGATACTGTGCCGGCAGATCTACGGCTAACCAAGGCATACAACTTAAAGACCAATGACTTTGTCTTGACCGGTGAGTCGATATCGCAGGAAAAGTTTGCCGGTGATGTAAAGAACGAGAAAGATGTTGGATTGACTGACATTGATAACTGTCTTTTTACCGGTATGCAGGTGACGGACGGATCTTGTGAAGGCATTATTTTTGCGACGGGAATGAATACGGAGTTTGGTAAGATTGCTCATCTGACGTCAGAAGTTAAGAGAGAACAAAGCCCACTTCAAAAAGAAATAGATATAATGGGCAAAAAAGTAACTAAGCTTGTAGCTGTTATTTTGCCATTTATGTTTGCGATATTTTACTTTACTAATCGAGCCAATTTTCATTTTTTTACCGCATTTCAGTTTTCCATAGGTGTTTCAAGCGCCATGGTGCCCGAGGGTTTGGTGGCGACTGTGTCTATCGCGCTTGCTATCGGGGTGCAGCGGGTGGCAAAGAAAAAAGCCGTGATCAGAAAGCTTTCCTCGGTAGAAACTCTTGGTGCAGTTTCTGTTATCGTTACTGATAAAACAGGTACTCTAACAAAAAACGAGATGACTGTAAAAGAACTTTATACCGGTGGCAGCCATGTGCATGTAAGCGGCGTTGGATATAGTGCTAAGGGGGATTTTCTACAAGGACAGTCCTTGCAAAATGCGAAGGCAAGGACTGTCCTTGTAAGCAAGTATGAAGAACTTTTTAAAGGAGCAGTGCTTTGTAACAATGCCGACATTAATTTTGGAGAGGGTGGGGATGCTTCTAAAATAATTGGAGACCAAATGGAAGCGGCTCTACTTGTCATGGGGAAGAAAGCCGGTTTTGAAAAAGGAAAACTAGCCGAAACATTCCCGAGAGTATATGAGATCTCATTTGACTCAAACCGGAGGATGATGAGTGTTGTGGTCGATGGTGGAAACGAAAATATTATTTACACAAAAGGCGCACCGCTTGATGTCCTTGCCAAATGCTCAAAGATTAGGGAAAAAGGCAGAGCGCTTAAAATTACAAAAGAACATATAGAAGCTCTCAAAACCCAAAACGACATGTTTGCCTCTGATGCTCTTAGGGTTATAGCTATCGCTACGAAAACAATAGGAAAAAAAGAAAAGTATTCTCAGAAAGAAACAGAAAGCGAGCTGACCTTTTTGGGCCTTGTCGGGATTATCGATCCACCTAGAGTTGACGTGGCGCCATCTATAAAAAAATGCGAAGATGCGGGAATTAAGATCTTCATGGTGACGGGAGACTATGGTATCACGGCGGGTGCGATAGGCAAAAAGATAGGACTAGCCGAAAATCCGTGTGTTATAACTGGTGATGATCTAAAAATCATGGACGATTTTGATCTCGGCAAGATCCTTAACTTTGGCAAAGAAGGGTATGATGGGGTAATATTTGCCCGCACTACGCCGGAAGATAAAATGCGGATTGTCACAGTGCTCAAAAATTATGACTATATCGTAGCAGTGACAGGTGATGGCGTAAATGATGCCCCAGCTTTAAAGAGCGCCCATATCGGTGTAGCAATGGGTATCACGGGGACGGACGTTTCGAAAGAAGCTTCAGAAATGGTGCTTCTAAATGACAGTTTTGCAAGCATTGTTTCGGCTATCCATGAAGGAAGGACCGTGTACGACAATACCAAGAAATTCGTTTATTATATTTTTTCTTCAAACGCGACCGAATTCTTCGTGGTTTTTATAGGGTCGCTTTTTGGGATGATGCCGATGTTCGCCATCCAGATACTTTTGATAGATCTTTGCACTGATGTCTTTCCTTCCCTCGCTTTAGCAGTTGATCCATCAGAAAAAGGCGTAATGAAAAAAAGACCGAGAGATCCTAGAGGCAAACTTCTGGATTGGAATGTTTTTAAAGCGCTTTTTAGAGTCGGGATAGTCGGCGGAGCACTCGGATTTATCGTTTTTCTTTCAGTAATGATGCGGGGCGGTTGGCACTGGGGTGAGGCGATGCACGAGGGACCGCTTCTTTTCCAGGCAACAGCGGCGACCTATGCCACGCTTGTTATATGCCAGGTATTTAACTCTATAGAGTCGCGGTCGTTTGAGGCCGGTATAGCGAAACTTTTCTGGGGCAACAAGAAACTTATCGGAGCTATTGGAATTTCAATATTTTTGCTTATGAACATTATCTATAATCCATGGGTACAGCCATTTTCTAGAACTGCAGCTATTGAGCCGGCAAATTGGATAACAATAATCTTCGCCGGGCTTATCTTTCTTGCTTCGGTAGAAATGAAAAAATGGAGTGTAAGAAAAGAAAAAGAAAGCTCAATCCTTGAAGCAATAAGGCGCGAGATTTTTGATCAGCCTGTTTGAGTGGCTTGATTATTCATCTGCGAATTTGTAAAATCATCAAATGAGATATATCTATAAAACACTTCGAATAACGGCATGGCTACTTGTCGGCGCAACCGGCCTGACTATGCTTTTCGGATTTCTGGCGTATAAGCCTTATATCACTCATCACATAACTCCAGATTTATCCACTTATTTGCATAACATTTTTCTTCCGCTTGTCTTTGCTCCGCTATTTTTTATCCATTCATTGTGTGGGACATTCATGGCGATAAAAAGGCAGCAGTGGATTAAAAATAAGAAAGTTTGGCAGATAGGCGCGAGTATTCTTTGGTTTGGCGCATTGGCTGTTTTGGGTGTTCTTTACTTTGTCCAACCTCCTCAGGCAAAAAACTCAGCCGCGAAAAGCCAAAACTCTTCTGCCTCACAGCCCGCGACTTCGGCAAGTCCTGCTCAAACACTGACCTTGGTAGAAATATCAAAACATAATTCACAAAGTGATTGCTGGATGATTATAGACAACAAAGTTTATAATTTAACATCGTACTGTATGATGCATCCTGGAGGAGGGAGTGGTATAACTTCTTACTGTGGGGCTGACGGGACGAATGCTTTTAACACAAAGGATAAGTCTAATCCGAAGTCTCATTCAAGTTATGCAACCGGCCTCCTTGATTCATACTACATCGGTGATGTGGGCGCTCAAGCCGATAGCTCAAAAATTCAGCCCACTCAAAGCCAATCTACTACAAATTCTGGTGGATCACGTAGTGGAGAAGACGACTAACTTAAATAAATAGCAAAGAAAAAAGCGGCTCAAAGGAGCCGCTTTTATTCACGGTTTTTCCTGCCGCTATGATTACCTCATGGTTTCTTCAACTATCTCCAGGTAAATATCGAGGATATTCGTTTTAGTGGTTTCTACTCTCTCGAAAAGAGGATCCAGGAGATTTATCATGAGGAACTCACCCTCTGGTAAGAGTCCGTATTCATCTTCCTCGGAATCGTAGCAGATGATGTCGCCCTCGATGCTTAGCCGCTTTTCTTCACCTTTTTCAGTAAAGGTGATTGTGTAGCCCGGGGTGCCGAACTTCGTCGGGTAGAAGTCATTTTCGGGGTCGAAAGGAGCGGCTTTGGCCAGAGCCTCCATCACTTGGCTGATAATGTCAGTATCTATGATGTCGATCTCAGCCTCGAGTAGGTAACTGTCCTCTCCCTCATCAACTCCTTTGACTTTCCTGATGTGAACCTTTGCGGGTAATTGGATAATCATTGTTATCACTCCTCGCTAATATTTGAGACACTCGATTGCAATTTCTGCCATCATTGCTGCTTCTTCGGGATCGTCCCAGTTCCCAAGCTCTGTCCGAAAAAGCGCATATCCGGGAAATATCATTTCTCCATGACAGCAGGGGCAGTCTTTGCCGTTTTTCTCTCCGGTTGCATGGCATGCGGGGCAAGCCTTCATGCCATCTATGATTGTTTTCAGCGGCGCTTTCCGGAGCTTTTCTATCAGTAGTGTTCTGTTTGAATCTATCTGATTTGATTTACTCAATGTTCTCACTCCTTACGGATTTTTAGTATAGGAAATGTGGTTACATTATCGCCATAAATATCCTTTTAGTCAACTTTTGTGACAGGAAACCCAACTTAAAATTTTATTGCAATCACAAGAAATTTGGAGTATAATCTCTTCTTGTGAAGAAGACTAAAATTATAGCAACACTTGGGCCATCATCTGATGACCCAAAAATTATGGAAAAACTTATTGATGCGGGAGCAAATGTGTTCCGGATCAACTTTTCGCATGCAACAGAAGAAGAGAAAGAAAACAGAATTAAGTATCTGCGGGAGATAGAGAAAAGACGAAAGATACCGGTTGCGATATTGCAGGATTTGCAGGGACCAAAGATACGTGTTGGTATCTTGCCAAGCGAAGGGGTTCAGCTAAAGGTTGGAAAAGAAATTACCTTGACAGTCGACGAGCCAAAAGATGGTGAAGTGCCGGTTCAGTACAAAGGTATTGTCGGAGATGTTAGCGCTGGTGACAGGGTTCTTTTGGCTGACGGAAAAATGGAGCTGAAAGTTCTCTCGAAAACTGCTAAAAACATTAAGTGCAAAGTTGTAACCGGCGGAGTTTTGACCTCCAAAAAAGGTATCAACCTGCCGACATCAAGCATTTCTCTACCTGCATTATCCGAAAAAGATAAGCGGGACGTGGCCTATGGCCTCAAAAATGACGTCGACTATATAGCACTTTCTTTTGTAAAATCTGAAGATGATATAAAGGATTTGAGGAAGATAATTACCCAAGCCGGTAAAAAAACAAAAATCATCGCAAAAATTGAAAGGCATGAAGCGATTGCCAACATTGACGAGATCATCGAAGCGTCAGACGCTATCATGGTTGCAAGAGGCGATCTTGGCATAGAGGTGTCTCTCGCCGATGTGCCGCTGCACCAAAAAGATATTATCAAAAAGTGCAACTCCTGCGGTAAGCCGGTGATTGTGGCGACTCAAATGCTTGACTCCATGATCCGAAATCCTATTTCCACAAGAGCGGAAACCTCAGATATTGCAAATGCTATTTTAGACGGCGCCGATGCGGTGATGTTGTCTGACGAAACGGCGGTTGGCAAGTATCCGGTGAATGCAGTGAAAGCAATGAGAAAGATTGCCTTGCACGCCGAAAGATGGTCAAATGACACGCATAAAATAATTGGTGAAGATGCGATCAAAAGCATTAACTCTACATCTGAAGCGATAGGAAAGAGTGCCTGCAAACTTGCAGCAGAACTTAAAGCAAAAGTTATCATCAATGCTACAGCAAGAGGGAAAACTACCAGAAATGTTGCAAGGTTCCGTCCGCATTGTCATATTATATCCGTAACCCACACCCTAAAGACAGCGCGAGAGTTGGAGCTTGTCTGGGGCGTTATTCCGTTTGTTCTAAATTATAAAACCGTGAGAGAAATGAGCTTAAAGTCTACCGAAATAGCCAAATCTTTGGGATTAGTTAAAAAGGGTGACAAGATAATTATAGTTTCCGGTGAAGAGGTTGGGGTCGAAGGCGGGACCAACATTATAAAAGTCAAAGAACTCTAGGACTGTTTTTCTTTTGTAATTAAATTGCAAATATTTTTTATAATGGTTATTATTAGACTAAATAATAATTACTCGGAGGGTAAAATGGCACAAGAAAACGAACAACAAGGCGCAGAGCAGGTTCAGTCGCAACCGGCGCAAAATCAAACGGCAGCAGCTAAAAAATCAAAGGCATCGCTTATCATTATCATTGTAGTAGTTTTGGTAGCGATACTAGGTTTAGTTGGTTTTTTCTTCCTTAAAGATAGTATATTTCCAGCTAAGGGTTTGAGCGGACAAGTTCTTAGTACAAACTGCAAACTAAATGACAAAGATCTTTGCAGATTTACTGACAGTTTTAAGGGGCTTGATAATATGTCGGCCAAATCTGTGACGACAATAAACGGTAAAATAACAGAGAGTACTATAGAGATCCAGGGGAGTGATAAGAGCCACATTAAATCTTCAGTGGCTGGGAAAGAAGAGTCTGATTATATTTCTATTGGTAATACGACTTACATGAAAGATTACTCTGATAACAAATGGTGGAAAACAACTGTTGATACAAAGGATGCCTCGGGGGTCGAAAAAACGGACTGGAAGGCTGAGTTTGAAAAGTCGGTTAATGACAGTGCTGACAAAACTACCTATAAAAAAATTGGAAAAGAGGCTTGCGGAAACTTGACTTGTTTAAAATATCAAGTCATAGACCCAAATAACAAAGAAACAACTGAGTACATGTGGTTTGATACAAAAAACTATGCTTTAAGAAAAGTGAGAAGTGAGTCAGCGGATACGGTTACAGAAACAACATTTTCCTATGGTAAGGTTAATATTACAGAACCATCGCCGGTTAAAGAAATGACAAATCCTGCAGACGCATATAATAGTTTTCTCAACAGCAGTGCTACTTCTGGTGCTGCCTCAGAAGGTCTAACCCCTGAACAAATCCAAGCATTGCAATCTACCAGCGGTGCCGGTATAGATACTTCTATACCTGCGGAGTAACCTAGTTATAAAATCACGAGCATAGAAAAAGGGCCGAAAAAGATCGGCTCTTTTTCGGCCCTATTGATTTTTTAACCTCTCCATAAATTTCAGGCAACAGTTTGGAGGGACAGGACACCATCACATACTTTTCGTTTGACCAACTGGTATGGTGTCTCCAGCTTCTCACCAAAACAAGCCGAGGAGAATGTTGGCGGATAGAGGTCGGCGAAGTTGTATTCTTCACCATGAGCCAGATTATCCAGTTCATCAAGGACTTCAGAGACTTTGTTCTGCTTCACGGCTTCACGATAGATGCTGATGACACAGACATCCATGGGGTAGAGGTCCTGGAAAAGTATGAATGCTCTTTCCAGGTCTTTCCCAAAAGGTTCGCTAAACTCCCTTTCGAACTTGGTATATTCGCATATGTGGAATCCCGAAAGATCTTTCATGTGCGCTGCCTTTCCTTAGGTAGAAGTTTGGTAGAAATCCGAAGTATATTTTACAATATAAATGCTTAAGATTCAACCTTTTTACAAATGGCGTAGATGTTCCATTTGCTGTGCGCAATTTCTAAAATTTCAAAATCAGAGACTTTCAAATCTTTTTTAAGTCCATTCAATGTGTAGGCGAAATAATATCTTTCGGCTAGAACATTCCGGGCCGAATCCTTCCAAGGGATAAAAGTGTCTCCGAAATGTGTTTTCGATCTCTTAAAGACCATGTTAGACAGATTTTTCCAAATGTATTTTCTATATTTTGGCTGCCAGAGGTTCCAGACTGTGATGAAAAGATGGCCGTTTTCTTTAAGGACGCGATTTGCTTCTGATAATGCCTCTAGTCGTAATTTTCTATTTGGCAAATGATGAAGTGAAGCGATAGAAAAAACCGCATCGAATTTGTCGTCGGGCAAACTCAGGCTTTCCATATTCATCATCTCGAACTTATTTTTTGGAAATTTTTCACGGGCGATTTTAACTAGTCTATCCGAACTATCGATGCCAAGGTAATCAACTTTTTTCTCCGCCAATGAGTTTATAAGCCGGCCATTACCACAGCCGAGATCTAAAACGCTCCAACCGTCTTTCATATATTCCATGAATTTCTTCATTTCAGGCCACTCATAGTGCCTGGTACTAGCAAACTGGGCTGATATTTTGTTATAATCAGCTTTGGTCTTATCGGCGGATTTAATTGGATTTTTTTTATTCATGGACAAAGCTTTAGAGAAAATTATTTTAAAAGCGAGGGATGGGCAAGTTTCTGACGAAGAAACTCTTTTAATCTTGATAAAAGACACTTTAAGAGGGCAGAACCTATCCGCTTTCCCTTCAAACATTATACTTAGAAAAACTTATCGGGCAATGGTGAAAGCGGGGAAGATAGATCCAGACAAGGGTTTGGAAAATCTTTTAGTGACCAAAAAAATGCGCTCGCTTTCCGGAGTTGCCGTGATTACGGTTCTCACCAAACCATGGCCGTGTCCGGGGGAGTGCCTGTACTGCCCGACGCAAGTTGACGTTCCGAAGAGCTATCTATCTTCGGAGCCTGCGGTAATGCGGGCAATACTGTGTGACTATGATCCGTACAAACAGGTGCGGGCAAGACTAAACTCCCTGGAAATCGAGGGCCATCCGACTGACAAGGTTGAGTTAATTGTGATTGGCGGGACATTTTCAGCGTTACCAAAAGATTACCAGCAAGAGTATATAAAAAGATGCTTCGATGCGCTAAATAATTCTGTGGACAAGGATCTAGACGATGCAAAAAATAAAAATGAAACGGCAAAGAACCGCTGTGTCGGGCTGACTCTTGAAACTCGCCCTGACTACATCACAAAAGAAGAAGTTGAGTGGTTTAGATACCTGGGGGCAACGAGAGTAGAGCTTGGTGTGCAGAGCGTGTTTGATGATGTCCTAAAATTCAATAAACGTGGGCATGATGTTGCCTCAACTGCTCGGGCGACAAAACTTCTTAAAGATGCGGGATTTAAAATCTGCTACCACATGATGCCAAATCTGCCCGGCTCTAACCTTGAAAAGGACATAGAAATGTTTAAAATCATCTTTACCGATCCGAGATTTCAGCCCGATTATATAAAAATCTATCCTTGTGTGGTGACAAAGGGTTCAGAGCTTTACGATATGTGGAAAGCCGGCGAATACAAACCATACTCTGACAAAGAGCTGGAGGATTTAATTTGTGAAATTAAAAAGGTAGTTCCATATTACGTTCGGATAATGCGACTAATCCGTGATATTCCTTCATCGGATATTGAGGCGGGGAGCAAAGTTTCAAACATGCGTCAAAATGTGCAAAGAAGGCTGGAGAAAGAGGGTGAAAAATGCAAGTGCATCCGTTGCCGGGAGGTAAGCAATAGAGTGACAGCCTTTGGCATTAAATTATTTAAAGAAGAATATGAAGCGAGCGGTGGGAAAGAGGTATTTCTTAGTTACGAGTCGGAGGATAGGGTGGTTTTGTATTCACTTCTAAGACTTCGGCTGACAAAAGATACTTTCATTTCAGAAATAAAAGATTGCGCACTGATTCGTGAACTCCATACTTATGGCCAGCAGATTAAAATCGGCAAAAGCGGAGATACTCAACATAAAGGTTTAGGTAAGAAGTTAATTTCAGAAGCAGAGGATATCGCCAGGAAAGATGGTTATAAAAAAATTGCCGTAATCTCGGGAGTTGGTGTTCGTGACTATTATAGAAAGTTTGGATATGGGCTAAAAGGTGAATATATGGTGAAGAGTATCTAGGTCTTGAAAAAAAATGTTTTTATGTTATAATGAATTTGCGAGGGGTTTCTTTTTAAGAAGCTTTTTGTTTTTTGTACCTTAAATCTTTAGTGAGAGGAGGAATCATGTTTTTTAGGCGCGGGAGAAAGAATGAAGAAAAACATGATACCGATAAAATAGACCAAATCATTGATCATGAGATCCAAAATGTTGAAGAGGTGGTAAAAAAGAAATCTGATGATTATCATGTTTGTCCCATGCCGGATTGCGAATCTGATTTTGTTTATTCGGTTGAAAGATACCAGATAAATGATACTGAGTGGAAAGTTCGCTTACTTTGTCCAAACTGTTGGAACCAAAGAACAGTGATAGTCGGTCGTGAAACGGTACGAAAGTTACTTGCGAGTGCTAGGGCGGGGCGCGAACGAATCATGAAGGATCTGGACCATATGCAGAAAAAGCATATGGAAGAGGAGGTCGAAAAGTTCATTACGGCTTTGCAAAAAGACTACATCTTGCCTGATGACTTTACTCCTCCCTCAAGCACAAAGAAGAATGTTAATGAAGGTTGGATAAAGGACCTTGAAAGAGCGAGAGGTCTTCATTCCTCCAAATAAGCCTGACAGTTTTTTGTAAAAGCAAAAAGCCTGCAGGTTTTTTGCTTTTCTTAAGGGTAAATTTTGCAAACTATTGACACTTATGGTATAATATACATATCGCAAAAAGCGGGAACTTTGTCAAACAATGCCCTTACAAACTCTCTATTGCCTTTATCAACTCAACTGTCCCTGTTAACCCCCTAGTAAGTCAAAAGCAGAATTATTAGGAGGTTCTTATGGAGAAATTTTCGGAGCAAATAAACGAGTACCAAACATGTCTCTTTTGCGGATCGAATCTGGTATATCCCGTAGAAAGGACACAGCTAAACGAAAACGGATGGAAAGTAGCCGTTAGGTGCCCAAACTGTTTTGGCTTTCGAGTTGAATGTATGCATCGGGATGTGATGGTGGGGCTAATAAGGAATGCAAACAAGGGCCGCGAAGACCTCGCGAAAACGTTCAATCAAATGGCGAAAAAGACCATGGAAGAAGAATCTGACAAGATGATCTCAGCGCTTCATAGAGACCAGATCTTGCCAATAGATTTCTAATCTTCTACCAAACATCTACAGAGGTATTCTTAGAAAACCACCTAATAAAAGCAAAGATCAATGTACATTAGGAGGTTGCCATCATGACAGTTGATATTGGACAATCAAAGATAGAAGATCTGGCGGTTTGCCCCATCTGTCATTTCAAAACAGTAGTTGCCGACTACTATCTCGAAGAGCAGGGTTCTTATACCATTCGTTGTCACTGTGACAACTGTGGTGAGGACTTCGGGAGAAACTACTTCACGCTCGATGAGGGGGTAGAAGCAATAAGGCTATATGGCAGAGATGAGTTCTATCGAGGGCCGACAAGAGTGGCCGAGGACGATTTCCTCAGAGACCTTAAACATCTGAGCGAAATGGACAAAACGTCCACTCCGGTAACGATCGGAATGTTCCTAAAGGTTCCATGACATAAAAATGTCACAAAGAGCCCGCGTAAAAGCGGGCTCTTTTTCTACCTAAAAAACTTTTCTATTGCCAAAAGTTTTTTGAAGGAGTAAAATATTTTCGAAAAAGAAGAGACGGATTTTATTTTTAATGCGGGGGTTTTGTGCTCAGAAAGAAACAAACCAAGTTTATATTTGTTACGGGTGGTGTTTTGTCAGGTATTGGCAAGGGTATATTTGCAGCTTCGGTTGGAAATATTTTAAAAAACCGTGGCTTTAGCGTTAATATTCAAAAGCTTGATCCTTATCTCAACTTTGATGCCGGTACTCTAAATCCAAACGAACATGGCGAGGTCTTTGTAACTGATGATGGCGCTGAAACTGACCTTGATCTTGGCCATTATGAAAGATTTACAAATCAAAGCTTAACCAAAAGAAGCTCTATAATGAGCGGGCAGATTTACTCTGCTGTTTTTGATGATGAGAGAAAAGGTAAATATCTGGGAAAAACTGTGCAGGTTATCCCTCACCTGACGGAAAAAATTCAGGACTTTGTGATGGAGGCATCAAAGGGTTTTGATATCCATATTGCAGAGGTCGGCGGAACGATAGGAGATATGGAGGCAGTGCATTTCATAGAAGCGATCCGTCAGTTGAAGAGAAAAGTTGGCGAGGAAAATGTTATGTATGCCCACCTTGTCTACATACCTTACCTTGAGGCTTCAAAAGAAATGAAAACTAAGCCGGCTCAGTCGAGCGTGCGTGAACTTTTGGCACTTGGAATTCACCCCGATATTATTGGTGTTCGCCATGATCGAGCGATTGAGAAAGGCCATCTCAAAAAAATCGCACTTTCAGCCGATGTTAACCCTGAGGCAGTAGTACCGCTTCCGTTTGTAAAAAGAGTATATGATGTTCCGTCGAACCTCGAAAAATCAGGTTTGGGAGACTATATTTCTAAGAATTTAGGACTTAGGAGTTTAAGGCCAAAGAAAAATGGCTGGGAAAAAATGCAGCAGAATATCAAAAATTCAAAAGAGACAATAAAGGTTGGTTTAATTGCAAAATATCTTTCAAATGAAGATACATATAAAAGTGTGACCGAAGCCCTAAAAGCTGCTTTCTGGGCAAATCAGAAAAATGTCAAAATCGTCTGGATTGATAGTGAAGAAATAGAGAAAACAGGCACGAAAATCTTGGATGGTCTTTGCGGGATAGTCATTCCCGGAGGATTTGGCGATCGCGGAACTGAAGGGAAGATAATAGCGGCAAAATATGCTCGCGAAAACAATATTCCATATCTTGGACTTTGCCTGGGTATGCAGATAGCGGTTATCGAGTTTGCACGAAATGTCTTGGCTTGGCCATCGGCAACTAGCGGTGAGTTTGACCAGAACTCAAAGAAACAAGTAATACACATCATGCCGGAACAAAGGAAAAATATGGCAGAGGATAACTATGGTGCAACAATGAGGCTTGGGGCGTATCCTTGTATTTTAGATAAAAAATCAAAGTCATACAAACTGTATGGAGCAGATAAAATATCGGAAAGACACAGGCATAGATATGAATTTAACAATGATTATCGCGAAGAGTTCACTGAAGCAGGGATGATGCTTGCAGGACTTTCTCCTGACCATCACCTGGTTGAAATAGTTGAAATTCCTGAACATAAATTCTTTGTAGCCTCACAATTCCATCCGGAATACAAGTCTCGTCCAGATTATCCTCATCCTCTCTTTGTTGGTTTCTCAAAAGCCTGTTTGGAGTAAGAGTGTCTCTAAAGATAAAATATAGTAAAGAACTAGAAGTCGAGAGAATTCGAAATACTCTAGCTAAAATGGATTGGTATAACCAACACGGTTATAGACCAATGATTCCTGAAAATTTTGGGAGAGAAACCTCGGATAAGGAGATTGTGCGTCTAGTTGGCAAAGAGTACAAAGATAATAAATATGTAGAGGTATCCAAAGAACTCTATGGGCAGTATTTGGCGATTGAAGAAGCGTATATAGGGGGACTTAAAAGAACTTTTGGTAACACAATTTCTACCGATTTTGAAGTTATTTTAACAAAATATGGAATGGGGGGATCTTACTCTTTACCCAATAAAATAATAATTAATATTTGTTTTATAAGAAAACCACTTATAAAAATAGTAATACATGAAATTTGCCATTTAATGATTGAGACTGATATTTTGAAGTATGGAATTTTGCAGCGGGAGAAAGAAAGAGTTGTAGATCTTATTCTAAACAGTGAAAAATTTAGTTTCTTGAATTATGACTGGTGGCAAGATAGTTATGATGGCACTGAGAAGTATATTGATGATTTGTTTGAAAAGGGTTTCTTTAAATCACCCGAGAAATTTTTCAAGAAGATAAGCTCTGTAAGAAATAAATAATAGTTATCTGATATAATCAGTATATGCGAGATGATAACTGGCTTTTTCAAAAACTAGATGAACTCTGGGACGGTCATTTTAGCGATATTCCACAGCATAATGATGTGGTTATTAAGTTTGGCCGAAAGGCTAGGCAGCGTTTGGGTTCGATAAAGCAGGAAACAAAGACCCATCTGGATTTACTCAACAAAAATCGCAAGACTATCATCACTATCAATGGACTTTTCAAGGATGAAAATATCCCTGAGTATGTGGTGACGGCGACTATTGCCCATGAAATGTGCCATTATGCCCATGGATTTAGCTCTCCGCTTGACCAGAAGTTTCCCAATCCTCATCAAGGAGGAATCGTTACTAAGGAAATGAAGGCGCGAGGATTTACCAAGGAGCTGGCACTACAGAAAAAGTGGCTGAAGGAAATGTGGCCGGAGCATTTGAAAGAAAAAATGCCGCAAAGAAGAGCTCAAAGACGCCGGAGAAGGGTCTTAATCAAATGGATATAAAAAGAATAGTAGTCGGACCGATAGAGGTAAATTGCTACTTGTTTGTTTCTGGCATTGAACTCGCCGTTGTTGATCCGGGGGATGAAGCGGAAAAAATTATTGAAGAAATTGGAAAGCTGGGGAAAGTAGACTATAAATACGTCCTTCTGACGCATGGGCACTACGATCATGTGATGGCGGTTAATGAGCTAAAAGACAAATATGGTTTCAAGGTAGTTATCGGCGAGAAGGATGCCGATATTTCCGGCATGAACGCTCAAATTGGTGTCCAGACTCCAAAAACGAAAGTGGATATTACCGTGAAAGATGGTCAAGTTTTGGATTTTGGCGGGCAAAGAATACAGGTTTTAGAAACGCCTGGGCATACGATCGGAAGTGTTTCATATTTAATCGGCACAGATTTATTTTCAGGCGATACATTATTCAGGCATACTCATGGGAGGACAGATTTGCCAGGCGGAAGCGATGAAGATATGGGGGATAGTCTGGAAAAACTACTGAAACTAAATGAGAAAATAAATATTCATCCCGGTCATGGAGAAGAAACGACAGTCGAAGAAGAAAGAGAATTCTTCAAAAATCACCAATTTTAAGGTATAATTGCTTGGTCTTTTCGGGGTGTGGCGCAGTTGGTAGCGCGCAGCGTTCGGGACGCTGAGGTCGGAAGTTCGAATCTTCTCACCCCGACCAGATTTTCATGCTAGCTATTGAAATTATTCAAAAAAATGTTTATACTTAAGGAGAAATAAAGGCGAGGGGAAACCCTTATTTTTTTATTTGTACCATAAATATCAAAAGCGAAAGTAAGGGAGCTCTAAGGTGAAAATTATTGAGATTAGCTCAAAAGTAGCCCGAGTAGAGCAGATGGTTTATTGTAAAGAGAGCGATGGTAGTAAGATTATCATTTGTGATCCTGAAGGGAATATTGTTCGTAATCCCGTCTCTCATAAGGAAATGATTTATTTCGGTCAAGAGGCAGGGCTGTTTGTTTTCGATTTACCGGTCAAAGACGGTTTTTACGTTAGCCTTTGGCTCGGAAGAATTTATAATGATCTCTTTGTTCTTAAACACCCCCTTACAGAAGAGAACAAAGCGGGAGATACAACAGAGCCCATCTTTAACCACTGGTCGGATAGAGGTGGGGAAGAAAAGAAAGAGGAACTTGAGCCATTTCGGTCGGCTATTATGAGGCTAAGGGATCCTGAAAAAGAGTGTTATCACTGTGAGCTCGTTGCTTCGATCCCTCCATCTTAAGCCTTCCTCTCTGAGGCTTATTCTTTCCGCAAAAAATATAACCCGGGTCCTGTACTCGGGTTATTTCCTTTTTGTTTACTTGTTTAGGGTTGCCGATTGGCTTATCATTAAATAATGAAGATACTAAAGTTTATCTACCAAAATCTGGACCAGTTCAAACTCAGGTTTAAGCTCGTTTTTTTGACGGTTCTTATAGATAGTTTTTTTGTTTTTATGATTCCTGTGCTACTCTCAGAATTTACAAAAAAAGATTTTACTCCTTCTAGATCCGGCTACTTGATTACCTTTTTAATTTCTTTCTATTGTATCTCTTTGGTGCTGCAATGGGTTATGAGAAGGTATGGTGAGTCAGTGGGGGCCAAGTTTTCTCATCATATTAGACTCAAGTATTTTAAGGCGCTCGACAAACTGCCTTACAAAAAGCTTATCAGACACCACTCCGGCTATACGCTATCCTTGATGGGTAAGTTTTCCGATGGTTTAACCGAGATAATACTGAACCTTTTTTGGACATTTGGAAGAATATTCATGACTCTTACATTATTCTTTATCTTTACTGCCCGGGAGTCATTATTTATAGCCATCATGAACGTTTTGATTTTGGCAGTTTTTTTCATTATGAGCCTTCTTTTATCCAAGAAAATGATTCCTATATCGAGCGAGTTAAATCTTAAAAGAGCCTCTCTGCTTGAATCATATACCGACTTCATGTCGAATATTTTAACAGTCAAAAAACTAGGGGTTCACCAGTTTGCAGAGAGCAGACTAGAAAAAAAGACAGGGGAGACATACAGATATATACAGAAAATTCAAAACTTTCATTCAAACAGGTGGTTTTTCCTCCATGCCCTATACGGCTTTGCCTTTATTGGCACCTTAAGTTTTCTAGTAGTTAAAGTTTCGCAAGGCCTTATCTCTGTAAGCGTGCTCATACTTTTCATAGCGGCTTATTTAGTCATGAAGTCAATGATCGACAGAGTATCAGAGGTCTTAAAGATAATGATGGAAATGAGCGCCTATCTTGATAATCTAAACAAAGTTGTTGTCTTAAAAGAACGGGGAAAAGGGGCGGGTAAGGACTCAACACCCTGGAGTGAGGTTATTTTCAAAAACATTGTTTTTAAATACTCAGGAAATTCGCGGAAGATTGAAGTTCCGCAATTCAATGTAGAAAAAGGTGAAAAGATTTGCATTTTGGGGAAGTCGGGGGGAGGAAAGACTACCTTTCTGAATTTATTTAGCGACTTTATCCAGCCGGACCAGGGTGAAAGGCTGGTAGATAATGTATCATATAAAAAGGTGAAAGAAGGTTTCTTTGAAGAAAAAATTTCAATAATATCTCAGGAAGTAGAGCTCTTTAACATTTCTTTAAGGGATAACATTACTCTTGACCGGAATATGAGTGATAAAGAGATTGAAGTTCTTCTCGATAAGGTTGACTTGCTCAGCTGGATAAGAGGTCTTAAAGAGGGGTTAGATACTGTTGTAGGCGAAAAGGGGGTGAAGCTTTCAACGGGACAAAAGCAACGGATAAATCTTTTAAGAGGTATTATCCTAGACAGAGAGATTCTTCTTCTTGATGAGCCGACCTCTAATCTTGATGTATTAACCCAAAAGAAAGTGATAGATTTTCTGGGGGAGTATTTGAAAGGCAAAACGGCTATTATTGTCTCACATCATGATGAGTTGAAAGGTGTCTGTGACAGATGCTACGAAATGAAAAATCACATCTTAACCGAAACAAATAATTTCAAATAAATTTTAAAGAACAATTTATTCTCTTCTTAGTAGTACTTTTTGTTATAGCATACGAGTTCAAGTTTTCCGGCTTTTCCTTTGTTGGGGTTGCCCTTGTAGGTGGTTACTCCGAGGTTGATTGGTTTTTCTTCTTTGTCAATTCGGATAAACTCTTCAGCATTTAGTCTCTCCAGATTAGCTCTAGCAGCCAGGATATTAAGATGGTGGGTCACAACAAGGATATTTTCACCGGCATGCTCCCTGATGATAGTTGTAAGCCATGAGCGGTTTCTTGTCCGAACATCAGGAACGTTTTCTCCCTGCGGAAACCGGTACCAGTACTGACCTTCACGTTTCTGAAGTTCTATTTGTTCAGGATGGAGCACATGGAATACTCTCCAGTCATTGTATAGAAGGGTCAGGCCATGGTCTTGCTCCCGGATTCTCTCGTCCTCGTACCTTTTCACTTTCTCGAGTTCCGGCCAGCCTTTTGTTATCCTTTCTAGTGTATGGAGGGTTCTCTCAAACGGTGAAACGTAGATAATGTCGGGGAGTTTATGTTTCTCTCTAAGCGCTTTTCCTACCTTTTCTCCGCGTTTCTCTATATCGTCCTCAATGAGGGGTGTATTATGGTCACCATTGTTGAGAGAGAAAAGCTTCTGGACTTTGAGCGCCAACTCTTTTGTTTTGTCATCAAATGGATCCTTCTCGAATGCTTTTAGAAACTCCTGATAGGTTGGATCACCGGCTTTCTTTTCTTTCAAAATATTGTATTTGGATACATCATGACGTATCAAGAGTAAGGTATTTGGCCACTTCATTTTTCATCTCCTTCTTTGTCTATTTTGACTTAAGAATAACATAATTTTGGATGTTTTAAAAGAGAACAGGGTTGAAAAACCAAGTATAAAATGGTAAAATAACTAACCGTTAATTTTCAACTCTCGTTGATGCTCTTTGAAAAAGGAGACCAAATGACTGAAGCAAAAGTAGTTTGCAGATTTTGCAAAGGGGAGGGTCAAAAGGAAGTCACCGATAGATACAAAAACCCCTGGTTCAATGTTTGCAAGAAATGTGTTGATGCCAAAACTAAAATAGCAGGAGAAGGATTTATCGCAAGAGTATTCGGGCTTTTCATCAATCATTGAAAGCGAGGAGTAATGAAGCATATCATCGTGTCACCGTTTTGGAAGCATATCAAAGAGCCAGATTCACTCTACGAGTGCCAAGCAGACTTCTATGATGATATAACAGTGCCGATTCAGGGAAATATCCCGACAGAAATGGGATATAAGACAATCAACAGAATTGGTGAAGTTTTGTATGATGGGGCTCTTTATGCATCTGCTCAACGTGCGAAAAAGCACTACGATGGCTGGCTTAGAAAGTCACGTATCGTAGAAGTTCCTGTTCTTAAGGAAGGTAAGTTTTCGGTTGTAAAGAAAGAAGATGGACTGATAATTACCGACCAAGAAGATCACAGTGACAGATGTCTTTTGTTCGCAAACTGCCTGACGGCTTTTGTTAATTTCGGTCAGGGTTTCTTGGGGAGTGACTATTATCCAACAATAATAAGGAGAGAAAGCACCGGCGAGATACTCCGGGAGGATAGTATACTGGCTAAGGGTTCTCTTTGCTCAGCAGAGATTATTACCTTACTTGAGCCGGGGCAAACCCTTGCCTTGTTCACGAACTATCAAGGCGAGGATATCATCTTCGAGGATGAGAGGTTCATCACCATCTATACTTGGGATGGGAGAGAAATCAAGACAGAACGCCATGACTATTACTCAGAAGAGTGGCGCAGAAGACAGAGGTCGAAGGAAATACTCGAAAGTCCAGTGATAAGCTAAGGCATTTTCTGGACTATAGGGGCCTCGCGCTAAAAAGCGCGAGGCCTTTTTCTTTTTCCATCCTTATTGCCCGCTTGTGTCTATATGCTAATTGGTTTATACTTAAGCAGTAAGTAAAGAAGGGGGGTCCCCTTCTTCTTTTATACCTACTCATCGCAACTTGAAAATGAGGTGGATTGAAGTGAAATTTTTATTGCTTGCACTACCTATCTTATTCATCGTTATTAACTTCTATTGTTGGTTTACCTTAGGTAAACAAAAGGAAAGTCGTCAAACTAGCAGTACGGAAGTACTAAATGCCATGGAGTGTACTGTTTGGGCTGATACTACCCATATGACTATAGCTATCAGAGAGCTGGATGCTGATTTTCTCGAAAGAGTATTTCCGTTAGTTAGGGAAAAACTTTTTGGAGGCGGGGAGTTACGAACTTTGGACTTTATCATTGGTCCTTGTAGCTCTGCAGAAAAAGAGAGGCAAGATCTCTCGAAAATTGATGAATTGTGTAAACTATTTCCTCAAAAGGTTTCCGTTTATATCAAGAGGCCCGGTTATGTTTTTAGTAAGGCGGATAAAATCGGCGAACAATTCATCATGACCGATACGAGACTACTTGTTAAGAGCCAGCTAGTTACTAGGAGCATCCTTGTCGAGAGTCCTAATAAATGGACGAGAAGGAGGTATGAATCTCAAATCAATGAAGTCAAGGCATCTGATAAGGTCATAAAAAAATATCAGGCCCTTATGCCAAGAGTTGCATAAGCGTATCAGGTACACATGACGGGCAGTCTATGACTGCCCGTCCTTTCTTTTGTATACTTGTTTAGAGCAGCCAATTAGCTTATTATTGAGGCATGGATACGAATGTTGTTTTAATTTTAGCAGGGCTGATAGTTGCCGGTTTTGTGGCGATAGCTGTTTTTATTAACAAAAAAATGGAATCTTTAGGCCAGAAAGATGACGGGCTCGATAGACTGCACGAGAGAATGGATAAGCAGTTTGAATCCAGTACGAAGATTATTCAGGATGTGACCGAGAAACTTTCTAAATTAGAGAATACAAACACCCAGATAGTTGGGATCACCGAACAGCTTCAGGGGCTTGAGGATGTTTTGAAAAATCCTAAACAAAGAGGTATTTTGGGCGAATATTATCTAGAAACTTTACTCAAAAACCTATTCCAGCCGAACCAGTATCAAATGCAGTATTCTTTCAAAGATGGCGATATTGTTGATGCGGTGATATTTATCAAAGACAAAGTTATCCCGATCGATTCCAAGTTTTCACTTGAAAATTACAACAAAATTTTGAAGGAAAAGGACGAAACGAGAAAAATCCAGCTAGAAAAACTTTTCAAACAGGATTTAAAGAACAGGATCGATGAGACTTCTAAATATATCAAACCGAAAGAGGGAACGATGGATTTTGCTTTTATGTTTATCCCTTCGGAAGGTATTTACTATGATTTGCTAGTTAATCAAGTTGGAGCTTTGAAGGTTAATACCCGTGATCTAATCGAGTACGCATTCAAAGAAAAGAAAGTGATTATAGTTTCTCCGACATCTTTTGCTGCATATTTACAGACAGTTTTACAAGGGTTGCGTGCGCTTACAATCGAGGAGTCAATCAAGGATATCGTTGCTAATATTCATAAGTTGGGAAGCCATTTGAACTCTTACGAAGAATATATGCAAAAAGTGGGATCAAATCTTGGCACGACGGTCGGGATGTATAACAAAGCCTATAAAGAATTCGGTAAAATCGATAAGGATGTGACAAAGATTACCGGAAGCTCCATAGACTCTGATATCCTTCAAATAGACAAGCCGCAAGAGGACTGATTTTTGACAAATGCTTACGCCGTGGTATAATTTAGATGACTTAAGCACTTTTTATTTAACAGATTCGTATTGAATCATAAGCAACCCCCTTGCTTGTGATTCGTTATGTGTCTGTTATTTTTTTGATGAGAGATATTTCTCGGTCTTTAGGATTAGAGTACATGTAGCAGCATGTTTGATTTTGCCCGACATGACCATTTGGACAGCTTCTTCGAGAGGAATTTTAATAATTTCTATTATCTCACTGTCTTCAAGCCTTTGTTCGGTTTCAATGAGATTTTTTGCCAAAAACATATAGTTTGGTGAGTGTATTGCCGCGGTGAACGGATGCACCAGACCGAGATCAATCCACTCATCTGCCAGAAGTCCGGCTTCTTCCTCTAACTCTCTTTTTGCAGCCTCAAGAGGAGTCTCATTTTTATCAATTCCGCCGCTTACGGCTTCCACAGAAATTTCGTTAATGGCGTATCTGAACTCTTTTGTTAAGTAGATTTCACCGGAGTCATTGATCGCTAGCGCCGATGAACCCGGTTTCAAGGTAACCTTCGTAAATTCTTTTTCTGGCCCATTTTCGTAAACAACTGTATCGCTTGAAACGCTAAGCAAACCGTTCTCATAAACAGTTTTTGTTCCCTTCACTTTAAACGGGGGATTTGTGTCCATATTGTTTATGTTAGCACGAGGTCCGATATATCTCAATTTCTTATTGTCGCAACCCCTCAAATTGCTTATAATTGTACCAGGATAATTTAAGAAAAGGATTTTATGGCCTGGAAAAAGTATATAAACGGGATGACTTTCGGAGTGCTTGTCCTATCTCTCGTCTTGGTGGGACTGGTTAACTTTACTTCTCCCGAAGCAGGAGCTATAAGCTATGGCTCGTTTTTTATCAGCTTTTTTCTGCTCCTGATATGCCTGGCTACAATATTCGGGTTTTATGCGCGCAGGAGAATATCAAATAACGAGGTTTTGTATAAAAATCTCAAGAACGCTTTCCGCCAAGGAACTCTTGTAGCACTATATTTCACCGTTCTTTTAATTCTTCGAGCAGCTGCGCTTCTAAACTGGTGGGACGCAGCACTTCTTGCGGTGAGTGTCATATCATTTGATATGTTTTTCAAGGGAAAAATGTAATGGATATACAAAGCATTAAAAAACAATTTGAAGAAGATCTTTCAAAAGCCGTGTCGAAGGACGACTTGGTTGGTTTGAAAGTGAAATATTTGGGTAAAAAAAGCGAAATTTATAGTGCTCTCAGGTCTCTTGGGGATTTAAACCCTGACGAAAGGAGGGCTCAAGGTGCCGAGCTAAATAGATTGAGAACTGAGATTGAGAGCGCAATCAAAGATAGGGGAGGAGAACTTTCCAGCGGTGAAAAGGGAGTGAAAGTCGACTTTACTGAGCCCGGCAAAAAGTTCGAACTTGGGCATAAGCATCCAATTACTCAAATTTATGAGGAACTTTTTGAAATCGGTAAATCGCTCGGTTTTTCTATTGCCGAGGGACCCGAAATAGAAGCCGACTGGTACAGCTTTGAAGCGCTGAATATTCCGAAAGATCATCCCGCCAGAGACTTTGCCGATACATTTTATATAAGTGAAGAGGTTAACTTAAGGCCTCATACTTCAAATACCCAGATCCGATATATGGAGAGGCACAAACCGCCAATTAGGATTATTGCGTATGGACGGACTTATCGGAAAGACAGCGACGTCACTCACACTCCTATGTTTCATCAGCTTGAGGGGCTGCTTGTAGATGATCGGGTAACATTTTCTGATCTGAAAGGTGTTTTGACCACATTTGCACAAGGAATTTTCGGTAAAGATAGGAAAGTAAGATTTAGACCGCATCACTTTCCATTTACTGAGCCATCCGTTGAGATAGACGTATCCTGCGGCCTATGTGGAGGTAAAGGGTGCCGGTCATGTAAATATTCTGGTTGGCTTGAAATACTTGGTGCCGGTATGGTCCATCCAAATGTTTTGAAAAATTCTGGTATTGATTCTAAAAAGTATCAAGGATTTGCATTTGGCATAGGTATCGAACGCATAGCGATGTTGAAATATGAGACTGATGATTTGAGATTATTCTTTGATAATGACTTAAGATTTCTGGAGCAGTTCTAATGAGGATTCCACTAAATTGGCTAAAAGAATATGTTGATGTGAAGATTTCGGTAAAGGAATTGTCTGATAAATTGACTATGGCCGGGACAGAAAACGAAATTCTTCAAGCGAAGGCGGGGGATTTTGAGGGTATTGTTGTTGGTGAAATTCTGGAGATTACAAAACATCCGAATGCTGATAAGCTTCAAATAACAAATACTTTTGTTGGTAAAGAAACTTTGCAGATAGTTTGCGGAGCGCCGAATATAGAAGTCGGGCAGAAAGTTCCTGTTGCGCTTATTGGGACACAAATCGGTGAGTTTGAGATTAAGGAGGCAGAACTTCGCGGAGTGAAAAGCCATGGCATGTTGTGCAGTGAGGCAGAACTTGGGATATCGGATGATCACTCGGGGATTATGGTTTTGGACCCTCGTTCCAATGTCGGAGACAGCTTGTCTAATGCTTTAAGCATGGGTAGTGATAAAATTTTAGAGGCTGAGCTTACCTCTAATCGCGGTGATTGCCTTTCAATGTTTGGTATTGCACGTGAGGTCTCAGTGATAACCGGGCAAAGCTTAAAGCCACCGGCTATAAATATTAAAGAAACAGGAGAAAAAACATCGGATGTGGTGGCAGTTGAGATAGGAGATAAAGATTTATGTCGGCGGTATGTAGCTAGGGTTATCAAAAATGTAAAAATTGGGCCTTCGCCAAAATGGATGCAGGACAGACTGTCTTCCTCAGGGGTACGTCCAATAAACAATGTTGTCGATGTAACAAACTATGTAATGCTTGAGATGGGGCAGCCTCTACATGCATTTGATGCTGACAAAATATCTGGCAGAAAAATCATTGTAAGGAAAGCAAATAAGGGAGAAAAGATAAAAACCCTAGATGGGGTTGTACGTGAACTTAATACAAGCGACTTGGTAATAGCTGATACGAGGGAAGCGGTAGCGGTTGCCGGAGTTATGGGTGGTGCAAATAGTGAAGTTACAGCCGAGACGAAGACAATAGTCCTTGAGTCGGCAAACTTTAATCCGATATCAGTAAGAAAGACTGCTTTTAGGTTAGCTCTGAGATCAGAAAGTTCTGCAAGGTTTGAGAAGGGTCTACCGCTTGAGTTGGCTAATCAGGCTGCTGATAGGGCGGCATTTTTGCTTACTGAGGTTGCGGATGGAGAGGTTCTTTCCGGAAGGGTAGACATTGGTGAAAAAAATGATGAGGAGATAAAAGTTACTTTAAGATTCGATCGAATAAAATCATTTCTTGGAGAAGACATCTCCCCTGATAAAGTAGCTAGTATTCTGGAGAGTTTGGGTATTAAAACTCTATCTAAAAATAAAGAGAAAGCTGAATTTTTGGTTCCGTATTGGCGGCTTGATATCTCAATTGAGGAAGATTTGCTTGAGGAAGTTGCACGCATTTATGGATATGAAAATATACCAAGCACCTTGCCGGAAGGTAAGCTGCCACTATTTGAGAAAAATGAGAAAGTCGAGACTTCAAAGAAGATAAGAGAGGTTTTAACAGCGCTCGGGTTTTTCGAAATATATTCGTATTCATTCACGAGCAAGGAAAAAGCGGCTCTCTACAGAGAAGGCGCCGATCTTGTCAGGATTGCAAATCCTTTAAGCCAGGATCAGGAGTATATGAGGGCTGATCTTCTGGGGAGCATGATTGATATTGTTCCCAAGAACCAAGACTATAGGACAGGTAAAATGCAGGGTCTGTATGAAATAGCCAGTGTATATTCAAAAAAGAGTGAAAAGACGAAACTAAGCGGACTTATATACGGCGGAGGAAAGGATACTGGCTTTAGGTATATAAAAGGTACAACAGATATACTTTTTAACAAACTTGGCATAAAAAATGTTATTTACAAAGAGGACAAATCAACTAATGCTAAGATTTTTGCTGGCCAAAAAGAAATTGGTTATTTTGTGATCTTAGATAATGCAGACATAAAGCGTTTTAAGGTAAAATCAAAGGGTGCCTGTTTTTTTGAGCTTGACTTGGATATGCTGTCAGAGCTTACTGGGCAAAATAAATTCCAAAGTATTCCCAGATTTCCGGGATCGGAAAGAGATTTGACCTTTGTTATCAAAGAAAAGGTGACAGTTGAAGAAATATATGAGATCATTGGTGGAATAAAGTCAGATATTAGGGCAAAGGCCGAGGTTATCGATATTTATCGCGGTAAAGGTTTGCCTGAGGGTAGGAAAAGTGTTTCGATACGTTTTGTATACCAGTCTAGCCAACGAACACTTACTGATGAAGAGGTTGATGATGATCAAACAACAATTATTAAAGAAGTTAAGGGCACACTTGGAGGGATTTTGAGAGGTGAAGGAAACTAAAGCAGCCAGAGTAGACTCTATTACAAGAAAAAATCCTTTTTCTTTTGTTAAGAGCAAGGCAAGTTCAGTGAGTCTTAAAAAAGAAGAGTCTAAAAAAGATGCTCCAAAAAATGAGCCGTTAAAACGCGCTGTGAAAAATGAAAAAAAGAAAAAATTTAAATTTCTCGAGTTCAAAAAGACACGGCTCTTTTCTTGGCATGGCTCCCTTACTATTTTGATTCTTTTGCCAATATTCCTTTTTGGTGTAGTTTCGTATTTATACCAGACTCATAATGAGGGGAAGATCTATAGTGGGGTAACAACTTTTGGTATAGATGTCGGTGGGAAAACAAAAGAAGATGCAGCGAAGTTAATAGATAATAAAATTGCAAGTTATCAGCTTACGATTGAGGGAGAAAATCAGAAGTTTGAAGCAGGATATGGCGATCTTGGTATAAATTACGACAAGGAAACAATTCTAAACGCGGCCTACGACTATGGTCGTGATGAAAGTCTTTTGAACAATTTTATTAACCGGGGAAAAAGATTTTTTTCACAGTATGAGATAAGTGTTGGTTCAAAAAAATATTCTTTTAAAAAATATGATGTACATTTGGTTTATAACATTGATGGGGCTAAACTTGATAAATATTTGGCAGACCTTGAAACTAAAATCAATGTTGATGCAAAAGACTCCCAGATTACAAACAGCGGAAGTTCTGTACAGATAACACCGGCAGTATTCGGAAGAAAAATGAAGACAGCCGAGCTAAGGCAGCAAATCCTAAATGTTACGACTCAGTTTGACGCTGAGCCTCTAAAAATACAGACCGATGTAGCTAACCCAACTATTTTAGACGAGAAAACCAAGGTTTTGGCGGATCAGGCGGATAAGATTACTTCAAAAAGCGTTACAGTTACTTTCAATGATAAAAAATATTCGCCGACAAAGAGTGTGCTTGTATCTTGGGTTACGTTTACGAGGGACAACGATAAAGCAGATTGGAGGATGCTGATAGATACCAAGAGAATGTATCCTTATTTTGACTCAATCGGCAAGGAGATCAATGTATATTCAGTACCTAAAAAGATAAGGGTGGAAAATGAAACTAAAGAGGTAGTGACTCAGGATGGTAAAAACGGCTTGATTATTGATAAGTATGCTTTCGGGAGTCAGCTTGCATCAAAACTTCAGACAGATGCGCAAGTCAACATGGCCATACCAATGAAGGTTGATGTATTTCAGACCCAGATAGACCGTGTGGTTGTCGCAAACTGGGATAAGTATATTGATGTCAATATTTCAACACAACACATGGAAGCTTACACAAAAGGTGGTGTCAAAGTCGGCAGCTGGGCTATAACTAGTGGCAAAAATGGCTTGAGTACTCCTATCGGTAGTTTCTTGATACAAAGAAAAGCATACAACGTATGTATGCCAAATCCACCAAGCACTCAACCACTATGCGGTATTCATTATGTTAGCTACTTTACCGGAGCGGGTCATGCAATACATCAAGCATGGTGGAGAAGTTACTTTGGCGGACAGGACTATAAATGGAACGGATCCCATGGGTGTATAAATGCTCCTCTTTCTGTAGCTCAGTTCATTTATAACTGGGCGCCCATTGGGACACCTGTAACTACCCATTACTAGAAAAGTTTCATATGTTGACGAGCTGATGATTCCTTGGAGAAACTGAGTAATTTTTTTATTCATTACTATCTCCAGAAAACTCTTGCCGTTGAGGCAGAATTTCCCTATTATAGTAGTAATGTTTTAGCTTTAAACCTAAAGAATAATTTTTCGGGGGGCGATTGAAGTATAAAGAACGTAAGGTAAAGAGCACGAAAAGTAAGATTATAGCATACATAGCAAGGTGTTCGGCTTTTGTATGTAAAAATACTGAGCAGTCTTGTAGTTTAGCTAAGCACTCATGGCTATGCCGTGAAAAGAAGGTAGTAGTCTTCCCTATTAGGGAGTTACTTAAGGTATTTTATTTCTTAAAAAATATATTTGTTCTCCTGCGTCTTGTTTACTATGAACTGCTTTATTTCGCACACTTAAGGGTTAGATTCTTACATGATCAGATGTATCAAGGTAATAAGACCTATAAAAAAGTAAATGATTTTAAGTATACAAGGCCTATTCGCAAGGCAACAATCCTGGGGTTTGTTATATCGTTTTTCATTTTTCAGGTTATGGGAAGTCTCTGGCCGGAGATTTTTAACCCCGCCCACCCCAAGGTAGCAGAAGGCGGAAGCAACACTGTTACTTGGACGACAGATGCTGACTTTAACGCAGGCACTACTAAAAGCGGTGTTAAGGTTCAGAGTGACAGTGTGACGCTAAATGATCCTGATATTATCCCTGAAGTAAAAGCGTCTGGGAATGACCTCTATGCCGTTCGCTTTTTGGATACTAATAATGGATACGCAGTTGGAATGAGCGGCCTTCTTTTAAAAACTATAGATGGCGGTGTCAACTGGTCAACAAAAAACCCGGGAACTAGTAATAATTTAAATGAAATTTATATAGTAGATGCTAACATATCTTATGTGGTGGGAGATGGCGGTGTCATTAGGAAAACGACAGACAGCGGAACGACATGGGCCACTCAAACTTCCGGAACAACAAATAACTTAAATGGCGTTTACTTTACAGACGCAAACACCGGTTATGTGGTTGGAGATTCTGGAACAATCAAAAAAACCACAGATGGGGGTACAAACTGGGTTGCCCAGACTTCAGGGACAACCTATGCCTTTGAGGATATCTTTTTTGTCGGTGGTAGTACAGGATATGCTGCCGGATCAAACGGGTCTATATATAAAACTTTAGACGGAGGCACAAACTGGGTTATCCAGGCTACAGCAGCCGGTACTTCTTATAATTCAATATACTTCACAGACGCAAATACGGGTTATGCACCAGGTAATATTGTTCTTAAAAAAACCACAGACGGAGGCACAAACTGGACCACCAACTACTCACTTAGCGGGAACACATGGTATGGGGTACACTTTGCTGACGCAAATACTGGTTACGTGAGTGGTTCTAGTGGCAAGGTAAGAAAAACTATAAATTCGGGTACAAGCTGGACAGATCAGACTACGGGGTTTGGAGCGGGTAATGTTTATGACATTTACTTTACAGATGCTAATAACGGTTATGCAGTCGGGGCTAGCGGCAAGATTATAAAAACCACGAATGGCGGTGCAAACTGGACTTTGAAAACTTTGAGTGTGACAGGTAACAACCTAAATAGTACTTACTTCACAGACTCAAATACCGGCTATGCAGTAGGGAACTCGGGCACTATCTTAAAAACTACAAATGGTAGCGCGAGTTGGTCGGCCCTAACGTCTGGGACGTCAAGCGTCTTAAATGGTGTTTACTTTACGGATAACAATACTGGATACGCGGTTGGTGCAAGTGGTCTTATAAGGAAAACCACAGATGGGGGAGCGAACTGGGTTGCCCAGACTTCAGGGACAACCTATGCCTTATATGGCATACATTTTACAGATGCAAGTACCGGGTATACAACGGGGGATAATGGGACGATATTAAAAACCACAGATGGGGGAGCGAACTGGGTTGCCCAGACTTCAGGGACGACGGGCTATTTTAGGGACGTTTACTTCACAGATGCTAACACCGGCTTTCTTGCAGGAAGATACGGTATATACAAGACCACAAATGGGGGCACAAACTGGTCTTCAGTCTCTGGCTCTGATATCTATTTAAACAGCATGTATTTTACAGATGCAAATACCGGATATGCAGTCGGTAACAGTGGGACAATCATAAAAACCACAAATGGTGGTGCAAACTGGGCTGCCCAGACCTCAGGGACGACAAATCAGTTAAATAGTACTCATTTTACAAGTGCTAGCACTGGTTACATAGTTGGTGTTAACGGTACTATTCTTGAGACAAATGATGGGGGCACAAACTGGTCGTTGACGTCTGTGGGTACGTCTTTAAGTAGCGTTTATTTTACAGATGCTAACACCGGTTATGCAGTTGGTAGTACTGGGTTTATTTTGAAGTTTTATCCTCAATATGCTACTTCGGGGGATATCTCTGGACTTAAGGTAGATGCAGGAGAAGGGGCAAAGGCGAACTGGTCTAGTATCACCAATAGCTCAACACTACTATCTAATACGTCAGTAAGTTTTCAGACAAGAGGCTCAGACGATAACTCTACTTGGTCCGGGTGGCAATCTCTAAGCGGTGAGACGATCCAAACTGCGGAGTATAGATATTTAGAAGTCAAAGCAACTTTGTCAACTTCTGACGGGCTACACACCCCATCGCTTAATGATCTTACGGTTACTTATGACAATCTCGAAGCCCCAGTAAATAGTAATATCACTTTAACAAAAACTGATGGTACGGCACTTAAAACAAGTGCGGGGGATGACCTGGCTGGCGGTGTAGCCGGAGGCTGGACAAATGCAACCACTGTTAGGTTAACGGCAACCGGCTTAACATGTGGGCAAGGAACTCCTGAAAATCCGACCTGTGGTTCAAGCTCGACAAACAGAAGACCTGAGGTTGAAATCAAAGAAATGGGAACTGTTTTTGATGGGGCTGTAACATATGAGGCAGTTAGTGGTAATAGCTATGTGGATGTGGCCTTGCCGGGGATTCCAGTCACAGGACAAGAATATCATATACGTGCAAGGAGTATTGACGATGAGGGCAAAGCGTCTGGATGGACTCAATATGCTAGCGATACTGCGGCTATTACGTATGATAATACTCCCGCAGGAGTATTTAATATCTCTACGCCCGCAGATAATAACTGGGGGACGGCAAGACCTACCTTTACTTGGGCTAGCACCTCTGATGCTAACTCTGGTATCAATAAATACCAGCTATACATAGATGGCGCACTAGATACCGACAATATTTCGGCGGTAGCCACTTCAGTTCAGGCAACAAACTCACTTATTGATGGAAGTCATACTTGGTATGTAAAGGCTGTCGATAATGCCGGTAATGCAAGGCAATCAACCAGTACATTTACAGTCAATATAGACACTAGTGCACCGACATCATTCAACTTATCGACCCCGGCGAACAATTCATGGACAAACAACACTGGACCCACCCTGACATGGACAGCTTCTTCTGACCCGCATTCGGTCTTAGCAAAATACCAACTATATATCAACGGTAGCTTAAATAGAGACAACATTTCTTCAGTTGCTACCTCAACTACACCAACAGGGTCTCAAACAGGAACATACTCATGGTATATAAAAGCAATAAATAATGCCGGCGGTGAGACAAATTCGGCGACCTATACTATCAACTATGACAACGCAGCCACATTCCCGTCACCTTTTGTAGCCAGCAGCAATGATGCGGAAAAGGTAGTCGTCTCATGGTCAGATCAAAATACAGGCGCTCCGACTGATACGTTCACAGTTCACAGGGTTAAGAAGTCAGAGTATGATAGTAACTCTTGGACAAAGGACAGTGATTGGAGTACAGGAACGGATTATGGCGTCTTTACAATTGCAGGAGGGGTTGGCGTCCTAAATGACAGTTCTCTTGGAGCGGTTCAAGGTCAGCCAATCATCTCTCAGTCGGTAAATTATGTCTACAAAATAAAATCAACGGATACAGCTGGTAACGCATCCGGTTGGTCCAGCGTTGTTATCGGAAGAACAACCGATACAGCCGATCCTCAGGATCCATCTACCGTGACAGCAGTTGCTTGTGACGGAACGGCTCCGAACTGTTCAAACATTCTCAATAAGGGCTATGAAATCAAGCTGGCTTGGGCGGCCTCCAATGATTTTGGTTCAGGAGTGACCGGTTATAAAGTTTATAGAAATACGGCAAACTCTACAGATCCAAGTACATTTGCACTGGTCGGATATCTCGATGTACCAACACCGGGGGCTCCTGTTAGTACTGTCTACTATGATAATGACGCAAACAATGATAAACACGATTTCACTGACACTATAAATGAACAACAGGTAAGTATAAAAGCTGCCGCAACAGGGAGATTAAATGATTACGTTAACTACTATTATAGGATAGTGGCGGTGGACGCTGTAGGAAACGAGACCAACATTATTACAACTGAAGGGCTAGGGTTACCAAACTACACTAACTATGCCACCGCAAGGACCCCTGACGTAACTTCTCCTTCGACCCCTCAGAATGTAGTTGTTACGCCTATGGGCCTTGACTCATCTGGTGGCGCTCAGCGAGTTGATGTTACCTGGAGTACTTCAACTGATATTACCAGTAGAAACGCAGGAGCAAGCGGTTCCGGGATTGCCGGATATAAAGTGATGCAATGTCAGGGTGACGGCACATTCTGTACTGATGATGGTAACTATAGTCAAATTGGTACAACATCCTCGACTAACTACACGAAAGAAGGCCTTGGAGAGTTCACTTGGTATTACTATAAAATTATTGCTGTAGACAAGGCATCGTCAGCAACTATAACAGATACTTCTAATAACAGTTCAGCAAGAAGCTCATCGGCCTCAGTAAAAACAGCTTCAAATACAGTGCCAACGGTACCACTTTCCGTGAATGTAACGACAAAAACCGGTGATCCAAATACAGATAGCGATGTTGGTCATCAAAATACTGTTACATTTAACGGGTCATATGCCAAAAACTGTGCCGGTGGTGAACGCTGTGTTACGGGATACGAGATTTATCGCTCTACTGATAACTTTGCTTCAAGTTCGTTAAAAATTGCAGACGTTTCTATAGGTGCAGTTGGGGATGAAAGGAGTGTCACTTATACCTATATAGATAATAACTCGACGAACGATGCAACGGCGCCATCGATTTCCAGAAGTTCAGGCGGAACTCCAGCTTTGAGTAAAGCACAAACCGCTCATTTGGTTGATGCAGCGACATATTATTATAAAGTGAAATCAAAAGACAACACTCCAACAGTTCCCGACGGAGGACCATTTACTTCAGGCATGTCTTCGGTGGCTGTCGGTACTCTTCATGCTGGTTGGGATACAACCCCAGATGCAACAGATCCAGATGTCCCCCAAAGTGTAGCTGTAAAAAATATTCATCCAAATGACTCAATGGTTAGAAATATTATCACATGGACAATGATTCCGGATTCTACCAGAAACGGAACAAGTGACTTCTCAAAGTACCAGATCTATCGTTATGAGGTTCTGTTGGGCAGTGGTACGGCGACACTTATTGCAGAGAAAACTGATCGGGGAGATAACTATCATGTTGACGGGATTACAAACGGCCAAAAGGATAAAGATTATGCATATTATGTTGTAGCGGTAGACAATGCAGGGACAGACTTCAAATATGCAAACGGGCAAATCATAAATCCTACATCCAACACGAGCAGCCATATAGCAACAGTTTCGATAAATCCTGGGGCAGTGAATCCTAGCGTATCAGGCACTACAGTTGCGAGCACGGGCGTATCATCTGCTACTATAAACTGGTCTACGAACCAAGAGACAGATTCATTGGTAGAGTATAAGGTAAAAGATTCAAATGATGTGATTGCGGCAGGGAAAGACAGAACCCAACCGACAACAAGCCATTCTGTCTCCCTAGGAAACTTGAGCAAAGGTGTTGCTTACCAATATAGGATTGTCAGCCGTAACTCACTTGGTAATATTGATGAGTCTGCCGCAAATACATGGAAAGAGTTCTCAACCCAGGATTTTTATATATCAGATAATACTGTTTTGACCACTACATCTACGGCGACTATAAGTTGGAACACAAACATCGACTCTGACTCATATGTGGAGTATAAACCGGAAGGATCATCAGAAAAGTATGAGGTTGCCGGTGATGCTGTTCCGACGAAAAACCACGAGGTAACACTTAAGGGTTTGGTGCCGAACAGTCATTATACATATAATCTTCGTTCCGTCACTTCTGATAAATATATTGTTACAAAAAATCTCGATACCTTTAAAACCCGCGACAACGATCTCGATAAATTCAGAATTACACCGGGGGAAACCAATGTTTCGGAACAAAATATTACGGCGACTACAACTCAGATTACATGGACCACAACGGTTGCGACTACTTCATGGGTTGAGTATGGAACTGAGGTTGGAGTTTACTCGATGAGCGCCGGTGATAATGATTTAAATACCCTGCATGCTGTTAAACTCACAAACTTGAGGCCAGGGACAAAGTACTTCTATAGAGTAAGGGGCAAAGATGAAAATGGTGTTGAACTCTTCTCGCCGGAATCATCATTTACTGCTATACTTATGCCCGAGATTTCAAACCTCAAAGTTAGAGACTTTAGCCCGTATACAGCAACGATTACATTTGATACAAACGTTGAAACAGTTGTATCACTAAACTACGGCAAAGACACTAGCTATGGGTCAAGCGTGACTGTCGCAAAAGCGGAGAAAAATCACGTCATTACTCTTAAAGAACTTGACGATAACGCAACATATCATTTCCAGGCGTCTGCTACGGATCAGTTCAAAAACAATATTAAGTCTTCCGATATGATATTCTCAACCCCGCTTGATACCCAAGGACCGGAGGTGTCGGAGCTCAAAGTTGATGTTTTGCCTGTTTCTGACGCATCAGAGACAGCATCGGTTATCATTTCCTGGACAACAGATAAGCCTGCAACAACGCAGGTGGAGTACGATGACAAGGGTGGCGGGGAAAAATATGAAAACCACACTATAGAAAACGCTACCTTAAATACGTCTCATACGGTTTTGATCAAAGACCTAAATACATCGGCTAACTATAGATTTAGGATTATATCTAAGGATAAGAGAAATAATCTGACCAAAACGAAAGCTTCAAACTTTATCACCCCGACAAAAGAAAAGTCACTGCTTCAGATAATTATAAAATCATTCGAAGATACATTTTCTTGGACAAAGAATGTTCCGCAGTTTTTTGGTAAAATAGGAAATCGGCTAATGGGTCAATAGACAGTTGTGGCATTTAGTCAGTAATTAGGTTAAAAGGAGATCAAAATGAGTCAAGCAGATAACATACAAGCGCCTATACCGGAAAGTAAGGAGCAAGTAACAAACAGCCAGGGAGAGATCAAAGAAGCGGCTTTACCAGAAACAGGGTCTCAAAAAATGGGTGAGCCTGTCCCAGGGACTACGAAAAGCGATAATACAATACCCGCTACTATTTCTAAAGTTTTGGAACCGGATGCAAAAACTCCCGCGGTTCAGCCAGCTTCCGGTACTGCGCCGGCTTCCGCACAAAGGCCTTCCAGTGAGCCATATATTAAAGCAGCAGAAGATATCATACAAAAAGATAAGGGCGATCCGCATAAAGAGGAAGACGATCACGAAGTTATACAGATGCAGTATCTAAGCAACCGTTTTGGTAAAAATATAAAAAAGAAATAATATGGTATTTATTGTTTTAGGAGGGTGTTTTCTTTTATGTCTTTCGGGACTGGTGGTTTTGTATTTCTACAAAAAAACTAAGGCGTACAAAAAGCAGGTTGAAAGGTCTCTCAAAATTGTTCCTCTTAAAATAACAGTTCCCAGAGATCTTGGATCAAAGAATATGCAGGGCCAGACGCGTGACGACAGAGAAGCAGCGAAAGAGATTGTATCCTTTATGGAAACTTTTTATGCCAATCTCTCCACTATTTATAAAAGGGGTTTTAAGAATATTCACAGAAATTTTTTTTATGGTCAAAGGCACCTATCACTTGAAATTATTGCCAAGGACAGGGAAATATTCTTTTATATGGGGGTTCCGGTAATCTTAGTTGATATGGTTGAGAAAATGCTTTCTTCTCAGTATCCTGAAGCATTGATTGAAGAGTCAGAAGAACTGAATATTTTTTCCGAGGAATGGAAAGAGGTGGGAGTTTGCGGAGGAGAGCTGAAACTGCTAAAGAAATTTATTTATCCTATTAAAACATATAAAAACATTGATTCTGAACCTTTGGAGTCTATAACAAATGCTTTAAGTAGAATGAGCCAAGGAGAGGGAGCAGCTATTCAGATGCTTATTCGCCCGGTCAGTGCAAGGAAGATGGGAGGTGGCCGCTCTGCCGTAAGAAAGTCACAAAACCAAAAAAACAGAGGTAGTATCGCAGGACAGATTATAGATGCGACACTGACAAACGGTCAAGGTTCTCAATCCCAAGAGCCGGTAAAACTTACGGCAATGGAAGAAGAGGTAAATAAGGCTATTGAAGAAAAGGCGGGGAAACCAGCATTTGAGACGATTATCCGATTTGTTGTTTCAACTCAAACACCACATCGCAGCGAGATGATTTTAGCTGAACTCCAAAGTGCCTTTGCCCAGTTCAACGATCAAAATCTAAATGGTTTCAAATTTGTGAGAGAAAAAAACGTTGATAAACTTGTAACCGACTATATCTTCCGATTTTTTGAACATAAACTCTTTTCTTTAAATAGCGTTTTAGGAAATTTTCTCGGCCATAAAAGTATTTTAAATACCGAGGAGCTATCCAGCATATTCCACTTACCTAACTATTTGACGCCGTCCCCCGGTATCAATTGGCTCCCCGCAAAAATGGTTGAGCTTCCATTAAACATTCCACAAGAAGGAACCGTTATCGGTAAGGCTACATATAGAGGAGAGGAAAAAGTGATCCGAGTTTCAGATGTTGATAAAAGAAGGCATGTTTATATCCTTGGACAAACCGGTACAGGTAAGTCAAACCTGATGAAGAACATGATAGTTGATGACATTATGCGGGGGAAAGGCGTTGCTTATATTGACCCGCATGGTCAGGATTTGGAAGATGTTATCAGTAAGATCCCCAAAGAGAGAGCGGAAGATGTAATAATTTTTGACGCCGGTGATATTGAAAGGCCGATGGGGCTCAACATATTTGAGGCGGAAACAACCGAACAGAAAGATCTGGTGACAAACGAAGCGCTGGACATCTTGTATAGTTTGTATGACCCTAACCATTCCGGCCAAATATTTGGGCCGCGTTTTGACCACTGGTTTAGGAACGCTGCCTTGACTTTGATGGCTGACCCGGCAGGAGGTACATTTATAGAAATTCCAACCTTGTTTACTAACGAGAGGTTTTTAGCGGAAAAGTTAAAACATGTTGAAGACCCGATAGTTAGGAGCTTCTGGGTTGATGAGTTCGCAAATACATCGCAACAGGTTAAGTCTGAGATGTTAAGCTATTTCATCCCCAAGTTTGGTGCTTTCATGACCAATACCACCATGCGAAATATTATGGGTCAACCCATTTCCTCATTAAAGTTGAGAGAGATTATGGATAACAAAAAGATACTGCTTGTAAACCTTTCTAAGGGTAGAATCGGCGAAAAAAACATGAAGCTTTTAGGAATGATTTTTGTTATAAAGCTTCAGGTGGCGGCTATGTCTAGGGCAGATGTTCCTGAGGATCAGAGACAGGACTTCACTCTTTATGTTGATGAGTTTCAAAACTTTCTTACTGAGTCATTTGCCCAGATACTTTCCGAGGCGCGAAAGTATAGATTTATCCTTGTTGTTGCGAACCAGTTTGTCGGGCAGTTGACTGACGAGATCAGAACGGCCGTTTTTGGTAACGTTGGTACGGTGATGTCGTTCAGGGTTGGCCCCGAAGACGGCGAGTACATGGTAAAACAGTTTGAACCTGTTTTTAATGTTAACGATATGCTTAATATGGAAAATGGATACGCTGTAATAAGACTGATGATAAACGGATATCCATCCAGACCGTTTATAGTGAATCCTACGTGGCCGCCTATAGGTGTGTCTAATCCGAAAGTTGGTGAAGCGATAAAGCAGCTTTCAAGACTTAAATATGCAAAACCAAAAGAAATTGTAGATCAAGAGGTTTTGAGCCGTATGCCGATACAAAGTGCTGGTTCTCAGGAAGCAAGTTCTGGTGATTTGCCAAGATCATAAATATTGATATTTTCTTTTGTTTTTGTGCTTTATCCGTGGTAAAATATAGACAGTCCAAGAGGGCTAAATTTTCAAAAAATCTCTCATAGATTAGGGGTGGTTGTAGAACCAAAAAAGACCTTTATATAGGTAAAATAGTTGATTTCTGAATAAGAAATATTAGTTAAGTTATGCATAAAGATAAAATACATGGCAGACAATAAGAAAAAAGAATCATATGATGCTTCGAAAATCCAAGTTTTGGAAGGTTTGGAAGCTGTCAGAAAACGTCCCGGAATGTACATTGGCGGAACCGGACTTGAGGGTCTTCACCACTTAGTTTGGGAAGTCTTGGACAACGCTATTGACGAGGCGATGGCCGGATACTGTGACAACATAGAGGTTGTGATTCATCAAGATGGTTCTATGAGCATTGATGATAACGGTCGTGGTATCCCGATAGACAAGCAAAAGCAAACAGGAAAAAGTGCTTTGGAAACGGTATTGACTGTATTGCATGCCGGAGGTAAGTTTGGCGGCGGGGAGTATAAAGTTTCCGGCGGCCTTCATGGTGTTGGTGTCTCTGTTGTGAATGCTCTCTCAACATATTTGAAAGCAGAGGTTTCGAGGGACGGAATTCTTTATGCTCAGGAATATAAAAATGGCGGTAAACCGGTATCGGCGGTTAAAAAAGTTGGAACGTCGACACATAACGGCACTAAAATTACTTTTATGCCGGATCCGGAAGTATTTGAAACAGTAGAGTTCAATTTTAAAAAGATTTTAGATCGTATTCGCCAGAGAGCCTACTTAAACAAAGGCGTAAAAATCAGATTAACCGATGAGGCCACGGCAAAAACATACAGTTTTTATTTTGAGGGCGGTATCAAGTCATACGTTGCCCACATGAACAGAAGCAAAGAAATTGTTAATGAAAGAATTTTTTATGTAGAAAAGCAGTCCGGATCGACGATTGTGGAGGTGGCTGTTCAGTATACTGACGATTACTCAGAAAATGTTCAGACATTCGCAAATAATATAAACACGGGTGATGGCGGAACTCATTTGACTGGTTTTAGGACTTCGATTACCCGTTGTATCAATGAGTATGCCCGCAAAAACGGGATTATCAAAGATGTTAAAGACAACTTGACCGGTGATGATGTCCGCGAAGGCTTATCGGCGGTTTTATCTGTGAAACTCCCTGATCCTCAATTTGAAGGTCAGACAAAGGCAAAACTCGGAAATCCTGAGGTTCAAAATCAAGTTGGCTCGGTAATGAGTGAGTATTTCGCCTATTTTCTGGAAGAAAATCCAAATGAAGCTAAGAAAATTATTGGAAAGTGTCTGTTGTCTTCCAGAGCTAGGATCGCTGCCCGCGCCGCTCGTGACACCGTTATAAGAAAAGGCGTTCTCGAAGGTATGACTCTCCCTGGAAAACTTGCTGACTGTACTTCGAAAGATCCATCACAGAGCGAAATATATATAGTAGAGGGAGACTCTGCCGGAGGTTCGGCGAAACAGGGCAGAGACCGCATGTTCCAGGCAATATTGCCGTTGAGAGGTAAAATTTTGAATGTTGAAAGAGCCAGATTAGACAGAATGCTTTCATCTGAAGAAATCAAAATTCTTATTATTGCGATGGGAGCTGGTATCGGTGAGACAAAAGACATAGCGAAAATCCGCTATCACAGAATAGTTATCATGACAGATGCTGACGTTGATGGTGCTCACATCAGGACACTACTTCTTACATTCTATTACAGATATTTCCCGGAAATTATAGACGCCGGCTATCTCTATATCGCTCAGCCGCCACTGTATAAGATAGAAAAAGGCAAGCAAGTCTTTTATGCATATACTGATGATGATAAAGAAAAAATTATTGAAGACTTATGGAAAAGTTACAAAGAGAAGGGAAAAGAAGTCGTTGTTGAAGAAGTTTCGACCGAAGAAACAGAAGAGGCAACAGTTTCAGAGACTATCGAAGCAGCAGCTGAGATAGCACCAACCATTGAAGATGAAGTCGGTGAATCATTACCGCCCGGAGTTAAGGCACAGAGGTATAAGGGTCTTGGTGAGATGAACCCAAGCCAGCTTTGGGAGACGACTATGGATCCGGCTCACCGTGTATTTTTGCAGGTTACTGTCGATGATGCAGAGAAAGCGAATGAAGTATTTTCAATTTTGATGGGTGATGTGGTTGAACCTCGAAAGAAGTTCATCCAAACGCATGCGAAAAATGTTAAGAATTTGGATATATAAGGAGTCATAAAAAATGAAAGAATTTACTAACACGCTAGAAGATTTTCAAGAGGAAGGAGTCAAAATGCCAAAAGAACAAGGAATACATAAAGTCTCTGTTGAGGAAAACATTGATGAATTATTTGCACTTGACTCAAAAGTTGCGGAAGCCAGTCCGCATTTATTGCCGCTAGAAACACCAGAAGAACTATCGGATTTCTTAACAAAAGAGCATCAAAGTGATACGTATATTTTCAATAATGAGGAAGGGTTAGCCGGCTATCTTTCAGTAATAGACATCCCTGATGAGAATGCCCTTGAAGTTTTGAATATAGGAGTTGATCCAAAATTTCAAGGCGAGGGTTATGGAAAAAAGATGATGCTTTTTGCTGAAGAGATTGCGAAAGAAAACAAAAAACAAAAAATGAAGTTGGTTACGAATGTTAAAAATGATCCAGCTGTTCAGTTTTATAAAAGACTTGGTTATGCTGTTATCAAAGAAGCAGAAAATTATTACGGTGATGGCGAGACAAGATATATATTAGAAAAGAATTTGGACGTATAAAAATGGCAGACGAAGAAATAAGAGATTTAAATCAAATAGGAAAAATTGAGGCTCGTGACATCAACGATGAAATGCAGGAGAGCTTTCTTAGCTATGCGATGAGTGTTATTGTTGCTCGAGCACTTCCTGATGTCCGCGATGGTATGAAGCCGGTACACAGAAGGATCCTCTATGCGATGGATAAGCTTGGGGTCCGCTCAACGGCTAGATACAAAAAATCAGCAAACATAGTCGGTGAAGTTTTGGGTAAATATCACCCTCATGGTGATACGGCCGTGTATGAAACCATGGTGAGAATGGCTCAGGAGTGGACATTTAGGTACATGCTCGTTGATGGTCAGGGAAACTTCGGTTCTATGGATGGCGACTCTGCAGCTGCTTATCGTTATACAGAAGCCAAGATGACGAAGATTTCCGAAGAGCTTTTAGCGGATATCGATAAAGATACAATCGATTTTGTGCCGAACTACGACGGTTCGCTGAAAGAGCCGCAAGTATTGCCGGCAAAACTACCAAATCTGCTCTTGAACGGTCAGATTGGTATTGCTGTTGGTATGGCAACCTCTATCCCGCCGCACAACCTAAACGAACTAGTCGATGCTGTTGGTGAGCTTATAGATAATCCGGATGCAACGATCGAAGACTTGATCCAGCATGTTAAGGGTCCTGACTTCCCGACAGGTGGTATTATTTACAATACTGATGATATAAAGAACGCCTACGCTACGGGTCGCGGAAAGATTGTCATTCGCGCCGTTGCCGAGATTGAAGAAAAGAAGAAGGGCGGCTTTAGAATAGTCGTCACTGAGGTGCCATATCAGGTAAACAAGGCAACTTTGATTGAAAAAATCGCCGATTTAGTGAAGGAAAAGAGGATACTAGGTATCAGTGATCTTCGGGATGAGTCTGACAGAAATGGTGTCAGGATTGTGGTTGAGCTTAAAAGGGATGCCCATCCAAACAAGATTTTAAACCAGCTTTTCAAGAAGACGCAGTTGCAGTCGTCTTTCCATGTCAACATGATTGCTCTTGTTGATGGTCTCCAGCCGAGAATCCTGACGTTGAAAAACGTACTAGAAGAGTTTATAAAACATAGATTTCAAGTTGTTACTCGAAGGACAGAGTTCGAACTTGCTAAGGCTAAGGCGCGAGCACATATCTTAGAAGGACTTCTTATCGCCTTAAAGAGAATTGATGAAGTTATTGAGACTATCAAAAAGTCGAAGGATAAGGATGTTGCCAGGGTTAACCTGATGAAGAAATTCAAACTGACGGAAATCCAAGCCCAAGCAATTCTAGATATGAGACTTCAGCAGCTTGCCGGTCTTGAGAGACAGAAAATCCAAGATGAATATGATGCCCTCCAGAAGCTAATCGCGGAGCTTGAAGATATCCTTGCTCATCCAAAGAAAATTTATGGAATTATCAAAGATGAACTTGCCGAAATGAAAGAAAAGTATGGTGACGAGAGAAGGACACAGGTGGTAAAAACCGGCATTGGCGACTTTTCCGACAAAGACCTTATTCCGAATGAAGAAGTGATCGTAACGATGACTAAGGGCAACTACATAAAGAGTATCCCCGTTTCCACTTATCGCGTCCAACAGCGCGGAGGCAAGGGCGTGGTTGGCATGAAAACCAAAGAAGAAGACCTTGTAACCCACATGATATTTACAAAGAATCATGATAATATTTTGTTCTTCACAAACAAAGGTCGAGTATTCCAGACGCTTGTGTATGAGCTGCCAGTAGCTTCTCGAATAGCCAAGGGTCAGCCGATAGTAAATGTCCTCCAACTGGCACCAGAAGAGGTTGTGACGGCTATTATCAATGTTCCTGACCAGAAAGAGAACAAATATCTGATGATGGCGACAAAGAAAGGAACCATAAAGAAAACTCCACTGGATAGCTTCTTGAATATCAGAAAAACGGGTATTATCGCCATTGGTCTTGATAAAAATGATGAACTCAAATGGGTAAAAATGACAGATGGCGCAAGCGATATAATACTTGCAACCAAGAATTCATTGGCTATCAGATTTAATGAAAAAGATGTCCGTCCGATGGGCAGATCAGCTCGCGGAGTACGCGGAATCAGACTAAAATCAGACGATGAAGTAGTCGGAATGGATCCGATAGTTCCAGACGGAGAGTTGCTGGTTGTTATGGAAAATGGATATGGAAAGAGAACAAAGCTTGAGCAGTTTACTTCACATAGGCGGGGCGGTATTGGTATAAAAGCTGGCGTTGTAACAAAGAAAACCGGACGAACAGTTGATGTTCGGGTGATCTCGGGCGACAACAATGATCTAGTTGTAGTTTCCAGAAATGGGGTTATTATCAGAACGCCGCTCGCTAAAATTTCAAAGATCGGTCGCGCGACTCAAGGTGTCAGAATTATGAGAATTGATGAAAGCGATAGGGTTGCGTCAGTGGCTTGTATCGAAGAAAGAGAAGAAGAAAGCAACCAGCAAGAGATTCCTCTAGACATAGATTCTACTCCAAAGACAGAAAGACAAGACCCAAAAAATGATAAATCAGAGCAAAAAGAAATTGTCAAAACTGTGACAAAAAAAGAGCCGACTTCTCAAAAACCTGTAGCTCAAAAAAGTCCAAAAGTGAAAACTGCGACTCCAAAAACTATCACTAAAAAAACGGCTAAATCAGATGTTGCTTTCAAGAAAACGGCTGTAAAATCTACTGTCAAAAAGAGTAAAGATTCGGCCGCTGGTTTCAAAAGAACTCAAGTGAAACCCAAGAAAAAATAAGAATTTTATTGACTTTTTTTCTTAGTAACTTTATCATCGTTATACCTTTACTTCTTTGGGCTAAAAAGTTCAAGGGAGATGAAAAAACAAAAATCAAAAGCAGGAAAAAATAAGAAATATTTGGAAAGTGAAGCTATGCTCTATGGGGGCGCCGATACAGTTACGGTAAGCAGATGGTCACAGGTGTCTATGGGGCGGTACGAAATATTTTGCTTTAACATAAGCACATTTCGTCAAGCTAGTGGTGAAACCGATCACGTTTCCTCGAGTTTAATTTGTCTTTTTTGACACAAGAATTATTCTGGAGGGAGGGTGATCGGTTTTAGTTTTGGCTAAAAACGAGTTTCCAAATATCGTTCTAACAACTTTATAAATAACAAAAGAAAATCAAAAACCGGAGGGACTAAGAAGAGGAGAAAATGAGTAAACTAATAAATAAATTTAAAAAGAAAGTGGTAGTACTTGCGAGTGTGATGCTTGTCTTGCAGCCGCTTTTGGGACTGGCAGTTTTGCCGGCAAATACATTGGCTGCAGATCCTTGTATAGGTCTAAACAGCGACGTTGTCATCAATGAAGTTTATGTTGATGCTACCGCTGCCAACGATAATGATAGTGAGTTTATTGAACTATACAATAACTCTGCTAGCTCTTGCGTTGATATTAGCGGATGGAAGATTCAGACTGATGGTGGTGGTGTTGCCGATGCTACATTGCCAGCAAGTACGAAAATATCTGCACAGGGTTATTATTTAATAGCTGATAATGGTTGGGCGGCTTCTAGAGATAATATGTCATGGCCGCTTGCCGATAATGATGAGTATGAATTAGACCTCAATAATTCAGACGCTGGGATTGCTCTGGTTGATGACTCTGCGGAGCCAGTTGTAATAGATGCAGTTGGATATGGAACACCGGCTGAAATATGGGGCGGTTTCGAGGGAACGACTCCAATGGCAAATGCTGACGTAGTAAATCCTAATAGTATTGCGAGGATTCCTGCCGGTACTGATACTGACGAAAATTCAGATGACTTCTTTCCTGGTACTCCAACACCAAAGAGTTCAGATATCGTTGCGCCGGTTGTTACTGGAGTGGAAGACGAGAAATATTATAGTGATAGTGTAACTCCTGTATTTACCGAAGGAACCGGTACTCTATCTCAAGATGGTGGTCCGGCAGATCCATTTACAAGCGGAACATCGGTCACTTCAGAAGGATCCTACGTTTTAACTGTAACTGATGCAGCAGGGAATGCGACAACTGTAAATTTCGTAATTGACACAACTAAGCCGGCATTTACCTCAACAGTTACTCCGAAGATTGCCGGGCCGGGTGTAAAAACAGTTGATATTACAATTACTACGAATGAACCGTTAAAATCTCAGGTTGGACCAGAAGGAGCGTATGAACTTATGTTAGTCATCAACGAACCGGGTGGTACTCTGACTACTGTATACCTCAATCATGACATAAGCGACCCGACAGGGAAGACATTTACATATGCTTATACAATCCAAACCGCTGGCAAAAAACATGTTTCAATGAACGTTGGTGGAACTAACTTGGCTGGTCTTGGTAATTTCGGATCTGCAGTAGATGGTTTCGATATTGACAATATTGTTCTCTCGCCGGTAGTTACTACTCCTACAACTTCTGTAGTTACTGCGGTTGCGACTGTACCGGTTGATGAGCAGTTTGGTGGTGGTTCTTCTTCTGATCAGGGTGAAGTGAAAGCAGATACAACCATAAAGACAGACGATGGAAGCAAGACCGATGATAGCAATCAGCAAAAAGATGATGTAAAGGGTAAAAAGAATATTCCACTTTGGGGTATCATATTCTTACTTATCCTAGCTGGGATTGGCGGTTACCTCTTCTACTCACAAAATCCTGATAAGCCTTCCGGTAGATCAAACGGAAAGAAGTAAAGGACAGAAATTCTTCTAAAAAAGACCCGAACCATCGGGTCTTTTTTATCTTTCCAGTGCTAAAATTGAAACTTAAATCTTTACTTGCTGACAGAAGCTTTTTAGCATATAATTTTTACATGGAAAATGATAAGAAAAAACAAACCGAAGATTCTCAAGAAGAAGATGGTCAAGAGCTTTGTCCGAAGTGCGGTAATATCATGGTTGACGAGGGAGGAGACAAGACTTGTTCCAGCTGCTCAGAGGATATAGATTTTTTTGGCGAGGACGAGGAACCCGATCAAGATCAACCAACTTAAAAAATAAAGCTTTAGCGCGGGAAGCGAAGCATGTAGATGGAGGGTAATATGGATGAAGAGGAAAAATCTTTATTTCATAACAGAATTTTTCAAATTAGCGTCATAGTATTTTGCATTTTGGTTTTAATTGGTCTCATTGGTACAGTATATTTGTTGGTCTCTAAAAATTCTAAAAATGTTCAGACAAAGAAGGTAGAGAAAGAAATAGACAATCTGAAGGTAGGGTTGTCGGACGATTATACCGCTGAAGATATAGGGCCAACTAAGAACTATGATCAAAACTCATATATTTTTAGAAACGTTTACGATTCATTAGTTTCATATAGCGAAGATGGAAAGCTGATGCCCGATCTTGCAACCAGCTGGACAAATCCAGATGATACTACATGGAGATTTGTTTTAAGGAAAGATGTAAAGTTTTCCGATGGCAAAGATTTCACTGCGGATGACGTGAGATATACATTCGATGCCATAAAAGCTGATAAAGAAAGTCAGCTGAATGATTATTTCTCCGAAATAACAGAGGTGAATGCGGTGAGTTCGGATGAAGTTGAAATAAGAACAGCGAGTCCGGCTCCTTACCTTATATCTAAACTATCCTATCTCCTGATAGTCCCAAATGGCTCAAAGAATATAACGTTGGCGAATACACCGGGGACTGGGCCGTTTACCTATAATAATCAGGAGACCGTCAGTAAAAAACAGTTGGTTTTAAGTAGAAACAAAAGTTACTGGGGAGATAAGCCAAAAGTTGGAAAAGTCACAATCTCAATTTATCCCGAGGATGAGGATGAGAAGCAGAAGATTGAAGATTTCAAGCAGGGGAAAACACAGATCATTGACACGCGCTTGAAGGAAAGTGTAGAGGCGATGTCTGGTGCTGCCAATGTAAAAAATTTATTTGTTAACGAGAACGCGGTCTATTATTTGATATTAAATAATAACGAAAAAGCTCAGGAGTATGTTAGCGTTTCTCCAAACCCTCTTAAAGATAAACGAGTGAGGTTGGCTATGTGGGAGGCCCTTGATACAGATGGTCTGATAAAAGAAACCATGAATGGCATAGCGGTGCCTGCAGACCAGGTAGTCACAAAACAAACATTTGGCTTTAACCCGGGCATTAAAAGGCCTGAATACAACTTGGACGATGCAAAGAAAATAATGGAGGAAAGCGGTAACGAAAAGGGGTTCAAGCTGAAGCTTTTAATCGGTGGCAGTAGGAAGGATGTTGGTGAATATATTCAAAAGTCATGGAAAAATATTGGTATTGATGTTGAGCTAGAGATACAGCCAGAATCCGATTATTTAGATAAGTTTATGGCTCATGATTTTGGAGTTGGTTTTATAAGCTGGTCTGAGGACTCGATGGATGGCCAAAATACGCTCCTTACGCTTTTTGGTGATAATGATCAGAATATGGGGTCATTCAAAGACCAGCCATTGGCAAAAATAATGACAGATCTTTCGGGTGAAACAAACCAGAGAAACAGACAGAAACTTATTCAGGAAGGGCTCAAGATTATTAGGGATGAGGCCCCGGTTATTCCTCTCTATTCGAAAAAAATAAACTGGTTTACTGCGGAGGGTGTAGACTGGCAGCCACCAGAAACAATGGATGTATATTTTAGAAACGCTAAAGAAGTTACAGAGGTTAAGGTTAAGCCATCGAGTTTCTTTTCTAAACTGAAGTTTTGGTAAAGGATATGGCTACCTCTAGAGATATTAAGGGGACAAACTGGCTAGTAGTAATCGCGCTTTGCATTGTGTTTATTTTTTCTAACTTGATATCACTATTTGTTTACAGTCAGATAAAAAACGATCTATATAAAAATAAAGAAGCAGCAGTGGTGTCTTCCGGCAAAGTTCTCAACCGTTATGTAATAGATACTTACGAGCTCTACTTTAACTCAGGAACTTTGAAATTTCAGGAGGTCATGGATAATATAAATGATCTCAATAATGATTTTTTTAGTTTTCAGATTATTACAGTTGATGGAAATATCCTTTTTGATTCTCAGTTTAATGATATAAAAAATAATGACAAATTCAACAAGTCGGATCTTGACTCAAATGTTTTAGGCTCTACCGGAGTATACGTTAAAAACAAAGGAAGTCGGATCAGTTATATTGTCATTCCTCATATCGATGATTGGGGCAACCATAAATATTCAGTTAAGTATGTTGTCAATTACCAAGATGTTAATGAAAAGCTGGATAGGTATCTCATTACACTTTTTATTATTACCGCAGGTGTGAATATTATAGCGGTGTTTGTTCTGGCCCTTTTTTCTTACAATGAAAAATATAGACTAGAGAAGGCACGTATCAATGACCTTTCAAATGTAAATAGGCTTAAAGATGAATTCATGACTTTAGTTTCTCATAATCTAAGGACACCACTCTCTGTGATAAAGGGATATATGTCATTTATTTCTGACCCAAAGACTCCCAAGGGTGAGCTCAAAGATGACATTAACGAGATGGAAGAGGGAGTGCAGAGGTTTTCTTCATTAGTCGAGGACATCGTATTTGCAACTAGCATCCTTAGCGGAGAAGAAAAATTTGCAAATGAGGAGGTAGATTTGGACAAGATGGTTAGGGAAATAAGATTAAGATATGATGACCAGATTAGAACTAAAAAACTGCAGTTTCACTATACGTTGGAAGGTGGAGGGACATTCGCTGGCGATAAAAAAGCAATTGGTAAGATTTTTGATAACTTGGTTGAGAATGCAGTCAAGTTTGACGTGGAAAACGGGAGTATAGAGGTAAGGGTAGAAAATAATTCAGAACTCAAAATTGTCGTATCAGATACGGGAGTTGGGATAGACAGTGAAAGGCTGGATAGTATCGTTGGTTTCTTCCATCGTGGAAGTGATGTCCTTAACTATAATTTCGAGGGAGAAGGTCTTGGTCTTTATTTGACCAATTTAATTGTAAAACATTATAATGGACAAATGCATGTGACAAGTGAGAAAGATAAAGGGTCAACTTTTGAGGTAACTTTAAAGAAAGAGAACAAATGAATCTGAACAGTTTTTTAGGTAAAGAATATCTTTTTGCGACAAATGAAAAGTTTAAGTATTGGTATGTTTATCTAGTGTTTTTTGGAGTCATGGTTTCTCTTGCATTTATCGTCAGCATTTTCCTGAAACGTCATGATGATTATAAAGCTAAAAAATCTTTTGAGAAACAGTTCTTCTGGACGTATCTTCTTTTCGGATTTTTAGGTCTTACATCTCTGTTTGCCCGATCCCAAAATCTGCCTATCTTTGGCGCGAGGATTTTTACCTTTGTTGTCATAGGTCTTTTCGTCGCTTTAAATGTGTGGCTTTTGGTCTATTACTTTAAGGTTACCAAGAAAGAACAACTCAAGTTCGCCCAGAAGAAACGCAAAGAAAAATGGCTGAAGAAGAAATAGTTGACTTATCTCTAATTTTGAACTAATATATCTATTAGTATTTCAGTACAAAAAAAGGAGGGGTAACAAATCTGGAAATTCCAATGCTTGGGATAGACAGAGCAGTATTATTTTGTGCGTTAAAAATACTAACAGATGAATGGGACCTTGAAAATCGAAAAGTAGAGAAAATTTAAATCACGTCAATGTAAATCTTGAGTAATTTATTACTCATAAACTTTTAGGAAATTTTTTAAAATTTCCATTTTTTGGAGAGTTTGATCCTGGCTCAGGATGAACGCTGGCGGCGTGCCTAAAACATGCAAGTCGAGTGCACTTCGGGTGCACGGCGAACGGGTGAGTAATACATTGGTATCTACCCTTTTCTCAGGGATAACCCATCGAAAGGTGGAATAATACCTGATAGTCCCTTCGGGGTAAAGCTCCGGCGGAAAAGGAGGAACCTATGTCCTATCAGCTAGTTGGTGAGGTAATGGCTCACCAAGGCGACGACGGGTAGCTGGATCGAGAGGTTGACCAGCCACACTGGGACTGAGACACGGCCCAGACTCCTACGGGAGGCAGCAGTTAGGAATATTGCACAATGGGCGAAAGCCTGATGCAGCGACGCCGCATGAACGATGAAGGCCCTAGGGTCGTAAAGTTCTTTTCTGAAGGAAGATTATGACGGTACTTCAGGAATAAGTCACGGCTAACTACGTGCCAGCAGCCGCGGTAATACGTAGGTGGCAAGCGTTATCCGGAATCATTGGGCGTAAAGAGTGTGTAGGCGGTTTTTTAAGTCAGTTGTAAAATCTGTGGGCTCAACTCACATCATGCATCTGAAACTGAAAAACTTGAGTCTGGAAGAGGTAAGCGGAATTTATGGTGTAGCGGTGAAATGCTTAGATATCATAAGGAACACCAATGGCGAAGGCAGCTTACTGGGACAGTACTGACGCTGAGACACGAAAGCGTAGGGAGAGAATGGGATTAGATACCCCAGTATTCTACGCTGTAAACGATGTTCTCTGGCTTTTCGGAGTATCGACCCTCTGAGAGGCGAAGCTAACGCGTTAAGAGAACCGCCTGGGTAGTACGACCGCAAGGTTGAAACTCAAAGGAATAGACGGGGACTTGCACAAGCGGTGGAACATGTGGTTTAATTCGACGCTAAGCGAAGAACCTTACCGAGGCTTGACATCCTGGGAATCTTTTGGAAACAAGAGAGTGCCTTCGGGAGCCCAGTGACAGGTGCTGCATGGCTGTCGTCAGCTCGTGTCGTGAGATGTTCGGTTAAGTCCGTCAACGAGCGCAACCCTCACTTTGTGTTGTATTTTTCACAAAGAACTGCCCTGGTCAACAGGGAGGAAGGTGGGGATGACGTCAAGTCAGCATGGCCCTTACGCCTCGGGCTACACACGTGTTACAATGGCCGGTACAATGGGTTGCCAACCCGCGAGGGGGAGCTAATCCCACCAAAACCGGTCCCAGTTCGGATTGAAGGCTGCAACTCGCCTTCATGAAGTCGGAATCGCTAGTAACCGTAGGTCAGCTATACTACGGTGAATACGTTCCCGGGTCTTGTACACACCGCCCGTCACACCACGAAAGTAGGTAACATCCGAAGTACGCGTAAGCGTCCTAAGGTGGGATCAGCGATTGGGGTGAAGTCGTAACAAGGTATCCGTAGCGGAAGCTGCGGATGGATCACCTCCTTTCTAGGGAGATATCCCATTCAATTGGGACTACTTCCAGGTTGAGTCCCGCACATATTTTGCATTATGTTTAAGCAGTTAAAGATAGTGTGGAATATGTGCGGGGTTAGTGATATAAGTTTTTCTCTACTTTCCGGGCTTCAAGGTCATAACAAAAAGATTGATTTTCAAGGTAAAAACGGTTAAAATATTGAAGTTAAAACCGTTTTTATTTGTTTTAATGTATTGATTGGGGCGACTAGCTCAGGTGGTTAGAGCGCAGCTCTGATAAAGCTGAGGTCCGTGGTTCGAGTCCACGGTCGCCCACCAAAGAAAGGAGGTAGGAATGAGTTTCATCCTAAGGCTTTTTATTAGTCTTGTTGCCGGAGGAATAGGCTTGGTTTTGTTAGTAAAAACCAGAAGAGTTGTCCATCAAGTTGGGTATATAAACTGGGCAGAACAGCATCTTGGAGGAGGCGGCACTTATATACTAATAAAGTTTCTTGGCTTACTGGTTATGGTGATAGCAGTTTTTTTCTTGCTAGGTGTCATAAAAATTTTCTAGTTTTTCGACTGTCATAGTTTATTGTTAGCAATTCGTATTGTATATTAAGTTTAATATGTCATGGGCCCTTAGCTCAGTTGGTAGAGCGCCTCGCTTGCACCGAGGAGGTCAGGAGTTCGAACCCCCTAGGGTCCACCAAGAAAAATCTCATCATTTTTGATGGGTTTTTTCTTTTCCCAAAACTAAATAGTGTCTAATGTCTTTAAAAGTCAATTTTTATATATATCCAGAATAAGATTGGACGCCCTGAGATTAAATGAGATATAATCTAATAATGTTATCAGGATTAACCCAAAAAGAAGCTAGCAGTCGTCTAAAGGCAAATGGTTATAATGAACTTCCTTCTGCTAAACCAAGGAAACTGACAGATTTTTTAGTAGAAATTATAAAAGAACCAATGATCTCCCTCCTTTTGGTGGCATGTGTTTTATATTTATTTTTAGGAGATAAAGTTGAAGCAGCTCTACTGCTCCTTTCGATCGCTGGCGTAGTCAGCATCTCTCTTTATCAAGAGAAAAAGTCAGAAAAATCTTTGCAGGCTTTAGCTAGTCTTTCAAGCCCTAGGGCCATAGTTATAAGAGATGGTGAAGAAATAAGAATACCCGGAAGAGAGGTGGTAGTTGGAGATTTAGTAATTTTAGCTGAAGGAGACAGGGTGCCGGCAGATGTCGAGCTAAAAGAGGCGGTTAACTTAAGCGTTGATGAATCGTTATTAACAGGGGAGTCGCAGTCCGTAAGTAAAAATATAAATCAAGATTCTAAAGTATTTTCAGGAACAATGGTTATTAGCGGACATGGTTTTGGTGAAGTTAAGGGGATCGGGCTTGATACCGAGCTTGGTAAAATTGGCAAATCTTTACGCTCAATTGAAATTGAAAAAACATTACTCCAAAAAGAAATAAAAACTTTTGTTAAGTGGATAGCTATTATCGGAATTTCTTTGTGTGTTATCTTAGCTATAATTTCTATACTGACTGGAATGAGCTTTATTGAAGGAACGTTAGCGGGCCTAACCCTGGCAATAGGTATTCTTCCGGAAGAATTTCCGATTGTTTTAATCTTGTTTATGACTATGGGAGCTTGGAGACTAGCAAAGCATAATGTACTTACCAGAAGAGCGGCGGCAATTGAAACATTGGGGGCGGCGACTGTCCTTTGTGTTGATAAGACAGGGACGATTACTAAAAATCAGATGTCGATTGAAAAAATATTTACAAATGGTGGAATAGATCTAAACGATTTTGCTACTGATGAAGGTGTGATTAAATACGGTATTTTAGCAAGCCAACGAAAACCTTTCGATCCGATGGAGTCAGCCTTCATACATGAGGGCAAAAAGTTATTTGACACAGATGTTTTATTTGATGAGTTTAGTTTGGTCAAAGAATATCCGATAGAGAATAGTTTTCTTTGTGTTGCCCATGCTTACCAAGGAATAGATAAGGGGTTTGAGGTTGCTCTCAAAGGTGCCCCCGAGTCAGTGCTTGAGCTGTGCCATGTTACGGAAAAAGAAAAAAGAATGGTTGAAAATGAAGTTAAGAAATTTGCGAAAGAGGGCTTAAGAGTAATTGCGGTGGCAAGCGGTCACCATCATGGTAAATATCTGCCAGAAAATAGGCATGATATTCAGTTCAATTTCCTAGGTTTAGTTGGGTTAAAGGACCCTGTTCGGAAAGGGGTTAAGGACTCTGTTCGATCTGCTTATGATGCCGGTATTAGGATAATTATGATTACCGGTGACTATAAAGAAACGGCCTTAGATATTGCAAGGCAAATAGGGTTAGTAACCGAAGGAGTTGTTATTGGTGATGAGTTTGAGGCGATGAATGGAAAGGAACGAGAAGCTACTCTAAAGAAAGTCAATGTATTTAGCCGAGTAAGGCCAAACCAAAAACTCTTAATAATAAAAGAACTAAAGAGTATGGGCGAGGTAGTGGCAATGACGGGGGATGGAGTTAACGATGCCCCAGCCCTAAAAGCTGCTAATATCGGTGTGGCCATGGGAAGAAGGGGAACTGATGTAGCTAGAGAGGCGGCTGCTATTGTGCTTTTAGATGATAACTTTAACTCTATTGTTGGCGGAGTGAAAATGGGCCGAAGAATTTATGACAATCTTCAGAAGGCAATAAATTATTTGATATCGGTACATATACCCATAGTGATACTCTCAATTTTGCCCGTAATCTTTGGCGTGCCATTCATTTTAATGCCTGTGCATATTGTATTTTTAGAGTTTATCATTGATCCCACTTGTACAATTGTATTTGAGGCTGATAAGGAGGATAGAGATATTATGAATCGCCCACCAAGAAAACTAGACCAAAGAATAATTGCTTTTAAGAACCTATACGCCTCAATTATTAACGGTAGCATAATTGGGATCATTCTTTTTATTAGTTACATGATTACTTTCCAAAAATTTGGTGAAACTATAGCGAGAACCTTTACTTTTATTATGCTTGTATTCCTAATACTTGCCCTGATGATAGTTAATCTTTCGAGAAAAGAGAATTTTATTTCAAAGCTAAAAAGAAATGATAACTTCGCATTGATTGGGGTTGTGTCTTTTACTTTGGTTGTTATGTATTTTGCTACGCATATAGAAAACATAATGAACGTCTTTCGTTTCGGGAGTTTGGTAACATTCCAATGGGTTCAGATTATCGGTGTCGCCATCGGATTTCTCTTGTTAAATGAAATTACCAAGTCTCTTAATGGGTCCTGTAAAAACTAAACTGCATATTTCTTTTCGTAATAGAAACTCTTGGCATCATCAATTAGTTTAATCGTTCTCTACATCTCAAATCTGATTTTCTCATCTGTTTCTAAGCGCAAAAAGAAAAAGTTGCCGTAGAAAAGATAATCTCCCAGGTTCCATCAAGCACAAGTTATTAGAAGGCTTTTAAGGAGGTATTTTTTTGATGTTAAGAAATGGTTGCCTTGAAAATAAAACTAAAATTATGGTATAATATAGTTATGAAGATAAAAGAAGTTAGGCATTTATTAACATATGGCTGTAATTTGCGTTGTCAGCACTGTTATTTGTCAGCAGGAGAAGTTGGAGATAATAAACCAGCCGACTTAAGTCAAGAAGAGGTAGATCGTTTTTATCACTACTTTAAACCGGATGTTGTTTCGGCTACCGGGGGAGAGCCTCTCTTGCGTATAGAAATGGTTTACAAACTAGCAAAAAGTCTTGCTGCCTACGGTGGCGCTCTTGAGATAGTCACGAATGGTTTTATGCTCACTAAAGGTATAGCTGATGAACTGAAAAAATTAAATAAGAAGACATTCTTTCAGATCTCGCTTGATGGGACTAAAGATTATCATAACAAGATAAGGAAAAGCCCTCTTGCTTATGACAATGCGATGGATGCCATAAAGCTTGTTGCCGGAAAAGGCTTTGTGACCAAAGTGCGGCTTACTGCAACTAATGAGAATGTAAAACAAATTCCTAAGGTAATAGAAGCCTTGTCTAGTTTAGGAAATGAAAATATTAGGCTTGTTATTCGTCCGGTAGTGGCAAAGGGTAGAGCAAAAGCTAACGACCTAAAACTTGATATAGATTACAAGGAACTCGAAAGTTTAAAGGAACTCTCAGAAGTCATTATTGTTGAGACGACTGATAATGAAGGTAAGTGCGGTTGCGGTACAGATACTATCGCAATTGATCCATTTGGAGGTATATATCCCTGTACGTACTTTGTTTTTGATGAGAACTACAAAATGGGAAACATTTGGGATTTACCCTCAAAACTTACGGAAAATGAAGAGTTTGCCGGATTCAAAGGAGCCTGTTATGCCAGGCAAGCAGTCTAAAGTAAAATATAAGATAGAGTTGGAGTATAAAAACATCTCTGACTATAGCCCTTTTTGGAGAGTAAATGGCTTGTCTCCTGAGTATAGGAGGAAGTCTTTCGAGCTACCTTTCATTTGTTTTGAAGGAAAGTTAGTTCCGGTCCATCCCGATATGTTTTGTGACCTTGGTCTGGGCAAAAACCTTATTGTTAAGAGAACCAAAGTCTACCCAACATCTTCATTTAGAACTGTTTTTAATGCAGAAGAAAATCTTTGTTGGAAGCTGCCCGTAAGAAGAAAGATTACACGAGGAGTACGTGATCTAAAAACAAAACAACTTCAAAGAGCAGAAAGAGTACAAACTTTATTAAAAAAATTTGATTGTCCCCACTTCTCTTTCTTGGAAGAAGAGTGTTTTTTTGCCTCAGATGAAAACTTTAACTATATAGAGAGAAAAATGCCGGCGGTAAGTGCTTATCCGTTGTTCTATGTGATTAAGGATGAAAACTTCTCAAAAAAGTTTATATTAAAAGTAATAGAAAATATCATGTATACTTGGATGTTTTGGGCAGAAAAGGGACTATATCTCGAATATCACACCCAAAATATCTTAGTTGATAAACATGCAAATATTATTTATAGGGATTTATCTGACGTAAGGTCCTATAAAGAAGAAATCCTAAAGCCGAGTTATATAAATGGCTTAAAGGACGAGAAGGAGTTACGCAGCCTTATGTTTGACAGATCGGTCTGCAGCCAAAATCTTGATCATTTTTTGCGTTATAAATCCTTTACTCAAGAAGAGATTAGTTTGCTAAAAAGCATGATTCAGAAGTACTCCAACCAGTTTAAGATCGAGTTTCCTGAATATTCCTTGGATTTTAATACAGAAGAAGATGGTAGGGTCCCTTATAAAAAAGAAATCAATCATTGGAGAGGTGATAAGAATATAAGAGCTATTAGTACATCTGAAAAAAGATTGGCCGAACTAAGGAAAGTATTTGATGGTGTAAGCGGAAACTTTACTGTGAGAGGGTCTTACGCCAGAGGAGATGACTTTTATAATGACATTGATATTGCTCTTTATTCTAATTCTTTAGATGTGTCAAAGCTACCAAGCGATTTTCGAGGGGTCAAAGTTAACTATTGGCAAATACCAGCTAAAGATATAGAGCGTTATTATGAGGTTTGTGTCAGGCCATCAATCTCATTGATTGAAGGAAAGGTGATCAAGACTACTGATCCCGAGGTAGAGGAAATTCTGGAAAGGCAGCAAAATAAATTTTATGAAGAAAGGGCAGACATATTTTTGCTTTACTTAGTTCTTGATGAAGAATCAAATAATAAGATATATGGGAGAATTCATGAGAAAGACTACTCAACATGGAAGCGGAAAAGAGGTAGTAAAAGAACTATTTTAAGGGCAGTGTGGGCAGTAAAAACTATGTATCCTGAGATAAAAGATAGAAATGTTAATGAGGTTTTATCTTTTATGGTTCAAAAAAATATAATTTCAAAAACATTATCTGGAAAATGTCAGGAAGTCCTTGAAATGATTTTTGAGGAAGAGTTTGACGAGAAACGATTGGAATCTCTTATAGATCAGATAGGCAGCTGGTATGAAGCGACTCTTAAGCCGCTTCTGATTAAAAAAATCTATGAAAGCCTAGATCGTGAACTGGTAGAAAATTCTCTGCTTTCTATCGATAACCAAACCTCAAAAAAAGATCTAGGAAGGATTTATGAGTTTGCTATTGGTCGTGAAAAGTCTATCGATAAATGGCTTCTTTTCTTTGGCCTTTCAAGGAACACTAACTTGGGGGAGAAGCTCCTTTTTGAAATTTATAATATGACCAAAGATGATTTCGTCTTCAACAATGTGACTCGAAACCTCATTTTAAACGTAGCTTTTCCAAAGGAGATAATAGTAAATGATCAGATCATTTTACGTAATGATTTGACCAAAATCGCTTACAAAAAAAGAAAACTATTAGAAGCGTCTTCTTAAGGGGGGGGTATTAGTAAGGTTTAAGACTTTACAGCATTCCTGAATTAGCGTATAATTAGCTAGTTACAAAGGCAAGGAAGATGGCTCGCGTGACCTTAGATATAGCGAGTTTTTTTATTTAGAAAAATTATGAACTTACGAAACGTTGCAATTATAGCCCATGTTGATCATGGCAAGACCACCCTTGTGGATGGTCTTTTGAAGCAGTCGAAAACTTTCCGCGAAAACGAAGCGGCTTTTTCGCAAACCTTGATAATGGACTCCAACGATCAGGAGCGTGAACGCGGCATCACGATCCTTGCAAAAAACACGGCCGTAAAGTACGGCGACACTAAAATTAACATTATCGACACGCCTGGGCATGCCGACTTTGGCGGTGAAGTAGAGCGAACATTAAACATGGCTGATGGAGCAATACTCGTTATTGACGCTCATGAAGGCCCAATGCCGCAAACAAAGTTCGTTCTCAAAAAAGCTCTCGAAATCGGACTGAAACCCATAGTTATTATAAACAAAATTGACAAGCCAAATGCACGAATAGAAGATGTCATCAAAAAAACTCACGATCTTTTTCTAGATCTGGCGACAGATGTCGACCAACTCGACTTTCCTATTTATTATGCGATTGCCAGAGATGGTAAGGCATGGAGCGAAATACCGGCGAGCCACGGCGAGGTAGCCGACTTCACCGATGTTTTTGAGGCTATTTTAAACCACGTTCCTGCGCCGGAAGTTTTGCCGGACCAGCCATTTCAGATGCTAGTTACATCACTTGAAAGCGACAGTTTTCAGGGCAAACATGTCGTGGGAAAGATTACCCGCGGTTCTATAAAGCAGGGCCAGACAGTTACTTTGATAAAGAAAGACGGCAGCACAGAACAGGCTAGGATTGATAAGGTTTATATATCGGAAGGACTTAAGAAAGCGGAAGTCGCAGAGGCTCATGCCGGTGAAATAGTTTCTCTGACTGGTGCAAAAAATGCAAGCATCGGAGAAACACTGGCTGATAGCGATCATCCGGAAGCTTTGCCGACCATAGAAATAGAAGAGCCGACTTTGAAAATGTCCGTTTCTGCAAACACTTCTCCGTTTGCCGGAAAAGAAGGTCAGTTTGTAACTGGTAGGCAGATTTTAGAAAGAATTAAAAAAGAACTTGAAACTAATGTTTCGCTGAAGATGGAAATGGGAAAAGCCGGCGACTACATATTATCCGGTCGCGGTGAACTTCACCTTTCTGTTTTGATTGAAAACCTACGTCGTGAAGGATATGAGCTTGAAGTTGGCAAACCGCAGGTAATTACCAAGGAAATTGACGGTGTGAAATGCGAGCCGATGGAAGAACTAACCATCGATGTTGATACCGAGCATGTTGGCGCGGTGACTGCAGAAGTGGGCAGGAGAAAAGGTAATATGCTAAGTCAGGAGGAAAACTCTGACGGCACAACAAGATTAGTTTTTGCAATATCTACCCGCGGTATTCTCGGACTTCGAAACCAACTTCTGACATTATCTCGTGGAACTGCGATCATGAACTCTATTTTCACAGAGTTCAAGCCGGTTGGCGCTACTATTCCTAAACTTAGAAATGGCGCTCTTGTTGCACATGAGTCGGGAAAAGCAGTGGCATACGGGCTATATAATGCGCAGGGCAGAGGCATCGTATTTATCGGTCCGCAGACCCAAGTTTATGAAGGTATGATAGTCGGGCTTAACTCTCGAGAGGGCGACCTGGAAATAAATGTGACGAAGGAAAAGAAGCTTACAAATACCCGTGCATCAGGATCTGATGACGCGCTGACCCTAACCCCACCGACAATATTTACGCTTGAACAAGCATTAGATTTTCTTGAAGACGATGAACTTCTGGAAGTAACTCCAAAAAATCTAAGGCTTCGAAAGAAACTTCTCAACAAAACAGCTCGAGCCAGAGCCAGCAGATAATTTATTTTTGTTAAGGATCTTTTGGCTTGACGTAAACTATTTATTATGTTAGAATCCATCCAAATAGTGGGGTAACTCATACTTTGTTCTTTGAAAAAATAATGACCGAAAGGTTGTCGATAAGGGAGATGGATAATATGACAGCAGAATCATGGGGAATATACAGTTTCCTAGTGGATAAAATGTCGTCAAAATCATGGGCAATACTCAGTCTTGTAATGTTTCTATTCGTGCTTGCTTGTTTTATATGGGAAACATATTTCTCAGAAGCAAAGAAGACGAAGCCTGCTCTTGATGACAAAAGATTATTTGAAATATTTAAAGAGCAGGATGAGCAGAGAGCAAGAGCTACCGAGAAAAGTAGGATAAGGAGTGAAGAGAGAAATAGAGTTTTTGAAAAAGAAAGTAGGAAAGAGAGGAGAAAGAAACTAATATCGTCTTCAAAAAAACTTCTTGAGCAAGAAATACCAAAAAGCATGGATAAGACAAGAGGATGGATCTCAAATGCAGAGAGGTATTATGAAAGCCATACTTATGATCCATTCTGGAATGCTCTTGAGCAGGGGGCTATATCTCTAGATAACCTAAAAAAATGGGTCAATCATTTGACGTACTATATGGGCCAGCTCAACTCTCTTGGAGGGTATAGTGAACTGTCCACTCAAGTTGAGCGTGAATTTCTGGAATTCCAGAATCTCTGTAATCGTCTGAATGATCTTATGGGAAAGGGTCATAGCAGTTCTCACTTTGCAAACATCTATCAACAACGTGTGACTCGTAACGTTCTAGTGGCAGGGTTTACTTCTCTGGATATTGCTATAAATACTCTGGGAAGAGAAATCCATAACAACTTTCATGTTGTTTTCTCTGCGCTAAGTGAAGTTAGTAATGATGTTTCCTCTGGATTAAGTGAGATCAAAGACAGAGAAACGAGATCAACGCTTGCTCTAGAGAAAACGAAACATGCAGTTGACGATATGTCCAGAGATCTGGCATCCTAAGTCAGGCAACTCATTGGCTTATCTAAAAGGGCCCCTTCGGGGGCTCTTTTTCTTTTTAAGAAAATTAGTTAATTATTTTTTCAATATCAAGTCTCTTCTTTCCTGATACAATATGTCTATGGAAGAACAATATATAGGTGAGCTGCAGAAATATGCAACTGATATTTTAAAGAAAGGCAATCAGGGGAAACCCCTGTGGATGCTTTCAAAATGGAACTGCAGCGAGGTATCTCGGATAGTTGGACTTAAGGTTCTCTCAGATTTGGGAGTATCTTCTAAGCCCTTTATTTTAAAAGGTAATGTTACCGTTACAGGACTAATCGAGGAGAATAATCACGATATTTTGGGATTTTTCGATTCAGGGTCAAATATGTATATACTGATCGATCCAACAATATGGCAGTTCTTTCCGAAAATGAAAAAAATCTTCTTGGGTAAATTCAGTTCCGTAGATGACATTCTTAAGTTTGTTTCTGAATATTATAGAGGCGATTGGAAGGTTTCTGAAGAAGTTGATCCTACCCTTGAAAAAGAAGTGGCTGACTATTATAAGATTATTAAGCTGAACTGCGACCAGTCGCCGAATTGGGAGTAGCTTATATGAATCTGGAGGAAGTATCCAAGTAGTCCTTACTTCATCACCATCCTGGCGAGGCGAAGGTCGTTGTAAGAGTATTTTCCTTTGAGCTTTTCGTGGACGGGGCCAAGCCTGTCCGTATCAAGCTCGTAGAAAACCTTGTGAATAGTTGGAAGAACACGTTTGAGTGGTGGCTCTATAATCCGCACCGCGTCAGAACGCTTTATTTTATCCAGAGAAACAAGATTTTCAATATGCGACAAGACAGTTCCTTCTGTGATATTGCGTTTTTCCGCAATTTCCTTGATAGACTTTCCTGACTGGAAAAGGGCCAAGGTTTCATCATAAGTGCTGCCATGTGGCTTTTTATAGACCCCTTTTTGATATTTAGATTCCTTCAAATTGCCACCGCAGGCGGTAATAAATACATCATATTTTTTCTGCAGATCTTTGCTCGAGATACCCACAAAGCAGTCCTCTGCTTTATCGGAGGAAGCGCGAAACTCTTGGTCCTTTTCTAGTATGTCAGGATGGACAAGGAGAGCATGATCGTTACAACCCAAGAGGTAGAGACCGGAAAGCCGGCGAACTCGCGACAATGCGACATAACCCTGGCCGTACTCAAAGACGCCTGATAAATCCATGATGGCAGCGTCTAAACTCATGCCCTGACTTTTGTGGATAGTAATAGCCCAAGCGAGGCGGAGAGGAATCTGCGTAACTTTTGCCCGTATCATTCCGTTTTCTTCAATTGTCCAGTCCATAGGTTCGGCTTCGATATGGCGTCCATCCATAGTTTTGACGACCGGATAACCGCTATCGTCGTCAAATCCGACTATCTTTCCGAGAGTGCCATTTACAAAGCCTGCCTTTGGATTATTTTTTGTAAACATTACGACCGCTCCCACTTTTACGGAAAATTCTTCCGGTGAAATACATCCTTTTTTTATGGCTGCGACAAGTTGTCTTGGACCCACTTGTGCCATCTGAAAACTGGCTTCTTCCGATGAAATTTTTTCAAGTTCCGCGCTATTTATCCGGTCGACATCTATGTTATGTGAGAAAAGTTTGGTTATTTCTAATGAATTTTCTAAATGCTGATCCATCCTTTTTTGGATGTGACAGAGATGTTCCTCGTCAAAGTTACCGGAGCGGAGGGCATTTAGAACCGACAAAAATTCTTTGTCGTCTTGACGATGCTGCTCTGTAATATAACAAATGGTCGGGTCGAGATCTGCCCAAGACTCTGATTCAAAAGCAAAATGGTTTGTTCCTCCTCCATGAGATATGGGTGGAAGCTGGAAGAAGTCGCCAACCAGAATAATCTGAAGTCCGCCAAAGGGTTGCTCATTTTCTCGGACTCTTTTGCAGACTAGATCCACCATAGTGAGTGTGTTTTCGCTAAGCATAGAAATCTCATCGATGATGAGCACGCTTGTTTTATTGATGCGCTTAGAAATGTAGCTTTTGCTTGCGATACGACCGAGATCGGCGCTTGAGAGCATTTCCTTGATACCAATCCCGCTCCATGAGTGGATGGTCATACCGCCGATGTGCGTGGCGGCGATGCCGGTAGATGCGGTGATAGCCGGTTCAATACCGTGAGAACGCAGATATTCAACATAACGGTTGATGGTATGCGTTTTGCCCGATCCCGGTTCGCCGGTTAGGAAAACATTTACCCCGGTTTTGCATATTGAAAAAGCTGTGTCTTGTGTCATATTCTTTAAATTATTTTTAGTAAGTGTCTTGAATCAAGAATATAGTTTTACCCAAAAAAATCTAGTATACAAAACTATGCAAAGGCTCGAATAAAAATAACTTTAGTTTAAGTTTACTCCTGAGGTTATTTTACTGTAGTCAGGTATTTGCTTTTGGAATAGACGCTGAACGGTACCAAAGTCACCGTTAAAAGTGCCCAAAGTACCGCTACTTAGACCACCTGCAGAACAGCTGGAAGACCATAATTTTTTAGATGCGTTGGGAAAACCGGTCGAGGAGAAAAAATACGTATTGCCAAGTGGGCATTGACCCTCCGGATTGGAAGCTGCCTGGTTTCCTTTTTCTTTGGTAAATCCCGCTCCCTGTAGTGCCGTCAAGAATGGTTTGTATGCTTCGGGGGTGTTGGGATAGGACTGGGACTTTATAGGAATGTATTGATATCCTCCCAAGACCTCAATGAGTCGGCTATCTTTAGACACGGTTATCCTGATACTGCGATGCAGTTCAGCTCCATTTACAGAACCCTCAGCCATAAAAGTGACAGTGGCATCGCTGTTAGCGGACTCGTCCAGGGCAACAGTATTAACAATATTTTTTTCTACCGGGACTCCTCGTCCTTGAAAACTCAAAGAGATGAGTACCACCGCTAATAAAAAAGCAATAATTCCTATTATGACTAAAACATTCTTCATAGTAGTATTATGCTTCATATGAGGGATATTTAATACATTAAATATTACAAATCTATTATGCTGACTAAAGATTCAAGCTCATAAAATTAACCGTATAGATATCTTAATATGTTTTTTATGGTATAATCTAGTTTAGTGAGGGTCCGCATCGGAGGCGGATCTTTTTGGACTTTGAGGGAGGTGTTATATTTGTCGAAATTTATCGATTCTTTCAGGAATAACAAGGACAGTGTCAACGGAAAGATTTTTCTTCCCGTTATACACTTAAATCCCAGAGACGGTATGGGCAGTGCTATGGATGGGGTCCGGGTGGCAGCAGATGCCGGTGCTGACGGAGCCTTCCTGATAGCTCACGGCGGACTAGACTATCGCCAGGTGGCAGAAATACAAGAGTCAGTGCTAAACCGGTTTCAGCGTGATACAGGAGTACTGTTCCCGATCGGAGTTAACTGGTTGGATCTGATGAGAGAGCCCGAGAAAATGATCCATGAAGCCAGCCGGATCGGAACGGTGTCAATGATTTGGAGCGATGCTCCCGGGAATGGAGAGGAAATACTCCAGGCTCGTCGGGACACCATGTGGGATGGTTTCTACATGGGAGCTGTCGGTTTCAAGTACCAAGCCCATGTTTCTAACGAGGAGCTTCCTGAAGTTGCGCGGAGATCATCTAGCTTCATGGATGTACTGGTCACTAGCGGTGACGGTACTGGTATCGCCATCAATCCCGAGAGAACGAAGATCATTCGTGAGGCAGTTGGACTCGAAAAACCGATAGCGGTAGCCAGCGGGGTGTCTATCAGTAACTATGGGGATATAATTCCTTATGTTGATTGCTTCCTGGTCGCTACTTCTATTCTTTTTAAGCACGACGATCATCGTCTTGATGCAGAAAAGACTCAGGTTCTGGCTGAGGCGATTCATGGCTGGACACCGTAAGTTCCTTTGACAAATAAAGCCCGCGTCTAACGATGCGGGCTTTTCCTTTATCAAAGATCTTAGAGGAAGAAGGTTTTGTGGTATAATTTTACCCATGAAAGAAAATTTAGAGATATCTCATGAAGAGATAGGAGAAGAAAATATAACAGACACTCTCGTTGAGGAAGATATTGGCGAGTCGCTTTTGGATATAGACGAAGACCAAGATTTCATGATGGGAGTAGAGGGAGCTCCTATAGAACCCGGTGACACCTTTGATGCAGAGAAGGAACTGGGTAGTATACTTAGGGCGCAGACAGAAGAAAGGTCGGCTTTACTAAAACGCTTTAAGGAAAGACTCAGCTACCAAAAAGAGGGTCTCGCTGATATGCAGATGAATTTTGTGGAAACAATATTTGAAAATCCGGATATTTCAAGACGAGAGCTATATGATATAGCCGGTGAATATAAGGAAAAGTATGGTCTAACTCCAGATCAAGCAGCAATAGTTATGGCCCTGGTTGATAAGTACGCAAGCATACATTCTGATTTAAAAGTTGTTAGAGAAGAGTACCCGACCGGCGCAGATTTTTTCAAAGGGTTTACCGGAGAATATCCCGAGGGGGAAGTGGAATGGGTAGATAACCCTATAGCTCTTCATCTCTCTCTAAAAAATATAAATGATTATGCAAAAGCTAGAGGAGATAAGGTAAAAAATTGTAAAACTTATCCTGCATGTCTTTCAAGGCATGAGATAACCTCGGTACGTGACAGGCCTCCATTTATGTGTAAACTTCCCTTTGTACTCGACAACCTCGATGAAGAAAAGACGTTACCGGAGTGGATGGAGGAGGTAACGGTGCACGAATATCAGCATGTTCTTTATAGAATATTCAACATGGCTGAGATAACAGAGGCTTACGGTCATATTGCAGGTAGGGAGAACTTGGCTTCACTAGACAGTGAAAAGAAACTGAGAAGGGTACTTTCTCAGGATAAGGCTTTTGCTGAAGGCTTGGCAAAAAATGAACTGATTGCATACCTAAAAAATAATGGAGATCTTAAGAGGGCCTACCGAATGCTCAAACAGACTGATGAGAGGAATATAGTGCAAAAAATGTTTATGAAGCGAGGGCCTGCCTATGATTTTTCGGTGCACAATTATATGACCGATGACGATATCAAGGATCTTCCTATGGCAGATCGGTTAAAATCCCGTAATATAAAAAAGAAAATTTTTACAAAAGAGCTGGACGATGCTATTTGGAAAGGAGTTTTATCGGTGCACTCACTGACAGAATCACTTGGATATACACAAGATAAAGCTCTGGCGCTTTTGTCTCCCGAACCATTAGCTAAGTGGCCAAAGGTTGTAAAGAGAATGTGCGAATCACAAGATGAGTGATTTTTTATGGTATAATCACTCTTATGTGGATAGTACTAACGCTTATATCTGCCGCGCTTTTTGCGGTAGTAAATATTTTTGACAAGATTGTTTTGAACAAATGGGTCAAAGATCCGCTTGTTCCTGCTATTGTTGTCGGTGTTATCAACCTTGTAGCGGCAGGCTTTATATTCCTGTTTCATAGTGTGCCGCATTTTTCTAGTATCAATATCTTGCTTGCTATAGTAGTTGGCTTTTTGGGGTTTCTTTCTACTATAACCTATTACAAAGCGGTTCAGCTTGACGATATATCTCGCGTGGCCCCGCTTTTTCAGTTGGAGCCCTTATTTGTTGTAGTTTTAGCTGCCGTGTTTCTAGGCGAGGTTTTTTCCGTTTCAAAATACATCGGTGTTTTCATGTTGGTTTTAGGGGCGCTCACCATATCTTTAAAAAGTTTTAAGAGTTTGAGACTAGGCAAGTCGTTTTGGTTAATGGTTTTAACAGGATTTATTATCTCTATATCTCTTGTCTTGTATAAAAGGTTGCTTGACTACGGCGATTTCTGGACGGTTTTTGCCTATTCCCGTATCGGGATGATCCCCGTGCTTACTTTTGTCGTTTATAAAAGTTTTAAAAATCTTTTAGATACTGTCAAATGTCATGGTAAAAGATGTTTGTTTTTAATGACAGCCGGAGAAAGTTTGGGCGTTGTGGCTATGTTCTTTTCTATAGCCGCTTTTGCTGTCGGTACAGCCACACTAGTTAATGCACTCGGCTCGGTACAGCCCCTCTTTCTACTATTTTTCAGTATAATCCTTAGTCTTTTTCTCCCTAGAATATTTTCCGAAGAGATAAAAAAAGGAGTATTACTCCAAAAAATATTTGCTGTAGCTCTCTTGATAGTTGGCGGTTTGCTGGTAGTATAAAAGGAATTAAAAAATGGATAAAGCCAAAGGTAAAAAGAATCAATATAAAGCACATCTTTCCCGGGTACATTCTCGTCTTAACGCGCCGGATAATCTCGTGAAGCAAGTTGTGAGAGAAGCCACTGGTGAGGAAATCGTTGATAAAATAAGGATAATTGCGGGAGAAATCAATGAAGTCTACGATGTAACTTTAGGAAACGGAGGCAATGTTGTCGTTAGGATTTCACGACAAAAGAGGCCCGACTTTGGTCAAGAAGAGTGGGCTATCAAAAAGTGCATAGAAGCCGGGGTCCCTGCTCCGGAAGTTCTCTTGATTAAACACGTTCAAAATGGCGAAGAGTTATTATCCTTCTCGGTTTTAAGAAAGATTACAGGAGTGACCCTGGATACTATAGTAGATTCTAAGGGATGGAGCAGTGAACAGGTCAAAGATTATGCTGTACAGGCTGGTGAGATTTTGGCAAAGATGCACTCCATAAAAACTGATGGGTTTGGAGATATTGATGATACGGGTAAGGGAAAATACAAAAAATACGAGGATATTTTTCTGAAAGAAGTTAATAATAAGGAGGGTTACATGCAGTTAGCAAAAGACGTAAGTCTAGACCCCAAACTTATAGAAAAGGCTCTCGATATTTTGGCTAGTCACAGGGATATATACGGAGAAGTTAAAGTCCCTCACTTGACTCATGGCGACTTTGCTCCAAAGCATATCATGGTTAATGATGGAAAAGTTGTCGGTATTTTAGACTTTGGACTGGTTGCCGGAAACTCTCCGGTTTACGATTTTGTTCGATGGGACTTTTGGTTTGGAGAGTCTTTTCCTATTGATTCAGTAAAAGAAGGATATACAAACAAAGATATTTTTAATGATAAGTCTATCCAGAAGCTGACATCTCTCATGATGGTATACTTAGGCCTGACAAATATATACTGGTATCATATGACGAGTTATGATGAAGGAGTCGATAGAATAAAAAACAAGCTAATTTCAGAGCTAGAATCTTTCTAAGGCAAAATACCGTTATGAAAGCAAAATAACCTTGATAAAAAGCATAAATTGTAGTATAATTTTTTATTCTTAAGTTAAGGTTGTGAAATGAAGATATTGATTACAGCAGGCGGGACTATTTCTAGGATCGATGACGTCAGGCACATCGGTAACTTCAGCTCGGGCTCTTTCCCATCAAAAATAGCAGAGGTGGCTCTCCAGAAGAAACACGAGGTTATTTATCTTCATGCAAAGAAGGCTCGGACACCTTTTGATGCACAAAATGTTTTGGATCTGAATGAGGCGATAAAGATGAGTAAGGAAGATCTGAAGAAAAAATATTTAGATATCCAGAGTCTAGAGTCAAACTTGAGACTGGCCTCATTTGAAACGGTAGACGAGTATATGCAGTCAGTGGAAAAGATCCTTAAGAAAGAAAAAGTAGATGTCATTTTTCTGGCGGCGGCTGTTTCTGATTATTCTCCCCCGAAGGTAGAAGGGAAGATCTCGTCTGACAAAGAAAAACTGACTATAGAACTTAAAAGAACTCCTAAGGTAATAAAACATATCAAAAAATGGGCTCCAAATCCTATCTTTCAGGTTGGATTTAAGCTTCTCTCAGGAGTTTCCGAGGAAGAGCTCGCGGAAGCTGCGTACAAGTCGGGGCTAGAAAACAAGTCAAATTTGACAGTTGCGAACGATCTTGAAAAGATCAAGAATGGTGCAAGGGAAGTTTTTTTGGTTACTCCGGAAAAGGGAAAAATTAAGATAAAAGAACCTGATGTCTCAAAGAAAGTTTTTGAGTTTGTCGAAAAAAGAGCAAAGACAACATTTTTTAAAACTAAGGTTGAGGCGGAAAGGGGTTTAGAACTAAAGTTTGAGAAACTCTTTGCTGAGATGAAAGAAGCGGTTGCAGAACTTTACGAAAGAAATTTGCTTGAAGAGTTTTATTCGGGAAGCGGACATTTCCATGGGAGCGTTTCTCTAAGGGTCGATGAGGATAAGTTTTTAATAACGGGGAGAGAGACGGATAAAAGAAACCTTAAATCTGAAGAAATAGCTTTGGTTGATAAGGTTGATCTGAAAAAAAGAGAAGTTTTTACGAGATCGCTTAGCGGTAAAAAACCATCTCTAAATGCTGTACTTTCTTTCGAAATATTCAAGAAATTCCCCGAAGCAAATGTTATTGTCCATACTCATAGCAAAGTTCCAAAAATCCCAGAAACTTCTTTTGCTTACCCTCCGGGGACCTTGGAATATAGTTTAGGTCCGATAGAGCTTCTAAAAAAATCGAGGATGGTTAGCTTGAAGGATCATGGGCAGGTTACAATAGGTCAAGATTTAAAGGAAACGGTGGATTATGTCACAAAAAATGTTAAATAGTTTAGATGGAAACGCATATGAGGATTTTCCTGAATACTACGATCTTTTGTACCAAAGATACTTTAAAAGCGTTCCCAAATTTATCTCTCTGATTGAAACAGAGACGAAAAAAGGATGGAAACTGCTTGAAATAGCGGCAGGAACAGGTGAGGTTGTTATCCCTCTTTTGGAGGATGGTTATGATGTGACGAGTTTTGATTTAAATGAGGGGATGCTAAAAGAACTTCAAAAAAAGGCGAGCATAAAGGGTTTAGCGGCAAAGGTGATACATGGGGATATGAATGAGATAGACTTCTTAGAAGCTTTTGACCTTATTTACATGCGGCAGTCTATAAACTATTTTCTAGGAGAAAACAATCTTCAAAACGGATTAAAGAAAATCAACAGAGCCTTGAAGCCTGGTGGTAAGTTTATCTTTAATGCTCCAAACTTTAGGAAAGAGCAACCAGATTATCCCGTAGTAAAAAATATTTATGAATATGGAGATAGATATGCTTTTGTTTTGGAGACAAATGAACTTGACGGAAGGATTCTAAAACACGCTCAGGATTCGATCGTTTGGAAAGACGGAGGGCAGCCTAGATATATCAAGGATTCAAATGATTTTTATATGTATACAAAAGAGGAGTTCGATAAAAGTCTAGAAAAGGCGGGATTTCCAGAGAGAAAAATCTTGGGAGGAGACTTAAGGGTGTATAAGGAAGATAGTAAAACTATCTATGGAGTGGCTAAAAAATGAGTTTATCAGAAAAAATATGGTTTGATGGGAAAATAGTTGATAAGGCAGATGCGAATGCATTCTTCTTTAACCAAGCGTTGAACTTCGGAGCAAGTGTTTTTGACGGAATCAGAATATATGATACAAAAAATGGTCCATGTCTTTTCAGGATTGATGACCATATAGATAGGTTCTTTTATTCTCTTCATGCCTTGAGGATGAAATCGGGTTTTTCTAAGGAGGACTTGAAAAGAGCGGTTATAGAGATTGCCAAAGAAAATAAGATTACCAGCGGTTATGTCCGTCCGCTCTCTTTCTACTCAGAACCAAAAATGGGGATCAATATTTTGGACTCTAAAGTTAGCACAGCCATCCTTACTTGGCCATGGGACGATGGTTCAAGGCAAAAGCCAGTTACTGTAAAAATCTCCAAATATAAAAGACTTTCACCCGAGAGTGCTGATCTACGGGCAAAGATCGGAGGGTATTATGCACCTGGAATCTTAGCTTTTATAGATGCTAGAGAAGCCGGATATGATCTCCCTATGATGCTTGATGAAAATGGAAATATTGCCGAAGGAGCAGTCAGTAACTTTTTCTTTGTTAAAGACGGAAAGCTTTACGTTCCAAGGGCCGATAAGATTCTCGAGGGCATTACCAGCAGCACAATTGTTTCTTTGGCTGAAGATTTGGGGATAGAGGTAATATTGGCAGACTTTAGCCCGGAAGATCTAAAGAGTGCTGAAGAAGCATTTTTCACGAGTACCGGCGCGAAGCTCCAGCAAATAGAAAGGATTGAATCATTTTTCACTTCTAAAGGCTTTGAAGTGACCGAGAAGATACAGGGGTATTTTGAGCAAGTTGTGGGTGGAGAAGTCGAGAAGTATACGAAATGGCTAACCCCTGTAGTTTAACATTTTTGTGGTATAATTCTTCTTATGAAAATATTTATCGTCTGCAGCAAAAAATTCTACGGCAAGATTCCAGATATTCAGAAAACTCTGGAAGAAAATTGTCACGTTATAACGTTGCCAAACTTTTTCGATGATCCCGGAGCTGAAGCAAAGGTCAGGGCCCAGGGAAATGAGGAACATTCAAAATGGAAAGCGGAGCTGCTTAACCATAGCGCCGATGTCATTGATAACAATGATGCAGTTTTGGTTCTAAACTTTGATAAAGATAAAATGAAGAATTACATCGGTGGCGCAACATTTCTAGAAATGTATGATGCCTTTCGTCTCGGCAAAAAAATCTATATGTATAATGATGCTCCGGAAGGAATCCTGCATGACGAGATTATTGGATTCGATCCTATTATTATCAACGGTGATTTAACTAAAGTGGTATAGTTTCCTTATGGAGCTAATCAAAGAAATATTTGAGCGCGATGTTACGGGAGATGTCTACCCGGACGTTAACTATGATGATTTTGATATTCGGGTCTCCACAAAATCCATCTTATTAAATGATGATGGGAAACTTGGCCTGATTCACTTCAAGCATTCGGGACTTTTTATGCTGCCTGGCGGTAAGCAAGAAGATGGTGAGGAGACTGAAGACGCTTTGAAAAGAGAGGTCAAAGAAGAAACGGGCTATAAAGTTGAGATAGTGAAAGGGCTCGGTATAACTATAGATTATAAAGAAAAGATAAGGCAGAAAAATATAAATTACTACTATGTCTGTAAAACTATTGGGGAACAGGGTGAAAGAGAACTTACGGAAACCGAGAAAGAGAATGGTATTCCCGATCTGGTATGGATGACTCTAGGTGAGGCGGTCAAAACTCAAGGCAACAAAATCGAAACAAGTGAATATGACACTTATATTTCAAAGTTTATTCAGGCCGTGCAGCTAGAGGCACTGAAGGAATATAAAAACGCAAAAAAGTTGATGTAAGCATGGGATGGAGCTTTTGTGTTATAATTTGAACCATGAAATTCTTACTTACATCCGGCGGAATATCAAATAAAACCATTGAGAAATCTTTCTTTGATTTGGCTGGAAAGCCGAAAGAAGAAATAAAAGTTGCTTATATCCCGACAGCTGCGAATGTTGAGACGGGAGACAAATGGTGGATGATTAAGGATTTGGTTGATCTTAAAAATATGGAACTTGGGCAGATTGACATTGTTGATATTTCTGCGCTCCAAAAGAAAATGATGATTGAGAGGCTGAAAGAGGCAAATGTCTTTTTCATTGAGGGCGGAAACACTTTTTATTTAATGCATTGGATTAAAAAATCAGGTCTAATCGAACTTTTGCCGGATCTTTTAAAAACGAGGGTTTGGGTTGGGGTAAGTGCCGGCAGTATGGCTGTCGGAAGGGGCATACTGAATGACGAAGATAGGCAGATAGCAAAAGATATTTTGGGCGAAGATGTGGGGACTGAGGGTCTTGGTTATGTTGACTTTAGCATAAAGCCGCATTATCTATCTCCTTTGTTTGAAGGCAGAGACAAAGCTAGTGTTGCTAAAGAAGCAGAGCAGTTTGAAGAGCCGATGTATGCGCTTGATGACCATTCTGCAGTTGTTGTCGATGGCGACAAAGTTAAGGTTGTGTCGGAGGGCAAGTGGGAGAAGTTTGAATGAATAATGAAAATATTGAAATAAGGCCAGTCCATGAGAATGAGCTAGATACGGTTGCCGGCATTTATAAAGAAGCCTTTATCTCTAGCGGCTTTGAAGAAGGATGGACCGATGAAACTGCCAAGCAAAAAGTAGAGTTTCTCTACAAACTCCAGCCTGATTTATTTTTGATAGCTATCTGTGACGGGCAGATTGCCGGAGGAATAGCCTCGGTGGTTAAGCCGTGGTGGACCAAACCTTATATTTCAGATCTTGATATTTTTATCGACCTTAACTTTCAGGGAAAAGGTCTCGGAAAGATACTCTTAAAAAGACATTTAGAGGAAGCAATCGAAAAATACGGTATCGAATCCGTGGAAACATCTGCCGCATTAAAGACGGAGTTCCCACTCAGCTGGTATAAAAGAATAGGTTTGCAGCCAATCACCAAGGCTGTCTATATAGAGGGCAAAGCAGAAGAGATACTTAAGAAAATAAAGTAGCCATGGGGCGAAAATAATATTTTTTGTGGTATAAGCGTCCAAGAATGGTATAATAGTTTCAATGGAGGGAGCACAAAGCTGTCTCTTCTTTTTGTTCAAAGTAATTCCTACAACGAATAGTAAAGGAGAACAGAAACATGATTGATGCGATGTCAAACTATGCCGGCTTCGAAGAGGATCTTGAATCGCCGAGAGACGGACTCATGCACATGGCTTGCGCGGCGCTGGACTACACAGGATTTCCCATGTTTGCATGGAGCAGCCCTGTTTACCAAGAAATGGGCAAAGCGTTTGATGCCTGTCTCTCAGCACGGCTTCAGCCAAGAGTTGTAATGGCTCTCATTATGTCAGAAAAAAGAGAGCCGGTCTGTAACGATCTGGATGAGACCATCAACTTCGCCAAAAGCATAAATAAGCAGATCGAAGAGATTATAGACCAAATGGCCGATAATCACATGAACAGTCATCTCTAAAATACAAAGGCGGGGTGCCGAAAGGTTCCCCGCTATTTTCTTTGGATAATTATGGGTCGAGGGAAGTTGGGGTTTTTGTGATATAATTTTGGCTATGGACATGAAAGAAATACCATCAAATGAGCCGGAGAAAGAGGCGGATTTAGTTGCATCGGAAAGTGATAATCTTTTGGAAGAGGTGTCTCAAAATGAAGGCGTGGATATTCCCATTGAAAGCGATGAAACAGCGAAGGAAATAGAAAAGTACAGACAGGAACTTTCAGGCGGCGGAAGTAAAGTTGAGGGAACTGAACAGCTTAGGATTAAGCATCAAAAAGATATTACTCCTGTTAGCATTGCAGAAAAAGACAGGGAGGATATAGAGTCATTTTCTGCAGAAAGTTTGAAGGAGCTGGAGAAAACCTATGAGCCGGGATTTGGTATTTTCCCTGCGTCTGACCCTAAAGAAAACTTCTATGAACAGATCTGGACTCGTGACTTTGCTCATGCCTCGGGAAATTTTTTTGAGACCCAAAATCCACAAGCGGTTAAGGATTCTTTGGAAACTATTTTTTCTCACCAAAAAGAAAATGGTATGCTTCCCCTAAGGGTTGAGAAGCAGTACATGATGTTAAAACTCACACCGTTTCTCAGAGGACTTGCAAAACCAATGTTCAATATCATTGAAAGGAAAATCAAAGGTAGGGAGGAGAGGCCTGTTTATGAAGGCCAGGATTTTTCAGGAGCGGAAGATACAGTGCCGGCAGCTATTATCGCAGCTGGTGAATTTTTCGTTACTTCACAAGAAGGAAGAAAGTTTGCGGAGGAAAACTTTGATAAGCTAAAACTGGCTCTTGATTTCTTTGAAACGAAAGTGGATCCGGCAGACGGTCTTGCATCTGTAAAAACAAAGAATTCTGACTGGTTGGATAGTATAAAAAGGACAGGGAAACTTGGTGGGATCAATGTTTTATGGGCGAGATCCCTTAAGATGATGAGTTTCATGGCTTCCCAGCTTGGTAAAGATGAAGATGCGCATGAATACCGAGAGAAATTTCAGAAAACAAAGGCTGTAATTATGGAAAAACTTTATGATAAAGAGGGGGCTTACTTTCGAGCGGAGGAAGGGACAAACAGGATCGAAGCTACAGCATCTATTTTTGGGTCTCTCTATCTTTTAGGTCCAGCAGAATGCGCAAGGGTTCAAGAAACTTTAAAAAGTAGGCTCAAAGCACCCTCAGGATTAAAAAATTTTGATCCGCCGTATCCGCGGAAACAGGTTCTCACCCCTCACAAACTTATAGGACTTTCCGGTTATCAGAACGAGTTTGTCTGGCCATGGGTGACATGTCAGAATATCCAAGCGAAGATAAAAATTGCCCGAGAACATCAGGACAGTGTTGTAAGGGATCGGTTCAAGAAAGAGGCTGTTGAAGATCTTTTGGATATGACCAAACTTTTTAAAGATGCGGGTGGGGCTTATGAGATTTTTGAGCCCGATAGCAGAAAGCCGGCAATAAAAAGATTTTACAAACCGCCAAAAAATATTATGGGAAACCTTGCCGCATATGAGGGTGCTCATCTTCAGATGAAAGAACTGGGCTGGATTTAGTTACTCAAAACAGGACGTTTAAACTTTCCGAACTTCTGCCAAATTGTTGGTTCTAAAAATGGGCTAGGGAAGAGGGGGATAGATTTTATCTCAATAAGTCTTCGAGGGTTTTTATTTTTTCTTTATATTTTTCAATCTTTTCTTCCCAAACCTCTACAGTTTTCCTATACGAAGCAAGGTATTCTTCCGCTTTCAACTCCTTAAACTCTACGTTGTCGACTTGAGTTATATTAAAATTTTCAGGATTTATATCGGCATATAGATCCGCGTCAGATTCAAATCCGACTCGAGTACCCCCATTTACAAATTCATGCGGAAAAGTCGAGTCTTGTTTGTACCCGGCCTCTGCCATAATTTCTATCAACTCATCCCATTTATCGCTCAAATATATCGCCGGGATAATGATATCTATATCGTTTACTTCTCCGGTCTGATCCAAAACTCTATAAAGGCCAAGAGAGCCATATAGAGTCGGCACTATCTGGTGGCTATTAAATGCTTTTGCGATTTTTAGAAAAGATTCAAATTTTTTGTCCATGAATCTATTTTAGCACAAAAATAAAAACTGGAACGGAAAAGGGGAGAAGTTTTTTGAAATATTTATGTCAGAAAAGTTGTATTATATAGTGTATGAATCTTTCAAAACTTTCAGACGAAGAGCTAGCATCGTATATGCAGAAAAAAAGTGGTGAAGGTATCGAATATCTCATAGATAGATATGAGAAGTCACTTTTGAGGTATGTAGGATATTTAATCAAAGATGCCGACACATCTCAGGATGTAGTGCAGGATACATTTTTGGCTGTTTATGAAAACATTAACTCCTTTGACACAAAAAAGAAGTTTTCATCTTGGATATATAGAATAGCTCACAACAAATCCATTGATGAAATCAAAAAAAGGGCAAAGACTATTACCTTGGGAGAGCGCGAGATTGTAGACGAAAGAAATGATGCACAAAGAATTGATAAAAGTATAGACATGATAAGAACTAAGCAGATTGTAGGAGAGGCCGTAGAACAGCTTTCTATAAAGTATAAAGAAGCCATAATTCTCAGATATTATGAAGAAAAGAGCTATGAAGATATTTCTGATATATGCCGTTGTCCGGTAAGTACTGTCGGGGTAAGGATAAGGCGGGCACTTGAAATGATAAAGACCAAAATAAATATAGATAATATTGAGGAGTATCTATGAAAAAGAAAGAAAAAGATATAAAGAAAGAAGTGCTTAAGAAAATTGATTTAGGCGAAGTAAAGATGAAGTCAAAAGCACACTTTGAAGTCCTTAAGGTTTTATGGGCTATACTTATGACGGCATCTGTATTAGTTGCTATATTTCTCATAAATCTTGCTCTTTATTTGCCTAAAAGGGCAGGCGTGTTTCAGGGGGTTCGCCCTGAAAGACTAAATGTCATGCTATCATCAATCCCTTGGTGGTTGGTTGTATTTGGGGCTATATTTATTGGCATAGCAGTTTATATCTATAAAAATTATGAAGGGGGATACAAAAAACATCTTTCGGCAATTATTATTACGATAGCTGTTTTAGTTATAACTATCGGGGGAGTATTGGCTGTTACTAATATTAATGAAAATATAGAGAGACGTCCGGGGATGAAGCAGTTCTATCAGTGGAACGAAAAAAGATTTGGTCCGCCCGGTATGAGATCTCCTATGCATAGGGACCGTTTGAACCAAAAGCCGGACAATTTTAAGAGATTTTGAAATATTTTTCTCCCCCTACCGTATTATAGGTGTAAGACGGTAACTTAACGAAAGGAGAAAAATGAAAACGAAAACTTTAGCAGTCACAGCGGTAGCCCTCGGTACGTTTGCCTTAGCGGGCATATATGGAGTGGGTGTTATCAAGGCAGAAACCGCCGAAAATGGTCGTGATACTATTGTCCAGAAGATAGCAGATAAGTTCAAGCTGAACAAAGATGAAGTAAAAGCAGTCTTTGATGAAAACAGAGCGGAGAGACAGGGAAAAATGGAGGAACGTTTTGAGGCCAATCTTAATAAAGCCGTAGAAAGTGGCAAGATTACAGAAGCACAGAAAAGTGCCATCTTGACTAAACATAAAGAGATACAAGCCAAGCGTGACGGGCTTAAGGATTTGCCACAAGAAGAAAGACATGATGCTATGCAGAAGATTCATGAAGAAATGGAAAACTGGGCTAAAGACAACGGTATAGACATGAGCCAGATTGCCGGTCCAAGAGGAGAGGGACACCACGGAGGAAACTTCGGTCCAAGACTCTAAATAATAGAATAATATAGCCCCATAAAAGAATGCTCCTCGAGGAGCATTCTTTGTTTGATAAAATAGAGTCGAGGAACAAGTTAACTTACAAAGGTAAGTGCTGTTCCGCGTTTGTTTGCGCGTCCTGTTCTGCCGATTCTATGCACATAATCTTCATAGTTTTCCGGCAAATCGTAGTTTATGACGTGAGTGACATCATCGATGTCTAGTCCTCGAGCAGCTACATCTGTAGCAACTAGGATATTCACATGATTTTCTTTGAATAGTCGGAGGGCTTTCTCTCTTTTGTTCTGTGCTTTGTCACCATGAATAGACGAGCTTTTGAAACCTCGTTTTTCCAGGTCATTTGAAAGATTTTCCACTCCTCTTTTTGTACGGCCAAAAATAAGTACTTTTTCGCATTCCGGTTTATTTAGAATGTCGTGCAGAACTTCTATTTTTCTCTGATCGAAGCTGACCTTCACGATGTCTTGTTCTACGTTGTCGGATGTAACGGTAGTTTTTACCGAAACGGTGACAGGATTGTTTAGGAATGTCTGGATCAAACCGCTAATTCTTGTAGAAATGGTAGCGGAGAAGAAGAGCGACTGTTTGTGATTTGGGAGGGTAGAAAGGATGGTTTTGATATCGTTAATAAATCCCATATCGAGCATTCTGTCTACTTCATCAAGAACGATGTTTTGAGTTCCCTCAAGTCTGAGGCGACCACGTTTGATAAGGTCATTTATTCTACCCGGTGTGCCGATGACAAACTGAGGATTTCGGGAAAGTTCTGATATTTGTCTGCCGATACGTGCTCCACCGATACATTGGACAGAGCGAATTCCCATACCTTTTGCGAACTCTCGAAGTTCGATATCAATTTGTGAAGCAAGTTCACGGGTAGGAGTGATTATTAAAACCTTTTGGTTCTTGCCCATAAAGACTTTGTTTATCAAAGGGATGATAAAAGCGGCGGTTTTACCCGTGCCTGTAGCCGCAACGCCGATGATATCCCGGCCGTTTAGGGCTTCAGGGATAGCCTGATCCTGGATAGGAGTCGGGGTTTCATATCCCTTGGTGATAATGTTATTTTTGAGTTCTTGGCAAACGTTAAAGTCGGCGAACTTATGTTTTGATACATACTCTTCCACTTCTGCAACCGGAACTGCTTTTTTGATAAATTTATTTTGATCTATAATGCTCTTTTTTACGCCGCGAAAACGTTTCGGGCCTCTTCCGAAGCTGGAACGTGAACCGCCAAAAGAAGCGGACTTCCTTGGGGCGCTGCCAAAAGGAACATAAGGACCTTCAGACCGCTGTGGTCCGCCGGAGCCATTTCTTTTTCTTGAGCCCTGTGAGGCAGGTTTGCCTCGGTTTTTATTAAATGAGTTGCCCGATTTAGTTCGGACAGAACTAGAAGATTTCTGGTACATTTATACTCTTTCTTTCTTCGGCTGTTAGCCGGTTATTCATACTATTTTTCGGTCGCAAGTATGAATCTTTGAGTATAATCTTTCGACTAGTCTCCGTTTGGAGTCTCGTGTTCATAAAAACAACTGATTAACTATATCATAAGGAAATAAGTTTGTCCAGGGTTTTATTTATTCTGGGCTTACGATTATGTTTGAAAGATGCTCTAAAATCCTTTATAATAGAAAATTCTGGTTTGGGCAGACCGGAGGAAGTACCTTTTTATAAAAAAGCTTGAGGAGGTGACAAACACCTTGCCCAAAGAGCAGATGATTTATTGGATATCTGCTTGTTATGCAAACTAGTCCAGAAGGCTCCAGAAGGCCGGAAAGGATGCATGCAATATGTCCGTTACTTGGTTATCGTTGTTGGACTGCTGGTCTTAAGCATAGCCGGAACTGCTTTCACCATGAAAGCATCAGCTACTCAGTCTGGATCTATGGTTGTTGGGTTAAGCCCCCAGCTAATGAAAACTATAGATTTTGGTGAGTTGGAGAAAGCTCATAATGCCTACTTGGTGCTCAAGGAAGAAGAGAGAAAGCGCCAGGAGGCAGAGCAAAAGAGAATCAACGCAATAAATCAGTTTGGTCCTTGGGGACCGGACCTCGTTGGGGCGGCAGAAACGTATGGCCAAAGACCCTCAGATCTATATGCGGTGATGTTCTGTGAAAGTAAGGGCGATGAGTACGCCGATAATGGCATCGATCTGGGCCTCTTCCAGTTCCATCCGGATACTTTTGCCGGTACGCCTTATGGCGGCGCGAGTATTTATGATGGGCATGCGCAAATCTATGCAGCCGCATGGATGTGGTCGCAGGGAAGAAGAAGTGAATGGCCCGTTTGCGGCGCCTAGTAAATCAAAGGGCGCGGATATAATCCGCGCCCTTTTTTCTATATAAAGTTAGTGATATTGGCTTGGATATTCTAAGGAAAGAGGGCGATAGTTTGAACCATTTTAATAAAAGTGTTGACAAGACACTAACTATGATATAGTATTAGTGTAGTAATAACACTAAGGAAGGAGAAAAAGATGAAAAAAACAAAACAAAACAAACAAAACTGGCTCGTTACATCGATAATGGCCGCGGTATCATTAACCCTAATAGCTTTAAGTTATTTTAAAGTAGTACCCATGAGTATGACGGAAGTTTTCGGATTTATCACAGGTGCTACTTGCGTCTGGCTTGTCGCCAAAGATAACATTTGGAACTGGCCGATAGGTATAGCAAACTCTATCTTCTATGTAATTGTTTTCTTTAATGCCCGGCTTTTTGCGGATATGTCTCTTCAAGTCATATATATCATTCTTGGTTTCATGGGATGGTACTGGTGGCTTCGAGGTGGGGAGAACAAAACCAGACTCAAGGTTTTAAAGGTTAGTAAAAAAGAAGTAGTTACTTTGCTGGCGATCGCTGTTGTTAGTACCTTTGTAATGATGCAATATCTGACCAAAATTAATGACTCAGCTCCATTCCTTGATGCATTGACTACAGTAATGAGCTTGGTCGCCCAGTATATGCTGACGAGAAAGTACATCGAAAACTGGTTTGTCTGGTTAAGTGTTGATGTCATATATGTAGGTCTATACGCCTCAAGAGGTCTTTATCTCACCTCTGTTCTCTATGCACTTTTCTTCTGCATGTGTTTAGTAGGTTTAAAAGAATGGCGAAAGCTAGTCACAAAGAAACATACGGAGAAAAACCTTGTTTTAGCCGAGAAGGGACAAAATGTATGATACAGGACTCATTGTCGGAAAATTCTATCCGCCACATAAAGGTCATGGCTATCTCATAGAGACTGCCCTTTCCCGGGTCAAAAAATTGACTATCATAGTTTGCGGGAAAAAGAAGGAGGACAAAATTGATCCCGATCTACGTGGTGCGTGGCTGAGAGAGCTTTATCCGAAAGCACAAGTAATGGTTATAGAGGACACTTTAGACCAAGATGACTCAAAAGCTTGGGCAGAAGCATCTATAGCTTGGTTGGGGTACAAACCGGATGTTGTTTTCACTTCTGAGGATTATGGGGATCCGTGGTCCCGTTACTTAGGATCTGAGCACACACAAGTAGACAAAGAAAGAAAGACAGTCCCAATCTGCGCCACTTTGATTCGTGCAAACCCGTATAAGTACTGGCAGTTTTTGGAGGATCCGGTTAGAGCTTACTTTGCAAAAAGGGTTTGTCTAGTTGGTGCAGAGTCAACTGGCAAGAGCACTCTTTCTAAAGACTTGGCCAAACACTATAAAACGACATGGGTGCCTGAGTTTGGCAGGTATCATTGGGAAGCCAGACTTACCAAGGGTGAAGATTTCATCTGGTCAGAAAAAGACTTTATAAGGATTGCTAATTTTCAAAATGAATGGGAGGACGAGCTTGCAAAAGAGGCAAATAGGGTACTTATTTGCGATACCAACTCTTTTGCCACGGGCATTTGGTTTGAGCGATATATGGAAGAGAAATCAGAGAAAGTTGAGAAGTCAGCTGAGGGTAGAAAATATGATCTTTATATAGTGACAGATGTCGATGTTCCTTTTGAAGATGACGGGACGAGAGACGGAGAGCATATAAGAGAATGGATGCACAAAAGATTCATCCAAGACCTAAAAAAGAGAAAAGAGAAATATGTCGTAGTGAGCGGTTCAGAGAAAGAAAGAATTAAAAAAGCTGTTCGAGAAATAGACAAGCTGTTTGATGTTGTCTATTTAGACAAGGGAAACGGTTAAATTATTTTTCGAGGCAGGGACAGTTCTTTGAATTTAGTTCAGAAATGCCACCGACCAGATTGCACACATCTTTTCCGGCGCTAGATAGAAGTTTTGCAATGTGCGAGCTTCTGGCGCCGCTTTTGCAAACCAAAACAACCTTTTTGCTCCAGTCAATTTCGTTTATTTTAAGCGGAATCATAGAAAGGGGAATGAGTTTTGACCCTTTGATTTTGACAACCGCGTATTCGTCCTGTTCGCGAACATCTACGACCTCTAAACTATCCGGATTTTCCGCAAGCATTTCTCTAAATTCATTCGATGAAATATTTTTGATAGCCATAGGGAACATTCAAACAAATATTCGCGCACCTGTCCAGCATAAACGTAGTGTTTAAGTTTATTTGTTAGTCGGTTCTGTTTTTGCTATGATAGGCAGAGGATGAAAATATCAATGAGGGATATAAAAAAACAGCTTCGGGAAAATAAGTACTTAAATCCGATAGTAACGGCAATCGGACTATTTTTTATATTTCTCGCTATTTTGGGAGCTTTCCTTCCTATCATTCCGGGATTTGTATTTTTATTTATTGGGCTTATAATACTGGGAGAAGAGTTCTTCCTGACAAGATGGATTCTCAAAAGATCACCGAAATCATTAAGAGATAAGCTGGAAAAAAGAAAAAACGGAGGGAGCAACAATGATAAGTAAACAACTTCTCAAATATATAGAAAAAGAAGACAAACTTGGAAAAAAGAAAAAAGAAGTAGAGGATATTCTGCTTGCAGCGGGCTGGCATGAAGACGCTGTTTCTGATGCTTTTGACGTCTATTATGAGAAGGATAATAAAGAAAAAAAGAGTGACGAGGCAAAAAAGATTGCGGTTTCGGTAAAGCAAGAAAAAAAGAAGCCAGCTAAAGAAACCAAAAAAACAGAAGTTCTGCCGGAACCGGAAGAAGAAATAGTTAAGTATAAAATCGAGACAGCCCAAGAGAATGTGGTACTAGAGAGTGCGGTTCCCGAGGCCAAGGCAAAGAAGTCAAGAGTGAGGCCTATTTTTCTTATCATGCTAAGTTTTGTTTTGGGTGCGGCTATCATGATGGCTGTCTCAATGTTCTTCCTAGATAAGATCAACACATCCGTAATTTCGCAAAATAATGCGACTGGTTTTGAGGCGCAAAAGCTCGATGATGGTAAAAGAATCGCCGATGTTCTGAAAATTCAGGAAGAGTTAGAGAATTATTATGGTGAGCACAAAAGCTACCCGGACAGTCTAAAATCTTTAACAGATATTCCGGCAGTATCAGATGAGATAAACTATACATATACTCCGATCGGTTCGCCGCCACAAAGCTACACTCTCAACATAGAAATGAAGAATACAAGTGACGGCGCCTTCAAAATTGATAGAGGATTTCTTACCTTAAAGAATAAGCAAGGTACTAAATAATGCTTGTAACGACACATACTCTTGTTGCCTCAACCATTGCTATAAAGACAGGAAATCCTTACCTTTACTTACCATTTGCCGCAGTTGATCACTTCGTTCTTGATACTTTTCCGCACTTTGATGCTCCATGGGTAAGGAAAAACTATTACAAAATGGCGGCAATTGATGCGTTTTTTGGGATTACGATATTTCTGGTATTGGCCCGCTATACAAAGTTTTCTGTTTTAATCCTTTTTGCGGTTTGTCTTCTTGCCGGCTGGCCAGATCTGGTTACACTTTTCAAAAAATTAACAGGAATAAAATCAAAGAAAGTAACTAAATTCATAAACTTTCACGAAGATATACAGCGGCTTGAGTTCCCGGCAGGGATATTTATTGAGATAGTGATAGTTGTGGGGTGTTTGTTGTTGATATTTTTATGATATAAAAAAGCTTGATTTATTTTTTGATATTTGTTAAACTCTATAAAGCTAATAAACGAGGCCTTAGTATGAAGGACGGCGGTGACATCTAAATAATAAGCGGATCTAGTTAACAAGCCTAATTTTTGAGCATGTAAGTCCGCGGTTAAGGCGGATTTTTAAATTGTCTTGGCAGATGGGTGTAGAAAACATTCTGTATCGATTCACCCAAGATAAAAAGGACTTTGACAACTAAATAACGATATGACATACCAGCCTTGAGTGTATGTATATCGTGATGGGTAAATGAATTATTGCAATTCAAATCGAACGAAAAAAAATCCAGTTGATGATTACTGGTTAAAAAAATCATTAAGTCAAGTAAGAGCATATGGTGGATGCCTTGGGATTTCAGGCCGATGAAGGACGTAGTAGGCTGCGATAAGCTTCGGGGAAGTGTCAAACAACTTTTGATCCGGAGATTTCCGAATGGGGCAACCCGGCTCGAGTTATGTCGAGTCACTCCGTGCTGAATACATAGGCGCGAGAGAGGGTACGCGGTGAACTGAAACATCTAAGTAACCGCAGGAAAAGATATCAACCGATATTCCGTAAGTAGTGGCGAGCGAAAGCGGAAAAGCCAAAACTTTTTATATGTTAAAGCTTATGGGCGTTGTATAAAGAGTGTTGTGAGGTTAACACACTTCATTTTTGGAGGCTAGGGTTGGGATACGGGCAAATTCAAAATTTATTTTGAAGATGTCTAATTCCAAAACTAGTACCGGAGACCATAATCTTCGGGTAAGGTAAAAAAATTAGAATTTTAATGGAATGTTTCTGGAAAGAACGACCATAGAGGGTGATAGTCCCGTACATGAAAAGATTCTTGTCCTTATGTGTTTTCTCTCTAGTACTACGGAGCCCGTGAAACTCTGTAGGAATCTGGGTGGACCACCATCCAAGGCTAAATACCTGAAATCACCGATAGTGAACTAGTACCGTGAGGGAAAGGTGAAAAGAACCCCTGTTAGGGGAGTGAAATAGAATCTGAAACCGTATGCTTACAGACGGTCGGAGCCTCGATTTATCGGGGTGACGGCGTGCCTTTTGTAGAATGAGCCAACGAGTTACCTTATACTTTTTGTCTAAGCCATTCCGTGGTGGAGGCGTAGGGAAACCGAGTGTTAATAGCGCGAAATTTAGAAAGTATGGGGTAGACCCGAAACCGGGTGACCTATCCATGGGCAGGCTGAAGCGGCGTTAAACCGTCGTGGAGGGCCGAACCCACTGGAGTTACAAATCCAGGGGATGACCTGTGGATAGCGGAGAAATTCCAATCGAACCCGGAAATAGCTGGTTCTCTCCGAAATAGCTTTAGGGCTAGCGTCATAAATTCGCTTTTGGAGGTAGAGCACTGAATGGGCTAGGGGGCGTATAGCTTACCAAACCCAAATAAACTCCGAATTCCGAAAGTTTTATTATGGCAGTCAGAACACGGGGGCTAAGCTCCGTGCTCAAAAGGGAAACAGCCCAGATCGCCATCTAAGGTCCCAAAGTCTATGCTAAGTGGGGAAGGATGTGAGACCGCATAAACAACCAGGAGGTTGGCTTAGAAGCAGCCATGCCTTTAAAGAGTGCGTAATAGCTCACTGGTCTATTGTAGTCTTGCGCCGAAAATATAACGGGGCTAAGCATAGCACCGAAGATGCGAACTTCATATTTATATGGAGTGGTAGGAGAGCGTTCCATTCAGCAGTGAAGCCAAACTGGAAAGTTTGGTGGAGCGGATGGAAGTGAGAATGTTGGCATGAGTAACCTGAAGGCCGATGAAAAATCGGCCCATCGTAAACCCAAGGTTTCCTGGGCAACGTTGATCGTCCCAGGGTTAGTCGGGCCTAAGCCGAGGCCGAAAGGCGTAGGCGATGGACAGCAGGTTGATATTCCTGCACTGTTTATAGTGTTCCCATCAGTGACGCAGGATGGTAGCCGGAGCATCTTTATGGCTATAGATGTCTAAGTGTCTAGTCCCCTTCGGGGGCCGAAGCATGAATGAAATCTCCGTAAAACGAGAAATTCCGGTAAGCCAAACTGACTAGAAAAGCTGTTGATTAATAGCTATAAGCAACCGTACCGCAAACCAACACAGGTGGGTGGGTAGAGAATACCAAGATGATCGGGAGAACCCTCGTTAAGGAACTCGGCAAATCAGCGGGCGTAACTTCGGGATAAGCCCTGCCTGAGTGTGCCGCTTTGTTCCTGAGAATGAGGTGAAGAAAAATAGAAAGAAGAAATGTTGAGACATCCTATTAGTTTAGGAAAAGACAAAAAACTCGGGAGCTAAGCGGCGCATTCAGGTCGCAGCGAATGAGTCCAGGCGACTGTTTACCAAAAACACAGGTCTCTGCTAAATCGCAAGATGAAGTATAGGGACTGACGCCTGCCCAGTGCTGGAAGGTTAAGTGGAGGGGTGAGAGCTCTGAAATGAAGCCCCAGTAAACGGCGGCCGTAACTATAACGGTCCTAAGGTAGCGAAATTCCTTGTCGGGTAAGTTCCGACCCGCACGAATGGCGGAACGGTCTGGACACTGTCTCAACGAGGGACCCGGTGAAATTGCAATAGCGGTAAAGATGCCGTTTACCCGCGACAAGACGGAAAGACCCCGTGGAGCTTTACTACAGCTTGGCATTGGATTAGGGTATTACTTGTGTAGGATAGGTGGGAGACTTTGAAACCGGAACGCTAGTTTCGGTGGAGTCGTCCTTGAAATACCACCCTTGTGATGTTTTGATTCTAACCTGGACCGAAAATTGGAAACAATTTTCTTCCAAGTTCAAGTTGCTAGAAAGTTACTACAAATGTAAATTTTTTCCAAGATAACTTTAGCAACTTTTGAACTACATAAGAACTAACGAAACTGAAATTGCTTGCAATTTCCGGTTCGGGAACAGTGTCTGGTGGGTAGTTTGACTGGGGCGGTCGCCTCCTAAATAGTAACGGAGGCGTTCAAAGGTAGGCTAGGTCTGGATGGAAATCAGACTGATAGTGCAAACGCATAAGCCTGCTTGACTGCAAGACCTACAAGTCGCGCAGAGACGAAAGTCGGAGTTAGTGATCTTTTGTGTGCACGTGGGTGCCACATTGCTTAACGGATAAAAGCTACCCCGGGGATAACAGGCTAATAGTGTCCAAGAGTCCACATCGACGACACTGTTTGGCACCTCGATGTCGGCTCGTCCTATCCTGGGGCTGAAGCAGGTCCCAAGGGTTTGGCTGTTCGCCAATTAAAAGGGTACGCGAGCTGGGTTCAGAACGTCGTGAGACAGTTCGGTCCCTATCTGTCGTGGGCGTTGAAACTTGAGGAGATCTGTCCCTAGTACGAGAGGACCGGGATGGACCAACCTATGGTGTACCAGTTGTTCTGCCAAGAGCATCGCTGGGTAGCTACGTTGGGAATGGATAAGCGCTGAAAGCATATAAGCGCGAAACCAACTTCGAGATTAGGTTTCGTTATTAGATCCCTTATAGACCATGAGGTTGATAGGCTCTAGGTGTAAGTGCAGTAATGCACTCAGCTGAGGAGTACTAATAGATCAATGACTTAATAAATTTTTTTCAACCAGTAATCAGTGATTGGATTTAAAAATAATTCAATTTGCACCATCAAAATGTATAAGTGTATTAGGCAGTGTTCTGGTGGCTTTTGCGGAAGGGTCACACCTGTTCCCATCCCGAACACAGAAGTTAAGCCTTCCAGCGGCGATGATACTTGAGTCATCAAGCTCTGGGAAAGTAGCGCGTCGCCAGAACATTGCCTGATACACGCAAAAAGGCACATTAAATTTATTTAGTGTGCCTTTTTGTATTTGGTATATAATTAGTCCATGCAAAAAGAAAATTTTTCAATCAGGGCTGTCGGAATCGTAATTCATAACGGTCAACTCCTTGTTATGCAACGGGAAAGGGGGGAAGATATGTATTTTGTTTTTCCCGGCGGAGGAGTTGAAGCCGATGAAACCGTAGAAGAAGCTGTTATCAGAGAGATAATGGCGGAAACATCTATTGATGTTGAGGTAGACAAACTTATCTATAAACATTATCTTGATCACGGCGAAAGAGGAAAAAGTGAGCAGCATTTTTATCTTTGTAGATATTTAAAAGGTAAGCCCGAGCTGGGAGATGATAATGAAAGGGAAGCTATGGAAAAAGGCGAAACATATTATAAACCGCAATGGATGGATTTAGATAAAATATCAGAGTTACTTTTGTATCCATTGGAAATCCGTGGCTGGCTTTTAGAAGATATAAAAAATAATTTTATAAATACGCCAAGAGAAGAACATTTAAAGGTTTCTGACCTCAGACAAATTTAATTAAAAAAGAAAAGAGGCGCGGAAAGTTTCCGCGCCTCGTGCAGGCACTTCTTTGCGGGCTTTTTAGGACGGGATTTCTACGGCCTTTGTCCTTGGCTGCAGTTTCCTTGTCCTTTTACCGCTGTTGATGTGACCAACAATCAGGTTATAAAGTATTTCCTTGGCTTTTCCGGTCGCAGAGCAAAGGCTTGCTACATACGGATCGGAAGAGACAGGAAACAGTTTTATTTTCCTGACAAGGGGGGCTTCGATGAAAAGCCTGTTTTCCTTCCAGAAGTTCGTGTGGTTGGAAAGCACAGTAGCCAGAACCATCAGGTATGACGACCGGATGTACGGTGCGCCACCTGAGTACGTGATACACTGGATACCCCAACACTGGTCCACTAGATGGAAGAAGGTCTTCACATTGTCCCGGAAAATATTTTTTCCGGTCCTGCCCATTATTTTTTGGGCACCAGCACCCAGCTCCTTGATCCCGCTTGATTTGCCGGGACCAATGTGAGCATGCAGTGCTCCTGAAACCTTCAGGAGCGTGACTGCTGAAATGAGCTCTGATCTTCTCATCCGCTGTTGCCAGTTAACCCTGCCGTGAAGCACAAAGGTTTTGTCTTGGCACAAACGATAGAGAAGATCAACCACTTCTATATCATAGCGCATATTCCGGAGCAAAACGTTTGACGATAGCTTTGTCCGGTCAGCGTTTAGGATCTTGAAGCGGTCTCTTTCCCATTCTTCGTTGGTACCGAAATGAACGGTGGCACCTAGCCTGGGAAGTCTCCCTCCATTTTCCTGCATAATCTGCCTAGCGGCACTGACGCGCTGAAGGCCGTCGATGATATAGACCGGGTTTTGAAGGTAGAAGCCGGAACTTCTCTCCATATACTTCTCTCCGCGCATTCCCAGGTCAATATCGGGAATAGAACCCTCATGAAATCCCTCTATGATAGAGGTGATTGTCGTAAGGGGAAGAACTTCTCTCTGGTAGTCTGCTACCTGGAGAAGCGGTAGGGAGTCGGGATCGATCCTCCCTCGAAGGATGATTTCTCCTTCAAGTGTCTCGTCGAGCGCTGCGTGGTTCATTTTGATGCTCTCACTCATATAGAGCATCCTCCTTTGGATAGTAGGTCTAGCTCCCTTAGGATAGCGACCTTTTTTCAAAGTGCCTGCCGATGGATTATAACATAACTTGTATCATATGGAAAGAGTTTGTGCTTATTACTGTGTTTTCAGGCTTTTCTCAGCACCACTCGTTAGTATTCATAAAAAAGCTACAAAAAATCGTCCGAATATTCTTTGTTTTGACCAATGCTTTCAAACCCCAGTAGCTTTAGACTTGAATCAAACACAAACAAAAGCAGGATGTTGTGTAATAAAATTTAATTGAATGGAGGTGGGAAAATGGCTGGAACAAAAAAAGGCGGGCTTATGGCTGCCAAAACCAACAAGGAAAGATACGGCACCGATTTCTATGAGAGAATCGGACGTATCGGCGGCAGGCGCGGCACCACTGGTGGTTTTGCTGCAAATCCTGAGCTGGCAAAGATAGCCGGCAGAAAAGGCGGCAAAGCAAGTGCTGCAAGCAGAAAGAAAAAATAATCAAAATCTCGGCTCAAGTAGTGCTACCACGACAAAGAGCCGAGATGAGAGGTACATATAAAATGGGTAAAACTATTCGATTTGGAGAGCGTAGAGGAGAGAAGTTTAAAACGTATTCAAAAAAATACCCCGAGCTTGTTTCACCGAGGGTTTTCTATAATAAACTAGATACAAAAGGGCCGAGGTCTAAGCAGTTAGCCAAGAAAAGGCGAACAACCTATAAATAGTGAATTGCACTATTTATAGAGGCCACAAGTGACAAAACGCAAGGGACAAGTTGTTTTGTGTTTTGGGATTTGATTATTGTTTGTGTCTTGTCGCCTGCATCTTGTATTTTTGAGATAATTCTCTTCCTGACTTCGCGGTCTTTTCTTTCATTTACTTTCCAGTGGCAGTCACAGGCAAAACAGCCAAATGTGCTTCTGTCTTTTTGCAGTGAGTATTCGCCGCACTTCGGGCAGGTTGCACGCTTGTCGAGCCATTTATCATAACTTTCGAGGCACTCTGTGATGTGGTCCTCGTCAACTTCTATATTATATTCGTGTGCCAATCTGCGGGTTTCTTCCCACGCCTCGTGCTCCAGCCCCAAAAGCTCTACATCATAGTTGTAGGAGTAGTGACCCAGTCTCATGTGGGCTATTTCATGAAGCAATGCCAAAGAACCATCACTGTTTTCCAGCTCCTCAGGGACATAGGTGATAGTCTTGGTATTGGCGTTAAACGAAAACACTTGCCCCGGGAGGCAGTTGTTTTCATCGATGAATTGTTTTATGGCGACATTCATTGGTTCCTATTTTATCCTTCAAGTTATCCCCATGTAAAGCATGAGGGGAATGAAAAACACCCCATTCAGTAATGAATGGGGTGTTGTATAGTTGTTTGCTCGAAGCTATAGAAAAGTGTCAGGATGTCTATTCCCCGAAGTTACAACAGGAAATATTTCCACCATCGACAATGCGAACCTTGTCCAGTCGCCCTTCAATGAGCATTGGATACTCACCGTCGGGAACACCTACCGGCATACCGGGCTTGTTGGGATCTTCAGGATAATCGAGTTTGTCGATGAAATACCTTTGAACCTTCCGGATATAGTCAGACATCCATAGGGGAGCCGGAGGATAGATGACTTTGCGAATTTCAACCGGCGTTTCCTCATTGGCGTAGAAGGTTGCCTGACCGACATACTTGATGGCGGTCTGGACTTCTTCTTTGAAGGTATCAAAAACGATTTGGCTGTATTTTACCCTACGCATTCCCGGCTTTAGGTCTTCAGGACCAAGTTTTAGCTTCACAGTATTACCTCCTGTTGTCTAACGGTTTAAAGTGCTAATTTTAACAGGCTTCTGTGTTCTCTTTTCCTACCTGACTTAAAAAATAATATTAACATTATATAAGAAATTTGTAATATAGTCAATATTTTTCGCTTGAGTTATTTTGTTCGTAAAGCATAAGCATGAAATAATTTACCATTAAGGTCTAATATATGATAAAATTTTAAGTATGGAGAAAAGCCAGGAAAACAAAATAGCCGATTTTCTATTTGAAATTGGGACCATGAGAAAACTGCCCAGAATGCATCAACAGATGTTTCTGACTCAGGATTTATCGGATAATATTGCCACTCATTCATATAGAGTTGCGATGATAGCTTGGTTTCTGGCAAAAATGGAAAAGGTCGATCCTTACAAAACAGTAATGATGGCCATGTTGCATGATGCTGGCGAGATAAGAAGTGGTGACCATAACTATGTACATAAAAAATATATAAAAGTTTACGAAGATGAAATTGCTGAGGATCAGTTTGGGGACCTACCGTTTGATGATTTTCTTGAAATGAATAAAGAGTATGAAAAAAGGGTAAGCAAGGAAGCGATAGTCGCTAAAGACGCCGACCTGATAGATCAAATACTGCTTCTAAAAGAATATGTTCAACAAGGGAATACTGAAGCTCAAATATGGCTCAGGGGTAAGGGGAGCTTAAATAAGAATATTCAATACAATAGCCTAAAAACAGTTTCGGGTAAGAAGCTGGGAAGAGAGATTATCTATTGTAAGGTCTCAAAATGGTGGGAAAATATCTGGACTTCTAAAAACAGGTAGACCTCTTTATTCAGTACAATTTCGCTCTGATTTTTATAATAAATTGTAAAGATGAGGGTCCCTTTGCTCTGAGATTTAGATAAAAGCCTCTTGCCAAAGTATTTATGGTATGGTATAGTAAACGCGATAGGAAAAATACCCAGAAACTTGGGAGAACATTTATAACGATAAATAATTTCCATTTTCCCATCTGTTAGCCAATGCTGGCAGGTGTAGTTTGCAAATCCAAAGACTAAAGGAGAGGTGAAATGCGATCAGTTATGATAGGGATAATTGCTGCATTGCTCGTGTTTTCTGCATCCTCGGGGGTTGCGGTTGCGAGCGAGGTACCGGAGTGCTACATTACGTATAGCGGATATCCGGGTGTGCTCCATGGGAGTGCCGGAGAGACGGTGTATATGGGAGTCTCTACCGCTTGCCCCGCCACAGCGACGATCTACTGGGGAGGAACAAATACGCAGGTCATCGACATCGATCAGGCTGCGGGTGGTGTTTATCTGGACATTCCGATGTCGGTGAAGAACAACTCGACTCGCATAGTTGAATTAGACGGTACCAATGGCACGGCCTCGTATCATACTGAGGCACGTTTGGTAATCGGCAATCCTCCGGAGTTACATCTCCAGCTGGACTTCTATCATCAGATGGCCTACTGGAGGAGCTATGCAGACTACTGTGCGAGGACTTTGTCCGCTGACTATGTTCTGTATAACCCCGGAGACAATGACGCATATGCTATTATGGTAGGCGAGAGAGCGTCATGTAGTAATGGCGTGGAACCAATCGGTCACTCATTGAGTCTGGTGTCAGACAAAATCCCCGCAGGGGGAATGATCAATATCACCAGGCAATACAGGGTATCCCAAGGTGTCACTTACTTCAGAACTTACCTGGGGATTCGGGCCGAGGACGTGAACGGATATGTACATGACTTCGGGGTTTTGCCCGAGGAATAACACATATGGAAATGAAAAACAAAAGGGCGCTCCGCTGGAGCGCCCTTTCTCATTTACATAATTAATTTTAGTAAACAGAAAAACCCTTTGTCAAAGCGCTTATTTTAAGATATAATGTCTTTACTGCAGAGGGATTACCGTGAAAACGGGTATCCCTCTTTGCATGCAACATTTATTTCCTTTCCATCTGCTAGACATCAGGTCGGTGGGTGTATCCTATAAAGCTCGAGTCAGGGAGGTTAAAATGTCGAAAAGGGTAATGCTAGTCTTGTTGCTTATTAGCTTAATGATTCTTGTGCCAGTGAGCGAGGCGCTCTCAGGCGGCGGCCCTGGGGCCGGAGGACCGGGTCCGGAAGGTTGCTGGGCCTACTTCATAGGCAACGATCCGAATGTGCATCTCGGGTCGGTTACTGATATCTACGCCGGTCAGGTGCTCGACTTCAACGTCATGGCCAACTGTCCCGTCGCGATTAGCAACACATGGAACAGCGAGATCGCTGCAGTAACCCAGTATGACATCGACAATAGCCCATATGGGTGGAGCGATTTCCCGATGATGTTCACGACTGACCCGAATATGGCTCCGTCTGCCGGCCATCACATCAATCTAACCTTTGAGGTTGATCCGACGGTAACCTATCAGTACATCCGGGTCATCATTGGTGAGCTGCCACCGCTGGATTTGCAACTTTCTTTGGCGATGAGGGGAGCGAGATGGGCGAGCTATGCTGACTACCAGTCGAGGCACCTAACTGTAGGCTATCGCATCACAAACACTGGCACCAATGAAGCGTATAATGTGATGCTAACTGGAGCGACAGCGACGAATGGAGTGACCCTCTCGACAGAGTGCTCCTATGAGAACCAAGGCGATTGTTATCCGAGGTATCTGATGGACACTTTGTCTGGCGGAGCCACTGTCGACTTCTCGTCGAGGTTCGTTGTGCCGCCAGGTACGGCGAACTTCAGGACAACCGTCACTATGGAAGCAGTCGACTATAACAATCAGTTGCACTACTTCCCTCCAGGAAGTCCGCCTCCCACTCCGTAAAGCATCGCTCGGAATAAAAGGAAATAAAAAACTATCGGGGCGCGCCGCAAGGCGCGCCCCTTCCTACGTTTAAAATAAAAAAAGTGTAGGGAAAAGGCTTCAAATGAGGCCTTTTTGGTGGTATAATATCAAAACTTGTTTACAGGGCAAATGTACTTTGGATAAAAGGAGAGGAAATGCCGACTGTCAATATCTACTATAAGAATCATTCAGAAGAAGAAACCGTGGTCAAGATTTATGGTGCCATAGATGAACTGCAGTCATTTATTGCAAAGGAGTTAAGTTGCAGTAGTATCTTTCTGAGTTTAAGTGAAATCAGTATTCGCTTTATAAAGGTTGATTATCTGAGCAAGATGATAGGCGACATCGAGATTGAGGTAAATGCCGCCGCGTTTCCCGAGAGAGTCGAGAAACAGGATGAGTTCTGCCGTAATCTAGATAAGTTTCTAGAGCAAGAAACTGGGATTACCAACACCAAAACATGGCTAATTCTCTCAGAATTGGGGCATAGCATGTGAAGGAGTGATTGAGATTGGCCGATGAAAAGCTAGTAGCAGTGCAGATAGGCAACATGATAGTCGGGCCGGTTAACCCTAAGCAGCTTGCAATCCTGAAAAAACGGGAAGAAGTTGTCCAGAGGTGGTGCGAGGAGCATGGTAAGAAAATTGAGGAGTTAGGTCTGAAAGAGATCCTCGAAATTCGCTCACTTCCCGAATGGAAAAACCCGGTGACTTGATGAAGTTTAAAGTCCGCTTTTAAAAAGCGGACTTTTCCTTTATATCTTTTTTCTCATCAATGACATTTTGTGACAATAAAAAAGTCCCGGTTTAAATCCGGGACTTGTGTCTGTATAGTGTGCCGCTTGTTTTTTAGAGGACCGCAAATACCTCTTTGAAGATCTCGCCATGAAAATGGCTGTTTCTTCCTTTGGGATCATCGGGCAACCGGAAGAAAATCTGATCTCCTGAGAGGCCGTTTTCATCTCTCAGCTCAACGAATCCGCCCCCAGCGAAGTACTTGTGGCCGTGTTTTACCTGATGGATCTGCATTTCCTCGTTCTCGTCGCCGATAGCGACCAGCGCATCAAACATCTCGGCACTGCCGCCAACCTCAAGGGGGATGCATGACGTGGCCGGTCCGAAAATCACACAGTATTTAGCGCTTTTCCTTTGCCCGAAGAATAAAACCACATCTCCATCTGGCAAACCTTTTAATACTGGTTTATCTTCTTCTATTACAATGTGCAAGATCGCCTCCTCGTGTTGTGTGTAATCTGATAAGCAAATTATAGCACTTCTAAGCCAAATTGTCAATCAATAGGAGTTACTAATTCTTTTTCCTCATTAAACTCATTTCGGGGTAGAGATTTTGTGTTTTATATCAATCTATTGATTCTAATTATTCTTATGTTAGTATAAATTTATGCAAAAGAATTTAATTCTAATAATAGTAGCAATTGTTATTATTGTTATAAGTAGCCTAATCTTTGTCTTTTTTTACTACGGTCCCGTGTGGAGTGAAAAACCGCAAATTTCTAGTAAACAGTGTGCACATCTAGGCGGAAGATCGGTGAATACCTTAAATGGTGCAACTTGTTCTGGAAAAAAATTTCTCGGAGAGCTTACAGGTATGAAGTGTCCTTGTATTTGTTGTAAAGAATAGTTAAATCTTTTTCCTCATTAAACTCATTTCGGGGTAGAGATTTTTTAGTTTGAGATATGCCATTTGGCCTGTTTTACCGGGATTTATAACTTCTAATTCTTTTCCCGACTCATCAAGAATGCCGAGGACTCTTTCTTTGTAAACTTTGTTGGGAGTTATGACGTCCATGTTATCTCCGACTTTGATTTGATTTCTGACTTCAATGTAGTTCCAGTTGTCATCAGGATCACTATTTTTGTCATCCTGAGGTACGAAGGATCTCGAGATTCTTCCTTCGTCAGAATGACGGGAGGGTAGGTCTGAATGATGGGGAGATAGAGCAGAATGCCGCTTTGGGATAGGGCGAACTACGGCTATGAAATTATAGTTTCTCACTGGTTGGCGGGAAGGATAGGTTTCGCCCTTTTTCGCATTTCCGAATGCAAAGCCTGTGGTATATCCGCGGTAGTTTAATGTGACAAGTTCTTTCATCAGCTCCTTTTTCAGTTTCGCATCATATTTTCCCGATTCGACCGCATCTAGGGCAGTTCGGTAGGCGCGCGTGACGACACCGAGATAGTAGATAGATTTATTTCGGCCTTCTATTTTAAGTCCTGAGATTCCGGATTTTTGGATTTCATCCAAATGTTCTATAAGGGCTAAATCTTTAGAATTCATTAAATATGTGCCGTCACCGTTTTCTTCGACAGGGAAATACTCTCCGGGGCGGAGCTTTTCCTCTAGATAAACTTTATAGTTCCATCTGCATGGCTGGGCGCAGTCGCCGAGATTTGCTTCGCGGCCTGTTATATAGGCGGACAGGAGACAACGGCCGGAGTAGGAGATACACATAGCGCCGTGGACAAACATCTCGAGTTCTATGTCCGGTACTGCATCATGAATCTTCTTTATTTCTTTCAAGGATAGTTCGCGCGCCAATATCACTCTTTTCACGCCAAAATCCTTCCAGAGCTTCACTGCCTCTGCATTTACCGTATTTTGTTGTGTTGAAACGTGAATCGGGATTTTTGGTGCATTATCCTTGACTAGCTTTAAAACTCCCATGTCGGCGATGACAAATGCATCGGGATTTAGGGCTGCAATTTTCTTAATGTCAGAAGCTAGGGTTTTGAGATGTTTATCGTGAGCAAAGATATTGAAAGTGATGTAAACTCTTTTACCGAGTTTGTGTGCGTACTGAATCGTTGATTTAATTTCGCTAATTGTGAATCGTACCTCTGTCTTTCGCATACTATATTTCGCCATGCCGAGATAGACGGCATCCGCGCCATACTCAAAAGCAAAGCGCGCTTTCTCCGGATCTCCGGCGGGTAAAATTAGTTCTGGTTTTATCTTCATAGAGAGAATTATAACATTATTTTTTTCTTTATAATAAAAAAGACCCCGCGTTTCAGCGGAGCCTAGGTAAAACATGAATTTCAGAGATTGGGCTTGCTAACTTCCTTGTCTAAGTATAATCCACTTAGAAAGATAGTAAGCCGCTGCCACACAGGCGATAGCCACGAGTGCACTATGTATAAAATATGCAATCGTTCCGGCACCAAGCCAGGATAGGGCAATCCCCAATACATCGGTCATACTAAGGTGCATAACGGTCCTCCTTTGCTCTGGACTAGTTACTTGGCTTTACTGCCGGTTTTCTTTCAGATTCCATGCGTGGGCGGGGTCAGGATAGAACGTTATCGCAACGTTACCGTGCCCAATTTCTTTTATACGTACGAGCCAGCCTCCGGGGACTTCCATGCGCTCGGTAATACAACCATTCTCGTCTGGTACGATCTGCCACATAATGTCTCCTTAAAAGTTTCGTGGTCATCTTCGTGATGACGCATATAACGATTATTATAACACTAACGTTTATATATGTCAACTATATTTTACATTTTTTGCCAAGTGTCAGCTAAAAGAGGTATAATTAAAACCATGATTATTAGAGAAGCTAAGATTAGCGACATTGCTGAGATTCGAAAGCTTGGTGCAAATGTCTACGAGTTTAGTACTACTGAAGAAGTGGTTACTTTTTGGCCTGAGCATATTCTTCGTAATTGTGTCGAGAGCAAAACCGACTGGCTGCTAGTAGCTGAAAAGGATTCGGAAATCATTGGATTTATCATTTGCAACAATAGCCGGGTATTTAAAAAAGCCGTTATTGAGAATGTATTTGTATCTCCCCTCCATAGGAAAAAAGGGGTAGGGAAAAAGCTGCTGGAGTCTTTGCTTGCCAAAATTCAGTTAACTGACTGTGAATATGTCGCCGTTGCTACCGGGGACAACAACAATACAGCAATTAGCTTCTATGTAAAAAATGGTTTCAACAGAGGTGGGAATTTTGCATGGATGGATAAAGTGCTTTCAGAAAAATTTAGTAAGTTATGAGTAAGAATATGAGTTCTATAAATGATGAAAAATTCATGAAGGAGGCGCTCAAAGAAGCAGAAACTTCTTTGAGGGAAGGTAATTGGCCGATAGGTTGTGTGATTGAGCTTGATGGTAAAATTATCGCGCGTGCACACAATCAGGTTTATACCCAAAACGATAAAACGGCTCATGCGGAGATGCTGGCAATAAAGCAGGTTCAGGACGTCTTGATGAAGAACGTGAGAAAAGCTACTCTTTATACGACATATGAGCCATGTCCTATGTGTTTTGGCGGAATAATTCTCAGCAAAATAAAAAGGGTCGTTTCCGGTATAGACTTAGATAAAAGTGGCTCAATGTATTTTAAGGAAAATCTTCCGATTCTCTTTAAATCAGATAAGTTTGATGTGAAATTTGAAACGGGAATTCTTGCCGATGAATCGTATGAAATTTTTATTCAAGGAGAACCAACCAAAAAACTACTAGAAAATGGGTTAATAAGAAAAAAGCCGCCGATTGCCCGGTTGCAATCGTGAGGATAAAGATTATAGTGAGGCAATGATAAACGTAGACACAGAACTGAGAAATCAGCTAATAAAAATTGCGAAAGAGAAGATCCCGGATGTTGATGCTTCCCATGATTTTGAGCATGCTCTTCGGGTTTTGACTAATGCGCAGAACATTGTAAAAGGAGAGGGTGGAGACCTTGATGTTATCGTCCCGGCTGCCTTATTCCACGACTTGGTTGTCTACCAGAAAAACCATCCTGAAAAACATAAGTCTCAGGAAGAAAGCGCTGAAGAAGCGCAGAAGATATTAAACTCTCTTGAAGGATTTCCAAAACAGAAAATAGAAGAGGTAAAAAATTGTATTTTAGAATGTTCCTTTAGTAAAAGTATTCAGCCTAAAACTCTGGAATCAAAAATAATCCAAGACTCTGATGGGCTTGAGGCAACGGGAGCTATCTCCATAATGAGAACATTCTCTTCGACAGGACAAATGAAGAGGGCTTTCTATAACTCGAACGACCCTTTTTGTGAAAATCGTGAAGTTGATGCGCTTACTTTTGGGCTAGATCTGTTTTTTGAAAGACTGCTGATGGTTGCAGATAGAATGCACACCAAGACGGCTAGAAAGATCGCGGAAAGAAGAACTGAGTTTTTGAAGGTTTTCTTGGAGGAGCTCAAGATAGAGTTAGAAGGGAAATAGTTTAGGTCTAGTGAATAAGAAAAAACCACCGATTGCTCGGTGGCTTTTAAAGAAAAACGTTGAGATTGGTCCTTTGCCGGACCTGTCAGGCCGGGAATATTTCGGCTACGCCGTGATCGACTACCACGACAGCGACCTCAGTCATGTCGTGCAACTTTTTAGCCGCCTCCTCATCGAACTTATCGAGGGCTTCCTCGACCCAACTGCGATCTACCATGCCGCGAGCGAAAGGAATCTCACCCTGGTCACGGATCTCTTGCCAATCAAATCCCGGCATCAAAATATCTGCCAGGGGGCCACCGTGCGGATCGTCGACATTGAGTACTACTATAACGTACTCAGATGCATCTAGCTGGCGGTCTTTCATACGAACCTTGAAGTGGGCGACACGATCGGCGTTGATCTCCAGGGTGTTTTCGCAGTTGTGTTTGTCTATCGCACGGATTACTTCCAGTGCTTGAGGGTCGTCCAGGACGATCTCCCCGCCTATTTCTCGTACAACTGCTCTCGGTTCATCGTTCATGCTTTCTCCTCCTAGGGTTGAAGTTGTTTTGCCGAGAATTTATCGGTCGTTTGTTTGGGACAGAATGTTGTTAATTTTGTCGAGGTTTGTTTCCAGTAATTCTTCCTTGGCTTCGGGATCGTCGATGATTTCATCCTAGTCGAAGCCACTTCTCCCGAAGATATCATCTGCTATCGTGAACAAAATATTCTTTGCGATGTCTAGTCGCGGTGTTTCATATCTATTTTCGTATTCGTCTAACAATGACATGTGAATTCCTTTCTTGATTTGTTGGGGTTCGTGGTCACCTTTATGATGACACATAGATTTAGATTATATCACTTATGTTTAAAAACGTCAATATACTTGGCTTCTGTAAGCTAGAGTAAATGATTAAATTATAGAAAAAACAGCCGCTTACGGACTAAAAAATTAGAAAAAACACCAAAACTTGGTAGTCACAAAGTGTTAATATTGTTAAGATAAAGAGAATAATAATTAAATAAGTAAAGGGGAAACATGGGAGATAAAACTACCAAGAACTTAAAAGATGCATTTGCCGGTGAGTCGCAGGCATCGAGAAAATATGCAAGTTTTAGTAAAAAAGCAAAAGATGAGGGTAACGAACAGGTTGCCAAACTTTTTAAGGCTGCATCTATCGGTGAGGAACATCATGCTAGGAATCATTTGAAAGCAATGAAGGGCGTTGGGAGTATAGAAGAGAACTTGCAAGCAGCATATGCCGGTGAGACGGAAGAGATAGACAACATGTATCCGGGGATGATTGACTCGGCTAAAGAAGAAGGAGCGAGTGAGGCTGAGGAGTCGTTTACTTGGGCGATGACTGTAGAGAAAGAGCACCAGGGGTTTTTCAATAAGGCTAGTGAACAGTTAGGGAACAATGAAGCAGTGGAGTATTATGTTTGCGGAAACTGCGGGCATGTTCACCTAGGTGAGGCGCCGGAGAACTGCCCTGTATGCGGATTCCCCAAAAGTCAGTTTGACCATATCGAAATATAACAAAAATGGCTACAAAAAGATTATCTCAAAAAAACACTTGACAAGGGAGTATAAGCGTGATATACTGTTGCATCACGGTAAGAAAAGACAGTAACGGTTGAGTGAGCCACGCTAACGAGCGGGGTAAGAAATTTGACAAAATAGATTGTAGTTGGAGCAACTGGGTCCGCGCCACTAATATCTTTTGAAGGGACACGTACCGTGTCAAAGCGGGATATATCATTAATTTGATCCCAAAGCTTTTCGGAAGATAGTTGACCTTTCTCGGTTGCTCTTTTTGTTTCATAAATTTAAACGTTCTAATTATTCTAGTTGGTATACAAGTCTAACGACTATAGCAATTAAAACATTTAAAGCGGAGTTTAAGATGGAAGATTTAAATTGGAAGATGTTAATAGTCCCCGTCATAATCCTTTTTGTATTTATTGGCGGAATCATCGGTATAGTGAACTGGCAGAAGTCAAAAAAAGAACTTCCTGTCGTTACGACTGTAAACCTGCCGGAAGGCGAGGTTCAAAGTGCTGAAAAAGAGCTTACAGTGAGTGGTAAAGTAAGCAAGGGCGACGAAGTTTTTATCAATGATCAAGAAGCAAACGTTGAAAAGGACGGTTCATATTCAAAGGTGGTCACTCTAAATGAAGGCGAAAACAAGATCGTGGTTAAAGAGAAGAGAAACGGAAAAGAAGTTAGTACTATAGAGAGGACTGTTAAGTATACTGCTCCTGTAGCACAAACTCCTGCTACTCCTAGCGTCCAAAATCCTGTAGTCGGGCAACCTTCTACTCCTGTAGCACCAACTGCTATGCAAGCGCCATCAAACCTGTCTACATCCGGTCCGGAGGAAGTAATAATTCCGGTAGTCGGCATGGGTGGGGTGGTATTGGTAGTAGCATTTTATTTCAAAAGTAAAAAACAGCTTGCATTGAACTTGAGAAAATAAATTCAAATTAAATTCATAAAATAACGGCCCGCTTGGGCCGTTATTTTTAATTGCATGGACAAAATACTTTTAAGAAATTATAGTATAAGCATTATTTTAAGAAAGGTATAAAAAAGATGTATTGCATGAATTGTGGAAAAGAAAACGAAGATACGGCTCAAGCGTGCGTTGCTTGCGGGAAAAGTCTGGTAAATCAAGAGCTACCGGCTCAAAATACGCACCAAGTTTATAATGGACAGGCTCAGCAACAGAGTAATGTTGGCGTAACTCCTCCTGGTGGGAGTCAAAATATCAGCAATGAACTACCGCCGGAACTAAAGAAATTTAACTGGGGCGCATTCTTTTTTAGTTGGATTTGGGGGATAGGGAACGGAGTTTGGATAGCTCTCTTGGTTTTTCTTTTCCAATCTATTCCGGCTTTCGGAAGTCTTGTAGGTATTATCACGGGCAGCTTTTCGGAGCAAGCAGGAGCGGTTATAACGAGCATAATTACCTTTGTGGGGGTTATTGGCCAGATCGGTTTTCTCATATGGCTTGGGATAAACGGAAACAGGTTGGCATGGAAAACCGGGAGGTGGGCAGATATAGAAAAATTTAAAGCGACACAGAAGAAATGGGCGATTGCAGGTTTGGTTTTTGTTGGCGGGTTTATCATAATCCCCATACTGATGCTTATAGTCATTGGTGCTACAGGCGGGGCTAAGGATAAAGCCGATGATGCAAAACGAAGTGCGGATTTATCAAGAATTCAGTATTCTCTTGAGGATTGCTATGATCCAAGCACTGAGTCATATCCGGTGGATTTGAACGATAGATGTATCACAAGTAAGTTTGATAATGGAGTAGTGCCAAAAGATCCTGCTACCGGCTTTGAGTATGAGTATAAAGTTGTTGGTACGCCCCCAAAGTCATACGCTTTAACCGCTAAAATGAAAAGTGCTGGTATTGGCGTTGAGAACGGGCTCTTAATTTTAAAAAACAGGCAATAAACCCAACTCATAAAAATAACGACCCATCTGGGCCGTTATTTGATTTTTATGCTTTAAAAAAGTATAATTTAGCTTAATGAGGGTTTTGTTCCTTTCATCTAATAGGAGGCGGGAATGTCTGTTACTATCGAACAGCTTGCAGATGAGATGTATGAGGCGGTCAAGGAGGCTAACGGTGTGAAGAAGTTAAAGCCCGGCGAGGTCATGAAGGCTGCTCAGCAAAAACATGGAGACGGAGAAGTATCAAAGAAAGATTGCAAGGCAGCATTGAAGCTGCTTATCGACTCCGGTCGCTGCGTCTATGAGTACTTTGGGGGAACCTTCATCGGGATTCCTCGCGTAGAGGCAGCAGCGAACGAGTAACAGTAAAAGAACCTATAAACGGTTAGGGCGGGATTTGCTTCGCAAATCCCGCCCATTTTCTCTGTTTTTTATTTCGCTTTACGTTTCGAGAAGATGAAGATATAGAAGAGTTCTAGAATTGCGAGAGTGTTCACGATTAGAAGCACTATAAACCATGCTTTGTCGTCATTACGAGCTGCTTTCCAGAGTGCGAGGCCTTTCCATGGAATAGTCCAAATAGCTAAAGCTACCAGAATCCATGAGTTATTTAAAATAAATTGATCCATAATATCCTTTCATAAATTAGTTATGTTAATATTTTACCCTAAAAATATTAACGTGCAATAGCCATTCAAACTAATTATTCTTTACAGAAGGGGGATTTTTTGGTATCATTTTATAGTCTTTGAAAAAGGACTAAATCAAAAGAAAGCCGTTCTGCATACAATACGATGCGGAATGATAGGAAAAGTGAAATGGCGAAAGCTAAAGAAATGACAATGGAAGACTTGATGGCCGCATGTGGGGACATCAATGTGCCTAAAGAAGGAGACGTTCTTGAAGGCGCTGTTATTAGTGTTACGAAAAATGGTGTCTGGCTCGATCTGGGCACATATGGAACCGGACTTGTTGTAGGGCCGGAGGTAACTGACGTTGAAGACGGCGCGAAAGTCGGTGATACGATGAGCGCGTCTGTAATTTATCAGGAAACTGATGAAGGGTACGTGCTTTTATCTCTCAGAAAAGCAACTCGCGAGAGAGTTTGGGAGAAACTAACCCGAATGATGAACGAGGGTGAAGTTTTCAAGGTAAAGCCGTTTGATGCAAACAAGGGCGGACTTTTAATAGAATATGAAACAGTTAGGGGATTTTTGCCGGTATCACAACTTTCAACCGAGCATTATCCAAGAGTATCTGACAAGGATGAAATATTACTACGATTAAACGAACTTATCGGACAGGCGCTGGATGTGGTTGTGCTTGACGTAGACAAGCCTGAGAGTAAACTTATATTCTCAGAAAAAGCTGCGATGAAAGACAAAACTGAAGCGCTTCTGGGCAAGTTCAATATCGGTGAAAAAGTTAATGGTAAAGTTACCGGAGTTGTAGACTTTGGAATTTTCCTAAACGTTCAGGGTGTTGAAGGTTTGGTTCACATTTCAGAAATATCATGGGACAGAGTTGATAATCCTTCAGACTTTGTAAAAGTCGGTGATGAAGCGGAAGTTCAGATTATTGGGATTGAAAATGAGAAGATTTCCTTGTCAATGAAGAGGCTGACTGACGATCCTTGGGTAAAGAAAGTTAAAGATATCAAGGTTGGAGACAAAATCAAAGGTGAAGTATCAAGAATTACTCCGTTTGGAGCATTCGTGAAGTTGCCTGAAGGTATCGAGGCGCTTGTACATATTTCAGAACTTTCAGAAAAACACATAGCATCACCTGATGAGGTAGTCGCAGAAGGCAAGAAGTATGACTTCAAAGTGATTTCACTTGATATTGATAATCATAAGTTGGCGCTTTCTATGAAAGAGTCAAAACCGGCTTCAAAAGAAAAACCTGTGAAGGATTCAGCTGAAAAGGGAGAGGAGAAAGCGGAAGCAAAAGAGAAAAAGGCAGTGAAAGAAGCACCGAAGAAAAAAGAAGTGAAAAAAGACACAGAAAAGGCTGAAAAGTAAGACGATGTAAAGCAAGTCTTCTTAAATTTTGAAATTTCAAAAAATCCGCCTTTTTGAGGGGATTTTTTGATGGGAACGAAAATTATTTAAAGTAAAAACATGACAGAAGTAACAAACAAAAAAATAATACCTGAGGTTGTGACAGTAGGCGATTTTGCGCATGCTCTAGGTGTTCCCGTGGCCAAAGTCGTTGCCGAACTGATGAAAAACGGCGTGATGGCAACTATTAACGAATATATAGACTTCGAAACAGCGGAGATTATCGCTGAATATCTGGGCTTTGAGGTGGAAAAAGAAGTAACAGATAAGCCGATCAAAGAAGAAAAGAAAACGGAAGTTCACAAGGGCGATATGGTACCAAGACCTCCTATCGTTGCTGTTCTTGGTCATGTTGATCATGGTAAGACTTCCCTTCTTGACGCGATCCGTGAGACAGATGTAGTTGGCAAAGAGTCAGGCGGGATTACTCAGCACATCGGTGCTTATCAGGTAGAGAAAAATGGCCGGAAAATAACATTTCTAGATACTCCCGGTCATGCCGCATTTGAAAAAATGAGGCAGCAGGGTGCGGAAGTTACAGATATTGCATTGATCCTTGTTGCAGCCGATGACGGTGTAAAACCGCAGACAGTTGAAGCGATAAATCATGCAAAAAAAGCCGAAACACCGATGATTGTAGTGATAACAAAGATAGATAAACCCGATGCTGATATAACAAGGGCGAAACAGCAGGTTGCAGAACTTGGGCTAAATCCTGAGGAGTGGGGTGGAGATACTCCGGTGGCAGAGGTATCAGCAAAGACAAAAGAGGGGCTAGACGATCTTCTTGAACTAATACTTGTGATGGCTGATGTCAGCGACTTCATGGCTGATCCTAAAATGCCGGCATCCGGCATAGCTATCGAAACTCATATGGACTATGGAAAGGGTCCGGTCGCTACAATTTTGGTAAAAAACGGAACTTTGAGAGTCGGTGACTATGTTTCGGTAGGTGAAACCTATGGAAAAATCAGGGCGATGGAGGATCATAAGAAAAAGAGACTAAAAGAGGCCCCGCCTTCTATGGCCGTCAGGGTATCGGGCTTGAAAGGTGTACCAAAAATTTCTGATTTACTACAGGTATTTTCAGATGAAAAAGAAGCTAGATCCGAGATAGAAAACATCAAGAAGACGAGAAAAATAAGTTCACTAGCGAACGTAAAGAAAATCGGATTTGAGGAACTTTCCGAGTCAATGAAAGATTCTGAGAAAAAAGAGCTGACCGTGGTTCTAAAAACTGATGTTCGGGGCTCACTTGATGCTATCAAGGAAGCTTTCAAGAAGATTTCAAACAATGAGGTAGCCATCAAGGTTGTTTCCGGGAAAGTCGGCGATATTACAGAAAATGATATACAGATGGCAAAGTCTGCTGGCAACATCATTATCGGTTTCAATGTCTCAATCCCTTCGAATATTTTGACTCTCTCCAAGCAGGAAAAAGTTAAAATTTATACTTATAAAGTTATTTATGAACTCCTTGATGATGTTAAAAACTTGCTTTCAGATCTTCTTCCGCCGGAAATTAAAGAACTAACCCTAGGCAAACTTACAGTTTTAAAGATTTTTAAGTCGGGTAAAGGCCAGATGGTTGTTGGCGGGGAAGTGAAAGAGGGTAAAATAGAGAAAGATACGGAAGTGCGGGTTATGCGCAGCAAGGAAGAGATTGATAGAGCGCACATTACCTTGGTAAAGAAGGAAAAGGATGAGGTCCGGGAAGCACAAGTCGGCACTCAGTGCGGTATCAGTCTGGATAAAGAAATCCCAATCGAAGAAGGTGATATTATCGAGTCATTTAGAATAGAAAAAGTAAAAAGAACGCTCTAAGATGTCAGACAGGATTCGAAAAGTTAATGAACTCATAAAACATGAAGTGGCTGAGGCCTTAAAAAGGGAAGGTGTCGGCGGTTTTGTGACCGTGAAAGCAGTAGAAACGACCCGGGATATGAAGCATGCGGATGTTTGGGTGAGTATAATCGGAGAAAACGAGGAAGAAACGTTAACCGAGATTGAAGAGAAAAGGCGAGAGGTTCAGCAAGCCGTGAGTGCCAAACTAACGTCAAGAAATGTGCCGGCAATAAAGTTCCGCTTAGACCACTCCGGCGCATATGCTCAAAAGATAGAGGAGTTACTGAAAAATGGCAGCTCAGAGAGTTAATCCAAAAGAAATAGCCAAACTTTTAGAGGAAGCAAAAAGTGTGGCTATTTTTGGTCATATACTACCGGATGGCGACTGTTATGGTGGCGTCTTTGCCCTAAAAATAGCTCTGGAGGGTATTGGCAAAGATGTTTTTTCTTATATTTCTGATGTTGTCCCCGAGTACTTAACTTTTCTCGAGGATTATGAAAGCTTAAAGTCGCAAAAAGAGTTTTGTTCAGCTGACTTGGCCCTGGTTCTTGACTCGTCAGACTTAAAAAGGACGGAAAATAGTGACTTTCTTTATGAATACAAAAAAACGGGGGCGAAAATATGCTTGGTTGACCATCACACAACCGGAGATTTGATAGATTTTGTCGATTATGCATGGCAGGATACGGCGAAAAGTTCAACCAGTGAAATGGTTTTAGATGTCTTGAAAGAAATGAATTTGAAAATAAAAAAAGAAGCGGCAACCTTGCTTTTGACCGGGATAGAAACGGATACATCAAGTTTTCAAAACCAGAATACAACAGTTGAGGCACTTGAGGCGTCAGCATTTTTGATGTCGAAGGGTGCCCGGCTTGCCCGCATAGTAAACAACACTTTTCATGCGAAGGATATGGATACGATCAAACTATACGGACTTGTCCTTGAGAGGCTGGTTTATAATGAGAAATATGGAACGATTGTCGGCTATCTTACCCAAAAAGACGCGCGCGATCTTGGGATAGAAGGGGATATTTCAACTGGCGTTGCCAACTACCTAAATACTATAGAAGATGCGAAGATGATTGTTTTTATTACTGAAGTGGAGGAAGGCGTGCTGAAGGTAAGCTTGCGGACCAGGGATGAGGGTGTCGATGTTTCTACTTTAGCCAAAGCGTTTGGTGGTGGCGGGCATGTTAAGGCTAGCGGGTTTACAGTAAGGGGGAAAGTTACAAACATTGACGGTAAAATAAAAATCACTTGTTGATAAGATATTTTTTGTGTTACTATTAGTTTAAATTGAAATTAGTTACGAGGAGGCGATATGGAGGGAGATAAAAAGGAAAAAATCCTTATTATCGAAGATGATAGATTTATAGCCAAGATGTACCAAACAAAGCTGGATCTTGAAGGCTATAATGTTGAGGTTGCAGAAAATGGTGCGGTTGGTGTGGAAAAGATTAAAAGTTTTGAGCCGGACTTGGTTTTACTTGATATTATAATGCCGGAAATGGACGGATTTGGCGTACTTGAAGCTATTCGAGATGACGATGCTATAAACTCAACGCCGGTAGTTGTAATGAGTAACCTTGCTCAGGAAGACCATTTGAAAAGAGCCAAGGCATTAGGTGCAAAAGATTACATAGTAAAGAGTCAGTTTACGCCGATGGATGTAGTCAAAAAGATAAAAGAAGTTTTAGCGCGCTAGCTCAAGATCTCGCCGATAATTTTAGAGTTACCAAGTAGGAAATCGCTTGTTTTGAGCGGTTTTTTGCCTTCTAGCTGAACTTTATTTACGAGTAAAGTACCTTTAATGGTTTGAACGCCATAAAGTCCTGTCATTTCGGACCCCGATCCGGAATCTAGTTTTATAAATGTACCTGGTTTTTGGCCAGAATTTATATCCGAAGCAGTTGCCTCGATTATTTTTAGCATCTTACCATCCCAGAAAGTATAGGCGCTTGGCCACGGGGCGTATGCCCGTACTTTGCGTTCAATTGTTTCAGCCGGTTCGTTCCAATCAATCTTGCCATCTGATTTTTGTATAATTTTAGAGAATGTGGCTTTTGAATGATCCTGCGTCTTTGGTGTTATTTTGCCATCAATATAATCCATAATAATATCCGGAAGTTTAGCTGCGGCCATGTTAAGCAGTGTTTCGCCGAGAGTCTCTGTTGTTTCTCTGCCATTTAGGTCAAGTTCGTCTTTATATATAATATCCCCAGCGTCAACCTCCTCTGCGACCTTTTGGATAACAAATCCTGCTTTTTTATCACCGCTTAATATCGTTGACTGTACAGGTGATGAGCCGCGGTGGAGAGGGAGTAGGGAGTAGTGCACATTTAGAAAGCCATATTTAGGCATATCTAGCGTTTTTGGGGTAATAATAATACCAAGAGAAGAAACTATCACTAAATCTGGATTTATCTGTTCAGTCACCTTCTCAAACTCTAGCTTGTTTTCCGCTTCAAAGATGGGTATATCTTTAGATTTAGCCAGTTTTTTAAGAGCAGGCTCTAAAGAAGCGCCACCTCTTCCTCTTGGCTTGTCTTTTTTTGTGACCAAGTTAAGATTATCGAAATTTTCGACCAATGCTTTAAAAATAGGTTCGGCAAAAGGTCCAGAACCGGCAAAGGCGATTTTAACGTTTTTTGTTTCTCTCGGCTTTTCTGACATCTATATCTCCGCCCTTTGTTAACTTCGATTTATCAGTAATCAGGTCAATGAAAAGTATCCCATCCAAATGGTCAACCTCATGCTGCACAATCCTAGCCAAGAGGCCGGAAGCGTTCATTTTTTCCCTTTTGCCCCCTATGGTTATCGCCTCAAAGCGTATTTTTTTCGGTCGTTCTACTGGTCCGAAATATCCGGGATAGCTCAAGCACCCTTCATCCAGGATCACCTTATCTTTAGATAACTTGGTGATGACAGGATTAATAAAGGCGGTTAAGGGGATGGCTTTTTGGATCAATTTTCCGTCTTTATCCCTTGCTTCGTTAACGCGTACAAGAATAATCCTCACACTTTCACCTATTTGCGGCGCAGCAATGGCTAATCCTTCAATTTCAGATGCCTCTAAGGCTATGGTCATATTCTCTATGACTGTTTTTATCTTTTCATCTATTTTTTCTACTTCCTTAGATTTTTTCCTTAAGATTGGGTTGGGGGAAGCCAGAATTTCTACTTTCTTCATACTATTCCTATGGGGTTTATATCTACTTTCCACTTTTTACTAGTATATTTTACCATTTTTTTGGCTATCTCTTCAATATTTTCGTTCGGGCCGACTTTCAAAATAATTTGCCAGCGATATAGGTTATTGATTTTGGGAAGGAATGCAGGGGAGGGGCCGACCAAAACTATGTTTTTATTGGTCCCGATAATTTCCTGAGTAATTTCTTTACTCAAAGTGTCAGATTCTTTTTCGCATTTCTCAGGATCCTTGTTTGAATACAGCAAGTGAATTATCTTTGAGTACGGAGGGTAGAAAAGCTCCTTTCTCTTGGGCAGTTCGCTCTCATAGAATGCTTCGTAGTCGTGCTTGGCTGCCATAGCTAGGATAGGACTCTCGGGATTATAAGATTGTAGGATAACTTTGCCTCTGTTCTTCCCGCGTCCGGTTCGACCTGATACTTGCGTGATGAGAGAGAAGGCGTGCTCAGAGGCGCGAAAATCGGGGAGATTGAGCATATTGTCGGCACTCACTATTCCTACGAGATCCACGTCGGGCAGATCCCATCCTTTGGCTATCATCTGAGTTCCAATAAGTATATCAAAGCTCTTATTTTTAAACTCCTCATAGATGTTTTTGTGGTCTTTTTTGACAGAGTCGGCATCCATCCTTTTTACCCGCGCTTTTGGGAAGAATTGTCGGATCTCAGACTCTATTTTTTGTGTGCCTTTGCCGAAGTACTTTATGGCGTGAGATTTGCACTCAGGGCAGACGTTTGGCACCAGCGTCTTGTAGTCGCAGTGATGACAGTATAAGCCTGTTTGATTTCTGGTTTCGTGGTACACAAGAGGGATGTCGCACTTTGGGCACATGACCACATACCCGCAGTCTCGGCAGGAAACGAAAGTGGAGAATCCTCTTCGGTTCATGAATAAAACAACTTGGCGCTTTTCATCTAGAACCTTCTTTATCTCTTGCTGCAGTTTCTCAGAAAAAATGGACTTATTTCCATACTTAAACTCATTTCTCATGTCGACTATGATCGTTTCCGGCATTTTTTCCTGGACATATCTTTCCTCAAGTTTATGGAGATAATACTTCCCGCTCTTTGCATAAAAAAATGACTCAAGTGACGGCGTGGCGCTTCCCAAAACTAAATGGGAGTCAGTCATTTCACTGAATTTCCCCGCAACCTCACATGTCAGGTATTTCGGATTACTATCTTGCTTGTAGCTTGTTTCGTGCTCCTCATCGATTACTATTAAACCCAAGCTATTAAATGGCAAAAAAAGCGCGCTTCTAGAGCCGATGACGATATTCTTACGACCCTCAGAGATATCTTTCCACACTCCAGCCCGTTCCGTTTCCTTCAGATAGCTGTGATACAAGGCGACTTGACCGGTAAAACGTTCCTCAAACCTCAAAACGGTTTGTGGCGTTAGGGCGACTTCAGGCACCAAAATTATAGCCTGTTTACCCGACTCTATGACTTTCTCTAGTACATCGAGGTAAACTTCGGTTTTCCCTGAACCGGTAACACCGAAGACCAGATGTGGTCTATCGGTTTTGCTCAAAATATCTTTGACGATTTTTGTCTGATTTACGGTTAGTTCAGGTCTTTTTCGTATCTGGCCATGGATTTTCTGCGGAGCAATTTCTCTTCTTTTCTTCAAAACCCCGGTTGGCAGGATAGTCTTTATAATTTCAGAAACGGGTGAGGCATAGTAGTCGCGCATCCATGGAATTATTTTCACCAAATGATCCGGAAGCGGACCCTCTAGAATCCCCGTAATAGCCTTGGTTTCAAAAACGGGTATATCTTCCGATCTAATCACAATTCCTGCTGATTTTTTTCCGCGGAAAGGCAAAGAGACAACGTGCCCGACTTTGATTTCATTTCTCAAATCTTCAGGCACACTGTAAGTAAAAAAATCCTTGCTTCCGCTGCCGCCAGAGACGGCGCATAAAACGTATTCCATATAACTTATTATACGTGAAGGAAGACAGTTTGTCATTTTATGCGGTTCTTGATCTTTTAGCGCAATCATGCTATAATTTGCGCAAGCGTTAGAAAAATCAGCCGGAGGAATCCGGCTTTATTTATCAACAACGGGAAACTTGAAAGGAGGAGGAAAGTACGATGAGAGACTTCATCATCACCGGTCTTACCGCTGTCGATATTTTTGCTACCGGTCTGGCTAGTATTGTCATACTCTTGGTTTCGTTTAGCTCGGTAGTTAAAAAACAGGCAGTGCCGCATGGCAAAGACATACTGTTTTTTGCTATGTTGCTCTTCGCGGGAACGATACTAACATCGGGCATGCTTCTCAGTCTCGGGCATTATGGATACATACAGGTTGTGATGTCGTGTGCCCTAAGCCTCTTGGGTTGGTATTGCTGGAAATTTGCGCCCAAAGAGATTGCAGGATAAGGTTAACCACTGTACGGGTTTTTGAGAGATGCATATAAAAAATCAGATGCGAGAGGAGAGAGAATATGGCTTTTTCCGATACACCCATGATTTTCCTGATAGACAGCTTCATCCGATGCATAACGTCTTTTTTCTACAAAAAAGACGAAGGTGTCTCGAGAGATATCGCCCGGCAGATACTCGTTGGGACTGAGAACCCCTTGCTGCTTGTACATTTGCAGCACGCTGAGTGCTACACTTATCCCGGTACAGAAAGTACCGAGGCTATCCTCAGGAAAAAAGTAAAAAGATCGCTGAAATGGCGTTACGTTTTCTTCTATCTGGTCCCCGGTTTCTTTGTAAGGATATTTGCCAAAGGCAAGTACCCTTCCTGGGTAACGACACGAAGTGAACGGCTTACGCTCTTTGCCGTAACAAGGATGGAGAGTATGCTAAAAGGCGAGGAGAAGCGTGAAATGGCTATACCTGTTGCGCGCCGCGCCATCATCTACTAACCGAAACTGCCGTTAAGCTGTTGGCCGAGAGCCACAAACGGTAAAACCGCTTAAACTATAGGCGGCGCGAATGCGCCGTCTATTTTCTTTACTTTATTCAAAACTTAAGCTACAATTTTTCTGAAAACAGAAAACTCAAAATGAGCAAAAAAGAAAAAATCATTATTATTATCACCACGGTCATTTGTGTACTGGCTTTGATCAGTATTTCGACTTTTTTTATTTATAAATCTATAAAAGATAAAAAAGCTAAAAAGCCGCAGACAACTTTAGATATGGCTCAGTTTGCTGAGTATGAAGAAGATTCGTTTGGTTTTGTCCGCCCGGAGGGGGCATACGGGGTAATGAAGGATGCGAATGTTCACTGGTCAAGGCCATACCCTGGGCCATTTATATGGGGTCAGATGGAAAAGCAAAAAGGACAGTATGATTTTGGTGAGACAGATAGCTATGTAAAAAAGGCCCAAGAAAACGGCGTAGTTCTTTTGGCGACGATTTGGCCGTATGCTGAATGGGATCAAACAGTTTGTCATGAAAAGCTTGACCCTAAGATAGTAAAAGATTTTCCCCAACTCGGAGAGTATAGGCAAAATCCATGTGATATGGAAGCGTATAAAAACTTCATTAAACAGATGGTAGAGAGATACGATGGTGACGGCATGAACGATATGCCCGATCTTAAATACCCGGTAAAATACTGGGAGCTTAACAACCAGCCGGATATAGACTGGGACAACAGACCTGAGGGCTATATCGCCGTTCTTAAGGCTACTTATGAATCATTGAAGTCTGCTGATAACGGATCAAAAGTCTTAAATGGCGGGATATCATCGTTAACTGACCGGAATCTTCTCTTTTGGAAAAAGGTTTTGGGCGAAGGAAGCGCTTATATAGATATTGTTGCAATGAATGCTCCACAAGACTTAAACTTACAGCCGCTACTTTCATTTATGAAAGAGATAAAAAACGAAAAGCCTATATGGCTGACTAGTATCCAGTTTGGAATAGCCAGTAACAGTGCTTCAGAAAAAGGAATCTCCGAAGAAAAATGGTCTGAATATTTGGTGGAATCATACATACAAGCATTAGGATCGGGAGTCAAAAAGCTTTTCTATTTTGGTGTTGATAATACTTCCCCGTCAGCGCAAACGGCCCTTGTAGTAAACTGCAAGAAAGATAATGAATCATCTAGTAGTGGTAGTACAAACGTTACTGACTCAAACGGATGTCCTAAGCAAAAGATGTTTGATGCTTATAAAACAATGGTAAAAAAGCTGGACAACTTTGATCGCATAGAGCAAATCGCGGAAGGGCAGTATAGGTTCTACCATGGAGATAAGTCGACATATGTGGTTTGGAAGGGTCGTATCCCGAATAGTTTAGTTGAAAATGTAAGGCTTACTGATGTTTTCGGGAATGAATACATAAGGAATGCGTCAGATCTCACAGACTTCAATGCTCCTCTCTATGTCGAGGATATTGAGAACTAGGTTTCCCTTTGAGGGATGTAATCTAGCGTTTTTTATGGTATAATTTTTTTACTGGAGGAGTTTTTCTCCGGTTTTGCATTTTGACAACAAAATACTGGAGTTTGCCATGAACTTACATGATTTTGAGGAAATCAAGGACAAAGAGTGTCAGGGGTTTTGCGTTGGACAGGAAGTCGTTCCAAAAAAATCAGAGCTTCAAAGGACGGGGACTATCCAGGGTTTTTTAAGAAATAAAGAAAAACCCGACGTTTTCGCAGCTTCGCTAAAGTGGGGTTTCGTGAGTAGCGGGAGCTCCGGGATGAACTATCAGTTGCTTTCAACCCTTGATCCGAAAGGAGGGTAAGATGTCTCTTGCGTGGCATGAAAAGATAATGGCCGGATGCGGTTCCTTCTTGATCGGCACTGGAGTCTTTTTTGGGATAAGGTCAGGGATAGTCTATTCAATAGTTCCTATCCTCATTGGGATCTTGGAGATTATTTTCATCAAGATCTATCGCAAAATAGATAAAAGGACAGATGTTATCTGGGGGACAAAGGTCCTTATGACAGGATTATCAGATCAAGACGGAAAAATGTCATATATTTGTCCCCAGTGCGGACGTGTAGAAGTTGACAGGGATACGCTTTACAAGAACGAGGAGGGGATACCCTATTGTACTCAATATTGCCGATATCCCGTCAAAGAGTTTGATGAAGCACAAGGGGAAGTAAAAGAGGCCATATATCGTGTTTGCATCGAGTTTCAAGGTGGGTTTGTCGACACGATCTATCTCTGGAATGTTCAAATATCTCCTAAGCAGGTTGTTCATCGGGTTACCAAGAGGCTGCCGTTTTATCCTAAAAGTTATGGGCAATGTCTGGAAATAAAGCTCTATAAAAAAACCGGGATGATTCCCGGTCTCAAGAAATGGTGCTATAGCCCCATTGAAGTAAAGAACTTTACCGATAAAGCTCTGGCGAAATAAGGAGGGGGATATGTGTAACTTTTGTCACCCTGCGGAACTTTCAACAGGAGAAGAAGAGGCTGCGTTAGATACGATGAGGCTAGTGTTTTGGATCGGCTATATGACCACTATGGCTGCTATCGGTTACTATGCTATTAGGGTTCTTGTGGAATCTTTTCATTCCTGACGCTGAGACTTAAGTCATTTCAAACTCTATATAGGTATCTTAAGGAGGAGATTGCAGTGAGACTTATTATCTCTATTATGTTGCTGATTATGATGGTTGTTCTAGTCTGGGTAGGTCACTCTGACGGCAACGATTCTCTGATCAAATGGTCTATTGGGATCATCTCCCCGCTTGGTACGCTAATAATGCTTACCTGGATACGGGATTTCGTAAGAGAAGACATCGATGAGTACAACAGGACAGATAAAGGCGGCAGGGCTATCAGCGGACTTTGGACCTTGATCGTTCTTCAAGACATTTTCCTGATAATGAAGGTTTTCGGATCTTTGGAATGGTCTTGGCCTTATATCTTCCTTCCTCTGATTTCTACAGTCATAATCGTTGTGGCTAAGGTTATCTGGATGAATCCTCCGGAAGGGGGATGGTTCAAGAAAAAGACAAGTGATTGGGGCATGTAAGCATGCCTTCTCGGGCGGCGCAAAAGCGCCGCCTTTTAATTTGCAAAGAGTGGTATGGATTTAAAATAGCTTGCCTTTTAGGTAATAGTGTGGTATAACTGTGTTATAAAGTTTAGTTAGGGGGTACGGCTAATATTTTTGCACATTGTCTAGAGAAAGAGGTGATAGAAACGAAATTTTCTATAAACATAGGGGAGTTGATCAAAGGAAGAATAGCTATCGCTGTCGCGGAAGCTTTCATTGTAAGTACTGTTGAAAGCGAGAGGTTTGTTCAGGATTTCTTCGACGATCCAAATCCTTTCATCAAAGATCTCATGGCTTATGCCGGCAAGAAATCAGTTTCCGGCGATGAGGATAAGATCGAGAGAAGGATAGAACAAGCGATAGAGAAAAACATCAAGCACTACAAGACGCGTCCTTTCGATCAATATCGGGACCAAATGGTGTATGAGGCATACCAGGCGCTTCTAAAGGATGAGTTCTCTTCAATGGTAACGGGGGTACTCCTCGATGCTTTCCCGGCTTTTTGGGAATTTGTTGAAGAGGCTGCCAGGAAGAGGAAGCATATGGGTTTCATGATCGATGGGAGATTCAACTAGCAGTATCATCTCTGTAACTATTAAGGCGGCACATCTGTGCCGCCTTTCTATATGACTGTTTTTAAATATTTTAAATAAAAGAAGTGGCGCTTAACGAGTAAGCGCCACTTTGTTTTGCATTGGAGCGTTGGAACCGGGGATGCCTAGATCAGTCGTTCAGGTCCCGGTTATCTTTGCTATCGGGAGGCATCATGCCGAAGCCCATCCCCTCACCGTCCATTGGGGACATGCCAGGGCCCATAATTACCATACCGCCACCCATAGGTGATCCGATGCCGCCGAGTGCCCCACGTAGTTCAGCCATCTTGGCCTTCATCAGTACCTCGCCGGCCAGACCCATATAGTATGAGACGATGCGCGATGCCAGTGTAATTTGCCTTTCATCTGCCTCGATTCCCAAGACATCGAAAAGCATGCTCATTACTATGTATTTGTTGCTGCCTGCCCGCTCTTTCGGGATGAGATCGAGAAGTGCGGCGGTTTCTTTGTCACACTGTTCCCAGATTCCTTCAAACTGTTCATTGTCGATACCACTGGCGATGTGTTTCTCGAGAAGCTGCTTGTATTTCCGGTAAATCTGGACAAGTTCGGTACCCGCGCCCTTCTGCACATCCACGATCTTGAACAGATCCCTTTCGCCGCCACCTTCAACGAAGATGCCGCCGTTACCGTCCAGATACATGTTATCATCTGTCGGCTGAAGGCGCCCAACAGGAGAGGGGAGGATCTTCTGATCATCACCTATCTCCAAGATGAGAATGTGCGCTTTATCGAGATCGTCGACATCCATGTCTCTGCAGTTTTCACAGGCACATACCATGGTCACAACATCTCCTTCTTCCACCAAAACATCTTGCGCTGTTTCGCTGCTGGCTTCCATCTTTCGCTCCTTTGCTAAAAAGTTTCTCTCGGTCGCATCTTAAACAGATGAACCAAGCCGTCAATTCATAGATTATACCAAAACATAAAGGTTTTGTCAACAAATCTAATATGGTAACAGTAAAGGGCTCTAGATTATTTAACGAAGTAACTGTTTCATAACTTTACTTGTTGGCAGAAATGAGATACAATTTTTGGAGCAAATTGAGGCTTTATTATATAGATTCCGGATCGAGTCCGGAATGACACATGAAATTTTATGAAAAAAAGGCGAAACTGGATTAAAGTTGTTTTTATTTTGGCGCTTCTTGTGGTGGCGCTTCTTGTTGATTGGCCCGGGAAAGGGATTCATCTGCAATTTAAGCCCTTAAAAGTTGACTGGAAGGCGCCTGACTTTAAAATCAAAGAAGGGCTCGATTTGCAAGGCGGTACTCGCATAGTTTACTCTGCCGATCTATCAAAAACAGAAGGCGACAAGAAGAAAGATGCCATGGAGTCGCTAAAAAAAGTGATTGAAAACCGCATCAATGCTTTTGGTGTTTCTGAACCGGTTATTCAAACCACTAAACTTGGGAGTGAGGATAGGTTAGTTGTGGAGCTTCCCGGTGTGAAAGATGTACAAGAAGCAATGGACTTAATGGGGAAGACCGCAGAACTGGAGTTCAAAGAAATTGGCACGGATCCAAGCGGTATGCCACAGGGATTTGGCTTAACGGGTAAGGATTTGAAAAAGGCTACTCAATCATTTGACCAAAACACAAATGAGCCAAACGTCAGTATAGAGTTTAGTCCTGATGGAGCAAAGAAGTTTGAGGAAGCAACGGCCAGAAATGTGGGAAAGCCAATATATATAATTCTAGACGGTATACCAATCTCATCTCCAAATGTAAACGAGAAAATATCCGGTGGGAAAGCGGTGATCACTGGACAGTTTGACATAAAAGAGGCAAAGAACTTGGCAATTCAGTTAAACGCCGGGGCTTTGCCGGTACCTGTTAAGATTATAGAACAAAAGACGGTTGTTGCGACCCTTGGTCAGGAAGCAATAAAAAAGAGTATTTTTGCCGGAGTTATTGGAGTAGTCTTGGTGATGCTTTTTATGGCCTTATACTACAGACTCCCGGGGATTTTAGCTGATATTGCACTTGTTCTATATACAATATTTGTTCTCGCTCTTTTTAAAATAATTGGCATCACGGTTACTTTAGCTGGTGTCGCGGCGTTTGTTCTATCTATCGGCATGGCGGTAGATGCCAATGTTTTGATATTTGAAAGGATGAAAGAGGAGATGAAGCATGGAAAAAGTCTGCAAGGTGCAGTCGAGGCAGGGTTCAAGCGGGCATGGACATCTATCCGTGACTCAAACCTGGCAAGCATTATTACCGCATCAATCCTTTTCCTTTTTGGGTCCGGCATTATCCGTGGTTTTGCAGTAGTTCTTATCATTGGTGTTTTAGTCAGTATGTTCACAGCCGTTAATGTGACGCGGACCATGCTTCGCATTACAGTCAAAAAGAAGATTTTTCAAAAACCTTTCATGTATTTTGGCGCGCAGAAGGAGACAGACAAATGAATATAATGAAGTATAAAAAAATCTGGTTCGGCATCTCGCTTCTCATTATTATTCCGGGAATTATTTCCATGGTTTTATGGGGGCTAAAGCTTGCCATCGACTTTACAGGCGGTTCTTCGATGGAGATAAGCGGGACTTCAGATAGCGCTAAGGTAATTGAAATTGTGAAAAAAGAAGGAGTTCAAGACCCGGTTATCCAGAAAGTCGGCGGTAATGCGCTGACAATAAGGAGCAAGGAACTGCCTGAAGATAAGCACAGAAAAGTGAAAGCGGAGCTTGAAAAAGAGCTAAAAGTGACAGAGACGCAATATGAAATTGTAGGTCCGACAGTGTCAGCAGACATCACAAAAAAAGCTTTTGAGCTTATAGCTTTTGCGTCAGTTCTAATTGTCCTCTTTCTTGCTTACTCATTCAGAAAAGTGCCAAAGCCTGTCAGTTCTTGGCAGTTTGGAGTTTGCGCTGTTATTGCTCTTCTCCACGATGTGCTTGTAATGCTTGGTGTTTTCTCCCTCCTTGGGCATTTCCTAAATATTGAGATAGATAGTATGTTCGTGGTGGCAGCGCTCACCGTTATCGGTTTTTCCGTGCATGATACTATTGTTGTTTTTGATAGAATTCGCGAGAATTTAATCAAACGTGGTTCTGATGACTTTGAGCAGCTGGCAAACGATAGTGTGCTTGAAACTTTTTCGCGGTCTATAAATACATCATTTCTGACATTTTTGGTTCTTTTGACTTTATATTTACTTGGTGGAGAATCGACAAAAATATTTGTTTTGGCGCTTCTTGTCGGTATTGCAACAGGAACATACTCATCAATATTCAATGCTTCGCCAATGCTTGTTGTCTGGCAAAACTGGAAAAACAAAAAGAGGAAGTAGTCTTACGAATAGGGAAAGGTCCCGCAACATGCGGGACCTTTTAAATTTGTGTAAATTGACTAGGCTGCGGGAACAGTGCGACGGTTCTTGGACTTTTTGCTTTTGGTGACAATCAGTCGAAACAGAAGCCCTCTTTCAGTTATATATTCCCTCGAGACATCGAAAGTAGATATCCTTAGTCGCTTGAGCCTGCTGTGGCTAGGTATCTTGCCATCAAAGGCCTTTAGGAATATTTGCTTAGTTGCGTTTGATTTTTCATCGTAGTTTCCACTGCGGAACTGAAGCACAAGATCATCCTCTAGTAAGCATGGAGCGGGTCCAAGTCCTCTAATTGCGAAAAGGGATCTGGGACAGCGAACTATGTAGTATTTAGCAGGCTTTTTCATAATCCCACCTCCATCAATTTTTTTTGGTACAAAGATGAGTGGATTATATCCCAATGCGAAAAATAATTGAAGACTTTTTTTAAAAATAAAAACCCGCCTAGATAAGCGCGGGTTCTTTGCGCCGTGGCGGGAACTGTGTGGTGCGTTGAAAAGTGTCAATATTTCCGAGAGCAAGAGCTGCTTGCTCTATTTCTCCCGGTTGGGCGACTCTTTTCGGAGCTCTTCCCTTGAAGTTAGCCAGACTCAGATCCGTATAGCCGGTTTTTCTTTTAATTATTGTATGGAGATAACCGGTTTTTAGGAAAATGAGCTCAGGGTTTTCCTGGGTTTCTTTCAGGGCAAGATATTCATACTCCTTAAGAAGGAGGGCCCACGTTTCTTTCCTTACCTTTCCTGAGGGGAGAAAATTCACCAGAATCATTATATTATGCAAGGAACAAACCTCCATATTTATCCCAGGCTCAAAGAATCTAGGAATAATTTTTATGGCTAAACGAGTATATTTTAAAAGATGAAATTTGTAAAGAGTTTTTGAACATGTCTTTATAGAAAGGAGAAGCCCCGGCATGCATGAACGCGCGCCGGGGCCGATAGTTTAGGAACAGTTGGGACAAGCTGCGCCTTGTCCAAACCCATGGGGATCATAATGTCCGCATTTCGGACAAGTTCCCCAAGGAACACTTGCCTCTTCATCTTCTTCCTGCGGTAATCCGAGCTGTTCCCAGTCGATGAGATTTGCCAGTTCGGGGATCATTTCCCGAATCTTATCTTTCCCAACTGCTTTTAGAAACATGCAGCTTTTTGGAGGGAGTTTTCCTAGATTGTTGTAATCAAGGAAAATTTTCCTGGCAACCATTCTCCGGGAATGACCCCTGAGATGTTCCGAAAAGTCTTCTCGTATTGCGTTAAATACCATGTGTGCGTTCAAGCACACTTTGATGGTATATTTACGCTTCCCGATGAAGGGAATGCTAAACTGTTGATCTTCATCAAGACAGTCGATCATTCTTGCTCCTTCCGGGATCGATATGACAGGTACTGCCCGAGATAATACCATAAAATATCCAGAATGTCAACTGTTTTCTTATGCTCAAAAAAGACTATAATTGGTAGCATGACAAAGCAGGATTTGAAGCAAAAAGAGAGATGGACTGTAAAAGAAAAATTTCCGAAAAGTTACCTTAAAGATTCGGATTTTTCTGATCTTGAGAAGCAGCTCCTTTTTACGCGTGGAATTCAAAACGAAAAGGAAGTTGGAGACTTCATAAATCCTAGGTACGATGCTCTCCATGATCCATTTTTGATGAAGGGGATGAAAGAGACTGTGGAGAGGATTAAAAAGGCTGTAGAGCTTAATGAGAAGGCTGTGGTGTATGGCGACTATGATGTGGACGGTATAACCGCAACAGCCGTGCTTTTTGAGGTATTAAATGAACTAGGGATTAAAACCGAATATTATATCCCGAAGCGCAACCTGGAAGGTTATGGGTTAAACACCGATGCATTGGACGAGATAGCTAAAAATGGCGCAAACCTAGTTATTACAGTGGATTGTGGTGTGACAGCGGTAGATGAGGTTGAGTATGCAAAAAAGCTAGGACTGGATATTATTATCACTGATCATCACAGCATCCGAGAGGAAAAGGGTAAGGAAGCTTTGCCTGAAACGATTGTGATCAATCCAAAACAGAAAGCGTGCGGATATCCGTATAAGGAACTTTCCGGCTCAGGCATTGCCTTCAAGCTTGCGCAGGCACTGTATAAGGAAATTCCCGAAAAGTTGACCGAAGGACAGGAAAAGTGGCTTTTGGATTTGGCTGCGCTCGGGACGGTTTGTGATGTGGTGCCCTTAACAGGTGAAAATCGCACCATAGCTTACTTTGGTACTAAGGTTATCCAAAAGACAAAGAGGGCTGGAATAAAGATGCTGGCGGAGGTATCGAGAACGGATATGGAGAAAGTAGACTCATACAAGATGGGTTTTCAGCTTGGGCCACGCCTGAATGCCGCAGGACGGCTTGAAACAGCCGAGAAGGCCATACAACTACTGCTTACAAAGGATGTAAACGAAGCACGGATGATGGCGCTTGAGCTCAACGAGCTAAACCAGCAGCGGCAGGAACTAACTCGCAGAATAGTAGCCGAGGCTATAACAGAAGTAGAGAAGAAAAACCCTAAGTCGAAACTTTATCTTTTGAAGGGGGAAAGCTGGCCGGCAGGTGTTGTGGGGATTGTTGCTTCAAGGTTAGCCGAGAAATACTTCAAGCCGGTGATAGTGTGCGAGGACAAAGGAAGTGAATGCCAGGGTTCTGCGAGGTCGCCAAAATGCTTTAATATTGTTGAAGCGCTCGAGGAAGCTTCCGAGTATTTGGTTCGTTATGGAGGGCATGCCAGAGCCGCCGGTATCACGGTCAAAAAGGAACATTTCGTGCTTCTGGAGAACAAGCTGCTTGAAATATCGGATGGGAAAATAAAAGAGGAGGATTTGGTCCCTGAATACAAAATTGATTCAGAAACTTCCTTGAGTGACATTTGCGAAAAAACATATGGGTTTTTAAGACGTCTAGAGCCGTTTGGGATGGGAAATCCGATGCCGGTACTCGTTTCAAGGGGAATCAAGGTGGATTCATTTAAAAAAGTGGGCAAGTCTTTTGAGCATTTAAAGGTTGTTTTTACTGATGGAAAGGAAAAAATAAACGGTATTTACTTCTCATTCACAGGTGATGGGATGGATTTACAAAAAAATGTGGATGTGGTTTTCAATGTTAGCGAGAATGAGTGGGCAGGGCGAAAAAGTTATGAAGCTAGATGCATCGCCATAAAGGAGTCAGAGTGAATATTAGTAAGTATCTAGAAAGAGCGAAAAAGAAGAACCGGGAGGCAGATACCAAGCTTCTTGAAAAGGTTTATTTATATTCAAAAGAAGCTCACAAAGGGCAAAAAAGAGCCTCCGGGGATGAGTATTTTATTCATCCTTTGGCAGTGTCTCTCATCGTGATGGATATGGGACTTGATAGTGAGACCATTGCCGCGGCGCTGCTGCATGATGTCATAGAGGATACGAAAATAACTAAAAGTAAGCTTGGAGAGACATTCTCAAAGAGCATTTGTGATCTGGTAGATGGCGTAACAAAGCTTGGTGAGGTTGACTTCGATAAGTACTCAACACCGGGAGAAAGCGAAAGGAATCTAGACAAAGAAGTAGAGTCGATGCGTAAGCTTTTCCTAGCCACGGCAGAAGATATAAGAGTGGTTTTCATTAAGCTTGCCGATAGGCTCCACAACATGAGAACCTTATCGTTTTTAAAGGAGGAAGACAGGAAGAGAATAGCGAAAGAAACTCTGGATATTTTTGCTCCGCTTGCAGATCGCCTTGGTATGGGGCAGATGAAGGCCGAGCTTGAGGACCTATCTTTTCTATATTACTTGCCTGAAGAGTACAAAGAAGTTAAGAAGCAAGTAAAACGCAAAATTACGGAAAGCAAAAAGTATTTACCAAAGATAAAAAGCTTCTTGAATAAAATATTAGATCAGGAGTCAATAGAAGCGGAAATAGATGGACGGGTAAAACACATTTATGCGGTATATAGGAAGCTGAAGAAACACGACGGAGATATAGATAAGATATATGACGTTATGGCCATAAGAATCATAGTTGATAGCATAGATGACTGCTATAAATCGCTAGGTATTGTGCACGCTCATTTCAAGCCGCTTATTTACAGAATTAAAGACTATATAGCGGTTCCAAAAACGAATGGATACAGGTCTCTTCATACGACCGTTTTTGGTTTAGACGGTAAGATTATAGAGATACAAATCAGAACAAAAGAGATGCATGAAGAAGCGGAAAATGGCGTTGCGGCGCATTGGAAATACTCGGAAAACAAAGAAAAAATATTTGCCGGAAGCGGTGTTTCTCTGGCAAAAAAGCAGGAGACCAAGGTTGTAGCAGAGCTAAAAAGCTTTTCAACAGTTACTTCGGAAAGCTTCAAGGGTAAAACTTTTGATATTTTCAGAAACAGAATATTCTCCTTTTCCCCGACAGGAGACATATTTGAACTTCCGGAGGGCGCTACTCCTATTGATTTTGCCTATGCCGTGCACTCGGATATAGCGGAAAAATGTATCGGAGCCAAAGTAAACGGTAAGATAGTCACCCTTGATACAAAGCTAGAAAACAGAGATATTGTGGAAATTATCGCTTCTAAAAAAGCGTCAGGTCCCTCGAGAGATTGGCTTTATTTTGCTATCACCCCAAGAGCAAAGCAAAAAATCAGGGCATACTTAAGGAGTAAAGATAGAAGTCAAAATATAGAGCTTGGGCATGAAATTCTCGATGACGAACTCAAGATAATCGCAAAGTCCAAGGTTGATGCAATACCCAAAGAAACATGGCAAATTATCCTCGAGAAAATGCCGCAAAAAGGCAAGGATGATGTTTTGGCGGGTATTGGAGACGGTTCTCTATCTGTGAAGCAGGTTGCAAGGAAGCTCTTTCCTCTTGAGAAAAAGATTAAAGTAGTTGATGAGGAGAAAGTGGTTGAGAGAGTGCCGAAAGGTATGTCGGTGGGTCTTGTAGGGTCTAAAGGCATAAAGATTATTATTGCTCCCTGTTGCAGCCCGTCATCGAAGGACAAGATAGTTGGCTTCATCACAAGAGGCCGGGGAATATCCGTTCATAAAAAGAGCTGCAAAAATATCGTTGGATTGGATAAAGAAAGGATGATTGAGGTTGCTTGGGACGCTTCTGCTCCGGAGGTAAAGCCCGTGAACTTTTCCATGGATATTTCCGACAGGAAAGGGCTTCTCTCGGAGATAACCGCGATAGTCGCTGAAATGGGGATCAATATAGCGAAGCTTGAGACTAAACTAGACGGCCTAGACAAGCAAATTCTTGTGAGCGTTGATGTTGATGATGTTTTCAAAGAGAGGCTCCTTAAGGATAAACTTTTAAAAGTGAAAGGGATGAAAAAAATCCAAGTGTTTTAGCATTGATTATTATGCTAGGATATGGTAATTTAACCTCACAAATGGGCAAAAAATTACAAAAACCGAGAGGGACAAAAGATATTCTTCTGGAAGATCAGAAGTATTTTAAATATGTTCAAAATGTTTTTGAAACAGTAGCTGAGGAGGCTGGTTTTCAGAAAATCACAACTCCCGCATTTGAGGATACCAGTCTGTTTGTTCGTGGAGTTGGCAAAGAAACCGATATTGTTGGCAAGGAAATGTATACATTTAAGGATAAGTCCGGCAATTCGCTCACTTTGAGGCCTGAGGGCACAGCTCCCGTTGTGAGGGCATATCTTGAGGATGGTTTGCAATCTTTACCGCAACCCGTAAGTTTATACTATTTTTCTAATTTCTTTCGCTACGAACGGCCTCAGGCGGGTAGATACAGAGAGTTTTGGCAGTTTGGGCTGGAAGTAATTGGAGACAAAAGCCCGCTTGTTGATGCAAATGTTATTGCCACAGTCTCAAGAGCGTATAAGAAACTGGATATCAAGAATATTAGTATCCAGATCAACTCGATGGGGTGTCCGACTTGCAGACCTAAGTACGTTCAATTTTTGAAGAAATATTATGTGGGGAACTTGGGTAAACTTTGCCCTGACTGCAAAAAACGCTACAAAACCAATCCTTTGAGATTACTTGACTGCAAGAATGAGAAATGTATGACGTTGCAAGCTGATGCGCCTCAAATTATCAATAATCTTTGCAGCGGCTGTCACGAGCATTTCAAGACAGTACTTGAGTACATAGATGAGCTTGAAATTAACTACGAACTTAATCCTAAGATTGTGCGGGGACTCGACTACTATACGGGGACCGTTTTTGAGGTATGGAATGATCGTAGCGGAGCACAAAACTCTATTGGCGGAGGTGGCAGATATGACGAACTTGTTGGTCTTTTGGGCGGGCCAAAGACGCCTGCGGTAGGGTTTGGGGCAGGAGTATCAAGGATTATCGATGAAATGGAAAAAGAAGGAGTTGAGTTTGAAGCAAAGAAAAATGTGAACATATTTGTTGCTCAACTTGGCAGTAAAGCCCGTAAAAAATGTTTTAAACTTTTAAATGATTTGCTTGATGCCGGTATCGGTGCTGAAGCACGATTTGATAAAGGCGGTATAGGGGATCAGTTCAAAGTTGCTTCAAAGTTGGGAGTTGAATACACACTCCTTATTGGTCAGCGAGAGGCTTTTGACGGAACGGTCATTATCAAAGATATGGCTTCCGGGAACCAAGAGGTATTTCCATATGAAAAGATAGTCAAAGTTATGGCTAGAAGGCTAAAGAAAGACTGAAGCAGAACTCATGAAAAGAGAAGAAAAACAGGCAAAAAGCATCTTTTTTGCTACGCTTGGATGTCGGTTAAACCAGGCGGAAACGCAGAAGCTAAGGACTGATGCATTGAACCTGGGACTTACGATCGTGCCAGATGAAGATAAGGCTGACATTTTCGTGTTGAACTCATGCTCGGTGACAGACAAAGCCCAAAGAGATACGGAAAAAATACTAAAAAGATTAAATAAGGAATATCCAAAAAAGCAAATCATTGTCACCGGTTGTGGGGCGCGTGATGAACACAAAAAGTATGCAGTTGTTGTCAAAAATGAAGAAAAGGGCAATTTGTTTTGTCCTCTCGAGCGAAATGAAATGGAGCCGAGAGATCCCTTAAAAAATGCAGAGAATACGATTAGAGAAAGGGATTTCTCCACTCGTCCCGTTAGGAAGTCGGTCGAAATGACAGACAACCGGAAGACAAGATTGATGTATAAAGTCCAGGACGGCTGTAATAACTTCTGCTCTTACTGTATTGTTCCTTATGTCCGTGGTCGTGAACGCAGTATTGAAGTAGGGCGAATAGTAAATGAGCTTAAAATGGCCGAAAAATGTGGGTTTAAGGAGATTGTGCTGTGCGGAGTAAATATTGGGAGATATGAGCACAAAGACCTTAAACTAGCCGATGTAATCGAAGAAATACTTAAAAACACTAGATTCCCGAGAATACGCTTAAGTTCTATCAATCCTGATGATTTTACAGACGATTTGGTGGCTCTTTGGGCGCAAAATGACCGTTTATGCCCCCATTTTCATATCTCGCTTCAGAGCGGCTCAGATACGGTTTTGAAGCGCATGGGGCGCAAGTATAGCTTAAAACAATATGCTGATTTAGCTATAAAATTGAGGGAAAATATTCCCGAAGTTCAGATTACAACGGATGTTATAGTTGGATTTCCCGGTGAAACTGAGGCGGAGTTTGCCGAAACGGTTGAGTTTGTAAAGAAGATGCAGTTCCTCAAAGTTCATGTATTTCGCTATTCACCTCGTGAAGGCACTCGAGCAGCAAAAATGCCGGATCAACTTAGCGGGAAAACCAAGAAGGAAAGAGCTATGCAGCTAAAGGAATTAGACTCAAAAATCCGCCAAGAAATCCTCAAAAGCTACATTGGGAAAGAAGCAGAAGTCCTTTTTGAGCAGGAAAAGAGTGGAGTTTATGCCGGATTCACCCCGAACTATATAAAAGTTTCTAAAAACAGCAAAAAAGATCTATCAAATCAAATTTTGAAGTTTAAAGTTACCGGTACCGGTAATGATGGTTTAACCGTCTAAAAGATAGTAGAATTGGAGCATCAAGAAAGGTTTTTATGAGTAACAAAATATATATAGTAAGGCACGGCCAAGATGAAGATAACGCAAATGGGGTTTTAAACGGCCATAGAGACATGCCGCTAACTAAAATTGGCCAAATGCAAGCAGAGGAGATCGCCCAGAAGATAGAAGGGTCGGGCTTAACTTTTGATGTTATTTTGGCATCTCCCTTAAAAAGAGCTTTTTCTACCGCTCAAGCAATAGCGAAAAAACAAAATATGGAGGTTGAAGTTGAACCGCTTCTTATAGAGAGAGAATTTGGTGTTATGACCGGAAAACCCGTGTCTTCAATCATTGAGATGTGTAGGCCCCATGTTCTAGAGACTGATCACATAAACTACTTTCTTTGTCCTGATGGTGCCGAAACTTTTCAGGATCTCATGGAAAGAGGCGGTGAGATGCTTGAAAAATTGGAGGGAAAGTACAAGAATAAGAGGATATTGCTTGTAACGCATGGGGATATGGGAAAAATGATTTATACGACTTATTACGACAAAAAATGGGAAGATGTTTTAAAGGACTTTCATTTTGGAAACTCTGAGATGCTTCTGCTGTCAGATGACTCTAATGATAAACATCATGTATTTAAGATAAAGCAATATCACAAATCTAAATAAACACACTAAAAACCTCCCTTTCGGGAGGCTTTTAGTAATTCGTTAGAATTTTAGTTTACCAGAGGATTCCACGTACGGCGTACCAAGGTGTCCAACCACGACCTTTGTAGTAGTTGTTGTAGGCAAGAGAGATGTTAAACTCTGGGTCGTAAATCTTCTCACCATATTTGGCATAACCGCCATGAATCTGGAATAGACCGTGGTCGTCAGTAGCCGAGATTGCTCTCGGGTTACCGCCAGACTCACGTGACATAGTCAGCATAGCCTGGTCAACCGGCCAAGGATACTTAGCTACTATAGATCTCCACTGTTCGGCGTTAGGTTTAACACCGGAAGTAGCTACCTTTTTAGCAAGTTCTTGTGCCTTAGCGGCCTCGATCTGTTTTTGTTCTTCTAGTTTTTTTAGGTTCTCGGCTTCAGCTTGTTTGGCCATTTCGGCCTGTCGCTGAGCTATCTGAGCCTTAGCAACCTCATCTTTTGTAGGCTCTGTTTTGGGAAGCTTCATTTCGACTACTTCCTCAATTTTTTGTAAGTTTTCTTTTTTTGTTTCTGGTACTACTGTAGGCTGGGCTACACCCACGCCTGTGCTCACTATCATTGGCATTAGCGCCGCGATAGCAAATATTTTGTTACGCATTTGGTATGTTCTACCACCTTTCTACCCTCTAAACAAAATTCCTGATTTCTCAGGAACCGCGTAAGATTATATCACAAGGAGTATTACTTGTCAATACTTTTCTCAAGGAAAGTGAAAATATGTCAATATATTCTTCTCTCAGATTTTTAGCTCAATTCAAAAGGGCAACCGCGGCGCGGTTGCCCTTGTAGTTTCTCGCTGTTACTTTGCGTTGATGATGATATCAACCGGGTTAGCGTCGCCCAGTGAGATCAACATGAGATATCCCAGCAAGATGAAGGCAACCAGAGTTAGTGAGCTATATGCTATAGTTTTTCCAACTTCAGTTGCTGACATAGCCTGCAACAGGCTTTGAAGCCTATTCTCATACCTGATCTCGCTAAGGCTGAAGACCCCCACAAGCAAGAAAAGCGGGATATGGGTCAAGAAGTAGGCAATGAAAGCGAGGATAGGGCCGCCTATAAGCACACAGAGACCCATTGTCTTGCCACAGGAGTATGCGAACGACTTCATAATCCGGCCGCCATCCAGAGGATTGACCGGTAAAAGGTTAAAGACGTTGATAACGCATACAAAAACCGTTATGCAGGCCAGATACTGGCTACGTGTCAAATATGAGACTGTAGCCATTGCCGCTGCTCCCAAAAGCCCCCAGATAGGTCCCATGATCGCCGTAAACACTTCTCGGAAATGGGTAGGAGAAGCATCTCTCACAAGTCCGATGGCCCCAATCGGTGTGAGCAAAAGGCCTCGTGTTTCAATACCGAGCTTCTTTGCTGCCCAAAGGTGGCCGCTTTCGTGGAAATAGAGTGATGCGAGGATCAGTGTGGCGGTTTTCCAGCCTAATACATAGGTGAAAAAGACAACTGTCACGCAAAACAAAAGGAATCGTAAAGGTGTAATGTGCCTGGGTGCGTCAAGTAGCGCATCCACGACTAACCATATGCCCTTTGCTCTATGCGGTGAGTTCACTGCAGAGGCTTCCATTGCCATCCTTTCTGTTGAGGTTCTTTTTGGTTTTTGTGCCTTACTGGTACCAAAAAATTTAAAGTAATTTTATAACAAAAGTACTTTTATGTCAATGATATTCTGTCAACTGTTAGTAGTAAAAATTATTACTTTTTTAGAAAAAGTAATACAAAAATCGCGACTTATGGCGGCGACAAAGTGTCGGATTTCAG
>JAUSJO010000004.1 GCA_030647205.1 bacterium
CGTTCGTCGATCAGACAAACCAAGCCGTCTGATACAAGACAGACGCGACGAATCGACTCACGGCGAAGCGACAAAAAAATATCGCCTGGCTTAAGCAGTCTGGCAGAAATTTGTATGGTTTTCATTACTTTCTTTCGGTTGATTTTTTTGTAGAACTCTACATATTTTATACTACAGAAAGAAAAAGTTTACAACTTTGGCTTGGGAATATAGAGGACTTTAAACTATAGTAAATGGAAAATTATTCATTTTTCCCTACTAACTTGGGCCAACTTTCCCAGCCCTTGACTTTATATTTTTCAGGTGGATTAGATGGCCAATTTTCATGTTGAGGGCTTTCTGCGAAATACCACTTTTGCACATTACCTTTCCCAGGATATAAAGCTCTAACTTCAGCCTGAAAATCATCAAACGAAAGAAATTCTTTTTTTGAGCGATTTTCTCTTCCAACTAACTCCGGCCAGCCTTGCCAACCTTCTTTTCTATATTTTATATTGGGTTTAGCGGGCCAATTTGAATGTTTTAGTTTTTCCTGCTCATACCACTCACGCACATTATCTTTCCCTACATAGACAGCTCTCACTTCAACCTGAAAATCCTGGAAAGATGGGTACTCTTTCTTCCTCACATTTTCTATACCTCCTAACTCCGGCCAGCCTTGCCAACCTTCGTCTTTGTAAGTCCGTTGCGGATTAGAATACCAATTTGGGTGTTTTTCTTTTTCTCTTGCATACCACTCAATTACACTACCGCTCCCAGAATACAACGCTCTGACCTCTGCTTGAAAATCAACAAAAGAGAGATGCTCTTTTTTATATTTATTTTCCGTCCCTACCAACTCCGGCCAACCTATCCAACCATCATCTTTGTAAATCCTGTTTGGAGCAGAGTGCCAGTTTGAATGCTTTGCTTTCTCTTTACGATACCATGCCTCAATTTCTCCTTTTCCTGGATATAAGTCTCTAACTTCAGCCTGAAAATCAATGAAAGAAGGGTACTCTTTCCCGTACCTGGTCTCTTTGCCTACCAACTCCGGCCAACTTAACCAACCTTTGTCTTTATATGTATCATAGGGAGTAGCAGGCCAACTAGAGTGATTTATTTTTTCGACTTTATACCATTCTATAATCCTTCCTTCCCCCGGATATAAACTCCTAACCTCCTGTTGAAAATTATCAAAAGGCAAAAATTCCTTCTTTTCTTTCTTTGCAAACTCAGAAAAAGGTCGTTCCGAATTTCCTGTTGCATCAAAATGATCTTCTTGCGCTTTTTCAGGAATCGGATTCGCTAAAAGTTCTGCTATGTTTGTTCTCCAATATTTGGTCTGGATAATTCTCGCTCCAAGGCCTGGGTGTTTAGCGAGAAAATCATTTATTGCTCTCTTATCAGAAATATCAATATCCTGCAGGGGGATACCGCCTTCTTCCAATTTGTCTGCGTCAAAAACATAGCTTGCGTTACCCTCTTCATCACATAGATAGACAATCCTTCCCATATCGGGAACTTCTACACGCACATAGGGAGTTTTGCGCACCATATCAAGGGTAACTTTTCCTTCGACAATTTTTATCTGTTCTTTTTTGATATCAAAATCAGTTTCAAGAATGTAAAGAAGGGTGAGAAGACGAGGAATGAGTTTTTTGTCTTCCATACCTTGACCCGAACCAGCCCTAATTTCAGGATTAGCATTATGCTCTGGCGGGATTATAATTTTTTCGGTTTCATCAGTATATTTGTCTAAATAACTTTTTAGATCTGCAATTTGATCTTTTACTTCAATCACTCTTTGGAGAGCATCCTGGATACTGAGAAGCTCTAGTTTCTTGAAAGCATCGTCTTCTTGTTCACGAAGATTAAAATTAAGATTGGGTTCTAAAGCAATATTATTCTTGTATTCCGTGAGAATTTCGCCAATAAGAGTGACGAGGTCCTCAAGAGCCTCATCGGCAAAATTGCCTATGTTTTCCACAGTGAGGCTTTTGTTGAGAATGTCATCAAGTTTGTGTTTATATATTTCCTTTAGCTTTTCAAGTGAGGGAAATGCTTGTGGTTGCTCGGGATTCATGTTCTTTATATTCGCCTTAACACTTTACTAAAAGCTAACAGCTAAAACCTAAAGGCTATTTTGCCACCGCCACCGCTTCTTCAAATGCGATAGAAAGGAGTTTGGATACACCGCCTTGACCCATGGTAATACCATAAAGCACTCCTGCACGGGACATGGTCTCTCGGTTATGAGTAATAAGAATAAGCTGGGAAAGCTTGGCAAGGTTTTCAATCATGTCTCCATACTTTTTTGAGTTGGCTTCATCGAGCGCAGCGTCGGTTTCGTCAAGCACAACAAACGGCGGCGGGTTGACTTGAGAAATGGCAAACAGAAGGGCGATTGAAGTAAGAGCCCGTTCGCCGCCGCTAAGCATCATTAAACCCTTGATCTTTTTGCGCGGTAGATTGACCTCAATCTCAATACCCTCCGAAATTTCTTCCTCGGAGGCTTCGGAATAAATTTCGGAGGACAAGCCCTCTTCGCCTAGGTCAATGTCGGTATCACTTATTTTCTTCTTTACTTCACGAATCACTTCAAGTGAGGCTTTTCCTCCACCGAACATTAAAGTGAAAAAATTTTGGAATTGGTGATTAATTTT
>JAUSJO010000006.1 GCA_030647205.1 bacterium
GCTCTATCCAACTGAGCTACGGGCGCTAATAAGAGCTTAGGCTTACCTTGTGTGCATCTCGTGAACTGCCTTATAGTCAAATATTTCTTCTGGGGTAAACCAAATCTTTATTTCTTTTTTAGCATACTCCTTATCACCCGATGCATGAATAATGTTTCGAATAGCAATTTCTTTTTCATCACAGTGACCATAACTTACATGAGAAAAGTCACCTCGGATGGTTCCGGGAGGCGCCGACATTGGCTCTGTTGTACCACACATTTTTCTGACATTCTCTACCGCATTCACACCCTCTATAACCATGGCCAGAACCGGACCAGACAGAAGAAGATCCATAGCCCTGTTCCTCACATGATCGCCCCTTCTCTTGGCAACATCTTCGTCGTAATGTTCACCAGCCATATCCTTATCTGACTGAACTAGTTTCATCCCAATAATTTTAAGTCCAACATCTTCAAATCTAGTTATAACCTTGCCCATAATTCCACGTTGAACTGCATCCGGTTTTAAAAGCACTAAAGTTTTTTCTATGTGAACACTCATTCTCTCTCCTCTTAAATTATATAAACGAGAAACTGATCTTGCTAACTTTCTAGTATTTTAGCAAATTTATCTGGCGTTTCATAGGGACCAATGATACCAAGTTTGAGTTCACCCGGTTTGAAAATATCTTCTGCCACCTTTTGAACCTCCTTTAGTGTAACCTTTTCATATCGTTTCATCCTCTCTTCAAGCGGTAATGATTTTGATTCGAGCAGGTCATCAACCGCGTTATTCTCAGCAACATTTATAGAGTTTTCTTCAGATAAAGCCATCATGCCAACCGTATAGTCTTTGGCTCTTTTTAGCTCTTCTTCCGTAATATCTTTTTTCGCTCTTTCCATCTCTTCTTTAACAATCCTGATTGCTTCCTCTGTTTTCTTTACATTGAGACCAGCCTTTACAGCAAAAACACCCTCGTCAAAACATGCATCCACCGAAGATCTTACATAGTAAGCTAAACCTCTTTTTTCTCGGATCTCCATCCAAAGTCTTGAGCTCATGTTACCGCCAAGAATTACAGAAAGTAAATCCGCCGTATATTTCCTCTCATCCTTTATGCCAAAGGCGGGAACCCCCATACAAAGATGAGCTTGCTCAGTGTCCTTCTTCTTTAATATTATGTTTTTATGGTGAAGCTTATTTTCCGTTTTCCCAAGATAGTCTTCTTTTCCGGCAGATACAGTTCCGAAATATTTCTCTACTTTATTTACATAATCAACCGGCAGATTTCCGGCACATGAAACTATTACATTGCCGGCCTTATAATGTTTATCTCGATATCGTCTCATAGCACGAAAATCAATTTTTTTAATTACCTCTTTTTCACCCAAGATGTTCTGCGCCATTTGCCCGTTTTCAAAAAGTAACGCTTCAAAAAGTTCGGGTACTAGATACATTGGTGTATCTTCATACATGTTTATTTCTTCGATGATAGTCCCTTTCTCTTTTTCCAACTCCTTTTCATCGATAAGAGAGTTAAATACCATATCAGAGAGGATATCAAGCCCGGCTTCAAAATGATTTTTGTCAGCCTGAATGTAAAAACCGGTGTACTCAATACCAGTAAACGCATTTGTGCGGGCTCCCATACTATCGACCTCTCTAGCGATATCAGACGGATTTGGTCTTCTCTTTGTCCCTTTGAAGTTCATATGCTCTAAAAAATGAGAGATTCCATGAATATCCGGAGTCTCATTCCTAGATCCGGTCTTTACCATAACTACTGTACTTGTCGCAAAGCCCTTTTCATTTCTCTGCCCCATTACTCTCAAACCATTCTCTAAAGAATTTCTTTCAATCATGCGGTTCCTTTCTTTAAATGTTTGATGTGTCGCCTAACATACCATACAACCCCGACTATAATAACTGCTCCAATCAACAAATCGGCTTTATGAAAATATCCGCCAAGCGTGTTCCAGTTTTCGCCCAGCTTAAAACCGATATACGCTAGCATCAGCGACCACGGAAGAGCCCCGAGAAATGTGTAAATCGAGAAGGTAACTACATTCATCTCGCTAATACCTGCCGGGAGAGATATAAATGTACGAACTACCGGCATTAAACGCGTAAAAAATACCGTGCTTTTTCCGTGTTTCTCAAACCACTTGTGGGCGGTTTTTATATCATGATGAGAAATGAGAACATATTTTCCATATTTTTCGACCAAAGGAAGTCCGCCCCATTTACCGATGTAATATGCAACGAGAGAACCTGCCAGATTACCAAAAGCCCCAACCACACTAACCAACAATAAGTTAAACTTTTCCGGGACCAAAGATCCCGCAAATGGCATTATGATTTCAGATGGTAGAGGTATACAGGCCGACTCTATTGCCATAGCCGTGAAAACACCAAAATATCCAAGTGAAGACTCCATTGATTTGATAATTTGTGCTAAAAACTCAATAAGCGGGGTGATCATCTATGCCTCCAAAAAATAAATCAATAAAATAACACCTGCCAAAGCAAATCTGTAATATGCAAATACGTTCAGTTTATGGTTTTTGACAAACTTCATCAGGAACTTAACGGTTAGAAAACTCGCAACCACCGATGAAATCATCCCTGCCCAGAAAATCTCGCTCTGGAAGTCAGCTGCTGTCATTTTCCTCATTTCAAAGACTCCTGCCCCAAAGATTATCGGCGCAGAAATGAGAAATGAAAACCTTGCCGCAGCCTCGCGAGTAAATCCCTGGAACATTCCGGCAGATATCGTAATCCCTGAACGTGATACCCCTGGGATTATCGCCGCAGCTTGAGCCAAACCGGTCAAAAGCGCACTTTTGGAATCTTCTTTTACTAGCTCCTTTTTTTGACTTCCCTGCTTTTCTGCAATTATAAGTACAACACCAAATATAAAAACGCTTCCAGCTATTAGTAACGGGTTCCTTAGAGATGTCTCGGCAAGATCATTCAAAAAGTATCCGGCCAAAATGCCGGGAATAGTTGCCAAAATAATGAACAAAGATAGCTTTTCGCCGGCTAACCTGAACTTCTTATTTTTTACCCCTGAAAAAAAACCTTTGGTTATAGTGATCCAGTCTTTTCGAAAGTAAATGACTATAGCAAGCAGTGTTCCGATGTGTAGGGATACATCAAAAGCAAGACCTGGGTCAGCAAAATTAAAAATCCATGGTATAAGCACAAGGTGACCCGATGAAGAAATCGGCAATACTTCCGTAATACCCTGCACAACCCCTAGAAAGATGGCCTGAAAAATATTCATAAGATACATTTTAACATATCCCGACTTACGGAGAAACTATTCTCTTAATCCGATATGGTTTTTTGTTCTCTCCCCGACATTACGAAGAAATAGTTAAAATATTTTAGCTCCTCGGCTCAGATATAAAAAAGGATTACCTTTTCATACCACTCACCTTACGTCGCTAATAAAACTTAAAAATTTAGAATGCTCCGAAGGACAAAAGCACGCTTTAGTGAAACGCTTCGTGTTTTGAATGATAAATTTTTATTAGTTTTATCTATTTCGTAGTGCTAGTCGGTGGGTTTTGCTCCACTTTTGCCCAAACAAAAGTGGATAATTAAAATAACTTTTTCTAAAAAAGTAATAAATTGATTATAAAAAAGCGGGAATTAAACTCTTTACACAACACGAACATTATCACTATAATTGAAGCAATAAAATGAGGGTACAAAAATGACACTTTCCTGGGACTTGTTCATAATAGTAGGCTTCGCCATCATGGCGGGTGTCGGCGCACTTTTGGGTCGCGGCAAAGCCTTGAATATTCTGCTTGGTTCCTTTATGGGATATGTTGTAGCGACAGAGCTTGGATCACTAGTTTTCGGCTATGCAAAAAGCTTCTCGCATACAGAAAACTTCTCGCTCTTTTTGGTTAAACTAGCCCTCTTTGCGGTGATAATTATAGTCTTAAACGCAAAAACTGAGCTCGGTGGCAAAGGCGGAGATGACTCCTCCCTAATTATAAACTTGGTTTATGGATTTCTGGCTGCCGGATTCATGACAACAGCAATCTTGAGCTTCCTTGAACCGGGTGAAAAAGCCAATCTTCTGGCAAGCTCCGGGTTACTTACAAAGATCGATCAACTTAAACTCATCTGGATAGTAGCGCCTATCGGCTTCCTTTTCATCGCTGACTTTGTAAAAGGCAAGATCTCGAAGTAGTTAGTTTTTGTTCTCAAAATACATAGCGCCAAGATCCTCTTTATCATGATCAAATCCACATCTCTCGGCTACTTTTTGCGACTTTATATTTGTTTCTTCGGCACCTATCTCTATTCTTTTAAAACCAATCTCAACAGCAATATCCTTTAGGGCCCCAAGTGCCTCTGTCATATAACCATTGCCACTTGCTTCTTTTTTTAGGAAAAACGCGAAAGAGAGAATGCCATTTTCCCAATCAATTGATGCCCCATTTTCGAATAACTCGACACTTACAGGATCCGTCCCTATATATCCTACAAATTCATCTGTGTTATTCCTAAAAATACACCAGTCAAACCCCTTACAATTTTTTGCTTCTTCCACTCTTCTTTTTATATATTTTACCTCATCATCCACGGTCTTTACGTACTTAACCCAGTCAAGATGCTCACCTATGTAATCCCTTTGGCTATCGATTAAGTCAAACAAAACTTCAGCGTCTTTAGATCTGAGAGATCTCAAATAAACACGCTCGCACTTTATATATTTTGGAAAATTAATTGCTTTCATTATATTATTATAGCCTACCAAAAACCTATTCTCTAGTCGGCTTCAGACTGGGTTCTCACTCAGCACTCCCCCAAAAATAAAAATCCACTTCCGCGGATTTCATTTTTGGTGGGTCGGCTGGGATTCGAAGCGGCTCAGCCGCCATTATTTTTAAAATTGTTTGCTGGTTAGTTTTCTAGATTCCTATTTTAACTTGATAAAGATACTTCTTCTAGTCGGCTTCAGACTGGGTTCTCACCCAAACCTCACAAAGAAAAGTCCCCACCTTTCGGTGAGGAATTTTCTTTGGTGGGTCGGCTGGGATTCGAACCCAGGACATCCTGCTTAAAAGGCAGGCGCTCTACCAACTGAGCTACCGACCCCCACGTTTGTCATTCCGGACTTGATCCGGAATCTAGTTTTATTTGTATGGATCCTGAACCAAGCTCAGAATGACATTAAAATAACTATGATATTTTAGCAGATTTTTACCTCACGGTCAATCGAACTAAAACAAAAAGGGCAGTGGCATCATGCCAGAAAAACTAAGAACCTGAACTAGTATCCAAATGAGTATAAAAATTACAAAAATGATAGCGCAACAACAGCACCACTTACCATTACCCTGTTTCACCTGTGGTTGAACCGGCTGCGCCTGGACGACTTCCCCCTCGATTGCTTTTGTCGCCTCTTCAACAACTGCGGGCTTTTGCTCTGCTTTGGTTTTCTTAGAAGTCTTTTTCGTGACTGGTTTTTTAGATTCTTCTTTCTTTTTCGCCATAACAATTATTATAATAGCAAGTAAGGAAAATAATTGCCACAACAATGAAAACGCATTTTCAAGAAATAATCTTTACTCTTTGGCTTCCGCTGCTTTTAATCTCATTTTTAGTTCCCGCAACTTCTCATGCCTTGGCGCCTATCGACCAAGAGTGTGGAACTGAAGGGCTAGGTAATGGCCTAGTCGGCTACTCTAGAAACACACGGACTACCCCAGACTATCAGCTTTTTGTTCCGACCAAAAACACACTTGATGCTATCTCTATAAGAGTATCGGGTCCTACTACAGCCCTCCGAATGGAAGTAATAGACACCATCAATCCTCCCTACCGCACTATCGCGTCTATGATGAAGAGTTTTGATGGTTACGAACAATGGCTCACTTTTGACTTTGCCGATGTTCCCATGCCAAGATCCGCTTATGTTATTGCGCTTAGCAATGTTAACTCAGGCATGACGTATTACTGGAAATATAGAACTGACTGCTATGCTAACGGACACGCATCTATGAATGGAGAATATCAGGGAGATAAGGACTTTGGCTTCGCTGTCTATGCCTATGATTCGGCAGATACCAGTGGTAATGGTGCTAATCCAGGTGGAAGCGGTAGCAATCCGGGAACGGGAAATCCCCCATCTGGTGGTAACGGACTACCTCCTGCATCAAGTGGTAACACTGTATCGCCTATCGGCACAAGTGCGGGAACACAAAAACCTCCGTCAGCTCAAACTTCATCTGCTATTCTTCCGCCAACAGGATTAACGGCGACTGACACTGAGCTGGACTACGGCGGAGCGATAGACCTTGGTTGGAAGGCCTCCTCTACTACCGACATTGACGGATACAAAGTATTTAGGAGAGCAGAAGGCGATTCTGAGTACGTAGAAATACTAAGATTGCCAAAGACCTTTACCAAGTTCACAGACCCTTGGGCAACAAAAGATAAAACCTACTACTATATGCTTCGCTCATATAAAGGAACTCAAGAATCAGCTAACTCAAATGTCGCTTCTGCCACTTCAAAAGACGACTTAACAGGACTCAAAAAAGATATCTTGGATGATTATAAGAAAAATGGCGGAGGCGGCGGTATCATAGGTGATGCTTTCAAGAATCCAGTGTTTATAATTGTTCCGGTTATAATCGTTCTCATGATTATCGGTCTCTTCATCCTCGGCCTCTGGGTCCTATTTCATAAGAAAAAACAGCCAACACCTCCAACACAGTCTAAGTAATTCTGTTTAGAACGGCCAGAACTTGGGCTTTTCTTTGCCTTCTTCGTTTGCGAACTCTTCCAGGAGTTCTTTTTGTCTTTTAGTCAGCTTCTCGGGCACCCGGACTTTGATAGTCACCAGATGGTCGCCTCTTCCGCTTCCGCCAAGATGGGTCACACCACGCCCGGAAAGTTTAAATACTTTTTCACTCTGGGTCCCGGCAGGAATCTTCAGCTTCACATTTCCGTCAATTGTCGGAACTTCTATAACTGTCCCTATTGCCGCTTCAGCAAATGAGATTACGGCTGTGTTTGAGAGGTTATATCCTTCTCTTTTAATTTTTTCGTGAGGTTTGATGCGAATATGAACATAAAGGTCACCGGTTTGGCCGCCTTTCATCGCTTCGCCGAATCCATTCAAACGTATAGTCTGCCCATCATCCACTCCAGCCGGTATCTTTACCTTTACTTCTTGCGACTCTTTCACTACACCTTTGCCCTTGCATTTACTGCAAGGTGTCTTTGGAAGCTTGCCAGTACCCTCACAGGTCTCACAAATAGATTCTTGGGCGAATGTACCGAGAATAGTGCGTCTGGTCGTCTGAATCTTCCCTCTACCTTTACAGACACCACACTCCTTCATCTCCGTGCCCTTTTCTGCACCAGAACCGCCGCATTTATCGCAGTCAAATTTCTTATCTAGCTGAATTTTTTTCTCCGTACCAAAAACAGCTTCTTTAAAATCTATAGTTACTACGGTTTCGAGGTCATTTCCGCGCTTTGTCCGTCTACGACCTCCTCCGCCAAAAAATGTCTCAAAGATATCGCCCATACCGCCGAGGTCACCAAAGTCAAAATCAACCCCGCCAAATCCCTGGCCAGCCTGTTGCTGGTACTGCTGATAGTTAAATCCGCCAGACGGATCCTGGTGGCCGAACTGGTCGTAGGCCTGACGTTTTTCAGGGTCAGAAAGTATCTGGTAGGCTTCATTTGCCTCCTTGAACTTCGCCTCTTCCTCCGGCCCTCCGCCCTTATCGGGATGGTGAGCATGAGCCTTCTTGCGATAGGCTTTTTTTATCTCGTCTATTGAGGCGTCTTTTTTGACGCCAAGTATTTCATAATAATCTTTTTTCATGTTTCAATTGTATATGTAATTTATAATTTATTTAATCTTTAAATTTTAGAAGGCGGGGCGCAAGCGCCCCGCCCGTTCCCTCATGACTATCACTTGCAGTGACCATAACCGCTACCATTTCCATGGCTGCTATGGCCCTGACCGTTCTGATGGCTATGCGTATCAATGCTACACTGCCATTCGGCCGTAAGTCCTCTGAGATTTCCCAAAATATTCAGCTTGGGCTTCTGGTATAATAACATGCCTGTCATGCCCCCTTTTTACTAGATACTAGGCTTCATAGAGATAAACGTAATCTCCATTTAGCATTGAGCGTCCTAAGCGACCCGCCTTTTTCCAGATCTTCGTGCAACTCCATCGCTTTTACGGGGTTGGACCTGCTCAATGAATTTTGAGCTTTGTAAAAAGCGGCGGCGACATCTTTTTGTTGCCCTTCATCCAGTTCCGGCCAGTTTACGCTGACCTTGAGCTGGAAATATTGATTAGCCAACTTCCTTCAACTCCTTTCATAGCAATATCTGCCTAAAGGCTTCTCTGTTAAACTTGAGCATCGGTCGATGTTTGTTGGTCAGATGTCTCGCCTGAGTCGCTACCCCCTCGAGTTTTTCCATCAAAGGGCGTAGTTCTTCTTCGGTCACTTTGTTAGGATAGGGCTTTGATTTCTCTTCTTCTAAAAGAGCCTCAAGAGCTTTTGAAATCTTTTCAGCTCTTCTAAAGATTCTTACTGCATTGTTTTCGGTAATTGCAGCCATTTCCTTCATCTCCTCGGTGGTTTAGGCTCTTTTTCGGAAGCATGATGTATACAGTATAGTCCGCCGGGACCATAACCTCTCGACTTTTTACACTGGCGAGGGTGCTTCCCAGGGCATACTGGCTCAATGCATTTTTCGGGATCCTCGGGAGTTCGCCGAGGTCCATAGAACCTCTTCTTTGATTCCATTACCGCTGCCCCCTTCATCTCCTGCCTTTACATTGATAGCTCTCCCTTGAGTCCAAGCTTTTTGATCATACCCGGTTCCCATTCCGGCTTCCAGATATCAGGACAGGCCTTCTTGACTTGGCATACCTCAGACTCTACAAGGACATCGTGCGGGAAGTTGAATCCCCACACTTCTCCAAGAAGCCAGAGAGAGTCTGTACTTTTGAAGAAGGCATTGAGCATGATTTCCGCATCATCTGGGAAACAGAAGTAAAGTTCTACTCGATCCCTCAGCATTTGAGAGACTGTGTGCACACTTTCTTCTGACGTAAGGCAAAATCTTTCCCGAACTTGACTATCGGAAAAAGTTGGTAAAGCAGCTTCATCGAGTGTCGGAGAATATCCTACCATTTCTATCAAGCCTCCTTGGAATTTTGTGATTTTCCTTGGTATTTTTTCTTCAGTTTACGTAGTTTGTCTGCATGCCTTCTGATCTCTGCGGCTATGCCGAGAAAATCATTCTGGATGTCATCGGGTAAATCCTCTACGTGATACTTCATACCATTTGCGAAGTTCCCGAGGTAGTTTTCCAGTCCTTTGGCATACGCAGCTGCTTTTTCATAATCTGCCTTCTTAGCTTCCGGCATTTTCCCTCCTTGTATTAGCCACAGATGAAATTGATGTTGGGAGAGAAAGACTATGTTTTTTGTTAAACTCATGAAGGGGCATATGTTGATGAAAGTCCCTAACCATCACCCCAACATATTCGTTAACGCAATTAGGGTTGTGGGTCGGATCAAAGGTGTTGTAAATCCTTTCTACAATCCTATCTCTCACACATACCGCCTGTGAATCGGTTAGATTCCACACATTCTTTATAGAATATAGAAACCATTCATTAAGAGCAGATGCAGCGTACATTTAACACCTCCGAGTGTTGGATTTTCAATATGCGCCAATTTCATTGGTTTGTAGATTTTACCACAAACTTATTATTTTGTCTAGGTTCTTGCGGGTGTTTACCCGATAAGGCTCAGAAATCAATTTCTGAGCCCTGGTCGGATTTGTCATCCTGACGTAAGGAAGGATCTAATGAGATTCTTCGTTCCTCAGAATGACGGAAATACTATTTCTTCTCTTCTTCGTCCTCTTTTTTATCCTCGTCTACCACTTCTCCTTCAACTGGCTCATCCTTCTTCTCATCTTTGCCAGTTTCAGCTCCGGCCTCTCCTTCAGAAGCGCTTTCGTACATCTTCGCACCGACTTTCTGGATGACTTCAGATAGCTCATCATAGCTTTTTTGGATAGCATCCTTGTCGTCTTTATCCTTAATCTCACGAAGCGCCTTCACCTTCTCTTCCACTTCCTTCTTCTCATCATCAGACACCTTATCGCCGGCGTCTTTGACGGTCTTTTCTGAAGTGTAGATTAGCGAATCTGCCATATTTCTGATCTCAATCAGCTCTTTCTTCTTCTTGTCCTCATCAGCATGAGCTTCCGCATCCTTCTTCATCTTTTCAATTTCCTCTTCACTTAACCCGGATGAAGACTGGATAGTGATATGCTGTGACTTTCCGCTTGCCTTATCCTTGGCTGATACATTCACGATACCATTGGCATCGATGTCGAAGGTTACTTCAACCTGAGGAACGCCTCGCGGTGCCGGTGGCAAACCGTCCAGGATAAACCTACCTAATGATTTGTTGTCTTTGGCAAACTCACGCTCACCTTGTAGAACATTGATCTCTACAGAAGTCTGGTTGTCAGCTGCCGTTGAGAATACTTGTGAAGCAGATGTCGGGATGGTTGTATTTCTCTCGATAAGTCTCGTCGAAACTCCACCAAGTGTCTCGATACCTAGAGATAATGGAGTTACATCAAGAAGCAGGACATCCTTCACTTCTCCGCCAAGCACACCACCCTGTATAGCGGCACCGATAGCTACCACTTCATCAGGATTTACGCCTTTCAGTGGGTCTTTCCCGAAGAATTCCTTCACTTTCTTCTGTACTAGCGGCATTCTCGTCATACCGCCAACTAGGATGACTTCATTCACATCCTCTTTCTTCACTCCTGCGTCTTTTAGTGCCTTTTCAACGGGTTTGAGTGTCTTGTCTACCAGTTCGCCAACGATGGACTCAAACTTTGCACGGCTTAACTTCATAGTCAAATGTTTTGGTCCTGAAGCATCAGCGGTTATGAAAGGTATGTTTACCTCTGTTTCCATCGCAGATGAAAGCTCAATCTTGGCTTTTTCAGCCCCTTCCTTCAAACGTTGCAAAGCAGCTGTATCTTTCTTCAGGTCTACTCCCTGATCTTTCTTAAACTCTTCTGCTAGTACATCTATCAAATGCTGGTCAAAGTCGTCACCACCAAGGTGAGTATCGCCGTTGGTTGACTTTACTTCAAATACTCCATCACCAAGCTCAAGGATAGAGATATCAAATGTTCCGCCACCAAGGTCATATACAGCTATCTTCTCTTCTTTTTTCTTGTCCAGTCCGTATGCTAGCGCGGCTGCGGTCGGCTCATTGATAATTCTCTTTACTTCAAGCCCTGCAATCTTCCCAGCGTCTTTGGTCGCCTGCCTTTGTGAGTCATTGAAGTATGCCGGCACAGTTATAACCGCTTCGGTTACCGTCCCGCCGAGATAGCTCTCTGCATCTGCCTTCAGCTTCTGCAGTATCATCGCAGATATCTCAGCCGGTGAGTAAGTCTTAGCTTGCCCCGAGTCTTTGGGGTCGCCCATCTTCACCTTCACTCCGCCGTTTCCCTTCTCTATCTTGTACGGCATGAGCTCGATGTCGCGCTTCACTTCCGCATCGTCAAACTTTCGCCCGATCAGACGCTTCACTGAGAAGATTGTATTCTCATGATTTATGACTGCCTGCCTTTTTGCCGACTGCCCGACTAGCCTCTCGCCATCTTTGGTCATCGCCACGATGGAGGGTGTGGTCCTTCCGCCTTCAGCGTTCGGGATAATGGTGGCCTTTCCGCCTTCCATCACCGCCATGGCTGAGTTGGTTGTACCAAGGTCTATTCCGATTATTTTTCCCATTTTGTGTCTCCTTTCGTTATATATTTAATTTTAGTTAATATCTATGTATAAATTGCACTCATGACAATGGTAGTCTCCCCCACCTAAATCCTTCATTCTTAATGCAACCTTATCTTTATCCCAACAATGAGGGCAAAATGGCCCCTCCTTTGTTTCTTCTCCATCCTCAACTCTATTGATCCAATAACAACCGTGATCAAATTCTAAACTATTTTTTAACTCTAAATCTTCCTTTAGTTTTCTGTTTTCTTTTTTTAATTCATAATTACTATCCTGCATCTCATTCATCTTTGCTTGCATCTCCAAAACCTGTTGATACAGCTCTATTTTCCCTGCTTCCTGTAATACTTTTCCGATTGTTTTAATGTCTATTCCCATTCTTTCTCCTTTTCTTGGCCTTTTGACCAGTTAATTTGTTTCCGTAATAATATACGCTAAAACGCCAAGAATTTTTCTAAAAAAGTTGCTATTTTGCCAATTTTACCTTGGCATACCTTAAAACCTTATCTTTATATATGTATCCGGGTTCGTATTCTTCTATAATCTCATTCGACTTCTTGCCTTTTGCCGGTTCCATGTGAATGGCTTCGTGCAGATTCGGGTCAAACATTTGCCCAACAGTTGGAATTCGGTTAATCCCCATCTCATTCATCTTCGCTACGAACTGCTTCTCTACCGCTAGCATCCCTTGCGCCCATTCATTGCCCTCCAGTTCCTTCGGGAAATGGTTCCGCGCCCGTTCAAAGTTATCAAATACTTCAAGCAAATCTTTAATCGTCTCTAGCTTACCGTAATCAATCAGCTCCGCCTTCTCCTTCTCTACACGTTGTCTGTAATTTATAAAGTCGGCCTGCGCCCGCTGAAGCATTTCTTTCAAGGCATTATTCTCTGCCTGAAGTTCCCCGGTTTTGTCATTCCCGTGAAGACGGGAATCCAGTCGGTCTTCCTTCTTGCCTTTATCTTTCTTATTTTTTTCCTTCATACTTTTGTCTCTCTTAATCTATTTAAATTTCTATATCTAACTGTTCTACATTGTTTGTCTGGATTCCCGCCTCCGCGGGAATGACAGTGGTGGGGGTTATTTGTCATTTCGACCGACACCACGCTAGTGGCGAGTGGAGAAATCCCTTTCCCTATGTCTTTAAGGGATCCCTCGGCTTGTCCTTAGCAGGAAGTCGCTCGGGATGACAGAACTAATTATTAAACACTCAATTCACTCTCCAACAAATCCCGTGTTCTAAGTACCAGCGGTATTACCCTCTCATACGACATTCTAGTCGGTCCCAACACTCCGAGATACCCCCTTGTATTCTGAGGCAGCTGGACCCTAGAAACTATCAGTGAACATCCGGCTGCTTTTCCTACAGGCGACTCGTTTCCTATTAAAACCATGAAATCCTTGGCTTTAGGCAGTTCCCGCAGTAATCCCTGTAAATTATCTATCATATCTGCAACTCTGAGCACCTTATCGTTATCAAAGAATTCGGGTTGGCGAAAGAGATTTGCAAGACCATGAGAATATATCTCCTGACCCATGGATGAAATGGCCACATTTCTGGTCATATCGGCAAGTGCCATAGCTGCCATGTCAAATCTGCGTTCAAAGTGCGAATGCATCGCCGCGATTCTACGCTCAAGGATATCTTCCTCACGCTTTGACACTTCCTTCTCTTCCTTCTGCACCATATCTACGAAGTAGCGGTAGCCCTTCTCAGTCGGAACTCGCCCGGCCGAGGTATGCGGGTGCATAATATAGCCATTCTCTTCCAGCAAAGCCATCTCAGCACGAATCGTGGCTGACGAGTAAGGAAATGAATACTTCTTCACCAAAGTCAAAGAACCTACCGGCTCCGCCGTACTCACATACTCTCTAACTATGGCCTCAAGGATAGCCTCACGCCTACTGGTCATAAATCGCTCCGTAAATATGGGACTAGCGGTGATTTATAGTGATTTGTTGTGACTAGTTGTTTGACAATCAATCCCAATTAATCCCTATGAGCCACTACTTAACCCCCGCACCGTGATTGCTATTAGCACTCTCGGTGTCCGAGTGCCAAACAAATATACCAAATCCCCAACCGGCTTGTCAAGAGATAATTTGTCTACTTGTTAGAATTTATAAAGAATTTATAATTGTTTTATGACTAAAGAAAATTCAAAAAATACCAAGAAAGAGCCATTATCAGTTTGCCTAGCTATATTGGGTAAATTTACATTGCCACCAGGAGTTCAGATAATTAAAATCAAGGACTTCGAGATTGATTGCTTAATAAGCTACTCTTTCTCTTCGAATATAACATTTCAGGGTATGAAGTTAGAGCTAGAAACAGCAGATTGCACAATTTTTAACCTTGAGCATAAAAACCACACCCAGAATGATCTTAAGCGAGTTATAAATACAGAAAAAATACTAGAGAAATCTCTTATGGCAGTCAGTGAGTTAGCACTTTGGTCAAAAGCAAAAGATTCTGCTCAAAAAATCACTCCTTACATAAGGCAGGTTGGAAGAGCCGATGTTAAATATTTTTTTACAACAACCATGGATAGAGAATTAATCCTCTGGAAAAACGAACTATATTGGCAAAATATAGCTGGTATGCAATTATTGAGTGGCTTCCTCGGTAATATGGTAGTTACTAACGGACCCTCCACTAGCCCTCTGCCTTCTTCAACGCGGCGAATCTTAGGATCGCTAGATTTAATAAATCTAGGATTCTACTCCGAGTCATTTATAACATCTTTTGCATTATTAGATGATTTACTGCAGGAAACTATAAAAGCCGGTTTGAAAAAGAAGAAGATGAGCAAGGATGAACAGGAAGCTTTGATACGGGGCATAAAAGAAAATAGATTAGCAATTTTTCTGAGCAGTGTTTTAAAGCTTTGTGGGTGGGTTAGCCTCGAAGAAGAGAATAAAGAATTATTTGCTCAATTGAAGAAAGTTAATACAATACGTAATAATATTATGCATGGCTCCGCTCTTCTATCGAGAGAGGATGCATTAAAAAGCATTGGAACAATCTTGGATGTTATCTTATTTTTAAAATCAAACCCCTTTGATTACATAATTGAAGATTTTCCCCCTCTAAATATCATTCAGCCAAAATTTTATAAAATTCCTAAAAGTAAATAATCAAAATTAAAACCCCCAAGCACTTAAATTAAGTATTGGACAGGCGCTAATTAAAAACAAAGCAAAAGGGTTCTATTTTTGGCTAGTTTTCTAGAACATCTTGCATCGGGCCGAAGTAGTAGTCATCCCAGCCGGCGTCGATATCGGTAACTTCATCCTCCGGCACATCGGTTTGTGAGAAATTTATAGTGGTTTTCCCGCATCTTGTACTGAGCTCAAAAGTAACCTTTGAAGGCTTATCCCATTTCCCGCCATACCAGTCTTGAACCAGCTTCTTTTCTGGAATTACCTCTGTGTTTTTACCATAAATGTCCCCGCCCCAGAGAGAGAACTCTGTTCCAACCTGATCATCCATTATAGCCGGGCTTCCGCTCCACTCTTTGATAACTTGCGGATCAACCAGCGCCTTCCAGACTTCGCCTATCGGCGCATTGTATTTATACTGTTTTGTAATCATAGATCTATATTATATATAAAAAAGCAGCTTAACACTGTGCAACTTAACAAAAATACCATGACAAAAGGGCGCCGATACGGCGCCCCCTCTTTGCTACCCTCTAGCCAGTTAAATCTTCAACTGGCCCTCTTCAACCTCTTTCTCAAGCCACTGCTGGCCGGGATCGAGGTTTTTGTATCTCATTTCCTCCCGGTCCAGCTCTTCCATGAGCCGATCCAGTTCTTCCAGAGAAGGACTGGGATAATCCAGGTCTGGAATCTTCAGCCCCTCCGGAGGCAGAGGTGCATCAGGAGGCAGATCTTCCGAACCCGAAGGATCGAAAAGCCCCGTCGGAGGATAAGACATCTCTGGCATTGGAGGCTCCGATAGCGCTATGTCTCCGGGGTCGTCCAACGACCTCATGAAATCGATGCCTTCATCGTACCCATCGATGTGGCCAAGCGCATATGCCCCAAAGAGGCACATGAAGGCAACGAAAGTGAAAGAAACCACCAATGTTATCTTGTCCACAAGGCTAAATTTTTCGTTGTCTGTCAATGTTATCTTATCTACAGGGCTCGATTTTTCGTTGTCTGTTTCCAACTAATCCCCTTCCATAGTTTTGCATTATCAAAGATAACCTGAAAACTGACTATATTTTCGCCTCGATACTTAAGAGGGTTATTCAAGGTTCATGGCGGATATTATACATCAGATACTCGCTTTTGTCAATGGTTTTACGCATATGCTATTTGTATAATAGCCCAAACTCCCTTAACTCATAGCTCAATTTAGTGTAAAATGTACTGGCTATGCAAGGAAAAAATATTTTGGTTATAGGCGGAGGAGCTTCAGGAATGATGGCGGCCATATCGGCGCTTGAAAACGGGGCTTCGGTTACTATTGCCGAAAAAGAAAACCGCCTTGGCAAGAAAGTGCTAGTTACGGGAAATGGCCGTTGCAACGTGACAAATATGAATATCACGGCCGAAAACTATCATGGGGCAAATCCCCTTCTCACAAACAACATCTTCGCCCAGTTTGATAATAAACAAACTATCAGCTTTTTTAATAATCTTGGCGTGGTCACAAAGGTCGAGGAAAGAGGCCGGGTATTTCCTATGTCCGACCAAGCTTCGAGTGTTGTCGATATCCTCACCCACCGCCTGAAAGATCTCGGGGCAAAAATAATTTATGAAACAAAAGTTGAGGATATAAAAAAGATAGGTGACGAATTCAAAGTTAGATTTAGCAACAATACGGAAGCAGCTTTTGATAGAGTCGTCATCGCGGCCGGTGGAAAAGCAATGCCGGCCTTAGGCTCTGACGGGTCCGGATATACGTTGTCCGAATCTCTCGGTCACACAGTAACTCCCACTTGGCCTTCGCTAGTCCAGCTGCGACTGGAAGGAGGTTTCTTTAATGAAATAAAAGGCGTGAAAATAGATGGCTCTGCAGCCTTGGTGGCTAACGATAAGGCTGTCGCAAAGGAATCCGGAGAAATTCTTTTTACTCACTACGGCGTGTCCGGTCCGGCCATTTTGAAGCTAAGCCGGAAAGCTAAAGAGCACATTGTAGCCGGTGAAAAAGTTACCTTAAGGCTAACACTTCTGAATGGGCTTGATGAAGAAAAATTAGATAAATTCCTTGCAGATAGATTTAACATGCTACATAAAAAAGCAATAAAAACCAGCTTCCTAGGATTCCTGCAAAAACGCCTGATTCCAGAAGTCTTGAAGGCTGCGCAAATAGAAAATGCCGATAAAAAATGTGCTGAAATATCTGCAAATGAAAGAAAAAATATTGTCAAAACTCTCTTAGCCTGGGATTTTCCGGTCATAGATACCAACTCGTTCAAAGATGCTCAGGTAACAGCAGGCGGTGTAAATACAAATGAAGTTGACGCCAAAACATTAGAGTCAAAGATAGTCCCCGGTTTGTACTTCTGCGGAGAAGTTCTCGACATCGACGGTGACTCCGGCGGATATAACCTGCAATTTGCATGGTCCAGCGGATATATTGCCGGCAGAAGCGCGACAAAATAGCTAAAGATATTTGACCGCATCAAGCCAGCCGGAAAGTTCAGACTGGTTTTGGACATAACCTCGGTAATCTATAGCCGTGCCTTTATGAATTCCCAAATGCAGATGCTTTCGTTCTCCTGACGAATATTCACTATTTGCTGGCGCTAAGATAGCAACTTTATCACTAGCTTTGACCTCCAAGCCTAGAGAAACTTGCGACTGTCTGATATTTATATGTCCATACAAGACGGTGACCGGCTGGTTTTTTATCGTGCAATCTTGAACTATTACACCCCCATAACCTTGAACTATTTCTTTAACGCGTATTTTCCCCGTACAGACGGCGTAGACCGAAACATCTATACCAGCCTCCACAGAGGTAGTTTCAAAGTCTGTGCCGGTATGATAACCGGCGAACTTTTCCGGCTGGACAGGTGAAGTTTGAGGAGTAATGTATATACCGAACGGTTTTTTTGTAATTCTCGACTGCGCATCCGTAAGAGGCTGCATGAAGATCGGTTTCGGGGGCTGAGGCTGAACTGTGTTTTGCTCTTTCGAAGTTTCACTTGGTTGACTGGGAATCTTCGTTTGTTTTGGATAATTTAAGACAGCAATAAAGGCTACTGCTATCAAGATAATAACAATCATGCCAGCTGCAAAAAATTTATTTTTAAAAATATCCTTCATACTTACTTATTCTACAATAGTTTGAATATTAAATTTCAGGCAAAAATACAAAAAAAGCCGGCGGGCTTTCCGAAATGAATCGGAAAATCCCGCCGCTAGTGCCATATTTTTTAGCCCATGGCTTGAGCCTTTCCTTCTGCTTCTGCCTCCGCTTCTTCGTACTCCCTTTCGAGAGTCATCATCAGTTCATGTACGGAGATAATCTCCGTTGCGCGCCAGGCGTTGACTCCTGCAAAAGCAAAACCATGCTTGAACTTCCCCTTTTGCGCGCTTATTAGCACTGAAAAAATGCAGTAGGGACCTTTGTCTTGCTTGCAAGTCTTGACGCAGTGGACGGGGCAGACATCGGGGCTCGTCTTGACCTCCGGGTCGTTTATCTTGTCTACAAACTCGTTGCGGACTACCCGTCCATACATCCCCACGGGACTCAAGGTTAGTACAATATCCTCCTCTTTAGTATCTATATAGGTTTGGGGAAATCTTTCATTTGCGTCACATTCCTTGGTGGTAACAAAACGCGTGCCCATCTGAACACCGCTGGCTCCAGCACGCATGATCCTTGAAATGTCCTCACCACTCCAGATACCACCTGCAGCGAAGACTGGGATGTTGATACTATTTCTGTCAATCCCGTATTCATCACAAAAAGAATCAATCGCCCCAAGTACTTCCACGACAAGTTTGTCCAAGGCATACTCTGGATTATCCTTCGGATCTGGATACTCCTCTGACGGCTTAAAGCCAATATGCCCACCTGCCATCGGCCCTTCCACGACAAAGGCGTCAGGAAGACGCTCGTCGTGATGTCTCCACCAACTCTTCATGATAAGCCTCGCTACACGTCCAGACGACACAATCGGTATCAACGCCGTATGACTGTTGTCGCCCGCAAGTTCTGGCAAGTCTAGTGGAAGTCCGGCCCCGGCAATGATGAAATCGATGCCTTCATCAATACCTGTTTTGACCATATCAGCATAGTTTGACAGTGCTACCATTACATTGATGCCGATCTTACCTTTCGTAAGCTTACGCGCTTTGCGTATCTCCTTCCTGAGCGCACGGATACTAGCCTCAGTGTAGTTAGAACGGAAATCCGGTTCATTAAAGGCAATGGCGGCAGCGGCAATCACACCGATACCTCCCTCGTTGGCAACCGCAGAAGCAAGCCCAGAGAGAGAAATGCCAACACCCATACCTCCTTGAATAAGCGCCTTCTTGACCTTGTGCTTTCTTACTTGGACTTCGGGTATTCCAGTCACTAGAATCAGCTCCTCATACTTTGTGAAGGAAACATTGGAAAATATTTATCAATGAGCTCGCACTCATTCAAAAGAATTGTGCAAAAAAATAGCTGAAAGCAAACCCTCAGCAAGTTGTATTATACATTAAACTATAAAAAATGGAAGCTCTAGTCCTTAGTCAGCTGCTCTATGACTTTCAACTCATCGCGAAGAAGCCGTGGCAAAAGGAAATTTTGCCGGACAACTTCTCTGCCTTTTTTGCCCATTTCATGAGCAATATCTTTATTTTGAATCAAATAAACTATTTTTTCAGCGCACTCTTCCTTTGAGTTAACTAAAAATCCGGTCTTGCCGTCTTCAATCTGCGTTGGTATCCCGCCGACATTACCACCAATCACAGGAGTTTCCTTCCAGAGAGCCTCCGAGACGGTCAAACCAAAGCCTTCTTTTGTAGACTTCTGCATAATAACATCAGAGTAAGTCTGGAAAGCATTCACCTCCAGGTCGTGTACCCCGTCTTGGTTTGACAACAAAAAGATATCTTTATCACCGCTTGCATGTCTTTTGACTTCTTTAAATATTTGTTCTCCTTCCGGGTCATCATCCGCCATAGATCCAATCATAACCAGCTGTAGATTTGGAACCTTTGCTTTAGCTATTTTGTAAGATTCAACCACGCCAATCGGGTCTTTCCACGGATCAAAACGAGAAACTTGGGTAGCTATCGGTCGAGTCGTGTCTACGCCAAACCTTTCGACTATTTTCTTTGCTTCTTTGCGGTTCATCAGCCTGTTTTTCTCACTAAGCGCATCTATCGCCGGCGGAATTATGAATATATTTTTATCCATCCCCTTTAATACGTAATCTGCCATTGTAAATATAGAAGCATCATACATATCAAGAAATTTCAAGAAGTAGTCGGCCACTTTCTGGTTCGGCTCCGACGTATCTATGTGGCACCTCCAAACCCACTTGGCGCCGTTTTTGCCGATACAGTTTATGATCTCAGCAGGCTGCGGATCGTGGATAAAGAAGACGTCATAGTCGCTCGGGTTTATTTGTTTAATCTGGTCAATGTTGCAGCTTGAGTAGACCTGCCACTCTTTGTCGGAGATTGTCAAAGGATTGCCTTGGAGCGCATTATGTATTTTTTTTGTAACATCAAAGAATGCCGGGTAAGCCGATATGGTTTTCCAATCAAATTTAAGATCTAAACTTTTTGCAAGAGGAATTTCCTTTTGAAGTATCTCTGCCACACCTCCGCCATAAGAGGTTGCGTTCACATGGCAGACCCTCACGTCACGAAGTTTTTGTGCAAGCTCATGAATCTCATCAAAAAGAGAGTCGTCGATGACTCCTTTGTAATCTTCTATAACAACGCTTGGTTTTGTTACAACACTTATCATATTTTCAGTATAACAAATTCAAAATGCTTAGCAAGAACTGTATTTTTAAATGCAAAAAGGAGAGCTGACTGTATCTAAAAAGATTTTCTGAAATCTCTCCCTCTTTTCCGCTTACAATAGGGATTTAAGAACAAGTTCCTGTTCTTTCCAATCCTTGAACTCGACGCGTTCGCAGTTGTCAGGAAGCTGATCCTTGAAACGCTCAGGTATATTTCCGTTAACCCAAAGGTTGTCGGTAACGATATACTGCCTCATCTTTTTATCGATGCGACGAAAGATGTGAGTGTCACCACCCAAACCTTTGAAGCGCTTTGGACCATCGGTTTTTCCTCCATCGATATACTGTTTTCCATCGATACGGATTGACCATGGTTCATCTTTGAACGTGATCCGTTCGGTCCAGTAGTCGCAAGTGTGACAGAGCCCAGACTCCCATCTTTCGATGCGATCCTCAGCCCAAAGTCCACGAACATTCTCGACCTTACCGCAGACCTTACAAGTAATGAAATCGTCTCCGATTTCCTTTGAGATCTCGCTAATACGATCCCTAGCCGCACTGGCTATCTGTCGTTCCTGCGAGTACTTGTAGCTGCCAATGGCACTCCTTTCCTTATCTCTGAAGTCACGAACAACCTTAGCATACTTTTCCCGTAAGCCTTTCATTTTTCCCCTTTCGTAGGGTTTTCCAAGGTTCTAGTAACATAATAACAAATCGTAAGTGTCTTGTCAACACTTTCTTTTAAAATAAAAATTAGAGTATAAACATCCCATCACCATAGGAGTAGAACCTATATCCCCGCTCAATCGCCTCTTTATAAACTCCTATCACTTTTTCTCTAGTCCAAAAAGCGCTTACCAAGAGTAAAAGTGATGACTTTGGTGTGTGAAAGTTCGTAATCATCGCGTCAACGAATCCGAACTTGTAACCAGGGTAAATGTAGATATTTGTTTCTCCTGATTTCGGCTTTAAAATACCGTTTTCTTGACATGACTCCAAAACCCTAACGGTCGTTGTACCAACAGCAATGATTCTCCGGCCTTCTTTCTTTGCCTTGTTCAATTTGTTAGCTAAATCCACTGGCAGATCAAAGTATTCTGAGTGAATTTTGTGGTCCTCAATATTCTTAGTGCGAATCGGCTCAAAGGTCCCAAGCCCGACATGAAGGTCGACAAATCCTATATCACAGCCTTTATCCTCAATCTTCCGCATCAACTCGCTCGTAAAATGCAGTCCTGCCGTTGGCGCGGCAGAAGAACCCGGTTTATCTGCATAGATAGGTTGATAATCAGTAACGTCAGCTCGCTCATCATGTTTCTCGTGACGCGCTTTTAAGATGTACGGTGGCAGTGGCATCTCTCCAATACGTTCAACTTCTCTCCAGAAACCATCACTGGAAAGATTGAATTTTAATCTGAATACCCCTTCTATAACATCAACCACTTCCGCACTAAACCCATCGCTAAACTGAATCTCTGACCCAAGCCTTAGCCTCTTCCCCGGCCTTGCCATTGCCTGCCAGATACCGTGATCATCTTTAACCAACAGGACTTCAACGTTCTTCTCCCCAATCTGACCAAACAATCTTGCGGGGATAACTTTGGAGCTGTTAAAAACTAAGAAATCTCCCTTTTGCAAGAAATTCGGGAGATCATAAAAATGAGAATGGATGATTTTCCCTGTTTTTCTATCCGCTACTAAAAGATTCGCTGAGTCTCGCGGATCAGCCGGATGGGTAGCTATAAGATCTTCAGGCAAGTTAAAATCAAAGTCTCTAAGCAGCATTCTAAAAGTTTAAGAATGGGTTTTTTGTTATATAACCAGGATTTTCTATACCTGAAGTGTCATATGTTGTATCAAAAAGTTTTTTTGTCCGGTTCTTATCAAAGGTGGCTGAAAGATTATCAACTTCCTGCTTCGCAGTCGATACAACGTTTGCATCAGGTGCACGGTTTAAAAGAAAATATCCAAATGCGACAATAGATAACCCTACAACCAAAAAAACGACTATAAAAATATAGGGCATCTTTTTTGAAAGATCCAACTCCGGTTTTTTAAAACTAATCGATGGTGTTTTCATTTTTTTAAGTATGCGTTAACTTGTAAAACTGCGTCAACCACATCTCCGGAAACGGTGATATCTTTAGAATATTTTACATCTCTTATTTCAACCAACCTGCCATAGTTTTCCATGTCTTTAAGCACCGAGTTAACGCCAGCATAGCTCCCGTGCAAAGTCACTTGGAACGGGAATATGTTGTAACCGTCAGCCTTTTGCGTCTGCGAACCATCCGGTTTGTCTTTTGATGAGGAAGCACTTTTGCTTTGAGACCCTCCGACTTGGTAGGCACTAAAACTCAGTAAATTTTTGGTAGCCATGCCCTCTATATCTTTTAGAATCTTAGATACTTCTTTCTCTTCCGGCAAATATTGCTCTAACTTGCTCTCCTCCAAAGACATGTCTCTCAAACTTCCCTCGAGTCCCGCCAAGGCCTCTATTTTCTTGTTATTGTTCATTGAGATATATTTGTTTTTGCTGACTTCACGGCTGACATTGTTTAAAGCAAATATAAGGTAAGCACTTGCTAACAGGGTTACACAAACTACTCCCCCCAAGAACATGTAGAGCATCTTGTGAAATGACTTTGCGTTTAAGCCTTTTTCGTTTTTCATTTTGTCGCTCCTTTTAAAGTCGCACTCTTTTCCAGTTTTGCGTTCATAGTAAAGATGTTTACTGTCGTTCCTTGTTTGACCGGATCATCGGTTTCTTTTATCGAGTCAATGTTAACATCTGAAAAGGCGTCTGTATTCTCCAGAGCATCCCGGAAAAGCCCTATATCGTTTTTTACTTTTGCATAGCCTGAAATTTTCAGTGTATCATTTTGAGTTTCCACAATAGAAAGGTATATGCCTTCAGGAGTATTTTTATCCAAATACAGATCAAATTTGGTGAAATATTTATAACCCAACCTTATTTTATCAATGCTTTTTGCCTTATCATCGATTTTTTTCTTTTCCTCAATTATCGGCTTATAGTTATCAATAACCTTGCTTGATTCATCTATTTCTTTAAGGAAAAATCTATTACTGTTTAAAAGAGATACTCCGCAAATCAGAAATGCCACCAAAGCAAACAAGCAAAGCAAGACAACCACTTTAAGATATCTCAAAGCTATTTTGTTTTTTCTGGAGAAGCTGATATTCTCCTTTAGGTCTTCCGGCAAAAGATTGATGGTAATCATTTTACGCTCCCTCCAATGAGCGAAGCGCAAGCCCTATAGCGTTTGCAAATGCAGGAGCTTCAGACTTCGGTACGGGTTTCAAGGGATAAGTGTCAATATTTACCCATGGATTGCCTATTTTGACTTCTATACCTAGAGAATTTGCCAAGTACTCTGTAAGACCTACAAGGTTTGATGCTCCGCCGCATAGAACCACCTTGGCTGTTTTTTTCTCAAACCTTTCATCGTGATATTTGATAACTTTTTGCATTTCGTTATTTAGATTTTCCAGCTCCGGCTGCAACAAGCTTTCTATTTTTTTATCTTTTAGCCCCTTAGAAAACAGCAACTTATCTGCCTCTTTCTTCTCAACTTTTAATCCTGAAATTATAAGATCAATCCACGCTTTCCCGCCTATATCAAGACTGTCTGAAAGCCTGAGCGTATGGTCATAAAAGCCAAGGTTTGTGGATCTCGCTCCGATATCGGCAACCAACATCACTTCATCATGCTCTTTGTTTGAAACAAGTGCTCTGATAACAGACACGAGGCTAGTTTCTATCGCTTCCGGCTGCAAGCCTAGTCTCTCAAAAAGCTGAACATACGAGTTTACTATTGCAAGCGGTGCCGCAACCAAAAGAACATCATTCATATCTTCTTTGGTAGCAGACGGCCCCAAAACCTGAAAGTCAATCGTAAGGTCAGTCAAAGCCATAGGGATTGACTGGTCAGCCTCCCACATTACCGCTTCTTTAAGCTCCTTCTCGGCTAACTTAGGCAACTCCAGAACTCTGGTAAAAATATTTTTATCAGGGATAGAGGCGATAACCTTCTCTACTGAAAACTTACCTTCCTGTGTTTCGGTCATCATTTCCCTAATAATTTTCACCATTTTATCGTGATCGGAAATAATGCCTTCTATTACAAGATTATCAGGGAGCTCTCTGGACTCATAGCCCATAAGTTTGGTGAGTGACTTCTTTTTCTTCAGCTGGACAATCTTAACAGAGCTGGCACCAATATCCAGCCCCAAACAATCCTTCTGCTTATATATAAGTTCCTGTTTCGACAAAAGTCTTCCCTCCTTACCACTTCTGATTATAAAGAATAAGCCGTGTTTGGTAAATGACAATTGCTAAGGCGGTGTTATCTCTTGCCATTCTTTTATACTCCATGTGCCGCCAGGTCCGCCCGCAAAGTTAACGTTAGCCAAACCCGATTCATAGTCTATCTTACCACCACCCGTAAGATACAGTGTCTGTCCTGTCATGGCAACGATCTTGCCTCCTCCGGAAAATTTCATCGATCCGTAATATGCGTAAAGCGCAAGTTTTTCGGCCTCAAGACCACCCGTAAAACCTATAGCCGAACTGCCCTCAGAGTTTTCTGTACTAGTTGAAATAAAAAGTATATAAGCATTACTTGAATTGCTCAAAAATTTTGATTTTGTAGAACCTGCTCCTATATCTATTTTGCCATCCACTATTACAATGGTTCCATTTGACCCCATTGAATCGTCAATCTTCCAATAACCGCCAGTAAGAGTGAGATTTCCATGTATATACAGAGGCCCGAGCAAATTTATCTTTTGACTAGTGCTTGACATATTCATGTCTCCCACAATCTCCTTAGGTCCAAGGTCTGTATACGTCCCAGTTGAAGGAGGCGAATAGTTACCCGATATAGTTCCACCAGCTCTGGCTATGTTTTTCCATGAATTTAAATCAATCTGAGGGAGATCAACTGGACTGGCAGGAGATGTTTTTACCCCGTCTATTGTATCATGAGGATCGGATATACTTCCCACCGCCCAAGCATCTCCTCTATCATGAATATTCGCAGAGGCAGCAGAAACAGAAATTCCGCCGTTTGAATACAGACTACCCTCAACCTCCGCATTACCAGTTACAAATATCCCGCCGCTTCCGGCTTGAATCGCATAGTTAAACGAAGCATTCTCAGTAACCGGTTTGTCGCTAATCTTCACCTTTATAGCCTTTTTGAACTTCGGATTTGCCTTTGTAGGAACGTAGGCAGTAGAAATAATATATTTATTGCCGGGGTCAATGGGGGTAACGGTGACATCAAACTCTCCACCTGAAATACTTGAGTTACCGGTTTCTCCTGAATAAGAAAGGTTATGACCTTTTAGCTCCCACATGGCCTTGTTAACCCCCGCTTCAGCGATGTTCAGGGCAATATTCTTTTGATAAGATCGGCTAACAGATAGCCTGTTTTCAAGAGAAAGAGCTGCGGCCGCTAGTAGAAAAGAAGAAAGCACTGTCAGCATAATGACAAAAACTGCAATTATAGACCCCCGACTATTTCTAATATATTGAAATCTGATGTCTCTACTCACTATTCCTCCTTTTAGCCTCTGCCGTAACATTGATTGTTTGCGTCTGCCCTTGACCGGTGTTTTGGATTGTTAGACTAGTATTTACCATGGTACTACTTGGCGGCGCCTGGTCATAGGAAAATACTAAAGAACTAACATTATCTAAAATTACCTGATCCAGGTTATTTTGTCCATGGAGCCGACTGCTCACATTATCCGACAAGACCAGCTTATGAAGATTACTTCCCTCTATGTAATAGATGATATGGTCATACACTTTCTGTGAACCGCTGTAAAGAAAGATGTCTGAGTTATCAATGGCTGGTATGTCCAGAATAAGTGTTGTCGCTCCGCCCGTATAACCGGCATACGCTTCTCCCACCTTAGCACTCAGTTTAACATTTTCATTGATACCTTCCAAAACGCTCTTTGATTCTACTTGCAACTTCGACTTTCGCATCTCTTTACCAGAAGAAATCGTCCCGTTCATATACATATCGCCAAGAACCACTACCATCATAGAGATGATCACGAGCGCAATCGTCACCTCAATAAGAGTGAATCCTTTTTTATTATCCTTAAAGTGAAATTTCATTTTTCCTCTCAATCCTCAATACTACATACTCAAATACCGGTCTTCATCTGGCTATCAATGTAGTCAGAGTGACTGTTTCCGTTTTGTTTTTTTCGGTAAAGTTGACATCAACTTTAGCTTTTATGATATCTGTTTCTGCTAATCCGTCACCGTTTATATCGGTACTAATTGTAATTACACCGCTGCCTCTCGGGACAGAAGGTGTCTGGAATGTTCCGCTGGCAAGAGAATCAAAAGAAGTGTTCCTTAGATTTTCTATTTCTTTATGTGCCGCTTCATAGGCCTGAAGACGTGTTTTCGACTCAGCATTCTGGACCATGTTCTCGGTAATCATGGGGAGCAAAGTCACTACAAATAGCGATAAGACAATAACTAAAATAATTACCTCCATCAAGGTCACTCCTTCTTGATTTTTCAAAAGAGCTCGTTTCATATCTTCATTATAAACATTTCAGGAAATAAAAAACAGCCCCGATTAAATGAGCTGTTTTTTAAAACAGTATACTACTGTTTGTTCTTCAGAGTTGTAAGAACGGTTGTTCCATCGTCCTTATAGGCAATAAGAGTATAGTCAGCAGAACTAGCCTGTGAGTAAGAGTAAGCAGCGTTACTCTTCGGATCTACAGGAAGAGTAGTGTTAGCAAATTTACTCTGGACACAAGTGTTAGTTAAGCTTGCCGGATATGAGTTGGTGTTGTCAGTGAAACAATCCTCAAGAGCTGTTTGGATTCTTGAGATATCCGCATTCCTCTTAGCATCGTTAGCTTTTGATTTGTTACCACTTGTTGCGCCGATAACGATCAAAATAAGGATACCCAAGATAACAACAACTATCAAAAGTTCGATCAATGTAAAACCTTGTCTATTTTGTAACTTTTTTAACATTTTTCACCTCCTTCCCGCCCTCCTTAGGCTTGCGCCTACCACCGGGTCTTTATATTTCGTTTGTGCTGTAATTATATGTTTAGCTTCTTAAGCTTGTCAATGACAAATACTTAGTTGATATTTTGAGTTGCCGTATAAATCGGCGTGATAATGGAAATAACAATAAAACCAATGGCGATCCCCACTACTATCATTATAACCGGCTCTATGATACTTGATATATTTTTGGTAAAGTTATCGATCTGGCGTTCATAAAACTCAGCCACTTTTATGAGCATCTTATCTAGATTACCAGTCTCTTCCCCGACTCCAACCATCTGAGAAACCATAACAGGGAAAACCTTCGATTGTTTCATCGGATCAGCAAGAGGAGAACCGTTTTTTACCTTTTCCGCAACTTTCCTCACCTCATCCGAAAAAACAACGTTTTTTGTGGAACGCGACACTACGTCTAGAGCCTCCAAAACAGAAACACCACTTGAAAGCAGAGAACCTAACGTTCTCGAAAACCTGGCCAGGTTGAACTTCAACGCAATCTTGCCGATAATGGGAAGTTTTAGAATAATTTTGTGCAAACCCCATTTCAGTTTCTCATTTTTTTGAAATGCAAGGTATACTCCAACTATGAGAGCAACTGCCCCAATAGCCATAAAAACGCCATATTTAAGCATTGCACGACTTGTCCCTATTAAAATCACTGTTGAAAGAGGAAGTTTGGCTCCCAGTTCACTAAAGAGACCTGCTATGGAAGGAACAACCTTTACCATAAGGAAGATAACCGCCCCGATCATCGCCGTTAAAATAACAATTGGGTAAGTTAGAGCTCCCTTTATCTTTGCGACTAGCTCATGGTCTTTCTGTGTTTGTACCGCAAGCTCTTCCAAGGTCTTATCGAGAGTTCCTCCTGTTTCACCACTTCTTACCATGTTGATAAATACCGGAGAAAAATATTTGGATTGTTTCTCAAGCGCCCCGGATAAAGACTGTCCGCCTTCAATGTCTCTAAGTATCCCATCTGAGATCTTCCTCATCGTACCTTTTGTGGACTGTTCTTTTATAATATTTATAGACTGAGTAAGCGGGACACCGGAGTTTATGAGCGTTGAAAGCTCCTCACAAAACATCATTTTATCACCCAAAGAAAAATGATCAAAGATATTGATGCCTTTTAGTTTGCCGCCAACACTATTGTCTTTTGTTATGACAATAGGGGTAATGCCATTATTCCCCAGAAGTGTTGCCGCCTCATCTCGGTTGATAGCATCTATAACGCCCTTTGCCGTGTTGCCATCCTTACCCTTGCCAGTGTAGTTAAACTTTGCCATTATTCCTGTGTTACCCTTATTATTTCTTCAATGGACGTGATACCGCCTAAAACTTTCGTAAAACCATCCTGGTACATATTTATAAATCCGGTTTTCCCTGCTTCTTCCACTAGCTCTTCTTCGGATGCTTTTCTAACTATCATAGAACCCATTTCATCGGTTATCTCTATGACTTCATAAATCCCGAGCCTACCTTTGTAACCGGTCTGCTCGCATTTATTACATCCTACGGGCTTATAAAGCTTTAGGGAAAACTTATCGGTTTTGCCCAGTTTTGATCTGCAAGACCTGGGGTCCGTTTTTGTAAATATTTCCTGGCGGACCTCTCTCCCTGTTTTTTCGGAAACTTTATCTAGCAGTTCTGTTTCTTCTTCTAGGATCTGTAGTATCGATTTCTTGCCAATCGACGCTTTGACTGACTCAATATCTTTAGATTCCAGCCCTAAATCATTGAGCTTCTTTTTTTCTTTATCGCCTGTTTCGATATTTAAAAGCTCTTCTTTCAAACCAAAATCACAAATAATTTTTTCGAGACCCTTGCCGTCTAGTGAATATTCCTCCCGACAATCAGGACAAAGCTTTCTCACTAAACGCTGACCGATTACTGTATTGACCGTAGAAGCAATCAGGAACGGCTCCGACCCCATATCTTCAAGTCTTGGTAGTGCACCGGCCGCTGAGTTTGTATGCAAGGTTGAAAGCACAACATGACCGGTCAAGGCGGCATGGATAGCCATCTCGGCCGTTTCTTTATCACGAACCTCTCCAACCATTATAACGTCCGGGTCTTGCCTTAGAAGCGCCCTTAGACCCGATGCAAAAGTCATGCCGACAGCAGTGTTTACCTGGGTCTGATTCACACCCGGAATCCTATACTCTACCGGGTCCTCTACAGTCGAAATATTCACGCCGATATCGTTGATAAGCGTCAAGAGACTATACAGGGTAGTTGATTTTCCTGAGCCGGTCGGACCGGTGACAAGTGTCATTCCGTGCGCCCGGTGCAAATTCTTTTTGATAATTCCAAGCGCAAGGCCTCGAAACCCTAGCTCCTCTAATGATGCCGCCTTTGTTGATTCATCTAGAATTCTCATCACAACTTTTTCACCATCCATGACAGGCAGGGTTGAAACACGGATTGAAATATTTTTCCCGGCTAAGTTTAGCTTTATTCTCCCGTCCTGAGGTATACGATGTTCGTCAATTCTTAAGTTCGAAAGGATCTTTACCCTTGTCACTATCGAAGGGAGTATTTGCCTCGGCAGGGTCATGGTATCACGAAGAACACCATCAATTCTGTATCTAACTTGGATGAAAGTCTCTCTGGGTTCTATGTGGACGTCTGAAGCGCGTGACTTAACTGCGTACTCCAAGATTATATTCACTGCTCTTGCAATAGGAGCTTCCTGAACAATTTCCCGAACAGAATCAGCGGTGGCCGTATCTTCAAGCTCTTCTTCCTCAATAGAAATTTCCTTGTTTTCCTGAATTGCCTTAGAAATTTCCTCTGAAAACTCTGCCTTATACTGATCTAAAACATAGTCAATCTCGGTTTGGGAAGTAATAAATATCTTTAGACTTTTCCCGAATTTCTTTTTTATGAACTGTGTCGCCTGGATGTCTTCCGGATCGCTCATGGCAAGTGAGAATTTGCCATCTTCACCTACCTCAAAAACAACCGTAGAGTACTTTCTTGCAATCTTCTCCGGAAGATTTTTTAAAACCTTTTTATCTACCTGGACTTCCGATAGGTCAACGTAACGGATTCCTATTTCTTCTCCGTAGAGTTTGGTAAGATCTCTGTCTGAGACAACCTTCTTGCTTATAAGGAGAGTCTGTAAATCAACCTTGCTTTCAGCAGCTTCTTTTTGATAATCACTAAACTTGTCCTCTGTTAAAAGGTTATTTTCAATTAAGAGTTTTTTCAGCTGATCTTCGTTTATATGCATTTGTCCCCTCCCAGAGACTTAAATAGCGGTTTTCCCACCCGTATTTTCTTGTTCTGCGCTAGAACTATCCACTCCGGACTCTGGCACCACAGTGTCCGGTCCAGAAACTGATCGTACTTCTTCGGCGCCATATTTTTCCTTTATCTCCATTATTTTCTTTGCCGTAGCATACGGATCTTTGACTTTTTCAAAAGTAAAATTCATTTTCTCCCCGGCAGTCTGAACAACAATATCACCATAATGTAAAAATGACTGCAAAATACCGTGCTGGGTTGCAGAAACATCTTGAATGTCCTCAAGCGAAAGTTCTGATATTTTTCGTGAGAAAAGGCCGAGCTGATCTATATCAACAAGATTTTGATTCGTCACTATCTGAACATTCAGATAATTGACTAGCCATGAAACATATACAAAAAGAACAGTAAAAAGCATAAAGGTACTGACCAGTGCCACAGCGATTCCTGCTAAGGCATTATTTTCTGAAACCAAGCTCACTCTCCCCATTTGTGAGTACAAGATTATACAAGATAAGATAACCACAACACCAAGTAACACTGGCGAAATATAAACTATCCAGTGCCTTCTTGTGATCATCAGCACCTCTTCTCCCTCCTTCTGGGTAGCAAAATATTTGCGATGGGGAATTATTTCTTCCATGATTAAAAGTTAATCTCTATTGGCTCCGACCAGTTGACTTGATAAAGCATAAAAAATGAAAATAACAAAATAGCTACGCTTGCCCAAACATAGATATAAATCCCAAGCTTCATTTTGCTCTTCGGATCATAATATTCGATATTATGGTAAATGGCGACTCCCGAACCGATAATCCACAAAATCACGAAAACAAAATAAATAATCAGTATTATAAGCATATTCTAATTATAAACCTAAATAGCTAAAATCAAAACTGAAAATCAGTCTACTTCCTCTTTCTTGAGAACTTGCAACCGCAGTATTTCTGTAAATAAAGCTCTAATCCTCTTGAGATCTCTCGTGATTCCTTGTAAAGCGGTCTGAAATCTTGATAATAAAACTTTATCCCAAATTCTTTACCGGCTTCTTCTCCAATCTCTTTTAATTTATCATGGTACTGAAATGGACTGATAAGAAGAGTGGTTGAGAAATGCGAGAAACCATTTTCACTGGCATACTCAGCAGTCCTGGCTAACCTTTGCTTATAACAAAGCAGACACCTGTCCGGCTTGGTTTTTGTATCGCCAATATACTCAAAAAAATCATCTCTCTCCTGTTCGGGCACAATTAGTCCAATCCCGTTGAATTCTACTACTTTCTTTGCCGAAGCTAACCTTTGTTCAAACTCCGTCTCCGGATAAATATTCGGATTGAAGTAAAACCCCAAAACATCAAACTTAGTATTTAAGTTTGGTATTATTGGCGCCGAGCATGGTCCGCAACAAATGTGAAGTAAAAGTTTTTCCATATTTAACCTTGTTGTATTATAATGTATGCAGCGAATCTTTGAAAAGCTTGGGAGGGTATTATTTATACGATAAGCGAGAACGGTCTTCGCCGTTTGGCTGAAAGTCTCATAAAAAAATATGATGTCTATGGTCCTGTTAACACGCATGATGAGGCCGTCTTTTCGAAATATACTTTCAAAAAAATTGGAGCAGGCGATAAAGTAGAGCTTCACTACGGTGTAACGACCGTTCCGCCGACTAAATATCTCTTTCCGGTGAGGGAAGACATTCTTTATTTCAAAAATAATAAGGAAGTTTTTAAAGACAGTGAAAATCAAAAACCAAGAATCCTCTTTGGGCTTAACTTAGCCGATCTTGAAGGTATCGACAGGCTTGACAAAGAGTTTTCAGGTCCGATCCAAGACGAGGTTTATGCAAAAAACCATGAAAATACCTACCTTTTTAGCATCGACCACTTTGACCCGGAACCTGAAACCTCATACGACCTTCACTTCAAAAAGAAAGACGACAGATATGAAGTTACCACAGGTTCTGCCTTCGGAAGAGAGATAGTTGCAGGAAATCCGCTTTTTAGAGAAACAAAGAAAGAGAGTCTCAAAACTTTCGAACCAAAGAAGAGCCCTATTCACAACCTCGATCTTTATAAAATTATTGAAAAGTCAAAAGATGATCCTATCTGGGATAAACTGACCGAAACTTGTTTTGGTTGTGGTATCTGCACCTATGTCTGTCCGGTTTGCTATTGCTTTGAAACAGAGGACAAAGTGAAAGTTGAAGGAATAAAAAAATGCGAAGGTTGCCGCAAACGCCGTTGGGACTCCTGCATGCTTGCCGACTTTGCCTCAATATCAAGCCATGATTTCAGGCCTGAGCTTCGAGATAGAATCTATAATTGGTATCACCATAAATTCGTAAGAACACCGAAAGAGCATGGTTTTGTAGGCTGTATCGACTGCGGAAGATGCATTGTCTACTGCCCGGCAAGGATTAACTTCCACGAAACGCTTACTTATTTAATAAAAAAATACTCATGAAAATACATTTGTCATTCCGGACTCGATCCGGAATCTATATCAATAAAATCTGGATCCTGAATCAAGTTCAGGATGACAGCGGGGTAAGATGAAAAACTGTAAAACATGTGATTTCAAACTTAAAGAAGCAACTGTTGTCAAAGCAGAGAGCCTTTGCCGCGACATAATATCGCTTCGCATCAAGCTAAACAAAGGAAACCTTGAGTTTATCCCGGGACAGTTTATCATGCTATCACTTTTTGGATATGGCGAGATACCTGTCGGCATCACCACCACTCCTGACAAAAAAACATATTTTGAGGTTGCAGTGCGTAGCGTCGGGACAGTGACAAGAGCCATCAACCGGCTGAAAAAGGGCGACAAAATTGGCGTCAGAGGCCCTTATGGAAACGGTTACGATGTTGAAGAGTTACACGATAAAGACTTAGTAATTATATCCGGCGGACTTGGGATAGCCCCTTTGAGGTCTTTGATTGAATACGTTGGCGGACATAAGAGAAAATTCAAAAGCCTGCAAATACTTTACGGCGCGAAGAATCCTGATGAGATTTTGTATGACCGCGAACTCTTTGCGTGCGATAAGTTTGCCCGCGTCATGCTGACAGTTGATGAGAAAAATGGTCCTTGGGGAGGCCTAACCGGCATTATCACGACTCACATTGATAAACTCAGAATAACCCCCGACCTCAAGGTTATCATGTGCGGTCCTCCGATAATGTATAAGTTTGTTATCCCGGAACTTGAAAAGTTCGGCATACCCGATGAAGATATCCAAATCCTTTTGGAAAGGCGGATGAAATGCGGCATCGGCAAGTGCCAGCACTGCACATTTGGCGACAAATATGTCTGCCTGGACGGACCGGTGTTTAAATATTCGCAAATAAAAGATAATTTGGAAGCAATATAATGGCAAATCTAGAGCAGCTGAGAAGTATGCTTCTTCAAAAAAACCAAACTGTTACCGAGATAGAAATGACAAGTGGCAACTATGATACTGACGGGAAGTTAATTGAAAACGAGGTGCCAACACTGACAACAGATTTTTGCGAGATAGGAGCCTATAACAACACTTGCTATTTTACGTTCATTCTCGATTCCTGTTCATTCTCACAGAAGCTCTTAGAGCAGATAAAAGATTATGATAAGATGCATATATACGGTTTCAAAAATTTTCTAACAGACTTATACCCTAAAAGATGTTTTTCATATAAAAAATTTGATGAAGAAATCAAAAAAGATGATTATGTTCAGATTCAATTCAATTTTGAAAACATCGGACCAAAGGACATATTAGATAAATATCTTAGCTTGAAATCTATTTTTGTAAGTACCGATGCCACAGTAATTAACCAAATAACACACAAATTCAAATGAAAAGCCCAAAACCTAAAATAGCAATTTTTGACCTGACCGACTGTGAAGGCTGTGAACTTCAGATGTTAAATCTGAAAGGCAGGCTTTTGAAACTAGCAGAATTAGTTGACATTCCTATCTGGCGGCTGGCAAAGTCACCGGCAGAGTTCGGCCCTTTTGATATTTCGTTTATAGAAGGCACGCCGATGAGCAAAGATGATATCGCGGTTGCCAAAAAAGTACGTGAAAGGTCAAAAAAAGTTGTCGCTCTTGGCGCATGCGCCCACCTCGGCGGAGTACCTGCAGAACTTGATGAGACAAAACGAGATAAGTTTATGAAGGAGGTTTACGGGGGAAACTATAAAACATCCTCAAAAGCAGCCAAACCCCTTTCCGCATATATACACGTTGACTACTTCATACACGGCTGTCCGATAGACCTCGACGAAGCCGAAAGAGTTATAGTTGATCTTTTGATGGATAAAAACCCTGTCGGACCTTCCACTCCGGTTTGTCTTGAATGCAAAGAAAAAGAAAATCCTTGCGTGCTTTTAAAGGGCGAGCCGTGCCAAGGACCAATAACCGAGGGCGGATGCAAGGCCGTTTGCCCATCAAATGGACTTCGTTGCTGGGGATGCCAGGGACATACAAAAAATGCGAATGTTGGGGCGATGGAAAAGAGTTTGGAACGAATCGGCTATAAAGATCAGGCCGAAAACATCATGGGAGCATTTACTAAAGAGCGTGGGGAGAAAAAATGAAAGATTTACTAGACAAATATATTTGCAGGATTGAAGGTCATGGCTATCTCAAGCTCTCATACGAACATGCCAAAGTTCAGCTTGTTGTAGACGAAGGTGAGAGGCTTTTTGAAAAACTTTTAATCGGGCGCCCATACTCTGATGCGCCGTTTATCACCGCTCGCATTTGCGGTGTCTGCCCCACCGCCCATACTCTTGCCTCCATCTCGGCTTTGGAAAATGCATTCGGCATCAATGTAAATAAAGATATAGAGACACTTCGAAAGGTTTTGCTCGCAGGACAAATAATCCAGTCTCACGCGCTTCACATTTTCTTTCTTGCCGCTCCTGACTATATCGGGCTCGATAATGCCCTCGAACTTGCCGACAAAAAACCGGAAGTTTTTAAGATTGCGCTTTCACTAAAAGAAATTGGGGATGACATAGTCCGAACCATCGGCGGACGTCAGGTCCACCCGGTCACTCCAACGGTCGGCGGATTTACAAATAAATTTGATAAGAAAGTTTTGCAGGATTTAAGGAAAAGAGTTGAAGGCAACATGCACTTTGCCCTTGAAGCGCTGGATCTGGTCGGGAAATTTAAATATCCAAACTTTGAACACGAAACTCAGAACTTTGCCCTTACAAACTGGGGAACTTATGCATTTTTGAACGGCAAAATCACCTCAAACAAGGGGCTTAAAACCGATGTTCAAAACTATGAGCTAAACATTAAAGAGAAGGTTCTGGAGTATTCAAGCGCCAAACATGCCACACATAATAAAGAAAGTTTCATGGTTGGATCTCTATCACGAGTAAATCTGCAAGCCGACAAACTAAATCCAAAAGCAAAGAAAGCAGTTCATCATTTCAAGGGAATCAGTTTTCCGAGTTCAAATCCTTACCATATCAACCTTGCCCAAGCAGTGGAAACAGTACATTTCATGGAAGAAGTTGTTCAATGCCTAGATACTCTCATCAATGGACGCGCGCTGATCCTAAAAAGTCCATATAAAGTAAAAGCATCATCAGCTGCGGGAGCCATCGAGGCGCCTCGCGGAACACTCTATCATTATTATGAAATTGACGCTAAAGGTATCATCAAAGACTGCGACATTATCACGCCAACAGTACAAAATCTCGAAGATATAGAGAAAAGTGCAGAATACATCTTAGAAAACACTAAAGATTTGCCCGAAAAAGAGCGCTATCACCTTCTCGAAATGCTCGTCCGCGCCTATGACCCCTGCATTACCTGCTCAGTACACTAAGATAAAGGACGAGGTCTAATAGACCTCGTCCTTTGTTATACATAATAATGTTCATGAACCCTCAACCTGCATAGGCGGCTAAGTTCTTTGTCTCGCCATTTGCATAATATGCGGTAAAGTTCACTACATCATAAGCAGAAAGTGGAGCGATGCCAAACACGCTGCCACTATCCATCATGATAAGATTATTATTTGGGATCAGTAATGGCGCCATACCTACTGGTGTATGCCCCACAATAAGCCTCTTAGGGAAACTGTAGTTCACAGTTTCACAATAGGCCGCGAGGTCCGGTATCCAGAGCTTTGTTTCGGCGCTGGTCCTCGCTCTCGGCATAAAGCCTGCGTGTGCATAAAGAGCCTGCTTCGTCTCGAGATGGATAACGGTGTTTTTATGCAACCATCGTCCCGCTGCAAGCAAAGACTCTTTGGTCCGAAAAGATTCAATAGTAGCAAGACCACCATGTTTCTCAAAGAACCCTTCCTCATATTCGCAAACGCTCTCGATACCAAGATAATCAAAAAGCATGTCTTCATGATTGCCTCTTACTATAAATACCCGGTCCGGCATGGACTCTTTCATCTCCCTGATTTTTTCGACTACTTCTCGAGACTGCAGTCCCCGATCAATTAAATCGCCAAGAAAGATAATCTTATCTTCTGGGCATATCGGGCCAATAGTCTTTAAGAGGTCAACAAAATCATCGAAACAACCATGAATATCCCCTATCGAGATCTCTCTCGGCTCCACTCTCATCACCCCCCTGATGTATATAATTTAACAAGGAACTTACGGACAACCATTATAGAAGATAACTACAAATAGGTCAACTTAATAAGCCCTCCTCATTTAGCATAATCTAATGTAATATTGGGACATGTGTTTAGCGTTTCCGGGCAAGATTTTAAAGATTCAAGGCGACAAGTCAGTCGTTGATTTTGATGGCGTAGAAAAAGAAGTTAACATTTCCTTGATTAAGGGCGCAAAAGTTGATGAATATGTCATGGTTCATGCCGGTTTTGCCATCCAGATAATGGGCAAAAAGGACGCTCTGGAAGTTTTCAAGCTCTATAAAGAAGCTGAGGGAAAATGAGTGAACAAGAAGTTCTAAAAGACATACACACCCTCGCCAAGAAGATTGGCCGAAATGTGAACCTGATGGAAGTTTGCGGTACTCATACCCAAGCTGTAGCCAGAGCAGGGCTAAAGTCACTTTTGCCAAAAAATGTTCATCTGACTACCGGCCCCGGCTGTCCGGTCTGTGTCACAGCTCAAGAAGATATAGACGCTATCGTTTCTCTAGCTCTCGCCGGCATTCCCGTAGCCACTTATGGGGATATGATGAGAGTTCCGGGAAGCTTTGGCAGTCTAGATCAAGCTCGGGAAAAGGGCGCCCAAGTGTTTGATATCTATTCAACAGAAGAAGCACTTGAAATCCAAAAGGAATATCCTGACTTAGTATTCTTTGGTCTTGGTTTTGAAACAACCGCCCCCATGAGCGCTTTTGCTATCCAAAAGGGATTAGTTATCTATCCTACCCACAAACTTTTTCTGCCCGCCATGAAAGCCTTGCTTGAAATCGGCGAACTGAAAATAGACGGCTACATCTGCCCCGGACATGTTTCAGCAATTATCGGCTCTAAACCCTATGAAGAAATGAGAGTACCACAAGTGATTACCGGCTTTCAACCTGACGACATTTTGGTCGCTATCTATATGCTGCTCAAGCAACTAGCTGAAGATCGAGCCGATGTAGAAAACGAATATGTCCGCCTTGTTAAAGAAGGTGGAAATCCGGAAGCTTTGAACCAAATATTCGAGGTTTTCGAAGAGTCAGATGGAAACTGGCGGGGATTTGGTACCATTCCCGGTTCGGGGCTTAAAATAAAAGAAAAATATAAAGCCTTTGATGCTAGACTTAAGTATAAAGATATATTAGATAGAGTTGACTTTTCAAAGTCTCGGAAACCGACCGCTTGCAAATGCGGAGAGATTATAAGGGGGCTAAAAAGTCCAACAGATTGCCCGGTATTTAAGAAAGGTTGCACGCCTGACAAACCTATCGGTCCATGCATGGTTTCGGTCGAGGGTGCTTGCAACGTGGAGTATCGATATGGTAAATGACGAGTCAATAGAACTGGATCACGGCGGTGGCGGATATAAGTCCTGGGAACTGCTTCAGGATATCCGCGGAGCTTTGAAATCCAGGGGTAAATGGCAAAACTGTGAGGATGATGCCGCCGTTTACGACCTATCCTCTTCTGTCATTCCCGCGAAGGCGGGAATCCATTCAAAATTGGTTTTTACTAGCGACGCTTTTATAGTTGAGCCAATATTCTTCCCCGGTGGAGATATCGGGAAGATTGCCATGTGCGGAACTATTAACGACCTTTCCGTCATGGGAGCAAAACCTCTCGGCATTTCCCTGAGTATCGTCATGGAAGAAGGATTTTCAAAAACTGATTTGATGAAGATTATGCGCTCAATAAATAAAGTTTCTGAAGAATCAGGCGTTCCGGTCGTCACTGGCGACACCAAAGTTATGCAAAAAGGAAAGATCGATAAAATAGAAATCACTACCGCCGGAGTCGGCCTAGCTGATCGTGTCATCGAGAATAAAGGGATCAAAGCTGGAGATGTGATTATCTCCTCCGGTGACCTTGGTGAACATGCTGTTACCCTCCTTGCCAGCAGGTTTAACTACAAAACAAAGATAATCAGCGACTCCAAACCTTTGAATAAGGAAATTGAGAAAGTTGGTGAGTATCTAAATGCCTGCAAAGACCCGACCCGAGGAGGACTCGCCGCCAATATCGTAGAAATGGCCAATAAATCTAGGGTAAAGATTGTTTTAGATGAGAAAACCTTGCCCTACAAGAAAGAAACTGTCGCTGTCTCTGAACTGCTCGGCATAGATATATTTGCGCTTGCAAGTGAGGGCCGTTTCATCGCTAGCGTTTCCCCAAAAAATGCCGATAAAGTCTTAGAAATTTTAAAGAAATTTAATAATGAAGCCAAAGTAATCGGCCATGCAGAGGCCGGCTCTGGCGTATACCTCAAAACCAAACTTGGCGCCCTCCGCCCTATCGAGATGCCGAAAGGAAAACTAATTCCCAGAATTTGTTAAAACATGAAGAATAAATCAGTCAAAATTATCTATAAAAACTTTCGAGGTGAAGTTACTACTCGTGAAATTATCCCTGACCATATTCGGTTTGAAGGTACACAGTGGCACAAGGAGCCTCAATGGACACTGCATGCATTTGATATAGAGAAAAAAGCTATACGATATTTCGCAATAAAAGATATTCAAGAATGGTTAACAGACAGTACCGACAAGAAATAAACTATCTGCCCCAAAGAAATTCCAGCGTCTCCTCTCGGTATTTCCCGACTAACTATAACTCCTTTAGAAACCAAGTATTCAGAGATGATTTTATTATTTGCGACTCCTCCGGCAAAGAATATCTGTTTCTTGCCCCCTCTTTTCTGGCAAATATCCCACAATCCTTTAGCCAAATACATTTGGGCAGTTGCCGCTAATCTTTCCTTATCCTTATCAAGATTATTTATCAAATATTCAAAAAGCGGTGTCGTTTGAAGCTCAAAAGTGCCATCGACTCCCCTAGCTTCCGGCTCTATTTCATATGGTTTGCCAGAGTTTTTCTCCAAGTTCTCAATCGGCGCATGTTTATATTCTCTTTCATTTCCTGAAAAACCAAGAAGTACCGAAACTGCATCCAAAACTCTACCAGTGCTTGAAGTTTCCAGGCAGTTAAACCCCTCCTTATGTTGATTCCATAAAAGTTCAAATTCATTTTTGTCGTAATATTCTTTTACAAATTCATAAGCCTCATCTTTCTTCATGAATTTGCCTAGAATACTGATAATCATTCTCGCCGGTTCCTTTATAGCCAGTTCTCCTCCAATCAATGTCTGGTTTTCAAGATGTCCTATTCTTTTTTCTCCGCCATTTGAAAATTCAAAGACTTCCCCGCCCCAGATCTTTTCGTCAAGCCCATAACCAGTGCCATCGCAAGCAATGCCAATAAATCCGTATTTGTCATTTCGACCGACTTCACGGAGTGACGAGTGGAGAAATCCCTTTCCCTCTTTGCTAAGAGATTCTTCGACTCCGCTATCGCTACGCTCAGAATGACAAGACTGAGTTATCATGTTATCCCCGACCGCAGAAAAGATGTGGGCCAAGTGATGCTGGACTTGGACAAACTCCACACCAAATTTACTTGCCAGCTCTTTGCCCCACTTCGTTGTATGAAATAAAGGATGAAGATCGCAAATAATGATATCTGGCTTGCCATTTTTATCTATAAAATCCAAAACGGCTCTCTTAAAATTTGAAAGATTTTTATTATCCAAGAGGTCGCCAAACCCGTCTCGAAAACAAACCTTCCCCTCCTTATAAAAAGAAAAGTTGCCATCAGACTCCGGGCCCAAGGCAAGAATAGTTCGATTACTTTCTAAATTAACAGTCCAAGACTTCATTTGCAGTGACAATGAGTATCTTTAATTAGGTTTAAAATAGTCCTAGCCTCACTCTCGGGCAAGGTTGCGATAGCTAGCTTGTCATGAGCTAAAATCCAATCGCCTTTTTTAACATTTGAGAGCAACTGAATAGAAATCTTTGATTTACCTGCATATACAAAGTTCTTTTCGACTTTCTCTACTTGTACCGGTGTCGCCAAGCACATAATATAAGTTCCCAATTAAATAATCCTAACTGCTAAAAGTATATCACTAAAAAATATATCTAAAAAGCAAAACCCCGCAAGTTTGCGTTTTGCTTTTTGCAAACCTACGGGGCAGTTTTTTTGAAATACGGTAATGATGAGCTGACATCCTAAATACTATTGGCCTCCTTCAAGTTCATTTTTTCCCTTTTCGGCGGTCTTTCCTTTGCCATAAGGACAGATGGTGTCTGTGCTAAGCCCGGTGCTACAAATGATAGTTTTACCACCTTCATTTCTGGTACCATCACACTCTCCGCATTTAACAGGAACAATGTGTATATCAAGGCTTGGGATGGTAATGGTCTTTCCCTTAGACAGACTTTCTCTCAAGAAAAGCCCGGCCATGCAGTCCCTGACTTTATTAAAGTACTCCTTCTTCTCCTCCATTATCGCCATCTTGCCCCCCCTCAATGTTTCCCGGCATATCGCAGACGTATACCCAAAGACATAGTAGGGCATAACGCCCACACTACTAGCTTAACCAGAGCTATCTTTGCCTTGCCACTCTCGCTATACTTGAGATCCAGATGCATCTCCTCCCGAAAATGTTTTACACCAAGAAGCGCCATTGTCTTAGGATTTAGCGGCTTCATAGATACACCAAGGATGAAATTGATTTTCTTCGCCCTCTCCATGGCTTGCCGATGTCTCAGACGACAAAGCTCAAGTTCATATTTCTCCTCTGTAGTAAGCTCCATGAGAGGAAACTTCCTTGCATACTCCTTAAAGCCCGCTCTCACAGATGCGATATCATTTGGTTTTACCCGCTCCATCTATCCTCCTTAACTATTGTCTGTAATGAGTTTCTGTTGTATCCTCCCTGAGAAAAAGAGAATTTTTTCTCTCTCCTCCGGCTGAAAATACGACAGCACTTTCTCCGCATGATCTTTTGACTCTGTCGAATGATTTACAAACGCTTCATTTGACCCGTGGTTTAAAACATAGAGATATCCCCATCTTTCCATGAGCCCTAAAGCGGTTGTTATTTCCGGACTTCTCGGAGTAGTCTCGCCTGAAGAAAATGTGATACCCCTATCCGCAAAAAACTGAGGATATTCATCAGCTAGTTCACGAAAAGCCGCGTGCATCAGATCCTCATCGTACGGAAACTTCTGGTCTGGAAACTCACTTAAAATAACAAACATTAGATCTGAGGAATATATTTCTGCACCTGCCATTTTCTGGCCTCCTAATATTGGGTTTTCAAGGAGCACCCTCCCCATTCATTACTGATTATTTTACTATAGAATAATCGTTTTGTCGAAAAAGAAAAAGCCCCGAAGTTTTTAAAAACTTCGGGGCCTGAAAGTACACTTATAACCAGCTCAGAACCCATCTGGCTCCAAGGTCAACAAACACAAGAGCAAAAAGGGGAGCCATAAGGGAGAACCATGCTCTAAAGAAGAGACAAACCGAATAGAGTTTCGCCTCAAAGCAAATCTCTCCATTAGAACGGATCGGCTTGATAGAGAGCAGATCACCAACAAAGAACTGCCAGAGTTTCCTTAAAAATCCCCCTTTGAGCATATTTACGCGCGCTTTGCGTTCCCGTATACGGACAACCACAAACCAGATGACTGAGCTGATAGCTATCAATACACTCATGGCTATAAGGTAGCCATATATGTATGGAGCAAGATTGTCCGCAAAGTTCTCTCTGGGAATCATGGAAGCTATCCAGGTAACAAGGGAATCTGCGCCTTTCAACATTAGCCAGACGCATGACACAATGACCATGATCACAGATATTAAAAATTCTGCGAAAATGACCCTTTCGTCTCCTTCATCCCTGGATGTACGTATCATCCAAATCACAAATGACATGCCGGCCAATGATATGGCCAGCAAAACAAGAGGATATACTATGCCGTACTGGTCCAGAAACGAAACAAAGAAAAACGACGTAACTGCCCCTTGCTCGCCTCCCTTACTCAATGCTATCAGAGGCAAAGAAAGAACGAGAGATATGGCCGCGATAACAAACGACCATGATATCAGTCGGTATAGTGCTTTCTCTAGGCCTTTCGGCGGACTTGCCTTGTAATCTATCGCCTGATCAATTGCCATTTTGAGCCACCTCCTTTTCTTCGAAAGTTATCACTTTCTTGAATGCTCTCTCCACGATCCCGGATAGTTTGTCAGATGCGATAACCACTACCACGATAATTATCGAGGACATGAAGATAGCAAAAGGGATCGCTGAGGCATTAGGGATACGCATCGTGTAGTCTATAATCTTAAGCCCAAGATAGAGGCAGCCGTACATCAAACCATATCCTGCCACCCACCACAACCATTTGTGTTGTTTCAGAACGATCGGCATCAGATCCCTCCTTCATTGAGTGTAGATGTTGTATTCATCTGTAATCTCCAGGATCGGAGTCAGCTCTTCTGCAGTAACTACTCGGAAAGCTTTCCGGAGCATCTCAACGTTTTCTAGTCGCATGTACAAAGATGCATCTAGATCCTCGAGATCACATGGTTCAGTGCTATCAGCTATTAGTCGGTGGTCATCTCCGGAATGAACTTCAATGAATCCGCATGGCTGGTTGTCGTCTCCTGCCCGCAAGCAATCCTTCAAGGTTTGCCCATGGACCCACTTGGCCAGCTCCAGGAACTTAAGCGCCCTTACCGCTATAATCACCGAGCGCTGCTCTCCTGACTCAAAGGCCAGAGTAAGCTCCGGGTTTCGACCAGCGGTCATGAGACCGATACCGATCCGATGTGTCCCGCCGGAATCATTTATCCCGATAAACGGAATCGTCTTTAACCGGTTGCCAAAAACAAACTTCTCACTTTCTTCACTTCGGGAAACTATGATCATCAGATTACTCCTTTGTTCCTTGTCCGCGACCTTCGGTATGCCAAGACAGATAATGTGATAACAACCGCACAAAGTATTGCTAAAAACGCAGCTACATAATCCATGAAGTTCCAGAACGTTTCGTATGGCACGTTTCTGAAACAATAGGCAGAAATAATAATGCCCATGAAGATGACTGCCCAAATAGACGCCGCTTTAAGGGTTTCTTTCAATATAAACATTAGATCCCACCTCCATCGATGTTTTTTCAAAGAACTGCTTGTTTTTAAAGCTATAAAGTTGATTTTATCACATTTATCACCTTTTAGCAATAGAAAAGAGCCCTGTGAAGGAAAAATATCACAGGGCCCCGCCGCACTTTTTGCATGTCTTTAGGTGTGGGTATTCAATCATATCGGTTAGCGGGCTTGCATAAATGCGGCCACGCAGTTTCCAATATTCATACCTTTTGTCCCTCGTTCTTTCATTTTCCCCTTCGGGATAGAACTTACAGGAACATTTGCTGCCTTTGTTTCTCTGTTTTGATCTCGTTGCTTCGGCTACTGCGCCAAAAGCAATAGTTATAGCAAAAAACATTAAAGATATCACGGTTGAAAGTGTGCTGCAAAAACCACTCAAAAAGTGTTTCGAGTGCTTCTTTACTTTTTGAGCCAAAGTACTCACCTCCTTAAAATCCTGTATTTTTTAGAGACGTGAAAAATATCCTAACATAAACCAAGCCTAAAAATCAAGGATAATCCTTACCAGGCTAATTGTTAAATTGCAAAAATTTGTTTATGCGCCTACTATATTCTTATGGTAAGTAATCTTCTTTCTGTAATTATGTATTCGCTTATTGCCGGACTGGCGACATATCTTTCAGCGCAGTTTGTCATAAGGGACAAAAAGCTTTCTACTAAAAAAGTGATTTATTTTGTTAGCTTTTCTGCCGGCGCCCTTTTTTCTTTGGCATTTTTTCATCTAATACCCGAGGCGCTTGATTTAAACCCAAAAAATGCGCTTTATGCTACAGTTGGCGCCTTTGTTCTCTTCTATTTCCTAGAGCAACAAATCATGATGCACTCCTGCGAGGAAGAAAAATGCTCCCATCACCATGTCGACAAAAGCAAAGGTCTGGTTGGACTTTGGGGGATTCTGCTGCACTCTCTCATTGACGGCGCGCTTATCGGCATCGGATTTGAAGTAAACTTTGCCCTTGGGCTCGTCACTGCCCTTGCAGTTTTGGTCCACAAAATACCGGATGGCATATCCGTCTCGAGCATTATGCTCCATAGCGGATTTACAAAAAAAGACACTAGTAGAAATTCTTCACTTGTAGCTATTGCTACTCCTATCGGAGCAATTCTAGCCTACTTTCTCCTCCGTGGAGTTTCAAATGATTGGATTGGTTTAGCGCTCGGCTTTTCTGCAGGCACATTCCTCTACATCTCCGCCAGCGACCTCATCCCCGAAACACACGAAAATGTAAACTGGCTAAATGGGTTCTTTGTGGTTTTGGGTATCATAGCGATAGTATTTACTAAGATATTGATAACATAGAAACTACCGCCTATCCTCGTAAATAACTACCTAAACTGGTTTACTTGCTGCAGTATTGCCTCTAGGTCGTCTGCAGCTCCGGCTATCTTCTCTTCACCTGTTGCTACTCGTCCTTCTCGTCTCCCTAAACTATCATACTCCGTAAGTGACCATTCAAAACAGTCTCTCAGTGCTGATATATTGAGTTGCTTGTTTTCGTAACTAGAAAATATTGATTTTAGAGGAACACGGGAGTTTAAAGTTTCAAGCGCTTTAGCCTCTTCGTTTTTCATCCCAGCCTGTCTTTTTTTAACTTCATCATAATAGTATAAACTTGCCCTAATAAGGTTCTGCCCCTCTTGTGCTTGTCTACCTATTAAATTCGCTTCACTAGAAGTTTTCCCCTGTATTGGTAGTTTATCCAAATTATTAACAAAGTTTTTAAAATCAGAACTCTTATAAAGATCGCTAATGTCGCCAAATCTTTGAAATTTCTCGATTTCAGAGACATCTTTGTAAGGCTTTTTTCCTATTTGTTGTTCACTAGGAGACTCTATACTTGATGACCCATCCTCTGTATTAAAATTGCCTATCTCGGTCATATCGCTTCTCCACGGTTAGTGTTTTGATTATATATCAATTACTACTTCTTCAAAAGCTTTACAAAAACATCTGAAGGAATAGAAACTCTGCCGATCTGGGCCATTTTTTTCTTGCCTTTCTTTTGCTTTTCGAGAAGTTTTCTTTTTCTAGTTACATCACCTCCATAGAGTTTGGCCGTTACGTCCTTGCGGTAAGGAGAGATATCTTCGCGAGCGACAATCTTACCGCCAAGGGCCGCCTGCAAAGTGATTTTGAACGCCTGTTTTGGTATCAGATCTTTCAACTTTGTGACTATTTTCTGCCCTTGCCCAAATGCCTCGTCTCTATGAACTATCATTGAGAGCGTATCAGCCGGCTCCCCCGAGATAAGTATGTCCATTTTAACCAAGTCTGATGCTCGAAAGCCTATCATTTCGTAGCTGAGAGAAGCGTAACCAGAAGAAACACTCTTAAGATCGTCATAGTAGTCGGTAACTATCCCAGAAAGTGGCGCTTCAAAGGTGATGAGGGCGGTATTCTCCTCAAGGTAGCTGATATTTTTCATGGCTCCGCGTTTACCTTGGGTCAGTTCCATTATCCGCCCAACATATTCCTTCGGTGTAACCACCTCAAGTTTGAGCCACGGCTCGCGGATTTCGTTTATCTCTGAGCGATCCGGCATATCGGCCGGGCTTTTGATCAAGAGCACTTCACCGCTTGTTCTTGCTATCTCATATGAAACGCTCGGAGTAGTAATTATTAAGTTTAATCCAAACTCACGCTCTAGCCTTTCTTTCACTATCTCCATATGAAGAAGCCCAAGGAATCCGCAACGAAATCCAAAGCCTAAAGAAACAGAATTCTCCGGTTCATAAACAAGAGCCGAGTCGGACAGTTGCAGCTTGGAAAGAGCTTCGCGCAAAACCTGATAATCTTCGCCGGAAGTAGTGAAAAGCCCGGTAAAAACAAATGGCATCACTTTCTTGTAGCCGGGCAGAGGATCTTTCGCAGGAGCAGAGTTTAGTGTGACCGTATCTCCAACTCTTGCCTCGGATACATCTTTCAAGCCCGTAACAATATAGCCAATTTCTCCGCATGTTAGGTCGTTTTTGGGATGAAAATCAGGCGTTAAGTAGCCTATTTCGAGTGTCTCACCCTGTGTATTCGTCGCCATCATTTTCAGCTTATCACCTTTAGTAATTTTCCCGTCAAAAATGCGGACATAAGTAATTACACCTCTATAGCTATCAAAAAATGAATCAAAAATGAGCGCCTTTGTCTCGCCGTCAGGGCTCCCTTTTGGTGCCGGCACTTTCTCAATAATCCTATCTAAAATATGTGTCACTCCCTCACCGGTTTTTCCTGAGGCCAAGATTATTTCATCCTCGCTTATTCCCAGCAAATCGATAATTTCCTTTGAAACTTTTTCCGGCTCGGCATGAGGAAGGTCAATCTTGTTTACCACTGGGATTATTTCCAAGCCCTGATCGATCGCCATGGTTAATGTGGTGAGCGTCTGCGCCTCAATTCCTTGAGAAGCATCGACAACTAGGATTGCCCCGTCAACAGCCGAGAGAGAACGCGAAACCTCATATGAAAAGTCGACATGACCGGGAGTGTCTATCAGGTTTAGAATATTTCCCTTATACTCCATTCTCGCCGGCTGCAGCTTGATAGTGATGCCGCGCTCCTGCTCAAGCTCCATAGTATCAAGCATCTGTTTTTTCATATCACGTTTTTGTATGGTGCCGGTCACTTCCAAAAAACGGTCAGCCAAAGTCGACTTACCGTGATCAATGTGAGCTATGATGCAAAAATTTCTAATATTTTCTTGTTTCATGAAAGTAAATTATAGCAGAAAAAGAGCCAAATTTCGAGCTTATGTGAAAAAGAAAAGGCGACAACTTTGAAGTTATCGCCTTTAGATAAGGATAGGTGAATTTGCCTGTCTAACTATCTTTTGTACTCTCCAGAAACGCAGAATTGCAGCCGAACTTATGTATACAGACGATGCACCGGCGTAATAGGCAAGATCAACATCCTCTGGGCAAAGTATGCCTCCGCCTAAGTTGATCGGCTTGGTAAAGCCTAGTGATCTGGCAACTCCAACCATTTCAACTGCGAGAGGAAACAAGGGCTTACCTGATAGAGATCCACCGCCATATTTGGCTAGAGGAGATACATCACTTCCCCAGGCTTCTTGCCAGTCAACGAGTGATGACCCAAAGGGGATACTGTTGATCATGCAAAGAGCATCGCAGTATGGGTTCTCCTCAAGATCCATTATTATATCCGTCGGATCAGGTTCAAGACCAAACTTCACCATCAAGGGTACATGAAGCTTGCCGGCTATCTCAAGTACATCCTCTAGATATTGGTAGAGTTTATAGAGACTACAGTCAGAGTTCGGACATGAAACATTGATCTGAATCCCAAACGGCGCCTTGAAACCACCTCTATAGCGCTCGATGAGCTCCACCATTTTCTTCATTTCTTGATCCGGCTTTTCACTTATAGTCATGACCGAAATGAAGAAAGGCTCTGTTCTTTTTTGCCACTCACCTGCTCTTAGCAATGCTTCCAGACCTGGGTTTGAAAGGCTAATGGCATTTAGGACCGACCCCTTTCGAAACTTAACCCGTATTGCTCTCGGCAATAATCCTTTCGGGCGAAAGTTATCCTTTAAGGGAAGATTTCCTCCTTGAGGTTCAAGTGTTGCGGTTTTTGCAACAAATGTAATACCATCGAAGCTTCCGCCAACATGCTTTGTGACTCTGTGATACCAATAGCCCTCTCCAAAAAATCCCTGGACTCCGGACCCACCAAGAACGTTTCCAAAATCAATGCCACGAAGCTTCATACAAGTTCACCCCCCTTATTTTGTAAGGTACATTTGAGCAACAAAAAAGCTGAGATTACCCTCAGCACTTTTATTCTATCATTTCGGAACTTAAAAAGCTACTTTGCGCTGCCTTTACCAATCCTCATTTTCTCGAGAACAAACTTAATCTCCTCGCATTTGAAAAGCCATGCAAGAAAAAAGTAGCAGATACCCCCCAAGGCTACTGCCCCGGTTGTTTGCAAGAAGAGACCGGTAACTTTCTCGGTACTGGTCACGGCATCAAAAAGATACAGTGAATAGTGGACAACAAGCCCCATAGCTATAGAAGCGATGACGAGGCGAGTCGTAGACTCAAATATTTTATGGTCAGGATCTAAAATACCAATCTTTTCATGTAAGAAAACTGCAAGGAGAATAACATTCACTATGCCGGCGATTGAGAACGCTAAAGCTACACCAGCCACCCCTAAACCCCAAAGCGGAACGAAAGGAAGAGTGATAGAAAGAATAGCATTTACTATCATGACTATAACACCGATGTAAAATGGGGTTTTAGTGTCCTGAATAGCAAAGAACGCCTTGTACAAAAGCGGTATCATCCCCTGGGCAATCAGTCCAAAAGAGAAAAAAAGCAGCGTTTTTGTAGTCCAGTAGGTAGCTTCCCAGTCAAAGTTACCTGTTCCAAATACTAGACGAATTATTTGCGCCCTCAAAACTATTACTCCAATAGTGGCAGGGATCATAAAGAAAAGAATACGGCGCGCGCTCCATGAGAACCTACTCATAAACTCGTCCATATCTTTTTTGGCATAACTCTCCGAAAGCGCCGGAAAGATTGCCGTTGCTATGGCAATACCAAAGATAACCGTAGGGACAGTTTGAATGTTGTTAGCATAGTTAAGTTCGCTGATACTACCTGCGGCCAAAAAAGAAAGAACAATAGTGTCAACAACCAGGTTAATTTGGCTGGTTCCAATCGTCAAAGTCCTTGGCACCATCATCTTGAATATTCTGGCTATCTCACCCTTTTTAAAATCAATGATCGGTTTCCATCTGTATCCGGTTCGAAGAGTAGATGGGAGCTGGACAAGAACAGTCATGAAGGCACCAGCGGCAGCACCAATAGCAGGAGCATATATTGAAGGATGGAACTTATCGACCAGAAATATCATGGAAAGAATAATGGAAATATTATAAACAATCGGGACCAGAGAATAAGCGACAAATCTTTTGTGGGAGTTCAAGATTCCACTGAGTATACCTGAAATAGCAAAGAAGATGGGTGACAAAAGCATAATCCTTATCATATTTACGGTTGTAGAGTAGACATTAAAGCTAGTCTCTATTTTTTGGTTGAAAAAGCCGGGCAAAAGTAAAGGGACCAGCTTAGGTGCAAGCACAAAAACCACCACGCAAAAAACAACCGCGCCAAGAAGCATAAAGTTTAAGAAAGAGTTAGCAAACTTCTGTACATCCTCCTTCTTTTCCTTGGTCATCTTTTCAATGAAAATAGGGATAAAGACACTGGAGACAGCTCCCAATATCAGAAGGTTGAATATCAGATCAGGAATTCTGAATGAGGCGTAAAATATATCTGTCTCATGTCCGGCACCGAAATGACCGGCTATAAGACGTTCTCTAAAGAGTCCCAAGATGTTTGAAACAAGACCAGTAACCGCCAAAATGATAGCTGCCGCAGAGACGGTTAGCTTTTTGTCCCAGATTAAGTACAAAAATTTTTTAACTCTAGTCACTCTTTTTTACCTTGTCTATCTTCGCCATGAGTTTTTCGAAATCTTCTCCTTCGATGGTTTCTTTTTCTACCAATGTCTTTGCGATAAGATCTAACTTTGTACGGTTTTTCTTTAGAATTTCCATGGATTTGTTGTAGCATTCCATAATAGCCTTGTTTGTTTCCTCATCAATAATAGCTGCTATCTCCTCGGAGTAGTTTTTGTTGTGTTCGGTCAGTTCCTTACCTAAAAATACCTGCTCTTCTTGATGGCCGTAGACTTGCGGACCCAGTTTTTCGTTCATACCGTATTTAACAGCCATATTGCGGGCCATTTTAGTAGCTTTTTCGATATCGTTTGAGGCGCCGGTTGTAATCTCGTTGAAGACCAACTCTTCAGCTGCTCTTCCTCCCATTGACATTGTTATCTCATCATAGATTTTTGATTTGGTCAAAAGTTTCAAATCCTCTTTCGGCAAGCTCCAAGTAACCCCAAGTGCCATTCCTCTAGAAATAACAGATATCTTATGAATAGGATCAGCGTTTGGTAGAAGATGTCCAACGATAGCATGACCTGCTTCATGATAGGCAATTATGTCTTTTTCATGCTTGTTTAGAGCATTGCTTTTTCTTTCTGGACCAAGCAAAACCTTTTCTGTAGCAGAGCTTAGATCAGCCATGGTAATTTCTTTTCTATTTTTACGTGCAGTGAGAATTGCTGCCTCATTCATCAGGTTCTCAAGATCAGCTCCAGAAAAACCAGGGGTTTGTTTGGCAATCGTTTCCAGATCTGTATCTTTGGCCAAAGGCTTGCCTCCTGCATGAACCTTCAAGATCGCCTCACGAGCCTTAACATCGGGCATATCAAGCACAATCCTTCGGTCAAATCTGCCAGGACGCAGAAGCGCCGGGTCAAGAACATCAGGCCTGTTTGTTGCTGCCATCACAATAACGTTTGTCCCCTTTTCAAAGCCATCCATTTCAACTAGTATCTGGTTTAACGTCTGTTCCCGTTCGTCATGAGAACCACCAAGACCACTGCCGCGCTGCCGGCCAACGGCATCTATTTCATCGATAAATATGATACATGGAGCATTTTTCTTTGCTCGATTGAAAAGATCTCTTACACGACTAGCTCCTACTCCGACAAACATTTCGACAAACTCAGAACCAGATATTGAGAAAAACGGCACATCAGCCTCACCGGCAACTGCTCTTGCAAGAAGGGTTTTGCCTGTTCCGGGACTACCAAAAAGGAGCACACCCTTTGGTATTTTGGCACCCAAGTTCAAGAATTTCTTTGGATACTTTAAGAACTCGACGATCTCTTCAAGCTCTTCTTTTGCTTCTTCACTCCCGGCAACCTCCTTAAAGGTCACTTTTTTCTTTGTTTTGTCATATACTTGCGGCTTCGATTTCCCAAATCCCATTGCCTGATTTGATGCCCCTTGCGATTGGCGAATGAAAAAGTAAAGGATACCTCCAATTAACAACACTGGTATAATCGTCTGGATAAGGATACCGATCCAAAGCGAACTACTGCTTGAAGACTTTGAATCTATACTAACTTTACTTGGGTCAATCTGCTCCACTCCCAAGAATTTTAGAACATCAGTAATTTTCTCACTTTCATTGATTGACGAGGTTTGTTTTTTCCCGTCTTCTAAAGTAATAGTGACTTTACTTCCTTCTTGTGTGATATTTTTGACTTTGTTGTCCTTGACTTCTTGGGCCACTTTTGATATATCAACTTTTTCGATATTCTGAGTTGGAATATAGAAAGAGTACACTGCTGCCATGATCAGTATGATAGTTATAAAAATTAAGATAGCTCGATTATTTTTCTTCATTGGTTTTTTCATATCTAATTGTTGCCTCTAAACTTACTAAGTCCTTATTACTTTTATATTCAGGATTGAATCTGATACCCGGGATCCAGATAACTTCATCTTTCGCACTCACGACAATCGGATAACTGTCTCTCATCTCGCGCGGAACTTTTACATCTATAAACACATCCTGTAGACTTTTAGTTCTGCCCGAGCCGATTGCAATCCTATCTCCGGCCTTTCTACATCTTACACGTAACGTAGGCGTTTTTTTAATGTCTAAAAATACTAAATTTTTGTCTTCTACAGTATTTTTTCCATCTAATTTGCCTAAAAAAAGCCTCCAGCTGCCAAAAAAAGCTTCCTCACCCATCTTCAACCTTATGATTTTTGGCTTCTCTGTGGGACTTTTTGCTTCTTTTCTAATTTCCAGTTTATCATAAGTCCGCCTCACAATCAATCCTTCTCCCAAGTGAATTTCTTTTGTCCCGTCAGCCGTTTTCAAAAGCTTCTGCATATCTTCGATGTTTCTCCTTGAAACATCCTTAAGATCTCCCTTCACATACCGAACAGATTCCCTCAAAATCTCTGATTGTAGATATGGGTTGATTTTAACTAGTTCCTCTACCGAGAAAAAAACTGCATCCCTTGCCTCTTTGACCAACTGTTTATAGTGTTTTTTTGTAATGCTTGAAATTACGTCATCCGCATCCCGTAAATCTTGGATTTCCCGTGCGAGCGTTTGTACGAAGTCCAGGTTAATTTTTTCAAACTCAGGGATAACTTTGTGGCGAATGAGATTTCTTTTGATAGTCAGGTCTTTGTTCGTAATATCCTCGACGAATTCTAGACTATTCTCCTTGGCGTATTTTTCGATCTCTCTCCTCGTTGAAAAAAGGAGGGGTCGGATCAAACCTCCATTCTTAGGTTTCATAGAAACAAGACCGGTCAGCCCACTGCCTCTGGAAAGATTGAGAAAAAACGTCTCAACAAGATCATTTTTATGGTGTGCAACGGCAACTTTCTTCATTTTTTCCTGCTTACAGATCTCATTAAAAAAATCATAACGGATATCCCGAGCTTTTTCCTCAATATTACCGCCTGCAAGCTTAACTTTCTCCTCAAAGAATGGTAATTCATACTTTTTAGCCAAGTCTTTTACAAATTTATTATCTTTATCGGCTTCTTTTCTGAGCCCGTAGTTCACATGAGCAATTGCAATATGGATGCCCAATTTATTCTGTAATTTAGATAGGATATCCAAAAGAACAACTGAGTCAACTCCGCCGGACACGCCAACCAAAATCCGGTCGCCCTTTCGAATCAAATTATTGTTTCCCGAGTACGCTAAAAAGTCATCAATCATAGTTGAATTTTAAATTAATTTAAAAAATCCGTTTAGTACTTAATTCTAAGGAAAAGAATTATTGAAGCAAGAACAGTAGTTATAGAGTTGCCAATGATTAAAGGATAAGAGTGTGTAAGAATGCCGTAACTCAACCAAAGTATTTGTCCTGTTAGCAGGATTATATACATAATCAAAGATAGATCCTTTGCCGACTTTGTCCTTATTGCTTTTATCACCTGGGGGATAAAAGAGGTGGTAGTAAAGATGGCTGCCAAAAACCCTATTGAACTAACTTCGTTCATAAAGACTCCTAAAAATTTTCATATCTGGTAGCGGGGGAAGGATTCGAACCTCCGACCTCCGGGTTATGAGCCCGACGAGCTGCCACTGCTCTACCCCGCGTCGCAAATGCCATTCTAGCAGGGTTGAGCTCTTTTTTCAAGCCTTTACCCTACTCTTCCTTTTTTTGGGGGAACAAGAAGTTCCACCATTTTTGGGGATTTGAGATCTTTTCTTTATGCACGTCTTTTTTCTGTTCTTCGCCTTCGGGCCCGGCAGTTATAACCAGCACTTGCTCGCCCGGTTTTTGATATCCGAGACGCTCCCTCATAACCCTTTCCTTATAGCTCTCAGTTTTATAGTATAAAATCTTATTTTGAAGGTTTGTATTCTCTGCCTCCAAAACATCTACTTCCCTTTGAAGATTCTTTTCGATGCCGTTAAACTTGATATTCTGATAAATAGTCTTTCCAACCAAAAAGAATATGTAAACAAGGAAGGCTATCCCCCCAATTTTTATAAGCTTCTCTTTTAAATCACCTTTATTCATTTATTCACGTTGAAAATACTGCTTTTTTAAAGTATAATATGTAAGTTAAATGTACTTTCAATTATAGAACATTACCCCATAATTTGCATTACTAAAAGGGGCCCGTAGCTCAGCGGTTAGAGCAGTCGGCTCATAACCGATTGGTCGTTGGTTCGATTCCAACCGGGCCCACCAATATGGCAGGGTAGCTCAGTTGGTTAGAGCACAGGACTCATAAGCCTGAGGTCGTGGGTTCGAATCCCACCCCTGCTACCAAAAAATACCGAGAGAGAGGTATTTTTTATTTTACGCTACTCTTGATATTTAACGGTGATGTGCTAAAATTATTTAAAATATAAAAAAGGAGGCTTAAGTGTCAAAGGTATTAATAGTAAGTTCCGACAGGTCATCTATAAAGCTCTACCAAACAGCCATTAACTTTCAGAGGATTGAAACAATTGTTGCGGGCAGCGCCGAAGAGGCTATCACTATGCTTGACCAAAAACCAAGCTTGATTCTTATAGATATCTTAACCCCTGACTTAAAAGACATAAACCTAATAAAAGAAATTCAAGAAAAAGACAAAGTCCCTCTAATAATTATTGCTGATATTAAAAGAAATCACGCATTGAGTGAACATTCCATAGAGGGAGCATGCGAATACTTATCAAAATCGGACACATCGGTCGGAGATATCATCAAAAAAGTAAGAAAGGCTATAGACGAGGATACGGCTTAACTTTAACTTCAACCATCCTTTAAACACCCTTCGGGGTGTTTTTTATTATAAGCCAAGAGTTTTTACCACCATAACCACTGGTTTTAATCAAGGTATATCTGCCTTTCGCCTTTTTTCCTTCTAATATGAACTCGATAATTTTTTCATCTCTTTTTATGAGCTCATACTTGCCTGAATCCCATATTTTGACTGCCCCTGCTCCATAGCTCCCCTCAGGTATTTCTCCCTCAAAGTCTATATAATCAACCGGGTGATCCTCCACTTCCACGGCTAATCTTTTCTCACCGACTTCTTCCGGTATCCCTTTTGGCACTGCCCAACTTTTCAGGACAATAGTATCTGAATTTAAATCTTCAGCCATTTCAAGCCGAAAATCCCAGTGCAACTGAGAGGCATGATGCTCCTGAACCGCAAAACGACCTTGTCCGCCCTTAACCGCTTTTGCCTCCGGTTCGGGCGTCTTTGTAAAATTTCTTTTTTCTTTATATTTTTCTAGGGCCATTTTTTAATATTCTTTAGCTCATCTAATATATAGTTCCAGTTTAGATTATTAAAGTATGCATCTATGTAGTCTTTTCGTTTTGTGCCGTAATCCATAAAGTATGCATGCTCATAAACATCTAGAACGATGACCGGCTTGGCGTTCCATACCCCACCATGGGAGTGCCAGTCGCCAAGACCATTATAAAGCCTTTTTTCATCTAAATCATAGTACAAAACCGCCCATCCGCGCGAAGCAAGTCCCAGCCCATGAAACTCTTCCTGCCAGTTCTCAAAACTGCCGAAATCTTTAGCAAATATCTTCCTTATTTCATCCGGTACCGTTCCATCTCCCCCTAATCCTAGAAAATAAGATTCATGAAGCTTAACCCCATTTAAAGCAAAACTTTCCTCTAGTTTCAGTTCGCGATAATCGTTGTATGTTGCATTCGGCAGCCCCTCAAATCCTCCTGCCAGCTTTTCACGAATTTCATTTACCTTGCCAACATACCCTTTATATAATACATCAAAATGTTCGGCTACCTGCTCTTTCGAGATACCATTTAACTTTTTGTAATCCAGTTCTATTGGAACTAACTTTTCCATCATGCCTCCTTTTTTAACTATTTCCATCATTTTAGGAGGCTCCTGAGACACAAACATTGTTTGAAATTACAATTTAGCTCTTAACCCGGCATGATTTTTTTCAAAAAAAGGATGATCCGAATAATCTCTAATGCGACTATCGAAGATAAAGTGAGGATAAAGTGAACGAAGATTTTGAAAATAATGTTGTCTGAGCGTTCTAGCGAGTTCATTTTTTCAAACCTAAGTGAACTGAAATCCGACACTTTATCGCCGCCATAAGTCGCGATTTTTACTCCACTTTTTCTAAAAAAGTGGAAGAATGAATTTTTGCTATCAAAAAGTAGATAAATGATAATAACTGTGATAGCAGATTTAATCGGTCTGGATTCCGGATCAAGTCCGGAATAACAAGATGAGATCCTCCGTACCTCAGGATGACAAAGTAAGTACCGGGTGAAGTTCTAATAAGAGCTGTTTATTTGTGTTGGCTCAACCAAGCTTTGAGCGGTTCTTTTTCCTGAAACCCTTCAAGTCGAGCACCATCTTTTTGAGAAATAAACTCCGGCGTTCCTTTGATTTTGTATTGATCTGCCACTCCAGGATTTTCCAAAGTGTTCATCGGCTTAAACCTAAAGCCCTCTTTTGCAAGTTCCGTCAAAATCGGCTTTTCTTGGATGCAATGAGAACAGTTTGGCGAGTAAAAATACATTACATTGGCGTTATCGTCGAAGTAAGGCTCTATCTTTGTTCGGCTTGTATTATCGCTCGGCTTATTCTCAGAAACCTTCAAATAGCCTATGGCTCCGATAAAACCGACAAGCAAAATACCTACTACAATGTATGGGATAAACTTCTTCATTTTAGATAAACCATTTGATCAATATTACACCAAGAACCGTCATTATTATACCCATCGCCAGTTTCATATGGTTTTTCTCCCGCTCCTGCCAGTCCATCAGTTTCATCGCCACTCTCCGGTTCGTCGTAACAGCATAAATCAGTATCAACGGCATCACAAACATCAGGTTATATATCAAGAGATATACAAAACCTTGAACAAACGTAGTCTTGTCGGACAAAAGACCAAGAGTCGTCACATAAATACCGCCAGAACAAGGGAACTCGCTTATTCCGACCAAAACCCCAACCACGGCAGCCGCGGGAAGAGTCGCCTTATATGTCCACTTTAAGATTAACTGGCGAGCAGAATATGGAATCTTTGTACTAAAAATACTGTTTGGGAAGAAGTAATCTTTAATAGAGAGAACACCGACCAAGATGATTATTCCGGCTCCGATACGACTAATTAAGTGAGGTACTCCAAAAAATTGAATAACCCTTATCATCCCAAGACCGATAAGAAGATACGATACATAGATAGCAAGAATATAAACTAGGCTTATCTGAAAAACATGCTTTTTTTCCTTTTTGAGCATGAAAAGCATTGAAAGAAATATCAAAAATATCCCGATGGCACAGGGATTGAAACTGTCTATTAGCCCATTTATAATAACTAAAGCCAACATAGTACTTAACTAGGATAAGACAGATTCGATAATTTTTCAATTTAAATCTTTGCCCAAAGGTAGTAAACTATTTCTATTAAAAGATAAGGGGTAAAAATGAAAGAGCTTGGAGAGAATACTTCAGAAAGAAAAAACCAGTGGTTAACCGATGAAGAAAACGATAATCTCGATCGACTGAATAATATACCAAATCCCACTCATAAGGAGCTCGAGGGGAAAACACGGCTTTTACTGCTTGCTGATTTAAGAAAGAGAAAAAGTGAGGGGAAAGAATTTGAAGATGAGACTGAAGAGCGCATTATTAATGGATTAAAGAGAACTTTCGCTCCGGATATAACTGATAACGATATAAACAGAGAAATTTAAGATTATTTCACTTAATAAAACCCGCTAAATGCGGGTTTTATTTTATGTGTTGACCGGACATGGAACTTCCTGCAGTTTGAAGGCAATATCAGCCATTCTCTTTTTCACAGTCTCAATGTCTCTCTTTTTAAGTCCTTGGCCGATCAGTTCTCTTTCGCTCTTTCCGTCTTCAACAAGGCCTTTTATGATCCGGTCTGCTGTCTCATAAGTAATCCCAAGCTCATCTTCATCGGTCTGCCCTTCCCATAGATCAGCCGTAGGCGGTTTTTCAATGATTTCTTTCGGTACGCCCAGGAATCTTGCCAGTTGTCTTACCTGAGTCTTGTAAAGATCTCTGATCAGCTCTATGTCTGAAACCTCGTCTCCTGCTTTTGTAAAATAAGCAAAGTAGTGTTCTGTCTTGTTTTCAGTCCCTAGCACAATCGCCTTCTCTCGAGCTGCCGTATCATACAGAGTTATCATCCTGGACCTGGCAGCAATATTCCCAATACACTTTCCGTTATCCGTTTTTAAAATTTCCTTAAATGCATTGACCGCGGGTGAAATATCGACCTCCCTTAAATCTTTCACTTCAAACTTTTTAGCAACTGTCACAGCGTGGTCGCGGGATTTTCCCCCAGCTTCACCATTTGGCATCATGACCGCTATGATTCTATCAGCGCCAATAGCTCTCTCGGCGAGCGCGAGCGCAACAGCCGAGTCGATACCACCGGACAAACCTATCACGACTTTTTCAATATTATTTTTTGCCATGTAATCTTTCAAGAAGTTACATGCTTTGTCCGCAAATTCTTTTTCGTTTAGTTCCATTGTCTTTCTCCTTTATTATTTTAATATTTTCTTTCTAATAACTAAATTTGGTTTTGGGCGGGCGCTTTCGCGCCCGCCCGCTTGTTTTACAGATAATCCCTCAGATTGTGGCGAATGAGATTGTCAGAGATTTTAACACCTCTGGTCGCATTATCCAATACCTCAGGATCGACTACACGAGACAACTCCCGGCCTTCCTTGGCAAAAGCATTTAGCTTGCCACCATTGAAGAAACCAACTGCATCTGCAGTGTAGTTGCACTGGCCTTGGTTGAGGTAGTAGGCCGCTTGTTCACCGATGCCGACGATATCAGCGCCAGCTTCCCGGTATTTCTTGATGTCTTCAAGCTTTATGCCGCTTGAGACAACGAGTTTGAAATCAGCCATTCCGGCCTGATCCAACATTTCACGGGTCTTTTGAACCACGTGCAGCTTCATACCGGCATCGCTTCCTGAGTTTCCGCCGATAACCGCATCAACAACCGGCTCATCATCCAGATCGGCCTTTGAGATATCCATACGGCCGCCCGCCAGTTTGATGCCGAGCATTTCGCACGCTTTCTTGGTTGCTCGGAATGTTTCAAAGCAACCGACACTTCTTGTCACAAAGTCGCCGAGTACAAAGAGTGGCACATTGGGGTTAGCCCTATGAAAGGCGATAGTAGCGCGAATAGTAGCGGCAACGCCCGGATTATCCGTAACCTCTGCGATAACTCTCTCCGTCCGGTCATCGAGCCTTAAAGCCCCCCACATTGCGATTTGGGAGTGGCTTTCCGTGCCAATAACCTTGTCGGCCCAACGCGGAACAGTGGAGATTATCTCTCCTTCTGATAAGGCTCTTGTAGCAATTGCCAGGTCTTCCTGAGCAAGGTATCTTGCTCCCATGAAGACCCATGGCAACTCGTCCTCATCATGAGGGAAGTCAGCCGCGAGGGTCCGAAAACGTGTACCGGTCGTCAGATAATGCAGCAGCGTCTCATTTACTAAGAGACTTCTTGCCGGACCTTCCATGGTCATCGCCGTTTCGTGCTTCTTGAGAGCATGTCCCTCCGGAACAGAGTAGATCGTGATTGAATCGACATCGTCCGGATGGACTAAGGATGCTAGGGCGCTCAGGAATTCTTTAACTCCAAAGAACCTTGCCCCTTCGTAACGCTGAAAGAGCCGCCAAAATCCGATAGGATTCTGGTTCTCGGCCGCAAGCGCCTTGATGCCTCGTGGAAGATAGATATCGACATCGTCAAATGTCAGTTTCGGCTTTAATGTGTTTACCTTGATGGTCATTTTGTGTCCTTTCTTTTCGCGTACCACTGTTTTAACAGCAGAAGATTGCCAAACACTTTGTACCCCACTTCTTCACTCTTGGACATTTCCAAAAGCGTTTCATATGCCGTATCAATGGGTAAAAGAAGTGGTTTTGTCTGTTCGTTGGCTAGTGGCTCTCGGACTTTGACCGCACCACTGGCAACAACCAGAGATACTCTCTCATCTGTTATGCCGGGTGAGTTAACTAGCCCTCTGTCTCCACCGATTAAAACCTCTGCGTCTTTAACCTCAAATCCTGTCTCTTCCATCAGTTCTCTGACTGCGGTTTCTAACGTTCCTTCACCGTCAATGTCCAGAAGTCCTGCCGGAAACTCTATTGTGTCTGAGGCGATCAGTGGTCTTGGCTGCTTAACAAGGATAATCTCTTCATCCTCGGTAATAGCGACTATAATCACCGCCTGTGGTGTAGAGCGCCGGACGCCAAACCATTTTTTGTTTGTGTCTTTGAAATCTTCATATTCAAGCTCAACGAATCTGGCGAATGGCGTTTCAGCCAAAACTTTCTCTTCTACTATTTTCATTTTGTATCTCCTTTTTCTCTATTCTACCTCAATAGGTTTTCAAGGTACATTTTTTGGTGATCCTTATCGGACCATGTTGTGAGGGGAATCCGACGGTTGCCGGACGCATGCCATTGCTTTAATCCCCCATTCTTTTTGGAAAAGAATAGCCTTTGTTTTAAGCTGCTTAGTTGAGAGCCATTTCGGCTTCGACTGCTTGTGTCATACCGCAGATCACGCACTTCTTGACGAAGCGAACCGTGATATCGTCCGGAGCGACCAAACCCTTACCTTGCCACTTTGCTTCCGGAATCTCCGTAATAGGATCGAAAACGAATTTCGTGAAAGAGTGCAGGCAAGTGCCCTCAATCATCTTCAGTGTGGTTTTTTGCCGCTTAAGAAAATCCTGAGCCGCCTCGATGTCTCTTTCAGTATCTGCGATGATCCTTCTGAGTGTTTCTGTATTAGCCATTTCAATCACTCCTCTTTTCTCTCAATTTTTTCCATAACCGTTGCCAAATCTCTCTCAAGCTTTGAGATGCGTTCCTGCATGGTCATCGGCCTTACAAAAATCTTTTCTCCCTTAGCCATAACAACCGCCTTTCTCAAAAATTTTGATAATCACTAACAGCTTAAGCTCTCAAGGTACATTTGTTGGTGATCCTTATCGGACCATGTATGGAGGGGATCCCCGGGCTTTTGCCCGGGGTGCTTTGCTAAAGCATTATTCCCCTCGCTTCTTTTTAAAGAAGCAGCTACAAGATAGGTATCAGCTGTCTAAGGTGCGGTGAAGAATCCACCGGACGTAACAGCCGACTGGCTAACTTGTATAATAGAATCGCTTACCTGTTGGAAGATCTTCCGGATCTCGGAAGGGCTTGTGCCAACCGCGATAACGTCATTGAAACCGATCTCGTCAGCAAGACGCTGCACCTCAGCTTCATCCATCATGCCGTATGTGGTAAAACCGACATAGGCGAGAATGAATGTCTCTTGAGCGAGAAGGGCCTTGGTGACCTTTCTGACTTCTGTGTTCGTAACTCTTGAACTGTTATCTTCACCATCGGAGAAGACTACAACCACGTTCTTGGTACGAACACCGTTGGATCTCAGCTGCTGGCCATAAGCGACTATGCCACTTAAGCCTTTGAGAACCGTGTCGTAAAGCGCTGTCCCGCCGTTCGGGAAGTAGCTGTTATCCAGATTGGGCGCTTGTTCAACCGGCAGGTAGTCGTGAACTAGATCCGATTGGGTATTGAAAATCCAGTCGGAAATGAAGATGCTCTCTGCCTTTTTGGAACCCCTCAAGGCATCAAGCAGACCTTCATAGCTCTGAACCACTACGTCACGCGCGCCGCTCATCGAGCCGCTACCGTCATGAATGACAGAGACTAGTGTAACCTCGTCCTCGGGGATAAGGTCGATCTCTGTACCTTGACAGCCAGCAAGCGCTACTGCATCGAGGTTTGCTACCATGATCTGACTTGCCTGTTCATCCAGGCCATCTTCTACTGCTTCCTCGAAGAGATCGTTGACATCATTCATATCAGCCATTTTTGTCACCTCCTCCTTTTACGTTAGCCGATCGGATCGGTAGATTTGACTAGCCGTACGCCGAGCTTTTCCATTTCGGCGAGTTCGGCATTGGCGATTTCATCGAACGGAACATCGGGATGTTCCACCGAAGAGGTGCAGTCCATCAGAAAACGGATTTTGCCGAGGATATCATCCTGACCGGCAAAGTGGTTTACGATGGAGCGCATCGTATCCAGCACACAGTGGCTTTTCGCCTCGCCGGCTACATAAACCAGGTCGTGTCTGGCAACAAGGTCCAGAAACGGAGTGTTTAAGTCACCGGCCGGGTGCTTGGGATACTTTACTTCGGGTTCTACGATGGAGTAGTTTTCCGTCTGCGGGATAGAACCCTTGACGAGGAAAACCGGCTGCGAACGCCTGGCAGCGGAGTGGAAGGCAATTGCCTCCATCAGATTCGGCACCAGTGCCTGACCGGGAGTGCCGATCATGCAGTGGAAGGGCCAGATCATCAGGGTCTTCTTGCCGCCCTTGTCGAGCTCTGTCAGGTATTTCCGCGTCCATACGGGATCGACTACAGGCCTCCACTTACCATCCTCCACGTCTTTCAGCGTGATCATCGTGTAGGGAGCAGGTGGATTCCCGTTCTCATCTACCCACCATGTGGAGTAGAAGATCTGAACGGGGATATGCGAGTCGATGCTCGAGGCGATGGTCGTCACTTGATCCAGATTCCGAAAAATCCAGTCAACTGTCCTTTCTACATCACCGAGAGCATTTGTTACCGGAAGGGCGCCGTTCGGGAAGACGAAGTCGACCTGGAAATCTACATTTACCAGGATGACTTTCTGCTTATCCTCAGTGGCCGGAGCCACGTTCTGCCGGCGGCCTTCTTCCGTTGCTTCTTGGACCTTCGGTAGTACGAGAGATCCCAAAGTAGAGGGATCATAGAAAGCTGGAGCTTTCATCTTTTGTTCCTCCTTTTGGAAGTAGTTTTTGGATTTGGCTAACAAGTTTATTTTGCCTTGCCTCACCTCTTTCTTATCAGGAATACTTTATTGTCGCTTACGACAACGATATTCCCCTGAAAGCCGTGGAGTTTTTCATCTCCCTGGATGAATTTGTCAGTTCCGGTAAACTCGAAAGTGCTACCTTTTGTGAGAGACTTTCCTTTTAGCCCATTTGCCGTGGCAAAAAGAAGCGAACCATTACCTAGGGTCGCACCCTGTAAGTTACCGTGATCTTCATCATTGTATGGTTCACGACTCTTAAAGAGAGAAACGCCTTTGTCACTTATATAATCAAGTAGGACAAATGCTTTACCTTTCTTTTTCGTCTCACGGATAACCAGAGTGCCCTTGGTGTCAAACCGGGCATTTAAGGAAACTAGCTTCTCGCCTTTCTCGAGTTCCCTAACATCAGCTTCATAACTGGCTCCGTTTATCAGGACCCGGTAGACCCACTTATCGAATATCCGACTAACCACTACGAGCTTTTCTTTGTCACCAACAGTTTCTCCATGAAACCAGGTCTGTTCATCGGCTATAGTGGTAACAGTTCTGCTAACGAGATTCCCTGCCATCATTTCTGACTTTAGGAGAATACCGCCGGCCGCTCTGTATAGTGAGTCTTTAGTGCCGGATTTTACGGGATAGTTTTGGAACAAATCGGTTGTGGTTTTTGTAACCACTGAACCATCATCTGTATCCAAGACTATCAGTCGCTCGGAGCCTTTTCTCAACAAAATTACTTTGTCGAGAGCAATGTCGAAACCCAGATCGGGAGCTACGGGGAAAAGAACAGTCTTCTGTGTTTTTCCTCCTCTCCATGTATGTAGCACTGCCATTCCATTCTCGTAGGCAATAGCATAAAGCTTGTTGCCAACTAGTTTGGAGTAGATAAAATGCCCGGACGTCTCAGAAATCATAGATATCTCATAGTCGAGAATAATCTTCTGATTTATTACAAACGCCGACTTTGTGCTGCATACCGGGCACTGACGCCTACTGTGAGGAAAATACTCATGACACTTAGGACATTCTATTAAGATGCCGTTATATTCCTCGAGAATGTTCTTTGGAAGTTGGCCTATACGGCCTTTTTCGAAAGTTTTCTCGAAGTATTCAAGCAGTGCGTCAGAAAGTATTTCCCTACTTAGGGCAAATTTCGGATAACGCACATCTTTATCAAATGCAGTTACTTTCTTTTTTGCCCTTTCGGTCAGCTGGTTTATCTTGGGGTGAACACCTCCGTAAGGATGGACTAGAAGTAGTGAACGGAACAGAAGCACTGCGAAGCTGTACCAGTCCGTCTCGGGGGTAAAGACCAAACCACTGGTAAGATCTTTATTATAGAGAGCCGGACTTAGGAATGGCTCTGTTGCCACTTGGCAAGGAAACCGATCAAACTGAAAGCTATCTACATCTATGAAATAGACTTGGTCTTTCAGGAAGATCTCGTTTAAGTCATTTAAGTCTCCAACCACGAAGCCGGCTCTGTGCAGTTTTTCAACTGTACTATAAGCATTCAGAAAGACATCAGTAACATCTTTGATATTGATTCCGCTGGTTTTTCTGAAGTTTCGATTGCTCAGTTTCGCCAGCGGTTCTGCCCCAGGATCAGCAAGTGGCATCATATATCCAACCACTCTGCCGTTTCCTTCCGCTTTTACCAGTTCACGAGGTGCAAGCACCCGATCCGGTAAAAGCGGCCCTTTCTTGAGGAGAGCTTGCAGTTTCTGTGTTTTTTCTCTGCTCGGCTTGTGGAATATCTTGTATGCAGCCTTTCCTTTCTTTATTACTACTGCCTCGCCACCGGTTCCCAGCACATCTTTCGGGTTGAGATTGATGACTTTTCCCTGCACCACGACTCTCATTTCTCACCCTCCTTCCGTCTGGATTTTCTCGATCGTTATCAAGGTTGCATCGTCTGAGAAGTGCTTTTTCTTTGAGTAAACGTTTAAGAGGCGCTGAACTCCATTTGGATGTTCTTTGCCCCAGAACTCGTTTATCAGCTCCGGCTCAAAGCCGTCACTTGCTATGGCAACTCTCTGAACTTTCTGCAGATTAACCTCTATCCTCTTGAAACTGACTTGCTTTCCGAATAGACGGTAAGCGAAGTAGGCCGGTGTGTTATCCTCATCAATGACGAGAACATCATCATCAATGAATATAGTTCCATCACCGCTTGAGAATATCACCAGTTTTTTTCCGTCAGTCACAAACCCTAAAATAGTGGCCAAGAGATTATCTTGGACAAATGGAGTCTGCCACCAGCCCCTTGAAAGTTCATCGAGAAAATCACCTGTTGAATCTTCGATGTGATCAACGATCTCTTCCAAGGACCATCTTTGGCATATTCTCGGAACTGTGCTTTCACCAAGAATGCTTACTACCCTTTGAACAATGAGATTTGCCCCGACCTCGCTGGTCTTGGCGCTCCCGCATCCATCAGAGAGAATACCCGCTCGGAGGATTTTTGGTTCTCCGAACAGCGACTTGATTGGTTCCGGCTCATAGATCTGGTAAGCATCCTGACAGTTTTTACCTATCAAGGAATGTTGCCTTCCTATAACCTTGCCTCCCCTTATTCTAAGAGTGTCCATTTTGCTTCCCTTCTATAGGTTTTAGCGATTCTTTTGTCAAAGTCCTCATTGGTTTGATATTATCGCTCCTTTGTAATTGTTACACATACACTAACTCTTTCTATCAATATATAGTGTTTATATAACACTATCTATTCTGGTTATAAAATACACAATGATTAGTGTATATGTGACACTATTATACGCTCTTAAAAATCGTTGTCAAGAACTTTTTTCAAAAAAGTCTTATTTTCCCCTATTTCGTGCTTATTTCTTTAAGAATTGTCCAAATGGATTGCTAATAAATCGAATGTCTTTGTCCGTGAACTGATACATTATTGCCGGACGATGAGCGCCACCCTCTTTCATCTTTGTGGCCTTGATCATTCCGGTACTTAGGATCTTTCTTCTGAAGTTTCTTTTATCGATATCCCGACCCAAAACTATCTCATAAACTTTCTGAAGATCTGTCAAAGAAAAGTATTTGGGGAGCAAACTATAAACAACATTTGTATATTCCATTTTCCAGACTAATCTTTTTGTCGCATAGCTCAGTATTTCATTATGATCAAAAGCGAGTTTTGGAATCTTTTTTAAAGGCTGCCATTTCAATCCTTTAGTATCTTTACCGTTTTTAGCAGACACTGCTTCGGCGCTGACAAGGGCAAAGTAAGCAATGGAAATTACTCTTCCTCTTGGATCTCTTTTTGGGTCACCAAACGTATAGAGCTGCTCCAGATAGACGTCCTTTACTCCTGTTTTTTCGAATAAAGTTCTCTGAGCCGCCTCTTCGAGATCTTCTTTTTCACCTACAAAACCTCCCGGAAGAGACCATCCTTCCGGTCCATATGTCCTCTCTACCGTTAAAACATTCAGCTCGTCGTCAATGATCGTAAAGATAACTACGTCCGTAGCAACTGATGGAGGGATAAAATTGTCTTTTTTTCTGCTCATTATATTGCTCCTATGCTTTTCATATATTCTTCATATCTTCTGACAAACTCCTCGATATCATCTTTGTATACCCTAACTTCATGATAATCATCCGGATTGCCCTTTATCCCAATTCCATCCCCTAAATAGGGGTATTCATCAGAAAAATTTTTGTTAATATAGCGGCTGCCGTACTGGCTTTGTTTGCCTAAAAGATCATGCGATATCACACCAAATTTTACAAATCCTTCCTGATCTATTTCTGCAAAAATTTCCGGTAATTCTCCACCTCTGTTTTTTCTATGCCAATCATCATTTTCCTTTGCTTTCTCTAGAGCTTCTAACACCCGAGTATGCAAATCCTTTTCTTGAACCTCCTCTTGTCCTTCTTCTGTTTTTGGTATTTCTCCCATATGTTTGATTTAACTACTATTTAAATTTTCCTCAGTTTTTGTCATATGCTCTGACGGCTACATTATGGTTAGATAAGTTAAACTTTTTCTCTAACGCCTCATAAAAATGATCTTTGTTAAAAAGAACCATACGATAATAATGAGATTTTCTAAGCTTCACCACATCTCCCTCTTTTAGAGGAATACCCTTTGATCCGTCAACAGAAAGAAATGCTTCTTCTCCCTCGATATTTTTAAGCTCAGTAACCTCCGTCTCAGGCACCAGGATTGTGGGGACAGGAAGTCCCTGCGGGCATATGGAAGTGACAAAGAAACATTTTACACCCGGAGCGGCAATAGGCCCCCCGGCAGAAAGGTTATATGCGGTGGAACCTGTTGTCGTAGAAACCAAAACGCCGTCTCCTCTAAACTTTACCCGATGAGTGCCACCCACAGAAACCCCGACAGTTACAACCGAAGATAATCCCTTCACCACTACATCATTTACAACATAATCTGACCTGACAAGATTGCCCCCACTCATAAGGTCAGCTAAGATCCCGACCCTTTCCTGCAAATGATAATCTTTGCCTTCTTCGCCCTTAACAAATTGAAGAACCTTCTCGGCCGCATCCTCTTCCTCAACCACCGCTAGAAATCCTACTCTACCGGCATTAACACCTAAAATAGGGATGTCTTTTTCTTTGGCAAATCGTATTGCTTCTATAATAGTACCGTCACCACCAATAGCAATAACCGCCTGAACGTCATGATCAGCTTCTTTTGCCGGAACGACTTCTACACCTTCTTTATCCAAAGCAGAGGCAATTACCTTTGAGATCTTGACTGCTTTTTCCCTGCCCTCATTTACAACTACTGCTATTTTTTTCATAGTGTTATTATAACACATCATATCAAAGTGTCTATTGATCTTCATGCCTCAAAGATCTAATGCTATAATAACTGAGAAGGCATAACTATAAATCTATGACATATATATTATTTCCCGGCAGACATCACCTCCTAACAAACTTTCAATTTGATTATCTAAATCAAATAGCCAAAGAAGGGTTAGCGGGTATAAAAGATATTGATGGTAAATCCTTCTCGCCAAACGAGAAAGTTGATGAAGTTGTTTTCGCTATTACCTCTGCAAATCACGCAAATACCAGAAGGAATCCATTGCCGCTATATCAAAGAGCAATGGCTGTCCAAGATTTCTCGCACGATCTCCCTATAAAAACCACGATATACGATATTAACGATATCGGGGTCAGCGAGAGCTTTGCCGACTATGTTCTAAAGAGAATCTATAGCCGCAGTGAGGGAAGCCTAAAACTAACTCCCGATAATACTATTGTCGCATGCTCTACACCTGTGCTTGAAATGTACAAGAAACTAGGCTTTAGGATCTTACCCGTAGAACTCCTATCCAAAGATTTCAAAAGATATGCAGACAATTTGCCATGGGAAATAATCGAAGAAGTCGCAAATATCCAAGACAACTGGATGGAGAATAAACTATATAAGGGAAAAACCCATCCAGCCTCGAAAAGACTATGGGAAACTTATGATATTGGAGACAAAGTCCAGCAGCTCTTTAGAGACACTATAATAGGAGAAGATGGCGATATTACAGAGACTAGAGATTACAATACCTATGTGCGTTCCATGGATCATAGTACCGAACAAAAATACTCCGAAACTTCAAGTTTTGTCAAACCGGGGAGAATTGGCGACATCGGATGTGCCGTAGGATCATGGATCAAGTTTGCCTGCCAAGACTCAAGACTGGCAGAGTCAGATTTCTATGGGATAGAAGTGACTAGAAAACTCTACGATATTTGCGAACAAAGAAAGGATAATGGAGAGTTTTCTAGTGATTACGTGTTTTTCTCAAGAAAAAATGCCATAACCGGCCTGGTCTTTGAACCCGATAGCATGGATAGTATCCTAACATCATCCCTAACTCATGAGATAGAATCTTATGGAGGCAGAGGAGATCTTCTTAAATTTATTAAAAACCGAGCTGCCGAGTTAAATGAGGGGGGACGATGGATAAACAGGGACGTTGTCGGCCCGGACGATGGTAGCAAAACTGTATATTTGGAGCTAAACTCTTCAGATGGAAGGAATGATGACTATGATCAAGCAATTGGAAACCGAGATAAGTTAAAGGAATATTTAGACGGTCTATCTACTTATGCTAAATTTTTACGATTCTCCAAAGATTTTAGGAAAAATGAAAGCGAGCAGGTCAAATATGAAGCTGTCTCTATTGATAATAAAAACCTGATTAAACTACAGCTAAAAGATGCCTGTGAGTTTGTGACTAAAAAGGACTATACCGACAACTGGCAAAGTGAAATGCATGAGACTTTCTGTTTCTGGAGTTTTGATGACTGGAAACAACACTTGGAAAAGGCCGGGTTAAAGGTTCATCCGCAATCAAAAGCTTTCGTAAATCCGTGGGTAATCAAGAAGCGGGTCCAAGGGAAAGTAAAACTCTATACACTACAAGACAAAACACTAAATGAAATCGATTATCCTGTCAGTAATATGGTCTTAGTCGCCGAGAAACGCCATTAGAAAAGTCTATGTCTTCATTTTTTAATGAGACCCGGAAACATAACATCAGCAAGATAACTTGCTACATTTCTCGATTTTCCTTTACCCGGCATCATGTGCATGCTCAGTCCCGGGTTTGAGTTGACCTCAACAATACCATAACTAGACTTTGTTTGTGGCTCATCAATGTTTTCGGTCATTATATCTAAACCAATAAAAGGTAAACCTTGAAAAACATCTAACACTTTTTGAGCAATGTCGATAACTGAACTATGCACTTCATCTGTAACGTCTTCACTCACTCCTCCCTTAGCCAAGTTTGAGGTCTTTCTTAAATAAATCTTTTCATCTTTTTTTGGTATATACCTGAGATCTTTACCAGACTCCTTAAGAAAATTATCAACCTGCCTGTCAAACACAATTGGACAGAGATATCTTTTTTTACGGTCGTCCCTCTTTTTTGACTCGATCTCACCCAACTCACTTATATTATGTTTACCGTCACCTATAACATGAGCTGGGTCTCTATTAAGAACAGCGTACTTTCCTTCTATAGTAATAAAAACCCGATATTCTTTGCCGGGGAGATGTTTTTCTACAAGGAAGAGCGTGTTTACACCTGTTTCTTCTTCTAAGTGGTTGACGGCCGACACAAGTTCTCTTTCATTTTTTATCTCTACAAAAACACTGTCGCCATGAGAACCCCAGTTTGGTTTGACAACTACCGGAAATCCAATCTTTTGAGCGTACTCTACAGCTTCCTTAAATGAATGCGCGCTAAAAACTTCTCCTTCCGGAGCGCTGATTCCATTTTTCCGAAGAAGATTTTTCGTAAGATATTTATCAGCAGTCATTTTAACCAGATTATAGGGTGAGAGAGAACTGAACCTATCCAAAAGGAACTCCTTTCGCCCCTCATAAATTACTTCAATGAGTTCTATTTCCGGGTCAGCATCTCTAACTTTGGCCCCACGTCTTTTAAGTTCATCGACTAGAAGTTTTTGATTGGTATGCATCTTACCTGTCGAGTATTAAATGTGGCATCTTCCTAAGATGACTCACCATTACTATTGATTATCAAGCCTCTCCCCGTAGATCTTCCCCCACCGTACCTTCCTCGGTCTGCGCTACCCGACTCACCAGAGGAGTTGCTAGTATTAAATACACCCTTCACTCTACCCCCACTCCCTGACTCGTCACTCTTTTCTCTAGAAGACTTACTTTCTGACCTTTGGGCTCTACTGGCTTCCGATTCCCCCATATCACGAGCTGACGACTCTCCCTTTTCTGCCTTCCGCTCACCCTCACTATCTGATAACTCTTTCTTTTTTTGATCGATCGTGCGATCAAGTATCTGATTGTCTAAAATCCTCGCCTTGTCGAAATCTCCGGCATCGAGCGCTTTTCTAAGAGCCCTACGCAGGTCTTTAAGACTCTGGCGCTCCTTATCAGAAAATTCACGGTTAATCTCACCTCTAGTTCCCTTTTCACCTTTACGGACAATACCCCCTGACTCACCGCTTGTTTCTCGGGGTGATTCGCCTCCTTCACTCATTCTCTCCAACATGTTCTCTCTCCCAATTAGTTAAATTTATAATAACACTGAGACCACACTACTTGCAATAAATAGCTACCTTATGCTCTATTTTGCTGCCTTGGACCCTATGTTTTGCTTCTTTCCCCCATATAAAACCTATAACTTTTCTTGCCTCATCTAGATCCTTAAATTCAAAAAATGTTGTGAAATGCGAGTACTCTCTGAAGCCGTTTTTAACCAACCATTCGTTATATTTTTTAGTTCTTTCCAAGGGATCGTTGGTCCTTCCTCTTATTTGTTCAAACTCACCACCTGTATCGTTCTCGACTAAAAATATTTTGCCTCTCGGCTTCAAGGTTCTTTCAATGTTACAAAGTATATCCTTCCTTCTCTTTTCGTCCTCAACCGTCCCCAATACCCAAGAAGCAAGAGCCACGTCTATACTTTTGGATGGTAGCTTCATATCCTCTGCCTGAGTATGCACAAAGTCTATATTATCGTACCCATCAGTGTCTTTTTCTGCCAAGCTAAGCTGATCTTTCGAGGCGTCAAGAGCCACAATCTTCGGAGCATACGGAGCAAACAGTTTTGTATATTTACCAGAACCGCAACCAAGATCTAGGAGTGTCTTACCTTTCATTTCTGAAAGTAATGTTTCAAATATCTTGCCAGGTGCATCCTCTCTTGCACTGAAAAGCCGATAGATCCCGGCCTCTTCATAATAACTTTTCGACTTTTCCCCTAGACTATACTTCTTCATATTACACCTTTACTTTCTCGAGATAGGCGATCGCATCCCGATACCCCTTGCCCATAGCACTATCAAAAACAAATTCTTTATACCTTGTCCCTTCTATCCCCCCAAACACTTCTTTCCGTCTCTTATGATCGTTGATTTCATTTCTTTTCTTTGAATTATTTTTACTATCGAAGTCATAAATATAAGCGAACACTATTTTCCCACCAGTTTTTAATTTTCCCAACAATACAGAGACAATCAGATTCTTAAATTCCGACAAATAATCATCCGTGTTAAACATCAGATGCGTATAATCAGAGATATTTGAAAGAATTATAAGATCAAACGTTTCATGCCCGTCTAACTCTTGCCCTAAATTCTTAAGCGATGAAGAAACCCAGTGATAGCAACCTTCCTTTATGCGTTTTTGAGCCTTACTATATATAACTTCATTCTCCAGATAGAGATTATTGCTTACTTTCCTCTGCTTCTCGTCATATATGTTGTTAAATATTTCTGATTCGCGGAGTTTTTCCCCATTGAAATCGAAACGTTCGTAAGCCTGATTAAAAAAATATCTGGCCTGAAAGGATATATCTCCTTTAACTTCATTGTAGTTATTATACGAAAGAACCTCTTCTCCTTTATCCCTCATTAAAAAATTCTTAAAGGTATTAAGTCCATGACTCTTAAGATAGGCTACTTTAAGCTCGGTAAAGTATTGAGCTAAAAGATTTATATCGAAACATTTTACATTATTTGCGCCTAGAAGATACGCATTGATAAGGTGGTCTCCTGAAGCTCCTACGGTCAGTACGCTCTTTTCTTTAAAATCAAACTTAGGGAAATAGCCTGCTATATTTTCCGTTGTGAAAGAGTAAATCTTGTTATACTCACTGAATTTAGGACGCCCGGTTGTCTCATGCAGATGCTCTTCAAAAAAACTGTCAAGTTTCTGCGCGTCTTTTGTCTCATCGATCGCTTCCATCGGACAGTAATCAATATTTGCCAAAGCAAGGCGGTCGACCAGAGAACGGTAAGACGATATCTCTTTTGATTTTAGAATCTCATCTAGCCCGTATTTGTGTAAATCTTTGCCACTTACATACTGAGGGGCTCTTTCCGTAACCCAAGTACAAGGTGAGACACGACCCTTATGATCTATCGATAGAAATTTATCACCCCCCGGACAAACTCCATCAACTTTTTCTCCTATCTTTTCGGTAAAACTATGACTTACTTTTATATGTTCCTTGTATTTTTTTGTCAGTATTTCTATCTCATTTTTTAGATCAGTAGCTAATCTTAAAGAAATAAGATTTTTATTGCCTCTTAGCCTCCCCACTGGCTCAAGCCGAGAGAAGATCACCTCATCTACCCCCAAATCAATGCAAAGCTTGACCATATTTTCCATTTTCTCTTCATTTTGAGCAAATATTAAAGAACCCACTCTCGTATATAAACCGTGTTTGACTAGGCTTTTTATCCCTTTAGTTGTTCTCTCGAAGGACTTTTCTCCTCTCACAATCTCATTTAGTTCTGGCGTGCAGCCGTCTAAGCCAACATGTATCATACTAATATTTAGTTTTTTTAGTTTACTTGCCAGCTCATCATCGATGACTGACGCATTTGTGGAAATATCAGTCTTTAATCCAACCTTATCGGCAAATATCATTAGTTCTAAGATGTCTTCTCTCAAGAATGGTTCTCCCCCAGTAATCTTGAGGTGCGTTATCCCGGCGCTCTTTAGATCTTTGATACATTTTTTCACTTCTCCAGTACTAAGCTCGTCTTTTGGCTTTTTGGCGGTAGAGCTGAAGATGCAGTGAGGACATCTATAGTTGCATCTGTTGGTTATCTCCCAAATCACTCTCCCTCCATCCTCCGGGATTCGAAATAGACAAAATGCATATTTATTTTTTGTAGATATTTTTACCATTTTTATAACCTATCTTTTCTATTATCTCTTGCACCAAACATTCATAACTGTCTCTACCCGGATCCTTTGTTGTATCAAAAACTTTTACCATTTTACCTTGGTTCTGTGCTATTTCTAATCTTTTCTTGTCCAGCGACCTGTAAAAGTCGACCCTCTGTAAAAGCTGGTCGTCTGACATATCTTGGCTTCTCTTTAAACGACCAAGCTGTACGTCATTGGCACAAGTCAGTATGAGAATATTCCCCTTAACAAGTGGCAGAAAACCATCTTCAACCAGCATAGCCCATTCTACAGCAGTAACTCCTTCTGAATCATTCTGCCGGATAATCTCTTTCTTAATGAAGGGGTTTATGGTTTCTTTAAAAATTATCATTTTTTCTTCATCTGCGAATACCTTGCTTCCCAAATCAAGTAAGTCAATAAAAAAATCCGGACTTTCAGAGTTCAAATCAAGCGCTTCTGCTAGTAGCTGCCTCGCCTTCTTATGTGTCTCTTCGTTTGAAACTCTTAGGATGTGCCTTCTTGTCTTATCTACCTCAATGCAATGAAAGGGAATATCAAGCCTTCTGAAAATTTCCTCCATGGCCTTAAGACAATGGCTTTTGCCTGTCCCTATGCCTCCCGTAACTCCAAATATACATTTATTCATAGCTTCCAGCTTACAGTATAACGAAGAGGGCAAAATGAAACTATCTTCATCTTCCTGCCATCACGGTCCATTTTTTCTAATTTCTTAGATTCTTCTTGATTTCTAACTACGATATATCCATCTTCTTCCAGTTTTTTTACTAGTTTGTTTACCTCTGTTTGCATATAATCCTTATCTAGTCCGTTTAGATCACTGCTTGGACTCCCATTATGAAGATATTGAGCAGAGTTCTTACTTTTACGAGAGTACTTGTCATGAAGAGCGCTCCCATACCTCAGTGCATAAAAATGAAGCCGAATTTCATCCGTTTTTGTTTCCAGGATAGCCTTTATAGTGTTATCAAATGCTTCTTTGTCTATCCCCGGAAGGTCTAAGATCCAACTCGTTCTAACCCTCATCCCAATCTTTTTTGCCTCGCGAATAGTAGGGATTACCTTATCCATGCTTATGTTTTTTCGAATCTTCTTTAGTATCCTGTCGTCCCCTGACTCTATCCCAAAATGTATCCATCTAAAACCAGCTTTGTACATTAAACTCGCCGTCTTTTCATCAAAAACCGATATAGATCCGAGACAGCCGAGGGCCACTTTCAGATTTCTTTTAATAATACCAGCCGATATTTCCCTCATCCTTAAAGGGCTGGCCATAGCATTATCGTCAAGAAATAGAATTTTCTTTGCCTCATATTTTTTGATAAGATATTCAATCTCATCCACCACTACACTTGCTTTCCGGCCTCGCCACCGCCCCCAAAAACCAGGGACGTGACAGAAGGTACATGTCTGTATGCAGCCTCTGCTTGAGATCAAGGTTCTAGCGTCAATATAATCCTTGAGATTTAGTAAACTTCTATCCGGAATAGGGATTTCATCTAGGTTGATCTTATTCTCATCAAACACGGTTGTTTGCACCTTTCCTTCTGAATAAAAAGATATATTTGAAATATCTTTAAGTGCTCCTGAAGTCCATTTATCTAACATTAGAAGTCTCTTAAGAGTTACCTCAGCTTCCCCAGAGATAGCTACGTTCACAGGCGAGCCCTCCCAAAAAATTTCTTCGAGATTATTCATAGCCATCTTACCAGCAATCACTACCTTTACATCTCTTTCTCTCGCCTTTTTAGAGACCTCTACCACACCGGCCAATGCCAAGTCTGTATGAAGCGGTATATGATAGTCCAAAAGCATGACAAGAACATCAAAGCACCTATCGTGCAGATATATTGATATGTCTTTAGGATCCATCCTTTTAACATCCATATCTAAGACTTCAACCATATGCCCCTCTTGGCGTATATAGGTCGCCAGAGAAAGCAAATCTATTGGTTCTATCAAGAGCTCCCTTGACGTAAAGGGAACATTGGGTGGATTTATAAACAAAACATTCATCAATAAAAAATTAGTGGGGAGCTTCAACGTTACGCTTAAGAATATGTTATTTTAGCACAAATTAAGCTTTTTGGGAACTAATAACGTATAGTTTAGCCATTAGATAAGAATTGCTTTATAATTATTGAGTAAGCATAAGGAAACCATGAAAATACTTATTCTAGAAGGAATTGCCACAAGCGGTAAGACGACTATCATAAACAAACTGGATAAGTTACTTTCTGAAAAGAAGGTCAGTTTTTCGATTATTGATGAAGAACAAACTCTAATGCCTATTCTAAAAAACAGGGACAAAGATGCTAATCTGAGTTTTATAGAGACCCTACTAATGAAAGTTTTAAAAAGTAAAAAAGATGTGCTAATTTTTGACAGGTTATATTTGACCCACATCTACCGATCGGTCTCTAGCCCAAAAGACTTTATGCCTGCCGCAAAGTTACTCATGCCTTATAAACCAACATTTATTCTGCTAACTGTTAAGGAAGAAAAAATTATGGAAAGGATCTATAAAACTGCGAAGGTGCGTGAATGCTCTTGGCTAGAGTTCGTCCAACAAAAAGGAAATGATGAAGAGGAAGTTGCCGAATACTATATTGATCAGCAAAAAAAATTTGTAGAACTGATAAATAATATCGAGTTTGAAAGCGTAAGGTTTGATACAACTGATAATAACTTTGACCAGATCTCAAAAGAAATTTATACAAACTACCTTCATAACCACAACTAATAGAAAAAAGACCAGAAATAACTCTGCTCTTTTTTCTTGGCTCCCGGGGTCGGATTCGAACCGACGACCAATTGGTTAACAGCCAACTGCTCTACCACTGAGCTACCCGGGACTGCACAATTTAACTTTGCTATTATAGCGAATTTAAGCTCTAAAATCAACTCTCTAAAGATTTTGGGCCGTGAAGCATACTGCTTCACGGCCCATTACTACGATTTCTTTTCAATTCCAGACGCGCATTTCAACCTCCTTGGATTGAAGGGATAAACACTGGCTTTTATTGCCGGCTTTTTTCATCCTGTGCCAGCAAACTTAGTATCTCTATGATTTTATCGTCTAGCGATTTCACGCGTGATAACTCTGGGGAGACCGTTCCTTCATCTGTCTTTCGCTCTTCGGCCACATCGATCAACAGTTCATACCCTACTTGGCCAAGTTCAAACTCAAGATACCAGACAATGCCCCTCACCGCGTTCAGTACACTAGTATCATCCTTATCTTGCCATAGCGTATCATCAGCCATGGCATTTCTTAAGAATTGATAAGTCTCTCTTGCCCTCTTCTTTTCTTTACTTTCTGACGCTTTAGGCAATGGGACGTTTTCATCCGGCATATAGAACATTTTTCTCCTCACTTCCAGTTTATGATTTTATCCAGCTCCTCGACCGTTCCGCCGTTACTTAAGAATTGTGCCGATAAATCGGTAAGTTCATCGTGCCTGTCAGCGCTGTCACCATTTGCACTACGGTAACGCATAGCAGCCAAAATAATCTTTGGCCTAATCGCATCACAAATCCTTCTTCTTGCGTCTTCCAAAACATCCTCCTTATCTGCCTTTGTTTTCAAAGAAACTTTACCATGGCAAAACATTGACATGCTCTTTCCTCCTCTCGTAATCTCTCTTTCAAGGTACAAAAATCCCTACCTAGCAAAAGGCTATTTTTAGGTAAAAAAATAGCCCCGCTTCGCAGGGACTTCTCTTTTGATAAAACAAAAACTACCTACAAAGCGCTAAGCCATGTAAGTAAACCAGTATTTTGTTTGTATCATTTTTATTTTCATCAAAGATATTATATAAAAATTTAAATACTTATGCAACCGTTTTTAATGAGGATATTTTTTTGGTGAATCGTAACGGCTAATCCAATAGTTAGTTTTTACTAGCTTTCCGGCACTATCATACATCAGCCGATAAAATGTTGCTGTAAATGAACCCTCCCCTCTAGCCTCTTTTTCAGTAATTGTCGGTGTTATACCTTCAACCAAATCAGAAACACCAACCGTACCGGCAGCATCGCCGGCAAACTTGATTGAACCGTCCTTCTTGGTACCATAAAAATCAAAGTAAAGTTTGTTACCAATACTCCTAGTCTGGATTAGAATATAACCCGGTGTGTCATTTTGGAATACCAAATCCGGTGAAGGAAGGTAGATTGTAGCATCAACACCAAATGGTTTGTAGTAACCAACAGGATAGGCATGAGCTGATCGGGCTAAAATAGGAAGCCCTGCATTTAAGGCCGCCCGAAAGGCAGTCGAGGATACCTGGCACAAGCCGCCACCATACTGAGGGACTGTCTTGTCTTTTAGAATAACCAACTCCGGCAAATAGCCGGTGTATGCCTCAACAGGACCAAGAGTATCATTAAAAGAAAACCTTTCGCCCGGCTTTATAAGTACTCCGTTGAACTTAGATGCACCGACGGAGATATTAACCCTTCTGTTGGCGGGCGAACCGGAAAAATCCGTCCATCCTGTTGAAACCAAACCCTTAAGCCCGAGTGCGGCAAGGTTATCGTCACGCACCTCCGCTTTTGTAACCTGAACCGGGATATTAACCTCATTTTTGCCACTATCAAGAGCATCTTTTAGTTTACCGGCTAGCTCGTCAAGCTGGACCTTCTTGCCATCCTTTGAAGATGCTACCACCGCAACACTTCCTCCGCTCCCTGCAAGTTTGGCGTTTTTTGGTTCTGAGTCTATTTTTTGAGAGAATCCTGCTACCCAGTTTCTAATATTTGTCTTATCGAAAACTATTATCACATTTCCTTCAATCGTTGGTTTAGGGAAAAGGTATGGTAAATCAAAGCTGTATACAAGCGACGGACTGCTTTCGCCCCTTTCAAAAGACAAGAAGCTCGCAATGTCCTTGTCGGCAAGCCTATAGGCAGTAGCGCCGTCCTTTAAGGTAACTTCCTTCGATGAAAGCTCCTGAACTTCTTTCTCAGCTGCCTTGATATCGCTTTCCCGAACATCCGGCTCTATAGTTTTAGTCTTAAGATCAAATGTATACTGGAAGTTGCCCACACCGGAAAGAAGTGTTTCTATGTTTTCCCCAAGCAGAACCCTTTTCCCCAGACTTTCTTTGCCGGTAACCAGCTTGCCGTTTTTCAAAGACACGGTCGCATTTTCTACACTCTCGTTTTCCCCTCGTGTGATAGCAAAAAAACTCTTAGCCAGCGCATCATGATTAACTTCAACAACTACCGGAATATCTTGCTGGTAATATTTCTTGAGTTTTAGATCGTCGTCCCTACCGATATTAAAAGCGTCCTCCACTGTTTTTTGAGTATTATAGGAGACCGCCAAGTCCTTTTGCTTAAGCCTATACTCCCCGGTTCCTTTTAATATAATGTCTGGACTTCCCGCTTCTTTAATTTTCTTATCAATTAATCCCCTTGCCTCATCCTTTGTTTTGCCGCCAACATCTATGCCCGCAACTTTGATGCCGGGATAAATCTTTTTTTCATATACAACAGAGTTGTAGAAAAGCATACCGACATAAATAGCCGCCATGACAAACAAAGCGATGTAGGCATACATCAGCTTTTCTTTTTGCACTGTTTTACTTTTTTTTGCCAATCTACTCTTCCTTCAAAACTTCGTTTAATAGGCTTCTAGCTAGCTCCCCCTGACTTTTTGTTTCTTCCTCGTCATTTGTGACTCTAATGTAAATTACGTCACCTTCTTTGGCATCCTCTGGCAGTATACCTTTGGGAATATCAATTGAAATGGAGTCTGCAATAACAACCGCAAAATCACCTTCAAATCTATCAACTGTAGCTTTTGTCTTTTTCATAATTTTCTTTGTTAAATCATACCATCAAAAAACGAGATTAGTAAACAATAAGCGCTTTATGGGGGCTAAAAAGAGCCGGGACATTCCGGCTCTTTTTGTAAGAATTTTCGCCAACCGCTTAAAACATCAAACTAACTAGAAGTAGCGCAACAATGTTTAGAATCTTAATCATCGGATTTATCGCTGGTCCTGCAGTATCTTTGTATGGATCACCAACTGTATCACCCGTTACCGCTGCCTGATGAGCAAATGAACCCTTACCGCCGTAGTTTCCATCTTCGATGTATTTCTTTGCATTATCCCAAGCACCACCACCGGAAGTCATGGAAATAGCAACGAATATTCCAGTTACGATAGAGCCGACAAGAAGTCCACCAACCATTTTAGGAGCAATACCATCACCTAGATATCTGCCAATTATGATTATAACTATTGGAGCTAACACGGGCAGAAGCGCCGGAACTATCATCTGTCTAATAGCTGACTTTGTAACGATATCTACGCACTTGCCGTACTCCGGCTTTGCCTTTCCGGTCATTATGCCCTTGATATCTTTGAACTGACGTCTAACCTCAGTCACAACCGCGCTCGCAGCTTTTCCGACCGCTTCCATAGAAAGAGCGCCAAATATATAAGGTAAAAGTCCGCCCAAGAAAAGTCCAACTAGAACATATGGATCAGAAAGTGAGAAATCAACCTGAAGTCCGCCGGCATTTGCTAGCTCTTCGGTAAAAGCAGAAAAAAGAACTATTGCGGCAAGTCCTGCAGAAGCTATCGCATAACCTTTCGTTACAGCCTTTGTTGTGTTTCCAACAGCATCAAGCGGGTCAGTTATGTCCCTAACACTAGCTGGAAGCTTTGCCATCTCAGCAATACCGCCGGCATTGTCTGTGATTGGGCCATATGAATCAATTGTGATAATAATACCCGCCATCGAAAGCATGCTCATCGCAGCAACTGCAACACCGTAAACATCTGCCATCATGAAAGAAGCGATGATACCCACAGCAATTAAAATCACGGGAAGAGCAGTAGACTTCATGCTTACTGCAAGCCCGGTAATGATGTTTGTGCCGTGTCCGCTCTCTGATGCTTTAGCGATTGACCTTACTGGCTTATATTTTGTTGATGTGTAATATTCTGTAATAACTACCATCCCAGCCGTTACTACAAGCCCAACGAGTGAAGCAAAGTATAGTTTTTCCGGAGTGTAGAGGCCATTTCCGGCCATTAGCTTCTGAGTTACAAAGTAGAATGCTACAGCGCTAAGTCCGGCTGAAACTATCAATCCTTTATAAAGTGCGTTCATTATGTTTTTGCTCTTACCAAGTTTGATGAAGAAAGAACCGATGATAGAAGCAATTATTGAGACGCCGCCGATAACTAGAGGGAAATAGATAGCGTTAACAAAGTCGCCAAAAATCAAAGTACCAAGAAGGATGGCCGCTACTGCTGTAACTGCATAGGTTTCAAAAAGATCAGCCGCCATACCGGCACAGTCACCGACGTTATCACCAACGTTGTCAGCTATAACTGCAGGATTTCGAGGATCGTCTTCCGGGATGCCTGCCTCAACTTTACCAACCAAGTCAGCGCCTACGTCAGCGCCTTTTGTGAAGATGCCGCCGCCAAGTCTTGCAAATACAGAGATAAGAGATCCACCAAAACCAAGTCCGATAAGAGCTTTTGCATCATGAGTAAATATCCAGAAAAGCGTCACAACCAAAAGAGCGAGTCCAACTACCAAAAAGCCCGTTACCGCTCCACCTTTTACAGCCACATCGAGCGCTTCCTTCATGCCTTTTCTTGCTGCTTCGGTTGTCCTGACATTGGCCCGAACAGAGATGTTCATACCAATGTACCCAGCAAGAGCTGAAGCAAAAGCACCAATCAAAAATCCAATGGCAGTATTTATCCCAAGAGTGAAAAGAAGAACACCAAACACAGCCACTGCTACCAAAAATATCGTTTTATATTGTCTGTTTAAGTAAGCCTTGGCACCTTCCTGGATAGCAGATGCGATTTCTTGCATTTTTTCATTGCCGTCATCTTTCGCCAAAACCCATTTGATTAAATAACCGCCGTACAAGATGGCCGCCGCAGATGACCCAAGCGCAAACAGAAGATAGTTGTTCATTCTTTTTTCTCCCTTGTCCTTCTCTCAAGAAGGATCTCTTAATAATTATGTTTTGTATTTAAAAAAGATTCCCGTAGAAACCCTCATTGAAATAATGTTAGCATAAACTCATTCAAAAATCCAGCTTTTAAAAAGGGGGTTAATAGTGCTAGAATAATGGTCTGGCAAATATAAATAAATGGAGACACTACATGTGCGGAATAGTAGGTTACATTGGCAAAAAAGACGCTGAGAATACTCTGATTGAAGGTTTAAAAAGGCTGGAATACAGAGGTTATGACTCATCAGGAATAGCTTTGGTACAAAATAAAAAAATGTTCTCCGAAAAGGCAATCGGCAAGATCATCAATCTGGAAGAGAAGCTATCTGGCAAAAAGTTTAGTGGTAACGTTGGCATCTGCCATACCCGTTGGGCCACCCACGGAAAACCTACCAAAGAAAATGCTCATCCCCACTTCAGTTGCGATGGTGATATCGCGGTTGTCCATAACGGAATCATCGAAAACTACCAAACCTTGAGGGATGATCTCAAAAAGAAAGGCCATAAGTTTCTATCCGAAACGGACTCCGAGGTTCTGCCTCATTTAATTGAAGATTTTTACAAAGGGGACTTGCGCGAAGCGGTTCTCAAAGCTTTGAAGTGCGTTCAGGGGACTTATGGTATAGCTGTCGTTTCAAGCAAAAATCCAGACGAGATGATCGCCGCCCGCAAAGGAAGCCCTCTTGTCCTTGGTGTAGGCAACGGCGAAAACTTTGTAGCATCTGATGTTGCCGCTATTTTAGGATACACGAACCAGGTTGTGTACCTAAATGACGGCGAGATTGCGCGAGTGGCAAGTGATGATTTCCAGATTACCGACATGGACAACCAACAGATCAAATGCGAGATTAACAAGATAGAGTGGTCTTTGGAAGAGTCACAAAAAGGCGGACATGAACACTTCATGCTAAAGGAGATTTTGGAGCAGCCGAAGGTAGTTGTTGACTCAACTCGAGGCAGACTTCTGCCAGATGAAGGCAGCGTTAAGCTCGGCGGACTCGAGGAAGTAGAAGAAGATTTGAGAAAAATTGAGAAGATCATCATCGTTGCCTGCGGGACGGCCAGATATGCGGGGCTGGTAGGTGAATATATGCTCGAAGAATATGCAGAGATACCAACAGAGGTAGAGTTTGCTTCTGAGTTTCGTTATAGAAAACCCATCGTAGATGAGCGCACGGCCATTATCGCCATTAGCCAGTCCGGCGAAACAGCCGATACTTTGGCTGCTATCCGCGAGGCAAAGAGAAAAGGCGCCCTAACTTTGGGAATCGTAAACGTGGTCGGCTCAACTATCGCCAGAGAAACGGATGCGGGAGTTTACAACCATGCCGGCCCGGAAATAGCAGTCGCCTCTACAAAAGCTTTCACTTCGCAACTGACAGTCCTTGCACTTATAACCATTCTTTTAGGACGACAAAGAAATATGTCGCTTGATACAGGGAAAAAAATTATCGAAGAGCTGGAAGCCTTACCTGAAAAAATCGAGATCATTTTGAAAAACAAGGTAGATATAAAGAAGTTATCTGAGAAATACTCTAAATACTCTGACTTTATGTATCTGGGAAGAAAATATTGTTTCCCGTTAGCAGAAGAAGGGGCCTTGAAACTGAAAGAAATTTCCTACATTCACTCAGAAGGTTTCCCTGCGGGAGAGATGAAACACGGCTCTATCGCCCTCATTGATGAAGATTTCCCTGTCGTGTGCGTTGCCCCAAAAGATAGTGTTTATGAAAAAAATATTTCCAATGTTGAAGAGATTAGAGCACGAAAAGGGAAGATTATCATATTAACAACTCAAGGTAATAAAGAAGCTGAGAAAGTAGCCGATGATATTATTTACATCCCGGATGCACTTGAAATGCTGACGCCTATCTTGGCCGTTGTGCCTCTTCAGCTTTTTGCTTATTACGTCTCCTCTTTCAGAGGGCTAGATGTCGATAAGCCAAGAAACCTCGCGAAAAGCGTAACTGTAGAATAAGTGCCGTTCTAGCACTTGGGTTTATGCTGACGTGAGAGCATGAATGAAATCGTCACAATCATGCTAACAGTAATAACAAATAAAATCACCGCGCTCTTTGGCGGAAGTTTTGTCGAAAATACCGCCACAACGCCTAAAAGTATCGTTACATAATAAATAAATGTCACCGCTTTTCTCTCGGTAAAACCAAGGTCCACAAGACGGTGGTGAAGATGCCCGCGATCGGCTATAAATATATGTTTGCCGTTTTTTGCCCGCCTGATGATGGCAAAGCAAGTATCGAATATTGGGATGGCCAAGATCATGATGGGAGCAAGCATCGTGAAAGTCGCCGCGACTTTTGTCACCCCAAGAATAGACAGGGCCGCCAGAGAAAAACCCAAGAACTGCGAACCGCTATCACCTATAAACATTTTCCATTTTTCAGAAAAGTTATGGGGCAAGAATCCTATGGTAGCTGCCGCAAGCACAAACGCAAGTATGGCAACCTCCGTCCGTCCTTCACCCAAAGCAACCACCCCCAAAGTAATAGACGCGATTGCACCGACGCCGCCGGACAAACCATCTAAGCCATCTATTAAGTTAATAGCATTTGTAACACCAAGCAACCACATAAACGTCAAAGGAATAGAAAAAATCCCGATGTTTACAACTGAGTCGTTACCGGTCACAAACTGAATTGTAAGACCAAGGTACATCGCAAGGCCGATAGCCACTGCCTGCCCCAAGAGCTTATATCTGGCCCTTACATCGAAAATATCATCAAGAAGACCCATCAAAAACATCAATGTAGCACCAATATAGAAGCCGATAAATCTGGTATTGAAACCAAAGAAGATTAGAGAGGATAAAATAACCGTAATGAAAACAGCTATTCCTCCACCTTCAGGAACAGCTTTCTTGTGCATTTTCCTCTCACCGGGATGCGCCAGGATATTAAAGTGGATTAAAATCTTCCTGACAAAGATAGAGAGAATATAACTGCAAACTAGACTAAATGCTAAAATCTGTATCATTTAGCCTATATTATACTACTTTTTCTATTTATTTTCTAGCTTGCTGTTTGCCATCTCTAAATATACGTCTACTGTTTCGGCCACACTCTTGCTTATTGAGAATTTGTCTCTTGCCTCTTTCTCTGCTCTATCAACAATGTTTTGTATTTGATCAGAGCTGTCAAAAACTCTTTTGATCGTTTCGGCGACTGCTTTGGAACTTACGTCTTTGGAAATAAACCCTGTCTTTCCATCCTCAATAATTTCTGTTAGGGCGCCTGACGGCGTAACAATAACCGGCTTTCTAGCTAAAGCCGCTTCTATCACCGCAAGCCCAAGCCCCTCGCTTAAAGACGGCTGAATATAGATATCCACTTGGGACAATGCTTCACCAACATCATCTATATACCCTGGCATTTCTACCTTATCCTCTAAATCTAGCTTTTTCACTAGTGTCTCCAAACCCTTTCTCTCATTACCTTCACCCCAAATAACCAGCTTAGCATCCGTTGGGCCAAGCATCGAAAAAGCTTCTATAAGATTTGCATATCCCTTCACCTTATCAAGCCGTCCTAGTGACCCCACAACAATCTGTCCTTTACTTTTTTCTTTGACAGCCGGCGCATTCACACCGTGATAAATCACCTTAATCTTATCTTTCTTAACCCCTTTTGACACCAATACGCTTTTCAAATATTTAGACGCCGCTATATATCTGCTCGTCAATGGCCTGGTTATAAAATCACTTAATCCATAGGCTAAGCTAATGAATGGGTTGGCGTATTCTGCTGATAGATCGCTGTGAACTGTGGTCAGATGAGGGACATGCGCGAGCTTTGCCCCTATCCGCGCGTAGAAGTTTGCTACCACGCCTTGTGAGACAACCAAAGAAATATTTTCACGCTTAATCAACTTTTTAATATCAAAGAATGTCTGCGGTCGGATGCGTCCACCTGTTATAATCTTCGTCTGGACTTTCATATTTTCCGCTTTCTCAGTCAGCTGCCAGTCACCTAAGCTAATCAAAACGATATCAATCCTCTTTCGGTCATAATATTTAAAAAGACTTTCAAGATATACTTCTATCCCACCTTGATATTTTGCTCCGCTGTATACTATCGCAACTTTTTTCATATTAACTATTCTCCAACTTAAACTTCACAACATTATAAATGAAAACCGGCACAGCCTTCCAAACCCTTTTTGCTCTTCCACCAGTGTTGACACTCTTGTTTTTATTCATAAAAAGCCGCCAAAGCCACTCCAAAGATACCTTTTGCATGAACTTCGGAGCCTTCCTAGACGGATCAGCCACACGATCAAGAGACCCACCCTCTCCAACTGCGACCCTAACCGAATCCAGCTTATCAATGTTGTCACGAATCCAGTACTCCTGCTTTGGAGACCCAAGAGCAACTATTAGGAGTTTAGCACCGCTTTCGTTTATTTCTCTGATGATTTCCCTATCTTTATAGCTATATCCGTCATGAAAGCCCGCAACTTTAAGCGCTGGGTATTTGGCTTTAATCTTATCAATTGCTTTCGGCAAGACTTCTTTCTCGGCGCCAAAGAAATAAACCGGCACCTTTGCCTCATCTGCCGCCTCAAGCATCAGGTACATCGCATCAAGTCCAGGGATGTTTTCTGGGATTGGATTTTGACAATATTTAGGATAAAAAACCAGACTCGCCCCGGTATATTTCATCTGCCAGATAACTTGAATCTGCCTTAATACGGGTATTTTTGTAAGAGGCAAGCTCAAATATTTTGCCGCCCAAAGAACTCCTTTGCCATCAGCAATATTTACATCGCAACTGTTTAGTACTGCGCAGAATTCATCCTCTTTTAAAACCCTCAAAAGAAACTCTGTGTTTACTTTGCCAATTTGTTTTTTACTACCACCTAACAAGTAACCCTTAACCAAGCTCCTCATTTCAGAAGCGTTCAATGTGGCTAGTTTTGTATTTAATACCTTTATTTCGTTCATGACTTATTCTTTAGTTGACCTACTGCAATCAAGGCTGTTCTTGCCATGCTTGGTGACACCTTAAAAATCTTTATCACTATCTTCACCTTTCTTAAGCCTTCAAATGGTTTGATTTTTGGCAATACTTGCTTCGCCTCATCATATTTTTTCTCCTTAACGTATGCAACAAACAATCTAACGAGGTTTTTGTTTTTTCCTTTTTCTATCAACTCTTCGGCGGCTTTATTATTCGCCTTTAACGTTTTGAAAATTTTCTCGTTTTCTAAAAATATCCGGCTCATATCATGAGAAAAGGCTTTTTCGGATCTTCTCCATGCACAAAGCGACTCACTGATGCCATAAACTCCATATTTCTTAGTAATCCTTAGCCACATATCATAATCGTCATTACCTCTTAACTTTTCATCTAAAAGCCCAACTTCGTCTAATATTTTCCGGGGGATAATAGCGGAGCACGAGGTGATAAAATCCTCATCAAGAAGCATCTCAAAGCTTTCTGCCGAGTCCATATATCCTTCCGGGACATATCTGACACCGACTCTTTTTCCTTTTTCATCAACAATATCGGCCGATGTTACTATAATCCCGACATTTTTACCTGGCTTGTTTCCAAGTTGCTTCTCTAGTTTCTCCGGGTACCACAGGTCATCCTGATCGCAAAGGGCGATATACTCTCCTTGGGCTTTTTTGATGCCATAGTTTCTAGGGATAGCTTGGTTGCCACTGTTTTCTTTATAGAAATATCTAATTCGCTCATCCTCAAATGACTTAACAATCTCAGCCGTAGAGTCGGTCGACCCATCATCAACAACAACTATCTCAAAATCACTAAAAGTCTGAGACAAAAGAGACTCTAGCGCCTCCTTGATAAATCTTTCGCCGTTATAAGCGGCCACAATAATACTAACCTCTGGCATCTCTGACCTTCCTTATTTTTTTCGATAATGTCTTGAAATCCAAGGTTAATAGTAACTTAATGGCAAATACTAATCTATAGACAGAAATATAAACTATCCTTGCTACCCTGAAAGATGTCGATTTCTTCTTGGCTGCTCCACTACTTACCAGAAATCTGTTCTTTAGATTTCTATCAGCAATAAAAAACCTGCTGAAACCGTCTTCCCGATAATATCTTTCTTCGTCCGGGATCACTCCCCCTTTCCATTTCTTGAGAAAAATCTCTTCATTTTTATTTGTAGCCTTGTATCTGCCTTCACTCACACTCTCATGATGTATCACAAGACTATCAGAGCAATAAAATATTCTATATCCCAACTTTTTCACTTTGAAGCAAAGATCGATATCTTCCATACCATTCACATAACCATCATCAAAACCGCCTGCTTCCTCGAAAACATCCTTTTTTATCGCCATACAAGCAGCCGTCACTGCCTGAAATTCGCGTGTTTTATTCACAGATTCCTTGTCCGGGTCTTCGTTATAATAAAGATGCCTGGGGATATAATCGTTTGATACCACTATACCGGCATGTTGGATCTTTCCGTTTGGAAAAATCATTTTGGGGCTAGCAATAGCAACCTTCTCTCCAGACAACTTTTCAAGAAGTGGCTCAAGCCATCCCCTTTGCACCTCTGTGTCATTATTCAAAAAGACCAGGGCGTCGCCCCCAGCTTTTTTTGCCCCCTGGTTACAAGCTCGCGCAAAGCCCAAGTTTTGTTTGTTCAGGACTGCCTTGATCCAATCGGTGGATTTTAGGTATCCAACCGTTCCATCCGTAGATGCATTATCAACTATAATAACATCATCTAGATATTTAGCAGATGTATTGTCTTTTAATGCTTCTAAACATTTCTTTGTCAGCGCGACATTATTATATGTTGGTATGATAATGCTTGTTTTCATAACTAGGGTTTTTATTACTTAGTCCTTATACTGAAGTTTTCATGTTCTCTAGTGAGGTTCGGGCTATAATATGGATCATTTTTGATATACTCCTTCCATTTTTTCTCCATATACTCCCTTTCTGCTAACACTCTGTTGTATTCTTTCGGGTTCGTCTCTTTTAGTTCCTCATCGTCTCCACGAGTAAAAGATTCATGGTGATAAAGCTTTGCATACGGGGTATACACATTTCTATAGCCTGCTTCTAGAACTCTCAAACAGAAATCCACATCATTATAGGCCACCTTCAAATCTTTTGCATTCAGCCCACCTACTTCTTTGTAAATACTTTTTTTAACCATCAAACATGCTGCTGTAACAACACTGTAATTTTTAATTATTTCGGCATGACTAAATTTACACGGTAACCCATCAGGAAGACGCTTAAACGCATGCCCGGCAATACCAAGCCCCATGACCACCCCTACATGCTGAATAGTGTTATTTGGGTAGAGAAGCTTAGCACCAACAGCGCCAACTCCCCGTCTTTGTGCATGCTCTAACATGGCCCTCAGCCACTCCCCAGCTATCACCTCCATATCGTTATTTAAGAGAACGACATATTCACCGGTCGCCCTTTCAACGGCATAATTATTAATTGCTGAGTAATTAAATGGCTTATTATAATTTAAGACCCTAACTCTCGGATTTGTTTCGATGGCTCGCATATACTCTATTGTTTTCTTCTCTTTGCTCTGATTGTCTACCAAAATAATCTCATAGTTGTCATAGCCGGTTTTACCAATGATACTATCAACACATGTTTTTAAAACTTCCGCATAATCTCGAAATGGAATAATTATAGATACTAGTGGCCTGTTTTCTATCTCATAAACAACGCGATAAAATCCAAATGGAGTACCATCAATAACCTTGCCTTTTATCTTGTTCCTTTTGAGGTAGTCCCCAATAGCACGCTTGCCAGCCAAATGAGTATAACCCTTAGCAGAACCGGCTGAAGCAGTCGATGTCTCTACTTGCCGCCAATGATAGAGCACCTTAGGAATATGGCCTATTTTGCTTGCATCCGTATGCTCAATAAACCTTAGGACTAAATCATGATCTTGCGCCCCCTCAAAACCCTTTCTAAAACCACCGATTTTGTCAATTATTTTTTTGCGATAGAAGCTAAGATGGGTGGTGTACATCTGCGAAAGCAGAAGATCCGGAGACCAACCAGGCTTAAAGTAGGGGTCGACTCTCTTTCCTCTCTGGTTTATCTTATCTTCATCACTATAAATAAAGTCCATCTCTGGATGCCTATTTATAAGGCTCACATTCTCATAAAGTGCATTTAGAGACAACTCATCTTCATTATCCAACAAAACAATGAACTCCCCAGTAGCCATTTTGAGGGCATCATTCGAAGCCCCAGAGATATGTTGGTTCTTTTTTCCAAAACTAATTTTTATCCTAGGATCATTCTTTCTTTGCCATGTTTTCAGACGTTCAACTGTTTCTTTATTAGTAGAAGCGTCGTCGTGCATGCAAAGTTCCCAATTTTCATAATACTGGCCCTTAATGGAGTTTATTGCCATATCTAGCCACTTTGGTTCTACGTTATAAACCGGAACGATAATGGATATTTTTGGCTTATACTTAAACCTTTTAATCTCTGCTTTAGCCTCCCTAGCCGTAACTTTTTCATTATTTTTTATCCACTCTTGATACTCTGGATATTGTTGCGGTATTTTTTTATTAAAGTAAATGAAATACCAGACTTTACGCATAAACATAGATAAACCGTCTCTTCTCAGGGCACTTAACGCTCTCCTAAGAACATTTCTTAATCTCCTCGGCCCAAATCTCACATATATATTTCTCAACTTCCAAAACTTAGAGTTGTGCATGGCCGTTATTTCTTGGTCTTTTTGCTCAATCAAATCCTCCTGAGTTTTTATAACCTTCTCATACTCGAAAATACGTTTATTTTTGCTCTCAACCTCTAGCCCTTTTGCCGTTTCTTGTGCTATTTCTTCTCTAATTGCGGCGTTTGTGGGGCTGAATCTTTCAAGAAACTCTATCTCGTTATATAGTGCAAGCTTCTTAAAGCTCGTCTCCACCCTTGAATCCTTAACCGCGCTGTAAAGCTTTAGTAAGTCTTCTGCCATCTTCTTAAATGCATGTTCCTTCAGAACAATTTTTCTTAATTGTTCGCCTGCCATGGGGCTGTATTTTAAAAGCTCCTTCTTAAAAGAGTCTTTTAAGTATTTATATTTATATCGCCTCCCCGAAAAATTATTCTTTCTAATTTCAAAGAAGTTTTTTTCATCGACCATCCCATCTGCACCGTGTATATCATAAATAATCACATTTCTAGCACAAGCCATCGCTTCAAGCGCACCCAACCCTAGGGTCACAACTATGTCTGATTGGTTTATGTATCCTGGCATCGCTTCACTAGGAACAGGGTTGTCGGGTAACCCAGCATGCATAACCTCCATATTGAGCTCCGTCGCCGCACCCTCTACTACACTTTTAACCTCATCCGTATAATGGTTGCTAATAACCAAAATTTTTCGGGGCTTTTTGCTAGGCCTCCTTTTTGGATAAAATCTTTCTGTATCAATCGAGTTGTTAAGAAATGTTATCTTACCTTTTGGAATTGAGTGATTTTTGACTAGGTGTTCTTTTGTTTCCTCACTTAGTACGATAAATTTCTCGATACCAAGATCGATTGATGGTGGCTGCTCCAGCTCAGGTAGAAAACCATGCGACATAAATACCATCGGTGTTTTAGGAAAAACAGAACGAGCGAGAATGGCAGTAGGGTTATGCTGAGCATGTATAATATCAAACTTTTCGTTTTTATAATCCAAAAGATCATCAGTTACGGATATCCCTAGTTCTTTCACCTTTTTGGCAATCTTCCCTAATACCGGAGAAAAAACAGAAACATTATGGCCTTTGTTTGTCAATTCCTTGGAAATATTCAACACAAAAAGCTCACTCCCTGAAAAATTATCTAGATATTGTGTGACTATAAGTATTTTCATTTTCTATTTTTCTGCGATTAGGAAATATTCATGGTCTATTTCTCGGTTAAACTCCGTTGCGTAATTTATTAGGCACCCCTCAACAACCCTAAAACGGTTGAATATTTTTCCATAATCCTCAACCTCTTGTTTTGTAAACTTATGAACAAAGTCAGTTTCTTGATAATAGTCGCTCTCGACTCTTGGAAACTGGACAATCGCAATCCCTTCTTTCTTTAACAAAGAATGTATATGTTTTATCATCTTTGTTCTATTTATACTATCATTGTGCTGAAAAACCATTAGCGAATATACCAGATCCGCAACTTCCTTTTCATTATATTCATCAGACGCATAGAATGAAGTATTCTCCATGCCTACATATTTTTTGGCTTTTTTTATGAAATCAGGGTTTATATCAAGACCAATCACATTTTTCGCTCTTTGAGCAACATATCTTACTACTCTACCAATGCCACAACCATATTCTAGGACAGTGCTACCACTGTCAAAAAAGTAAAATAGTCTTTCTGCTTCAAGCATCCCTTCATTATCGAAATCTTTATCATCCTTCCTTGGAAGTATATAATTTTTCCAGTCGTCATGCTTTGAAACATTGGACCAAAATTCTTTAGGATTTTTTACTGACATTTTTCCTCTTTTCTCTATAGTTTAATTTTTGATATTTTCACTTCTGCAATACATATCTCTGGCTAACGGTTTCTATGGCCTCTTTAAACAATTCTCTATGATTCATTATCAAGGGGGCAGTTGCACTTTTTATTGCCCCAAAATCACTTCTTTGAATTCCTGCCTCTTCTACAATTCTGCGAGGTATCGGCCTGTCATAATCCCCACCTATAGAATATTCCTTCATTCCAGGGCTATTTGAGATTTTTTTCAAAGGATAGGGGAACCTTGCTCCAATGAATGGTAGGGGAACATATATAAAGTTTGTCATTAAGCGAAATTCGTTTATACTTTTGCAATAACTAATCTGTACTGGTAGTCCCGGATTTAAGGGCTCTTCTCCGCTAGATAGCTTTGAAGCAAGCATACCTACTCTCCCCCATGCAGCATCACCATAAATACCGGTTAAAAAGAGTTTCTTTTTTAATTCTTTACGAAAAGGATAGAAAGTGACGTCATCACCAACTCCGCTTGATGCAATAAACTCAAGTGAGATATCCTTAAGCCTTCCTTTAAGCTCCATGTACAAGCTAGATACCTTATCTGAAGCAAAATACTTACAGCTTGTAGTATTCATACCCAGCTTTTTTGCTATCTTGGTACCAGAGTCGTCTACTCCCCCCACCACCACATCCAATGTCAATGCATCTTCGCATCCGTTCTCTTTAGCAATAACCGACACTGCAGGCGAATCATAACCTTTTGAAACTGAAGTTATGGGATTATACGCAAACTTTCGATCCTTAGACCTTGCATTGGCAAATATCTGTGCCGTTTTATCGCTTAAAAACTTCCTGTACTCAGGATAATTACTAAAGTATTTCTTTGGTAACTTTCTATACATCTGGATTTTTCCAAAAGAATCTACGGAAAAGTTGTAAAACATCATTCTATAGAAACTATATCGGCTATCAGAAGCTATGAGCTGTTCATATCGGTCTATACCTCTTCTTGTCGCAATATCCCCCGAACTATTCAGGCAATCTGATATTTGTTTGAAAAAGCTTCCATTCAGATTAACCTTGGCCGACTGCAGAATAAAGCATATGGAATTCGATACATATATATTTTCCCCTTTCCTGTCGTGCAAGACATATAGAAGTTCCAAAGTATGCTTTGGCGGAATAAATATGACTTTACCTTTTTTTAGAACAGCCCCTGAACCGAAAACGAACTCCGAATCCTCAACTTTTGAAGCTTTAAAGTCCCCATCCCAAGCCCCTTCAAATATCATCTCTTTAGAGTGCTCAACATTCTCCCCGGCTGTAAAATGATATTTATCGTCGCTTATCTTACATATCCAGGCTAGTGGGGGAATCGAGGGATTAGTTTGAACCTCAAAAGAAAGGTTCTCATTTTTTGGGATCCTGTTGCCGCCCAACTTTCTTTGCTGGTTGATTGATAGGATAAAAACACCGAGCTTATTTAGCCAAATACTTCTCGACTTGTAGATTTTTTCTAAAACAATATATTTGGGCAATTCTTTCATGATGATTATTTGGTCAATGTATTTTTCACACTTAGTTTCACTTTTGGCGTAAGACTTAAGGCACCATAGTCCCTTATCTTCCCATTATTAAACTTGAGGGGATATTTTCTGTCTTGTTTCTCTATTAGCCCAGCTTTAGAACCGATAGCTACAGAAACCTGATAACTTCCCTCCAACAATGGCATTTGCTCAAAGATAAAATCAACGTAACCTCTGCCCGGGTCAATGGATTTGAAGACAACACCCCTTCTTTCATTACCGGTGCCATAAACAATCTGTTCCATATCTTTATAAATCGCGATACCAAAAACGGGAAGCTTGATACTGTTATTGACTTTATAGTGGACCCTTATGGTCATCTTATCTCCTGTTATAAAGATTTTTCGATTTTTCAAGTCCTTATCTAAAAACTCTGCCTTCTCGATAGTCGCTTTTTTATCAACCATAATTTTGGCATTTTTGTTCCCAGACCCCTCTACCTCTTCCTTCCCTTCTTGATAGGAGACATTGTCCATATTATATATATTCACCATCTTGATTGCGTTCCCGACACCTTTAATCTTCCCTTTTTCTAGATAAAGAACTCTATCACAATGCTTCTCTATACTATCCATACTGTGGCTGACAAGGACTACTGTTTTACCTTCCTTCTTGTACCTGCTAAACTCATCCATACACTTTGTCTGAAAATTGCTATCACCAACCGCCAAAACTTCGTCCATCAAAAGTATATCTGCATGGGCAAAGATGCTTAGGGCGAAGGCAAGACGTACTTGCATCCCCGAAGAAAAGTTTTTGAACTTCATGTCGACAAACTCTTCCAACTCAGAAAAGGCCACTATTTTATCAAAATTCCCCTCAATCTCCTTTTTTGATAGCCCCAAAACCGCGCCACCAAGGAAGATATTTTCTCTTCCGGTAAGCTCGGGATTAAACCCAACTCCGAGTTCGAGAAAAGGAGAAAGCTTCCCTTTAATGTCAACCTTGCCCTTGCCTGGCATATAGATGCCAGCCAGTATTTTAAGCAAGGTGCTTTTTCCACTGCCGTTACGGCCAATGATGCCAAAAAACTCGCCTTTTTTTACCTCAAAACTCACATCTTTCAGGGCAACAAACTCTTCATAAGTCTTTTTTTCAAAGGCGTTTAAGGCGGCCGACTTTAAGCTTGTGTGCTTTTCATGAGGAATACGAAAAGTCTTTGAAATATTTTCAATCTTCATGGCGACTTCTCTTTTATCGGATGTTTTTTTATTATCTTTTGTGGCCATTTTAACTTTTAATTAATTTAAACTTCTTCTGCAAACTTCACGGCCATTTTTTGGAAGATAAAATAGCCAACTATAAAAACTACTACGGTAAAAACATATGGGAATAAGCCAAGTACTATTCCATTTACACTTACTGATGACTCTATTTTAGGAGAAATCACTATTCTCCTAAAATCCTGGATGATCTGGGCAACCGGATTTAGCATAATGATTTTTAAAAGCCTGTTCGGCACTAGTGTAAGCGGATATATGATTGGCGTGGCATAAAAAAGAGCTTGAAGCAGAACATCCCATATATGACCAACGTCTCTGAAGCGAACAAATAACGAGGCGAGAAAAAAAGAAACGCCCAAAACAAGCACATAAAACTCTAGTATTACAAGGGGAAGAAGCAATAGGTTAATCGTTAGTGGAACATGCGTATATAGGGCAAAACCAAAAACAACAAAAAGATTTAAGACCAAGGTTATAAGAGAACTGATACTTGAAGAAACTGGCAAAATTAGTTTAGGAAAGTAAACTTTCCTTATAAGGTCTCCTCTCCCAACAATAGAATTCATACACAAATTTGTCGTTTCAGCAAAAAATCCCCAAAGAGTAATACCTAAAAGCAAATACACCGGGTAGTCAGGGATAGAGTTTCCTAGTTTAAATATCTTTGTAAAAACAGTATATAAAACAAGAAAAAGTAAAAGGGGCTTAACAAGCGACCACAAATAACCGAAAAATGAGCCTTTATATTTAAGCTTGAAGTCAGTAATCGCCAGCTCTCTTATGAGATTTGCATAGATTTTATTCTTAATCACTGGTAAATTCTAGCATAAAACAGTTCAGAACTCAACTCACCACAATAATTATAAGCAGCGTTTTGCTCTTCGCTAGTGAATTCTGGATAAATTCTATAAAATTTGCCAGTTACGGAGCACCACACCAACGCAAAAACCTAGAATCAAGTTAGCACCAACTTAATTCTAGGTTCTGTAAAGTGTAGTTTTCTGGAACTAGAGATCTATGGACAAAGTCTTTATCAAATCCTCAAATTCGCTAAGGTGGTCTTTGTCTGCACCTCTCAGCCAGTAGGTTGCTTTGAACTGTTTGTTCTTGCCGGAGTCAAGATAAAGGTAATCTACTGTTTTTGTCCCGGCAGGGATAAGGCCGCCAGCTCCACTCCATGTAGTCTCAGTCTTTAACATCTGCTTTCCATTAATTTCAACATTAGTCCAGTTGTGTGAAGTATAAAATGCCGTATTTTGCTTTTTTGCATCTTCATATGAATCAACAGCCGGACTGACTGTGAAAAAGTTGATTTGTGCAGTTTCTGGTACTCTGAGCCAGCCGCATCCAGGAAGAGAATTTCCTTCTGGCGATAAAAGAACTGAGCTGAGACCATTAAGAGCGGAGGAACCAGAACCACATGCTAGAGAAGACCATGATCCTGGATATGAAAAACTAAAACCAAAATCTTTCTCTGCAAAATTCTGTTTCTGCTTGGGATCTTTTTTAGCTTCTGCCGGCGCCTGTACAGGCTTACTTTCAGTTACAGTGACTTTCTCGCTATCGAGCTTTACATTTTTGGTGGCTTTTGACGGTTCTACTTGAGCAACTTCGGGATTGTTATTACTCTTATATACAGTCCATACTACTACGGTTACCCCAGCTACTACAGCGATCAATAATCCCGCGAATATAATCTTTACTTTGGTTTTCTTAAAAGACTTTGATATTTTCATTTTTTAACTTCCTTCATTAAACTTGGGTTTATAACTAATCATTAGATAAATCAAATGATAAACTTTCTGTTTTAAAAACACAATAATAATCTATAAAATAACTAAATTAATTATTAAAACAAATGATATCTTACACCATAGGAGTCGACTCTTTTACGGTCATCTTTTACAAGTTTCTTTATTATTCTTGTGAAAAAATAGCAGCATTAAACGCTGATTGAGCCCCTACTGCACCCTAGTATAAAAATACATGCCTATGTTATTAAATTGTTGTACACCTTCAAGCACAGGAACAAAGAGCATGGTGTGTACTCCTGGTGTAGCTGGTGCCTTAATCTTGAAATTGAAAGTTGCATTCTGACCGGA
>JAUSJO010000007.1 GCA_030647205.1 bacterium
TTATGGCGGCGACAAAGTGTCGGATTGCAGCTCACTCAGGTTTGAAAAAATGAACTCGCTAGAACGCTCAGACAACATTCTTTTCAAATCTTCGTTCACTTTACCCTCGCTTTGTCTTCGATAGTCGCAAGAGAAATCTCTTTGAAAAAATCATGCCGGGAATACAACTTAGGATTTGCAAAACATTGATCTGAAGATAGAATAGGTACAAAGGAGAAAATAATGAGTGACAATAGAGTTGAGACTTGTGTATTTTGCCAGATAGCAGATGGCAAGATTCCGGCAACATACCTATATCAAGATGAGGATATAATGATTATTGAGAATATTCATCCTGTGGCGAAGGTGCATGTTTTGGTTATTCCCAAAAATCACATAGTTTTGAATGAAATCCAAGATTCTGAAGAGTTCCTTGGCAGACTTTTGCTTAAAGCGCGGGAAGCGGCAGAGAAAAAAGGCATTAAAGAAAGCGGTTATCGGATTATTGTTAATACCGGTAAAGATGCGCAGGCTGACTTTGAGCATCTTCATCTGCATGTACTCGGAGGAGAAAAGCTTTCGGATAGCCTTTAAAAAGTTTATGATAGTGTTATGCTCGAAGTAAACGAAACAAATCCGGAAGCGTCTAATGAAGAACTCTCAAACTTGAAGGGGGCTCTTCAGCAAGCTTTGGATGATGGCGACATGCAAAGAGCGGGTGAAATTAGGATTGAAATAATGCCGCATCTTAGGGCTCTGCAGGAGGAGATAAAAGTTACTCCCGAGGAAGCAAAAGAAATAATGGGAGAAGAGTTCTTTGGTCCGGAAGAGGTTGAACTGGCTCTTGGTCAGCCGATTGACCGCAGAGACATCCCGACAATTCCATTTCCTGAAGAAGACCTTAAAAGAGCCAAGGAAATGGGACAATTTTTGATTTTAAGGGTCAATAAAACTGCTCGCGGAGAAAGCTTAAGGGGTTGGAAAATTTATGAAGAACTAAAAGGCGCCTACCTGAATGAAGAGGGAAAACGCAATTTAAGAAACACTCAAATTCATCCTTTATCTTTAGAAACAGTTAGCGAAGAAACGCCCGAAAAAGGCTGGGCCCTTGTCTCTAAAGAAGTTTTGGTAACATCAAAAAATAACTGTTATGACGTACAGACAAGTGCGCTTTTAAGTGAACTGATAGCGGCAAAATCATCCGGTTTATCGGATATTGAGAAAAAGGCAATGGGAGAGTTATTTGAAAAATCAGACCTGATTCTTAAGCTTCAAGAAAGTGCAAAAGGAGAGGATGTTGTGCAAGCGATAGATATTCTGGAAAGCCTGGAGGGAAACAAAATGTTAAGGCCATCAATAACCGAAGTTTTTTATGATATGTTCGTTTGTTATAAAACTAGAGGAGAACGGCTGTATCAAGGACAGGAGATATGGACAAAAAGCCGTAATTCAGATAAACAGGGTTTTTTATCTATTGATAATTCTAGGAATTCATTATCAATACTTTGCCCTTACCCTGCATATAAAGACAATTACTTAGGAACAGTTTTCTCTCGTCGAAGTTAAAGTTTAATAGAAAAACCATGAAAGAAACAAACGAAACAACAGCAGAAGAATCAAACGAAGAGCTCTCAACACTCAAAGAGTCTCTTCGTGAAGCTCTGAATGATGGTGATATGCAAAGAGCGGATGAACTGAGAGATCAAATATCACCTCATTTAGAAGTGCTAAAAGAGGAGATTGAAATTTCTCCCGAGACCGCAAGGAAGATTATGGGTGAGGGAGGGTACTTTGGTCCCGAAGAGGCAGAAAAAGCTTTTAAGCTAAACATTGATGCAAAAGATATCCCAAAAATTCCTTTCGATAGGGAGGACCTAGAGTCTGCAAAAAACCTGGGAGATATTCTCGTCCTAAGAGTAGACAAGGATTCAGATGGCGACCCCCTTACTATGGAAAGAATGGAGGAGATAACTAGTTTTGATGGAATCTCCCCTTCAAGATATGCACACAACTGGTGGTGGGACGAAGCGGTATTTAATAGAGAGACACCAAGGACCGGGTGGGCCATAATATCCGGGAGACCAATGATGGCTACTGCTGGGACGGACTACTTAGAGCAGACTGAAATTTTAGTTGGGTCATTTTTTGCTAACGAGTTTCTTGGAAGGAGTCTGCCGCAGGAGTATCAAGAAGCAGTCCGTGAACTAGAGGAAAAAAAGGATAAAATTAAGGACCTGATGTCTCAACAAATTCTGGATCTCACGGTATCAAAGACGTTAGTAGATCTTAAAATCAACCGTTTGCTTCGTCCTACGCCGGTGGAGGTTGCTTATGATCGTTTTTTGCATGATTCTCGTAAAAAGAAGAGAGAAAAACCTCTTTACGGTGGCAATACAATTTGGACTAATGGATTTATGCCTGATCGTGGGATAGTCGGTATGGGTGGGCAAAAGGTTTTTGCCAGGCCAGCAAACGGGTTGGTCAGCGGAGATTTTTTTGCTGCAATGTCGAGGAGGAGTTAATGTGAATAATAAAGAACAAATCAATCATCCTGAAGAATCAAATGAAGAGCTCTCAACACTCAAAGAGTCTCTTCGACAGGCCCTAGGTGAGGGTGATATGAAAAGAGCGGGTGAGCTAAGGGAAAAGATAATGCCCCATCTTGAAGCGGTGAAAGACGAAGTCATGTTGCCTTCCGAAAGGGCAAAGGAAATTATGGGGAAAGATTTCTTTGGTCCGGATGAAATTAAAAAGGCACTTGGGATTGAAATAGATGAAGTACCAGTCATTCCTTTTACACGCAGTGAACTAGAAAGGGCCAAGGAATTAGGACAAACTCTTATTCTAAGGACAGGGAAAGCTTCTGACGGTGGACCGTTGACGATGGAGAAAATTGGCGAGTTACTTTCAGGTAAGGACAAAGATGGTGGAAAACTTTTATATGGAGATGATTGGTATGAGAATGAAAAGTTTTATATAGAAGAAACAGCCAAGCTTGGTTGGGCTCTGGTCTCCAAGGAAACTATACCGGGTTCAAATGGTGAGAAATATCTTGAACAAACCGAGATTATTGTTGACTATCTTAAGGATCAAGTTTTTCTAAATAGATCTGTACCAGTAGAGTATCAGGCAGCTATAGATGAGTTCGAATCACAAAAGTCATCTATAGCGAGCTTGGCAGAAGGTGACTGGCAAGCTGCTGCCAAAAAACTAGAAGATCTTTCTATTAGTCAGCTGACAAGGCAAACACCAGTTGAGGTGTTGTATGATGTTATTGCAGTTTATCAAAATATCGACGAAAGACTACTTCTAGATAAATACACTTGGACCTCACGGCGCGACTCTAGCGGCGGGATAGTTACTGTTGGCACTTTCAATGCTGAGGGGTTGTATATTGGTAGCGATCGTCCTGGCTATCAGTACGGTAGTACTCTGGGCGTTTCTTTTTCCCGTCGAAGTTAAAGTTTAACAGAAAAGCTATGAAAGAAACAAACGAAACAATAGCAGAAGAATCAAATGAAGAACTCTCAACACTCAAAGAGTCTCTTCGTGAAGCTCTGAATGACGGTGATATGCAAAGAGCGGGTGAACTAAGAGATCAAATATCACCTCATTTAGAAGTGCTAAAAGAGGGACTTACGGTATCTCTCGAAAAAGCAAGCGAGATCTTGGGGAATGATTTCTTAGGTCCGGAAGAAGTCGGGAATGTTTTGCGTACAAAGATAGAAAAAGAAAAGGTGCCGGATATACCCTTTTCAATAAAAGAGCTTGAAAAGGCAAAAGAGCTTGGCCAGGCACTGATACTTAGAGTTGATAAGTTAGGTGACAATATTGAAAATTTGCCTTTAAATATGCTGACAATCAATGGGATTATCAGTAGTGCCGGGAAGGGGAGCCTAGAAAGAAACTGCAAATTAAATCCAATTAGACTTGAAGATGAGTATAATGAGGCCTTTTTTATTGATGAGACACCTCGCAAGGGCTGGGCCCTGGTCGGGACAAGTTGTGTGCCCGGTTCTTTGGATCGTGATATTTTGGGTCAAACCGATATGGTAAAAGAATATTTAGAGAATGAAGTGTTCCCGCAATCCTCGAAAATGCCTTTGGAGTACAAGGACGCGATAGACAGCTTTAATAATGCCCGTCCTTTTTTAAAAGATATATGGTATGAAGGTAACAGTAGCTCAGCCAAGAGGTTAGGTGCGGCGCTTGAAAAACAGGCCATAACACAGCTGACAAGACAAACCCCTGTTGAAGCTTTCTATGATAGTGCAGTTTACTATGCAAATAATGGGGAAAATATGTTTGGTTACAATGGAATAATCACAGGAACCAAAGACTCAAGGGGGCATTTTATAATAGTTTACTTACAGCCGGGAGGAAGCGGGACAACACTTGTACATCAAAATGCTTATTTTAACCAAGATCATTTGGGAACAAACTTCGCGCGCTGTTCATAAACAAAAACCATGAAAGAAACAAACGAAACAACAGCAGAAGAATCTAACGAAGAGCTTTCAAATCTGAAGGGAGCTCTTCAGCAAGCCTTGGACGAGGGGGATATGCAAAGAGCGGGGAGTCTAAAGGAGAAAATGTTACCACATTTGGAAACTTTAAAGGGATTTAAAACGAACGCTGACATTTTTAAGGAAGCAGAAGAAATCATGGGGAAGGACTTTTTAGGCCCTCAAGCGATCGAAAACACATTTGGAATCCATCTCGAATCAAAAGATGTCCCTAAAATTCCATTTTCTAAGGAAGAGCTGGAAAATGCCAAAATACTTGCTCAGTTTCTTGTGCTCAGAACAGACAAAGCTCCCGATGGGAAAGACCTTACAATTATGAAGATGGAAAAAATCGCAAAGGATGTCTCTAAACCTATTATGGTGGGTAGACAGTGTAAGAGGGCATTAAAAAAAGAAGGACTAATCAACGAACTGCCCCGAAAAGGCTGGGCTCTAGTTACGAAGCATCCGTTGGATTATAATGTGGACGTTATGTCCCATAACGCTACCGTCATTGGATATTTAAAGAGAAATATTTTTGATGGTCAGGAAATACCAATAGAATACGAAAGGGCTTTCGAGGAGTTTGCTGCCGCATTAGATTTCGTCAAGGATCTTAGGATCAGAGGGGGAAAGAAATCGGAAAATAATGATATTATAAAAAACTTAAAGATAACAGAGTTAACCAAACCGTCTGTTTCGGAAGTTATATATGATAGCTTGGTTTATCAAAAAAATAATGGAATTATACTGCAAAAAGACCTTGCCATTTTAACAAAGAGTTGCCCTCTATCAAAGGGATTTGTTTTTGTGGGGTCTGGAGAAAATAATTTTTATCTTGATTTTTTTAGTTCCATAAAACATTCGGGCAAGCCGGGAGCGACCCTTTCCCGCCGAAGTTAAATTTAATATAAAAAACCATGAAAGAAATAAACGAAACAGCAGCAGAAGAATCCAACGAAGAACTCTCAACACTCAAAGAGTCTCTTCGGCAGGCCCTGGATGAGGGTGATATAAAAAGGGCAGGAGAACTGAAAGAGGAAATGGCCCCACATTTGGAAACTTTAAAGGGATTTAAAACGAACGCTGACATTTTTAAGGAAGCAGAAGAAATCATGGGGAAGGACTTTTTAGGCCCTCAAGCGATCGAAAACACATTTGGAATCCATCTCGAATCAAAAGATATCCCTCGGATTCCATT
>JAUSJO010000003.1 GCA_030647205.1 bacterium
TAAAGTGAACGAAGATTTTGAAAATAATGTTGTCTGAGCGTTCTAGCGAGTTCATTTTTTCAAACCTGAGTGAGCTGCAATCCGACACTTTGTCGCCGCCATAAGTCGCGATTTTTACTCCACTTTTTCTAAAAAAGTGGAGTAAAAAAAATATGACTGCTTTAGCAGATTTAATTAGTCTGGATTCCGGATCAAGTCCGGAATGACAAAAAAGAAGGACTTTTTTTATTTCTCGCCGATGGCCGGGACCACTTCAATGGTGATGTCGGTTGATACGCCGTGGCCGAGTTTCACGTGTGCGATGTGCTCGCCTTTTTCTCGGATAGTTTCTGGAAACTCTATGTTCGCTTTGTCTATTTCATAACCCATCTCAGACAGTTTATCTGCTACATCACGGTTTGTTACAGAGCCAAAAAGTTTTCCTTCTTCTCCGGCCTGCATTTCCAGTTTTACTTTTACAGTTGCCAGTTTTTCTGCCATTTTCTCTGCTGTCTCAACCTTACTCTGTTCTTCCTTTTTTATTTTCTCAAGTCGCACTTCTATCTTTTTCATCTCTTCATCGGTCGCTATAACGGCCAGCCCTTTTTTCAAAAGAAAGTTTCTTGCGTAACCGTCTGGGACATTTTTTATGTCACCAACTTTACTTCCTTCTACGTTTTCCAGAAAAATTATTTTTACCATTTTATCTCCTTATTTTAGTATTTCCAGTGCCTTGTCCATTTGTGGATCACGGTTCGCGTTAAAGTCAGCATCTGTCAGCTCTACAACAACATCCGGTGTGATACCCGCTTTGTTGATATTTATATTCTTTGGTGTGTACCAGTGCGCAACCGTTATTTTAAGCTCTGAACCATCCGGTAGGTTCTCTAGTTCTTGGACCGATCCTTTCCCAAATGATTTCTCTCCAACCAGCTGTCCTCTTCCATTATCATGGATTGCTCCGGCAACTATTTCAGACGCTGATGCCGAACCTTTATTAATTAGAACCACTAACGGATACTTCCCTTTATCTGTCATTTTACCGTTTCCGCTTGCTTTGGAGGCTGTGCTTTTCCCGCTTTTTTCCTCTTTCTCGCTGACAACGGTTCCCTTTTCTATGAATTCACTTGATACGTCGATAGCGCTGTCCAAAAGTCCGCCCGGATTGTTTCTGAGATCAAGTACTACTCCTCGTACATTCTGTGACATACCCGCGTCTTCTGCCTCTCTGATTAGAGTGGCTGTATCTTTGTCAAATCTTGAAACAGTAATCTTCAAAATTCCGTTATCGATGGAGTATTTTACACTTTTGACATCGATCTTTGCTCGTTTAATAGTATAGTCCTGATCTTTATCTGCTCGTGAAATAGTTAGTTTTACGTCTGTTCCCTCTTGTCCGCGGATTTTCATGACGGCGGTATCAACGGGCATTCCCGTGGTGCTCTCATCGTTTATTTTCTTGATATAATCTCCCGCCTTTAGACCTGCTTTTGCCGCAGGAGAATCCGGAAGCGGGGCTATAACGGTCAGCTTATCATTTTTTATGCCAATCTCTGCGCCGATGCCTGAAAAAGTGCCCGAAAGGTCATTCTCAAAGTTTTTAGCTTCGTCAGGCGTGAAAAACTCGGTATATGGATCGCCGGTGGACTGAACCATGCCGGAGATAGCGCCGTAAAGCATTTTTTGCGGATCGAGATTTCCGTCAAATTTATCGTTAACCGTATCCCATGCTTTCCAGAAAAGTCCAAAGTCGACGGGTTTCTGGGAAAATTTATTCGTGATTTGCGGGAGTATGTTGCCCGTTGGCAGAGACCTTGCATAACCCAAGACATATCCTCCTGAAAAAAGGAGAAATGCAATAAAAAGAGATATTAATAAATTTTTCTTGTTCTTCATAGATATTTAAAATACTCAAATATCATATACTCTCAAGCAGTAAAAATCAATCGTATATTTGGAGAAAATTAGTAGATCAGTACCTTATTGATACTTTTGCTGGAGTATTTATGGCCTATTTCGAAGTAAGGGTCGTTTACAAAGTAAGTATCCCCTGAATGTTTGATAATGACTATGAAATGCATGCCGCTGTAGTTTGCTATAACCGGCTTCCCGGCGTCCAGAGCTGCGTTTACCTGGCTCCAGTCGGGAGGATTACCGACAGCTCTCTCGTCGCCTGAGTGTCCCATATTTCCACCGCTGTAAGGACCGTCTTTGATTGCTTCTTGCTGGGGATTTATCGGACTACCGAGCATGGTGTGTACCATTGCGTAGCTAGTAATAAGGCATCCATCTGACCACATATACCAACCGGGTGAATATTCAAAGTTAGCCCAAGCAGGATCTTTCTGGCTGTAGTATGTATAAGGAGGATTGTTATCATTTACAACAATGAGATTTCCGTTTGGGTCGCCGCAGCCGCCGTAAATTTGACAGTAAAGAGTACCTCTTTTTGCTATTAAGCTATTGGCGTCTTGCTGAAGTAGGGCGGCATTAGTTTGAGCCATAGAAAGTAGGGTGTCTTTCCCCGCTCTTTTACCTGCAAGATCCGATTTCTGGGAAATAAGCTGATCCTTCATCTTCTCGGTTTCCTTTTTGTTGTTTTCCAAGTCTGCCTTCATCTGCTTAACTTTCTCAACCGTATCTTGGATTTTCATCTGCATAGTTTGCAGATACTCGCTTTTATCGACAAAGTCAGAAAAACTATTTGAGCTGGCGATCAGCTCTAGCGGAGATGTATTTGACTCTTCATAGATTACCCGCAGGTATTCATTGAGCGTATCTTTTTGTATTGTCAGATCTTTTTCTGTTTGGGTAATTTTTTCTCCAAGCAGTTGGATCTTATATTCAGTCGACTGTATCTGGAGTTGAGTTTGATTAATTTGTTCATTTAACATATTAATCTCATCCCCGAGTGTTTTAATCTCATCCTTTTTTGCCGCAACACTCTGGTTTGTGGCGTCCAGCTGTGCATTGACGGCATTTAAGTCGTCCTGCAGGCTTGCATGAACTACTGATGTGTCGCCGGATGGAACCACCACCAAAGACATGACAAAGAGAACAACTATAATAGATGCCTTGAAAAATGAATTTGAAAATTTCTCACTAGTTTTCTTTGTCACGAGCATTATTATAATACTTTTATGTTTAATTTACAAAGTTACGGGGCTATAAAAAACCTCGGGGGTCGGTTGTACCTTCATACTTCGGTCCATGATAGGAAGGAGTATTGTAGAGGATGAAGTTCGTAAAGACACTAAAATGGAGATGCGAGCCAAATGAAAATCCTGTGTTTCCTTCGGTGCCTATGGCTTGTCCTTTGGCTACACTTTGCCCGGGGCCAACAGCAATGCTGCTTAAATGAGCATATAAAGTCACGAGTCCGTTAGGATGTCTTATTGCAATCCAGTTTCCCCAGCCTTGTGAGTTGTATGCAGACCCGGTATCATATACGCTTCCGTCTGCTGCAGCTTTTATAGTTCCTGGATAGCCCATCGAAATATCAAGGCCGTTATGAATTTTTCCACCGTAAGGTCCGCTCGGGTTACCGCACTGTGCAAACTCTGTACAGCCATATCCTTGGGTTAAACTTCCGGCTGATGGCCATATTAAGTATCCGCTACCGCCGCCTCCTGTATAGCTTGATTCCCCGCTGCTACTGCTACTTGCTATAGCCGCTTCATAAGCTACTCGGGCGTTTTCCATTTGTTTTTGTATGGAAGCGAGTTGGTTTTGATATGCAGCCTCTTGCCCCTTAGTACTTTGTAACAGCTGGTCTTTGCTTGCTCTTTGATTATCAAGGCCTTGTCTTTGGGCGACTTGCTGAGATTTCAGTTCTTTGACTTCCTGGCCCTTTTTTGTCAGCTCAGCTTTTTTATTTTCCAGCTCTTTTTTTAGATTCTTGATTTCATTAACTGTTTCTTTTACTTTTTCCTGCATCGTTAAAATATACTCAGTTTTATCTACGAAATCAGAAAAACTGTTAGAGGCAACAATTGTTTCCATGGTTGATGTATTGCTGTCTTCATATATCACCCGCAAGTACTCATTTAATGACTCTCTTTTTATTTTAAGGTTTGCCTCGGTCTCTGCTATCTTTTTAGTTGTATCTTCTATCTGAGAATTGATTGAGTTCATTTGAGCCTGAGTAGCGTTTATTTGTGATTGGATGGTATTGATTTGATCATCAAACTTAGCCACTTCTCCGCTTAATGTTCGGGCTTCCACTTTCTTTCCGTTTAAGCTTTGATTTGTAGCGTTCTTTTGTGAGGTTAGATTGTTTATTTGCTGGTTATATTCTTGTTCGGTCATCTCGGCATAGGCCGGTTTGCTTTGCGAAGGGACGAAAACTACAGCTATCAAAAAAAGAGCCACGATACAAATAGCTCTATAAAATGCATTTGATAGATTTTGCTTTGTTTTTGTTTTGTAATTTGAAATTCTGGTTTTGGAATTTCTCATTGTTCCCCCTCTACACACTATATCATAACAATTACTACCACCTTGTCAAGATTTTTATGGTAGCAATGTTATTTTACAGCATAAGAGGAAGAACGCAAGTATAAGAGTTACAAAAAAACAAAGAGGTTCAACCTATTGATAGGTTGAACCTCTAATCTAGGGTTAGGGGTTTAATGATTTGTAGGGAATCTGTTTTTAGATCTTCTACAAATTCTTTGTATTCATTCGATGTTTTAAATTGTTCAATAATTGCATAGTGATTTAGCCATGTTGGCTTCGTGGCATCATCCAAATAATATTTATAGCTGGAATAAGGGTATTCGTCTAATTTAATGTTTATGTCCAATGGGTTCATATGAATATAGCGTGAAAGATGGACAAGATACTCATCCCTATCAACTAGTACGGCCTTGTATGTTCCCTGAAATAGGCTACCAACACGTTTATATTTTTTATTGAAATATGCGACATATGCATTTGAAATACTTCTCATAAACTCGGTCATACTTGTTTCGTCGAGTTGTTTGACCAATAAATGAAAATGATTTGGCATGAGACAATATGCAATAAGCTCTAAGGATTCTGATTTGTCCTTAACTCTAGTGTACCCCATATAGTCTCGTTCTTCTTCTGGAGATAATGACGTCTTCAAAAGCTGCAAAAAGACCTGATAATCTTTTTTGTCGGGAAAAATAGAGCGTTTTTCAACTCCGCGATTATAAATATGATAAATCCCGTCGGGAACAAATTTTTTGACAGTGTTCTTGCTTGGCATAACATAAACATTATCTGCTAATGGGAATGACCTGTCAACAAGGTTCGACCCGCTAAGCGGGTCGAACCTTGCAAGAGACCTAGTTGATGTATACTGTGCCGTAGTTGTAAGGATTGATAACCCGGGTTGAGAACGAGTATGGTATCCAGTTGTACTCTGAGATGAGGATTGTGCCGTTCCCGTAAACTGCCTCGACTATAGCTACGTGCCCATAGCCGCCGATATATGGAAAGACTGCAACGGCTCCAGGTGTTGGGCCGCCATTTGCCATGCCTGCCCATTGTCCGGCATTACCCGCTGCTCTTGGGACAGGTCTGCCTGCTGCTGCTCTTTTCCACGCAACGTATGATGTACACTCGCCTATTAGGTATCCCCAAGGGTCTGGCGTATCTATTATATTCCTTGGCGGAGGGTTGCCAAAAGGATACCCGGACGAACCGCGTGATATTCCTTCGCCGAACTGTACGGACAAGGCTGCCTTTTGGGCGTAGAGATCGTCAAGTTGGTTCTGAAGACCTGCGGCATCGGAGTTAGCTTTTGCAAGGAGTGAATCTTTTAACGCCTTTTGCTGATCCATCCCCTGTTTTTGTAAAATCTGGCTCTTTTTCATTTCATCAAGGCTCTTTTTCTTTTGATCAAGCTCGTTTTTCAGTTTTTTTATTTTTTCCATAGCGGTCTTGATCTCGCCCTGCATTACCTGCAGGTACTCGCTTTTGTCTGCAAAATCGGCAAAACTGTTTGAACTGGCTATCTGCTCCATTGGAGAAGTATTGGACTCCTCATAGATAACACGCAAATGTTCATTTAAAACAGCCTGTTGTTTTTTGAGTTCTACCTCGACTTCTTTGATTTTTTGGGTCGTTGTCTCTATCTCTATCTGGGTTGCTTCCATCTGAAGTTGAAGCTGGGCAACTTGCCCATCGATAATGTCAATTTGGTTTTGAAGGCTTGTGGCTTCTCCCCTTTTTGCCTCAAGGTTCTTAGAGACTTGATCTATCTTGCCGTTTACTTCTTCGAGCGTTGCTGCCTCGGCATTCTGTGTTTTCGTGGGCACGGTAATCAAAGAAATAGAGAATAGCAAAATGACCGCAAATGCTTTTTGCAATGAGCTGGATTTCATATTCATATAATGTTTTTTGAGTCCGAAGAAGTACTTGTTCTGCCAGTACTATTCAAGGCTCCCCCTTTAGTTTGAATGATATTTATGTCGTCCTATTCTTTTAATGTTTTTCGGGCAACCAGGGCATTCTCTCAAAGGCTGAGAGTTAAGTCAAGCATAAGGAGGTTATAAACTTTTTGGCATCAAAAAGTAACAAAAAATGCTAGCTAACGGTTTTTCAAGGTGTCGTTTTTAAATTTCCTCATCTTTAAAAAACCGGACTCCTTCAGTCGGCCTAAAGGCTAATCGGTCTTTTTAAAGCACTCGGTCACTTAAAAATTTGCCTTTCAAAACCACGCTAGGAATTCGTTTCTTCGTGATGTTGGGAAGACTCAATAGCTAGGATTTTTTGAGATATTTTCTGATGGCTATGAAGCTTGAAGTGACGCCAATAGCGATGCCGACACCAAGCATCAAGACGATTAGAGATCCAAGATTTTGCAGTAGAAATCCGAATACGTTGTTTCCAATGTCTCCTGTATCAAAATAGCTGTTTAAGAAATTAACAAGCAGTTTAAGAAGAATATATAAGGCAGTTAAGGCTGCAATAGTGCCAAATACTCCATACATTATGCCCTCAACAAGAAAAGGCCCCTTGATAAACCATGGATTTGCGCCAACAAGTTTCATTATCTCTATTTCGTTTTTATGTGTGTAGATAGCTGTTCTGATAGTGTTGTAAATAATTATCAGAGATGTGGCCATTAGGAAAATTGCTACGCTCCATCCTACGGTTTTGATAAATTGCGTAAGCTTTACAAGCCGGTCTATAGTTTCTTTGTTGTCTTTATAGCTGACCTTCCTGACAATAGGCTTATATTTTTCTTTTTCAAAGACAGGCAAAAGAGAATTATATTTTTGGGGGTCGTAAGCCTTGATCTCCAAACTGGCCGGAAGTGGATTTTCCCCGCTAGTATCGAGAGATTCTCTGAGCTGAGGGTTGTTTTTAAACTTTTCCTGATATTTTTGTTTTGCTTCGTCCTTTGAAACGTATCTCACTTTTTTTACATCTTGGTTGTCTGACAGCTCTTTTTGCAGGTCAAGGACTGTCTGTCCCTTGATGTTATCATTCAGGTAAACGCTGATATCTATTTTGTCTTGTATCGCTTGGATGCCTTGATTTAGTACTATGTTGCCGATAAGAAAGATTGAGATAATAAATAATGTCAAAGTCATGATAATAGTGGACGCCAAAGACAACCATCCGTTTCGAAGGAAGTTCGTAAAGCCGGTTTTAATAAGTCTGTAAAGTGTTGTAAACATTATTGTAGTGTATATCTCCCTACTTCTTGATCTTTTATTAGTTTACCATTTTTGAGCGTAATAACCCTTTTCTTTAGTGTATTTACTATTTCTTTATTGTGTGTCGTTAAAATAACGGTCGTGCCATATTCATTTACTTTTAAAAGCAGGTCTATAATTTCCCAGGCGTTTTTAGGGTCAAGGTTTCCTGTTGGCTCATCAGCAATTAAGATTTTGGGGTCATGAATAAGCGCTCTTGCGATAGCTACCCTTTGTTTTTCTCCTCCTGAAAGCATGTTTGGAAAATCTTTACCTTTGTTTTCAAGTCCTACCATTTTCAAAATCTGAGGAACTCTGCTTCGGATGGTTTTATTACTGATGCCGGCAACTTCCAAGGCATAGGCGATATTCTCATAGACCGTTTTCTTGGTTAAGAGCTTGAAATCCTGAAAAACCACCCCGATTTTCCGTCTCAAATAAGGGACATCCTTCTTTTTAAGTTTTGAGTAGTCAATGCCACCGACCGTAATTTTTCCGGAAGTTTGTTCTTCTTCATGAGTTATAAGTTTTGTAAGCGTCGATTTCCCTGCGCCTGACAGACCAACAAAGATGACGAACTCCTTGGGCTTTATATGAACACTTATGTTGTCCAAAGCCTTTTTGCTGCTTTTGTCATATATTTTTGTTACGCCTTCTAGATATATCAATTTTCTCTCCTAGTTTTCTTATTTTGTGATTTATTTCTCACGTTATTTAGGATAACAAACTTTCTATTTTCCCGCAACACTATACTTCAAGAAACTTTCTATAAACTCGTCAATATTTCCCTCAAGGACTGCGCCGGTGTTTGAAGTCTCTTGGCCTGTTCTGTGATCTTTGACCATATTATACGGGTGCAAAACGTATGAGCGGATCTGGTTCCCCCACTCGGCTGAAACGGTTTCTCCGCGGATTTCCGACATTTCTTTTTTTGCCTTTTTCTCCTCAATAATTTTTAGCCTGGACGCTAAAACCTTGAGCGCGGACTCTTTGTTTTGAAGCTGGCTTCTTTCCTTTTGGCAAGTGACAACCAGACCGGATGGGGTGTGCGTAATCCGGACTGCGCTGTCTGTAGTGTTTACGCCTTGTCCGCCGTGGCCTGACGCTTTGAAGGTTTCAATCTTTAAATCTTTGTCTTCAATCTGCGCTTCTTCTGTCGCTATTTCAGGTATTACGTCAACCAACGCAAACGATGTGTGGCGAGCCTTGTCTGCGTCATATGGAGACAGTCTGACTAGTCTGTGGACTCCGGCCTCGCTCTTTAGATATCCGTATGACCACATCCCCGATATTTCCACGGTTACGCTTTTTATCCCCGCTTCATCACCGCTGGAGATTGATAAAATATTTGCCTTGAATCCTTGTTTTTCTGCGAACTTCAAATACATCCGAAGGAGCATCTCTGCCCAGTCTTGGGCATCAACGCCACCGGAACCTGCATACAAACTTAAAATAGCGTTATTACGATCGTACGGGCCGCTAAAAAGCATTGTAAACTCTGATTTATCCAGGTCGCGTGCAAGTTCTTCGGTTCCCTTTTTGACTTCTGCAATGATTTCATGATCATTTGCATGGGCTATTTGAGCTATCTCTAGCAAATCATTCGCCCGTGTCTCTAGCGTTTCCCATTCGTTGACCTGTTTTTTGAGATCAGCAGTTTCTGTCATAACGAGAGTCGCTTTTTTCTGATCGTCCCAGAAACCTTCCTTGGAGGAATCCTTTTCCAGTTCGTCAGCTCTTTTTTTGAGGTCGGCAATGTGAAGCAGTTTCTTTGCTTTTTCTACTCTTTCCAGAATACTCTCTATTGGTTCAACTATTTCCTTCATATCAGTAGTATAGAATATAATTCCTGCTAGTTAAAGTCAAGAATAAGGGGTTATAAACTTTTTGGCATCAAAAAGTAGCAAAAAATGCTAGCTAACGGTTTTTCAAGGCGTCGTTTTTAAATTCCCTCATCTTTAAAAAACCGGTCTCCTTTCAGTCGGCCTAAAGGCTAATCGGTCTTTTTAAAGTATTCGGTCACTTAAAAACTTGCCTTTCAAAACCACGCTAGAAATTCATTTCTTCGTGATGTCGGCAAGACTTATCCTCCCTTTGTCTTCGATAGTCGCAAGAGAACTCGCTTTGAAAAAATCATGCCGGATCGGATTAATCTAGTGATGTCGGGAGAGAACAAAAATCATGCCGGATTAAAACAAGAAGTCCCTATGAATGACAAATAAAAAGAGAGTCGATTTCTCAACTCTCTTTTTATTGTTTTTGTTACTTGCTTTTTAGTGCGCCAAGAAGTGTTTTTCTACTTCTTCGCCACAGGTAACCGGCGTATCCAAGTCCTGCCGTACCCATGACTCCGCCAGCCGCTTCAACCGGTCCAGAAACCGGCAGTGATGTTGGCTGAGAAGGAGTAACTGTTGGAGGGGTTACAGGAGGGGTCGGAGGTATAGGTGGAGGAGGACCCTGTACGCAGACATTTACGTTTGCGGTATCAGTAACCGGGTTGGTATGGTCAGAGTCAGTAAACCCAGTGTTTACAAGTGTATGACAACCTGATGGGACTCCGTTTGAAACACGTGCGTTAAATACCATATATGCATCTTGGTTTGGTATAAGGCTGCCAATGTTTCTTCCGTGTATAGCTTCGGTATCACTAATGTTCGCCGTTACTGCCTGCCATGTGGTACCTGAAAGCTGTTGAGTGGTGGTTTGTGCGCTTCCCGGTTCAATCGTTAGATAGTTAGGAAGAGTGTCCCCTATGTGGACCAGCTGAGCTGTAACAGTAGAGTTGTTGTAAACTCTGATTCTGAATCTTACAACGTCTCCTGGATTTGCGCTTACAGTCTCTGAATAGGTTGTTCCTGTAGGATTCTGTGTAACATTTCTTACCTCTTTACTAATTGTAGTATGAGGAGGAACTGCTCTCAGACTTTTCAGAACAGGATTACCACAAGACATAACAATCGCATATTGGAATTCCCCATTGTACATATATACATATGCGCCTTGCTGGGTTACAGCCGGAGCGAATGCGTTTGGAATAAAATTCCAGATAAGCCCCTGCCATTGTGTTCCGGTTCTGCCTGCAGTTTGTCTTTCACCGATAACAACACCGGATGCGACCTGTTGACCATTTGCGAGCAAAACTCGACCATCTCTAGTGACTACACCGCCAAGAGTATTTTTGTTACCAAGATCTTCTGTATAAATACCCATGTTTCCAAACATACTTTTTAGGTCTGTATGGACGCCATCACCATTGTTGATCTGGTTGATCATGTTAGTTTTATCATTTACACCACAGTTAATAACGTTTTGGGCATGGCACTCCCAAGCGTCTGCGGTTTTAGGGTTTGCGGCTATTGGCACTAGCACTGCTACTGCAAGCGCTAGCATAGACACAACTCCTAGTATTCTTTTCTTTAGTTTGATATTTTTCATTGTCTTTTCCTCTCCTTATTTACTATTTTTTAAAATTATAACTACTTTTGTGTTTCCCCGGGAGCAGTCCATGATGTCGCTAATGCGACTGGACTGCTCCCGAGAATCCGGGCTAAAAAATCTGGAGTTTAGACCGGAGGGTCAACGATCGTAGTGCCTGGGTCGGCACCTTCACCGCCGTCAGCGGGTGGCAGGTCAGAGCCCGGTTGTAACTCGGGGACCTTGTATTCCTGCTCTTCTTCCTGCTGTTGTAGCTGTTGCTGTTGCTGCTGCTGCTGTTGCTGTTGCTGTTGCTGTTGCTGTTGCTGCTGTTGTACAACAACAGTTTCGGTGACAGGGATAGCACTGGTGACAGTCTCGAAGAATGTCGGTTCTGCCACCGGGGCTGCTTCGCAGCTCGGCTTGGTGGGACAGTTCTGACAGTCGTTGTTGACTCCGAAAGCAATCTCCGGCAGCCACTTCGCAAGCAGGTTCGTTTGCTTCACTGCTTCGTCCGCCTGGCGCTTTTCGTGCCCCTCGATCAGGTGAAGCGTTGCCAGGGTTTCCCTGGCTATGTCATTTCCCTTGTCGAGATTATAAGCGATCAGTGCCCCAACTATTAGGACAATCAGACTTAGGAAGAGGATAGCGATTCCCACAATAATACCGCCTATCAGTCCTCCTCCCAAGGCACCTGCACCATTACCACCCGTGTTGCCGGGTATATAGATAACCTGTGGCTGCTGCGTTTGGGGCTGCTGTTGCGGCTGGGGGACTATAGGACTACGCCTGTCCATTTCTGCTAAGAAGTCTTCCCTTGTTAGCTTGGTCATGATTTTACACCCTCTTTCGTTTCAGAATAATTTTGGTGTTCCGATCAATCTTTCAACCCACCTGGTGAGCCTTTCCACTTTTTTTAAGTGGTTTTTTGTTTCTCTCATCAAGTCAGTGTATGTCGGTTTGGTTTCCATTTTGCCTCTCACCTGCGACTGCAACGGTAAGTATATATTCAACTTTTAAATCCTCCAGAGATTTAAAAGTGATATCAAGGTGCATGTTACTGCTAAGTTTTTAGCAGCGGAATTTTGAGTTCCAGTTCTCAGAAACTCAAGCCCAAAATTCCACCGACCACATCAGGTATGGTTTACAGTTTTTGTTGTTAAAAATACAAAAGGGGGCCCTGTTTGACCCTCCCCTATATTCAACGTTCATCAACTCTTACGGTTGATATAGCAATATATCATAAACACTATATCTTGTCAAGTCTTTTTTTCCTGCTTGGGCCATTTCGACCCTATTCTAAAACAAAAACATCTCTTTTAAACTGTTAATTGTCACAAATAATATGCGTATTTTGACCCTAGCGCAAGTATTTTATCACAATATGTACCTAAAAAAATAGGAGCCCCTGGTTAGGAGCCCCTTAAGTACAGGTCATGGTATTGTTGTCAGAGACCGTAGTTACTGCAATCAAGCAGTATTATTATGGGTTCTCTTAATCGTTATCGTCTTGATAGCTCTCACTTGTGCATCTATGCCTTTGCCTGTAGTTCTTTACCTCTCTGTATAGAACGGGGGAAAAGAACAGTATAAAAAGGAGTAGGATTAGTAAATAGTTCAAAGGATCTTCCTTCCTTGTTTGAGCCTTTTCTTAAGCCGGTGGTGTCTGGGTAAAACTGGCAAGAGATCAACAAACAGAGAATAGATGAACAATCTGATTTTACTTCTTGCGATGTATATCATGCCAACTATAAATATTGCTATCAGGATGAACAAAAAAGTATCTAGCATTTTGTATGACCTTTCAGTTGTAAAGTGCACGGATGTATACCGAAGAATTTGATTGTAACCTAAGGAGAAATAAAAAAAGGAGTATTGTTGCCAGCTCCTTCTTGTTAAGGTCCAGTCGCCTTAAGCCTTTTCTAGTATAACATACGATATTTATTTGACCAAACTCATCATGAAAAAAGAGGAAGCTCCGCAATATGCGGAGCTTTTTAAGTCTCGTAAGGATTGTCTATCTTCTTGTGGCGGTGGGGTACTAAGTAGCTTATGTATTTTGTTCCCCACCCTTTTTAACGGCCCATAGTATGAGGGATGTTCCCCCAACAACCATTATAAAGCATATGATTATAAGAAGGGTTTTTGCTGTTTCCGGACTCATGGGTTCTCCTTCGTGGTTTTTGGTACCTTTAGTAGGATAGGAAGAGAACTTTTTTGAAGGGCTTTTTGAGTGCAAAGTGTGTACCCAAAAGATTCTTATAATATAACATAAAAGTGTGATGATTGCAAACAGATCTAGTACAGCTATTCGACTACAAACTCTCCTTTATACATCCCCATGCTGCAGGTGAAGTTGATAGTCCCGGTTTTATCAGGCGTGAACTCGAAGCTGTCTGTGCCTGTTTTTGGCAGGACCTTCTGGATATTTAGCGAGGGTACTACAAAGGCTCTGATGCATCCTAAAGTGCCGCTTGTTTTTAAGGTTACCTTTGTGGGTACGCCTTTTTTCAATTTGATGGAATCCGGTTGATAGCCGTTATCGGTAAGATTTATAGTTACTTCCTGAACTCCATTTACCGTTTGCGCACTGCTGTCTGATGAGTTTCCCCCTTCTGATGTGGGGCAGTTGCTGCCTTGGCATGGAGCCACCGAGCTGTCGTCATTTTTTAGGGAAAGGCTAATCCCGGCGAGTGTTGTACCGGTTAGGATTGTGAAAACCGCTACAAAAAGGACCAAAACTGCCACGACCTTCTGAAAGATAGCGCTCCACTTTTCCGTCAGCGTTGAGGCGGTATAGCCTAAGATGAAGAATAATGGCGATGTTCCAAGGACAAATGAGAACATTATCGCAGCGCCGCTTATCCCGCTTCCGGAAGAGATAGCCAGTAGCATCATGGCCTGTGTTATAGCGCATGGTAAAAGGACGGTTAGGGCACCCATAAAGATAGCACCTAGATCGCCTGAGTTTTTTGTCTGCTTCCTTACAAATTTACGGATAAATTTTGGCGGTTGTATCGAGAAATATCTAAATATCGGATGCACATTTAGGATATTTAGTGCCAAGCCGACCATGAAGATACCAATCAGGATTTGCAGCCAGCCGCGGACTGCCGGTGATAAAGATATAAAAGATCCAAAAAATCCAAGCAGAAATCCGAGTATCGTGTAGGCGACAAGCTTTGCGATTAAGAATAATATTACCGGCCGTGCTTTTGGCGCGGGTTTGCTCTTTTTATCTTCGAGATATTCTTTTTCCTCATCAAGGATTACGCTCGCAAGGAGCCCCCCCTGAAGTGCGACACAAGAAAGTCCGCCTGTTGTTAAACCTGTTAGAAATGCTATCCAAAGCTGGTTCATATCTTACTCCTTTTAAGTCTTAATGAATTTGAAACGACAGTTACCGAGCTGGCGGCCATGGCAGCGGAAGCTATCATCGGGTTTAGCAAGATCCCAACAAATGGGTACAGTATCCCCGCCGCTACCGGTATTAAAACAATATTATATGCAAACGCCCAAAAAAGATTCTCCTTAATTATTTTCATGGTGTTTCGTGACAGCTTCCATGCGCTATATACAGTGTCTAGAGAGCCGTTCATTGCAGTAATCTGTCCCGCTTCCATGGCGATATCCGTTCCTGTCCCCATAGCGATACCGATATCTGCTGTCGCAAGAGCGGGAGCGTCATTTATACCATCCCCAACCATGGCTACTTTTTGGTTCTTTTTCTGTAGTTCCTTCACTTTTTTCTCTTTATCTTCCGGTGCAACCTCGGCAAAAACATGACTTTCTTTAATCCCTGCTTTTTTGGCTATCGCCCGGGCTGTGCTTTTGTTATCTCCCGTAACCATATAGACATCTACAAGAGAGTCCTCAAAGTTTTTGATGGCTACGCGCGAGTCGTCTTTCATTGTATCGGCAATGGCTATAATCCCGACAGATTTTCCGTCAACAGCTACATAAACAGGTGTCTTTCCTTCTTTGGCATAACTTTCAGCTTGCTTGGTTAGTTTAGAAACATCAATCTTCTCCTTCTTCATCATTTTTTCATTGCCTTTTACCACCTTTTTCCCGTCAATTTCCGCCTTTATCCCTTGTCCTGAGATTGACTTGAAACCATCAGGATCAGATAGCACCAGTCTCCTTTTTTCGGCTTCTCTAACCACAGCTTCTCCGAGCGGATGCTCCGACCTTCTTTCGGCGGAGGCAGATAGTCTCACAAGCTCGTTTTCTGACAAACTAGAAATATTATGCACGTCTACAACTTCTGGTTCCCCTTTTGTAATAGTGCCCGTTTTGTCCAAAAGTAGAGCATCAATTTTTTGAAATTTTTCTAGGCTCTCAGCATCTTTTATTAAAATTCCTTTTTCAGCTCCCTTCCCCGTTCCGACCATTATAGCAGTTGGTGTCGCCAGACCTAGTGCGCACGGGCAGGCAATAACTACTACGGCGACCATGGTGACGAGGGCTATGCCCAAGCCGGCAAAGATATACCAGACGACAAATGTCCCGATGGCAATGGTGAGGACGGCCGGCACGAAGTATCCGGAAATAACATCGGCAAGCCTCTGGATCGGCGCTTTGGAACCTTGTGCCTCTTCAACTAGCTTTATAATTTGAGCGAGTAGTGTATCTTTCCCTACCTTTTCAGCACGAAACGTAAATGAACCGGATTTATTTATTGTAGCGCCATAGACTTGAGCGCCCACACCCTTATCGGCTGGGATTGACTCTCCTGTCACCATCGACTCATCGATGGATGATTCACCAGACAGGATTACGCCGTCAACCGGTATCCTCTCTCCTGGTCGGACAACTATTTCATCGCCAACGGCTACTTCATCTATCGGAATATCTATTTCTTTGCCGTCCCTGACTATCCTTGCCGTTTTAGGGCTTAATCCGGCGAGTTTCTTTATAGCGGAGCTGGCTTTGCCCTTAGCTCGCGCTTCGAAATATTTACCAAGTAAAACCAAGGTGATTACAACCGCCGAAACGTCGAAGTATGTACCGATGTCCTTAAAGTTGATGCCCAAACCTTCCGCAAACGTTACAAATGTACTAAATATAAATGCGGTTAATGTGCCGATAGCTATTAAAGTATCCATATTCGCATTTCGGTGCTTTAAACCTTTCAAAAATCCGGAGATAAATGTCTTGCCTACCCAGAACTGGACAGGCAGAGCGAGCAAAAACATGAGGATATTTTGGGTTTTCATCGGTATTTCGGGCGTGCCGGGGATGAGGTTCATATTCCCGAGAACCATAATAATGACTGATAAGATACCACCGACGATAACTTTTATCTTTAAATCTCGCAGGTCTTTCTTTTTTTCTACATCTTGTGCGCTCTCATGTTCCTGGGCTTCACCGTCCTCAGTCTTTATCGACTCATCAGAGTAGACATCATATCCTGTATCTTTGATGGTCTGGATAATTTTATTTCTTGTAATGCCTTCTGGGGCTTCAATGGTTGCTTTTTCGGTCGCATAGTTCACGGTCGCCTCGGTATCGGGCAGCTTGCTTAGAGCATTTTCAAGATTCATAGCACAGCTTGCACAGTGCATGCCTTTTATTTTTAAAGTGGTTTTATTTTTTTGCATTTTTCCCTCCTAGAAAAAACCAAAGCACGAAACCTATCAAACTAACTCCGCCCACTGTTACTATAATCTTATCCAATGCTAGCCTCCTTTTGCCTTATCATTTCTCTGTTATTATCATTCTGAGTTTGCGAAGAATCTTGAGATCCTTCGTGCCTCAGGATGACATTACTAACTGACAGATACGTATTTGGGTCCTTTACAAACTTTTCTTTGCATCCTCTCGCGCAGAAGAAATAGTCTTCACCACCATGTTTGCAGTTATCTGCGGCCGTCTTTGCGCTTACCATCATTCCGCAGACCGGATCCTTGTACTCTTTCAGGTAATCTTCAAGCTTCATATCATCATCAATTAGTCCGGTTATATGCTTTGCCCCTTTAAATTTATTTTGCAAAACTTCACGGATTAAGTCGCTTGCCTTTAATATTTTAGAATCGGTCAATGAATAGTAAATGTATGTTCCCTCGCGTCTCGTTTTTACGAGGTTATTTTCTCTAAGGACCATTAAATGCTGGGAAATATTTGCTTGGCGCATATCAAGCATTTCCTCAAGCTCGCCGACAGTCAGCTCTTTTTCCCTAATCAAATGAACAATCTCCAGCCTTTTCGGGTTAGCGAGAACTTTAAAAACGTCCGCATGTAAATCAAAAATTGTTATACTCATCTCTTCTCCCCTAATAATATTCAATATTCTGAATATATTCTCTATTCAAGAGCGTGTCAAGGAGAAATTATCTTACAATAGTAGGTTTAAAGAATTGTTCTTGGAAATTTGTTTGATTTAGAATTTCTTCATCTGTAAGCCTTGTTCCTTTTGGCACAACAACTAGTTTGTCGTCATCATCATCTAGCCTGTGTACTATAGCGATTACCTCGCCGGTGAATTTATCGAGCGGTTTATCAACTCCTAAAACGTATGCGTCCAGCTCTTCTCCGTCGGGGGCTATCACGCCAGGAATATAGCCGTAGTTTACTTCATATTCAAAACCATGCTTGGGATGTTTTGACCCAAGCGGTCTGTCCATCACAACTTCAACTTCTTTACCTATATATTCTTTATATTCAGACATAAGATTTTACTTTAATGATATGAGCGCTAGACAGAAAATTCTGTCCCTAAGTTCACACCCTCTTTTATTAAGGATAATATAGCCCCGTCTTTTTTGCCATTTAGTATATTAGTGGTTATCCCGTTCTCCATTGCTTCCTCTGCTACCAAAATCTTTGAAAGCATCCCTCCCTTACCGTTTTCGCTTTTTGTTTCGTTGACCATCGCCTTTATTTTGTCGTCAATTTTTTCGACCCGAGATATTAGGCTAGAACTCTCATCCGTTTTTGGGTCTGAAGAGTGAAGTCCGTCTACGTCTGTCAGTAGGATAAGCCTATCTGCATTTACTAGTTTGGCTAACTTTAATGCCAGCTGGTCGTTGTCGCTAAATCTTATCTCTTCATCTGCTACGGTATCATTTTCATTTATGATCGGAATAACCTTTTCTTTGAGCAGCTCCGCTATTGTTTCTTTTGCTTTTTGCTTGCTCTCGTTATCGGCTAGCTCTTTCCATGTGAGCAGTGCTTGTGCAACTAGTGTCGGATGAAATGCTTTAATCCAGGCTTCCATAAGATAACCTTGACCAATAGCCGCTAATGCTCTTTTTCTCGCCAATGAGTTTGGCCTGTTAGTTTCACCAATATGTTTTAAGCCGGAAGAAATCGCTCCTGAGGATACAACGAGAATTTCATAACCATCATTGTGTAATTTCGAGACATCATTTGCCAGAGAGTTTATACGCTTATAGTTTAAGCCGTTGCTTGAGGTTATAGTGTCGCTGCCTATTTTTATCACTAATCTTTTGTTCATAATGCTAAATTTTACCTCAAAATAGCCAAAAAGAAAAGCGGACACTCTTGGTCCGCGGATGGGCCGGATCATCGATGTCCGGCCCGCTTATACTCTTGGCTTGAGGGAATACTCCTGAAACACCTCGTTTAGTGTTTTAATAATAGTGCCCCATTCGGCATTACATTTTTTGATTATAGTAATGCTTTTCTTCCGGAAGAATACGAACTCGACTTCTTCGGGCATGATCAGGTCGAACATAATGTTCCTCTCGACCAAATCAGTTTTAAGAAATGCACTATCGTCTTTCTGCGATACTATTTCATGAATGATCTCCCATGACCATTTACCCAGCATGTCGTGAAAATTGTTTTGAGTCATTACTTTAAGCCTGCATTTATCCCTTGAGTAGCTATGGATTGCGGGATGTTCTAATGACAGCATTTGTCTCACCTCCTCACAGTACACTTGATTGCAAGAAGCTGTCATTATAGCTCAGAAAGTAACTGATTACAATATTTTCATCAAACGATTTAAACGGCCGTCCTAACTCTCTGGTTAGATTAACGGCCGTTTTAGAACATTAGGGAGTATTGTTTTTTTGGCTTCCGGCATAGGATCCTACCCACGTAAGTGTGCTCATGTTAATTTCGGCCGTGCACCATCTACACTCTTTATGTTTCTTGTCCTTAATCTTGTTTTTACCCTTCTCGAAGTCCTCCTCAAAGAGAAACTTCTTGCAACTCGGACATATAGCATATCCAGATGGCATTTTGCCCCTCCTTGATTTTTGAGGTAATTTGTATAAGTTTCCCCCGATGATTTTTACCATCAGGCAAATTTAAATATATCATCGCGGAAAGGTCTTTTCTTCGGTTTATATAACAAAAAAAGGACTCGGATATTTTCCGAGCCCTGTGGACCGAGGGGACTCCCATCATTCTGGGAACCCCCAATACTTTTTGCTCTTTATTGGACGGTCTAAAAACCGTCGGCAAGCTCCCCGTTTGTTGGAGGGACCTTTAGAAGCATCCTGATAAATAATATGGCAGTAGCAACCATTCCTTCTCCTAGTCTGTTTTCTGTGAGTCTTTAATGCCGGGAGTAAACTTCCGTTTTCCTTTGCCCCATCCCTTCCCTCTTGGCTGAGGAGTTCCCCAGAAGTAGTCTCCGGTTAAGAACTCAATCACACGAAGAAGACCAAGGCCAATGGGGATCAAAAGTAACAGTGGCATCTCTCCTCCTAATCCAGTTAATCCAGGGATTTTATAGAAAAAGTTCCTCTGCTCTTCTTGCTTATCTCTCCTCTCGGAAACGGGCCATGTACGATATTGTACCCATACATAGCAACACAGCAAACTACACAGATTGCACCGAGTAGTATCTGTATTATTGTGGGCAGTGATGCAAAGAAAGTGGTAACACCATCCATACTCTTCTCCTTTTTTCTAGACTAATATGTGGATAATACAAGGGAAATGCTTTCCGGTACATTGCCTATCGGCAAAGCTCAAATGGTTCGTCGACTCCGTAATCTGCCGGGCAGATCATCAAAACGATTATTTTCATAGTATCAAAGAATTTTTTCATTTTCTCACCCCCCGGTTTGTTAAAGGTACAACTTTTCAAATTATATCAAGGAAAGTTGCTTGATTCAAGTTAGGATAAGCGTAATGAAGAGTTCTAAGAGTTTTTGCCGCAGCACTTCTTATATTTTTTACCGGAACCGCAAGGACAGGGGTCATTTCGGCCGACTTTAGTCTTTTTTAGAACAGTTTGGTTTTTTTCTGCTTGGCTGCCTGACTCTCTGCGCATTATAGACGCATTCTGAGATTTCTCTGGCGCGCCTGATTCTACGGCATTTTCTGCGGCTTTGGTTAATCTAGATTCTTGTTCTCTGGGTGCTTCGGCCGGTTGAATTCTTATTTTAAATATCATATTTACTATTTCGCTTCGTATGCCTGCTAAAAATTGCTGGAACATGCCATAAGATTCTTTTTTATACTCGACAAGCGGCTCCATTTGACCATAAGCTCTGAGTCCGATGCCTTCTCTCAAGCGGTCAATCGCATCAAGATGATCTATCCAAAGAGTGTCGATGATGTGGAGATAGACAGATCTTTCAATACTTCGCATTATTTCCGGTGTGAACTCTTTTTCCCGTGCTTCGTACTGTTTCTCCATGTATTTTACTGCCACTCCAATGATTTCTTCCGGAGTTTCTTTTTTGATGTTATCTTTGAATTTATTATCAGTGGGGACGATGGCATCAAACGTTTTAATAAAGTTATCATAGTCAAACTCTTCTGTTTGAGCATTGACGTTCTCTGTAACCAAAAACTCTGCTGATTGGCTTAAGTAGTCGAGTATCTCAGTTTTTACGTCATGATCGCCAAGTATCATTCGCCTTTTTCCGTAAACATATTCGCGTTGTTTATTCATCACATCATCATATTCAACTAAATGTTTTCTGATGTCGAAGTTATTGCCTTCCACTTTTCTCTGGGCGCTTTCCAGGGATTTTGAAATCATGCCATGTTGGATAGGTTGGTCGTCGGGAAGTCCTAGTTTTTGCATGACAGAACCGATTCTTTCAGAACCGAATATCCTCATCAGGTCATCTTCAAGTGATACGTAGAACTGGGTAGATCCGGGGTCGCCTTGTCTTCCGCAACGTCCTCGGAGCTGATTGTCAATACGTCTCGCTTCGTGTCTTTCACTGCCGATAACGTGAAGTCCGCCAAACTTTGTCACGCCATCACCAAGGACGATGTCAGTTCCACGACCAGCCATGTTTGTTGCAACCGTAACAGTACCTTTCTGACCGGCTTGAGATATAATGAGCGCTTCTTTTTCGTGGAATTTAGCGTTTAGAACACTATGCTTCACGCCATTTCTTTTTAGCATATCTGAAAGAAGCTCATTTCTTTCAATAGAAACAGTACCGATCAAAACCGGCTGGCCTTTTTCACTTCTTTCTTTCACGTCTTGGACAATTGCTCTAAACTTTGCTAGCTCTGTTTTGTAAATAACATCGTTTAAGTCTTTTCTGACATTTGGCATGTTTGTTGGGATTATTAGAACATCAAGGCTATAAATTTTGTGGAACTCTTCAGCTTCAGTCTCAGCGGTACCGGTCATACCGGATAGTTTTGTATAAAGTCGGAAATAGTTTTGGAAAGATATTGTAGCGAGCGTCAGAGACTCTCTTTTTATCTCAACGCTTTCTTTGGCCTCTATCGCTTGATGCAGTCCTTCAGAATATCTTCGCCCGAGCATCAAACGGCCGGTGAACTCGTCAACTATTATCACTTCCCCGTCTTTGACTACGTAATCTCGGTCTTTTTTGAAAAGTGCCACAGCCTTTAAAGATTGCTCAATGTGGTGAACGGTTTCGATACCGCCTTCTTCATAAACATTGTTCATCCCGAGCATTCTCTCCATTTCGGCGATGCCCTCATCGGTCAGGCTGACGGCTTTTTGTTTTTCATCAATAACATAATCTTTATCTTTTTTTAGTTTTTCGGCAAGTTCGGCAAACTGATAATATTTTCCGGTTGATTCCTCGGCTGGTGCGGAGATTATTAGCGGAGTTCTTGCCTCGTCTATCAAAATAGAGTCAACTTCATCAACAACTGCGAAGTTTAGACCGCGTTGCACCATCTGATCCAAAGACTGAACCATGTTGTCGCGTAGATAATCGAACCCGAACTCATTGTTTGTTCCGTATGTTATGTCGGCAGCATATGCTTCCTTCCTCGTGACGGGTCGCATATGTTTGGTTTTTTCATCGAGTGCATTTTCATCCTCAAATTTTTCATCATAGAGAAATGCCTCGTCGTGGATGATGACGCCAACGCTCAGGCCCAGTCCGTTATAAACGGCGCCCATCCAACCGGCATCACGTTTTGATAGGTAATCATTTACGGTGACAACGTGAACCCCGAGACCTGTTAGTGCATTTAGCGTAGCGGCAAGGGTTGCGACCAAGGTTTTTCCTTCACCGGTTTTCATCTCAGATATTTTTCCGGAGTGAAGAACATATCCGCCGATAAGCTGGACATCGAAGTGTCGCATCTTTAGTCTTCTTTTTGACACTTCGCGGACAAGCGCGAAAACTTCAGGTAGGTGTGGCTCTAGGATATCGTTAATTTTTTTATTTGCCGTTTTCTTCTCGGTATCTTCGGGGATTTCTTTTTCTATTTTCTTGGTGATTTTTTCACGGATTTCTTGAATCCGCGTTTTGATTTTGGCATCACTTAACTTTGACACACTTTCTTCAAGCGAGTTTACTTTTTCCACAACGGGCTGGATTTTCTTTATTTCTTTCTCATTCGGGTCACCGAATATTTTTTTTAAAATAGGCATAAATTGTATTCAATTTCCTCTGTCATTCTGAAACAAGATTTCAGAATCTATTTAAGTAATGCTGGATTCCGGATCGAGTCCGGAATGACAAAATATAATTAACCGCGCCTGAACAGTCGTCTTACGGCATCTTTGCTTTTTGACAGTCTGCTTTTCTTGCTAGATTTCTTTTTATTTTCTCTTAACTCTCTTGAGGCTTTTCTTTCCATCTCATCAATGGCGGCAAAAACATTTTTGCCTTCACCTTTTACTGCAATATCTTTACCTGGGATTTTTACCAAAACCTTTGCTACGCCTGCTCTATCTTCTGTCTTGTTGTGGTCTTCTTCTAGTGCAAGGTCTACATGAAGAATATCTATTCCATATTTTGAAAACTTTGCCACCTTCTCCTCGGCGTATGATTTAACTTCTTTTGTTATAACTGTTTCAACTCCCCTGATATCGACTTGCATATTTTACCATCCTTTCTTTATCGTTTGTCATCCTGAGGCACGAAGGATCTAGATTCTTCCTTTGTCAGAATGACGGTAATTATGTATTATTTCTTACGTTTAATTTCTTTAACCCCACCCATGTATTTCTGTAAAACTTCCGGTATCTTCACGCTGCCATCTTTCTGCTGGTAGTTTTCTAGAATTGCAATGAAGATCCTCGGTGACGGTAGGGCTGTATTGTTAAGCATGTATGCGTGTTTCTTTTTACCATCTTTGTCAGTATATTTCACATTTAAACGTCTTGCTTGCCAGTCAAAGAAAATGCTGGCAGAACCGGTCTCGCCCCAACGCTCAAGTCCCGGAAGCCAAGCTTCTAAGTCATACTGCCTATATTTCCCTGCGCTCAAGTCTCCGGTACAAATAATTATTTGTCTGCATGGGAGTCCAAGCTCTTCATGCATCTCTTTGGAAATATCAATCATTTCTTCTTGGAGTTTCTCAGAAAGCTTAACATCGGCAGGAGCAATCACAACTTGCTCTACCTTCATGAACTCATGTACTCTGTAGATTCCCTTTGTATCTTTTCCGTAACTGCCGATTTCACTGCGGTAGCACTGGCTATATCCACAGAGCTTAATGGGCAGCTGGTTTTCGTTTAGTGTTTCTCCTGAATAGTACGCAAGCAGTGATGGCTCGGCCGTACCAACCAAAAATTTCTTTTCTTTGCTTTTAGTCCCATCGGACTTTTTGTCTGGAGTTGCCACTTCGTATATTTCGTCTATTTCCGGGTTATAGTTAAGGCCTTTGAAATAACCGCTTCCAAAAAGAGCAAATTCTTTCACTAGTGTTGGTACGATCATTGGAGCGTAGCCCTTCTGGATCATTTTATCAATGGCGTACATCATAAAACCCATCATTAGAGAAACGCCTTCATTTTTCACGTAGTAACCGCGGTATCCGGCAACTTTAGCTCCCCTTTCCACGTCTAAGATATCAAGATCACTGCCAATCTCAATATGTGTTTTTGGCTTGAAGTCAAACTGAGGAATATTCCCCCACTTGGCGATCTCTTTATTGTCCTTATCATTTTTGCCGATAGGAGTGTCATCAGAGGGAATAATTGGGACTAGTACCATAAGGGCGTCAAACTGCCGTTTTAACTCTTTATAGTTTTGTTCAGCTTTAAAAAGTTTTTCTTTTATGTCTTTTCCTGATTTGAGGACTTCGTCACGTTCTTTTGCAGATGCCTTTTGGATTTTTCCGTTTAACTTATTTTTTTCGGCTTGAAGTTCTTCTACTTGTTGGAGAGCTTCCACTCTTTTTTTATCAATCTCCAGCAGCTTATTGATATCAAGATCAATCCCTTTATTTTTGGCTGTTTCTAGGAGTTTTTCTTTATTTTCGCGGATGTATTTTATATCTAACATAGAAGAAATTATAGTATATTTAACCTGTAAATACAATGAAGACGGCACTTGCGCCGTCTTCTTGCCTCGAGAGATGATTGCTAGGAAGCCTTGTTGTAGGCTCCCTTGAACCCCAGACTCGCCCTCCAGGGACGTTGGGACGTGTACCCTCTCCTTGCTGGAGTCAAGTCTAATATAGGCTTAATCCGCTAAAATTTCATTGGCTAAAATACCTAACAAAAACGCTTAATTTTTGGCAATTTATAGTTGATTTTATATAGAAAAAAGTAAGGGGCGGCTCTTAAAGAGCCGCCCGATGTCGGGTTCCCTACCTGCACGGAGGGAATCTTTATTGCATAATTGGTTGAGTGTGGGGCGATTTCTTCCAACGTTCCGTGTGGCGACCTTCTACGAGAAAAAATAAAATGCTGACTCCCATAAACATAAAACCATCCAGGAAAAGCTGTGATGAGATGAATCTAGGTACAAAGGGAGTTCCTTGAATGCCCAAAAACCACCAAGTTCCTACGACACCAAGGATGATGCCAACTATAAACATTGGAATCTCCCATTTTCTGATTAGGAACCTAATCATATAATCATCTCCTTATGTACAAGGTGCGCTTTTTAAAATAAAAAACGAAGGCAAACCCTCGACAAACTAATTATAGGTTAACGTAATAATTAGTTCAACCTAAAAGTTTTGGTCTATTTTTCGGGCTTCATTATTGGGAAAGTGATAATTTCGCGCATTACAGCAGAGTCTGTGAGTAACATTGATAATCTCTCAATCCCAATCCCGTTTCCGGCGATTGGCGGCATGCCGTATTCCATAGCTTCGACAAAGTGGTCGTCAGCTCGCATCGCTTCTTCATCGCCTTTGCTTGAAAGTCTTTTTTGTTCGTCAAATCTCTCTCTTTGATCCTGTGGGTTATTTAGTTCAGAGTATCCCTTGCAAAGCTCTTCTCCCCATACCAGAAGTTGTAACTGTTGGACTTTATCAGTACTTTCGGTAGACCTTTTTGCTAAAGGAGAAACATCTATTGGGTGGTCAATAAGGAAAGTTGGCTGAACAAGATTTGGTCTTGCAACTTCTTTGTAGTAGTCATCGATCAGCTTTCCTCTGCCTGCTTTAGGGTCGACTTTGAATTTTCTTTTTGTAAGCTCCTTGGCAAACTCGTCTCTGGTCGGATATTTATCAATATCAATTTTTGCATACTTTTGCATCACTTCTCTAAAAGTTACAACCGGATATGGTGGTTTGAAGTTTAGTTTTTGTCCTTGATAGGTGATTTCATAGCTCCCGCATATTTCTTTTACGAGAGAAGAAATCATTTTTTCGGTAATTTTCATCTGATCTTTATAGTCGGCATATGCCCAGTAAAACTCGCAGTTTGTAAACTCAGGATTGTGTGCCTTATCAACACCTTCATTACGAAAACCCTGACCGATTTCAAATGTCTTTTCAAACCCGCCGATCATCATCATTTTTTGCCAGAGTTCGCCGATACAAATGCGCATATATACATCCATATTATAGGCGTTCAGATGCGTTTTAAACGGCTTTGCAACCGCACCGGAAGGAGTAAGCTCTAGATATGGTGTAAAGACTTCTTGGAATCCCTCAGCTTTTAGAAAGTTTCGCATAAAATCAATAATTTTAGATTTAGTGATTATTTTATTCCTAGACTCTTCATTTGTGAGAAAGTCCAAATACCTTTTTCTATATCTTGTCTCGACATCTTTAAGCCCGTGCCATTTTTCAGGAAGCGGTTTCATGGCTTTTGAGAGGAATTTCCAGTCTGTAACTTCTATAGATTCTTCCCCGGCCTTAGTTTTGAAAACCTTTCCAGTCATCTGGATGAAGTCGCCCATGTCGACACATTTAAGCAGATCATAGTTTTTGGGTAAATTATCAAATCTAAAGAAGCCTTGGGCTTGCCCTGAAACATCCTGAATATTAGCAAAGAGAATTTTGCCGTGTCCGCGTTTTGTCATAACCCGGCCGACTACTGTGACCTTTTTCCCTTCAAGTTTTTTATAGTCATCTTTTACCTCATTACAAAAGTTAGTCCTCTCGCCTTTTGCCGGGTAAGGATCGACTCCCGCATCAACTAGCTTTTTCAGATTTTCTTTTCGTTGGTTTATAAAAATGTCTTCTGCCATAAGTTTTTCTCCTAACTTTTCAAATTATAGTTTAAGTAGCTATAAAAAGCAAAAAGTCTCCCGTTCTTTTGGGAGACTTTTTGCTTAAAGTTGAATCGAATTTATTTTATGTCTTTAATCTTGTACTTCATTTCTCCTGCCGGAACCTTTACGCTTACTTCCTCGCCTTTTTTCTTACCTAAAAGTGCCTCACCTATGGGAGACTCATTTGAAATAAGACCCTGTTCAGGATCTGCTTCGTATGATCCGACTATTCTAAACTTTGCTTCGCCGCCTTCAAGAGCAACAACTACGGTGTGGCCGACACAAACTTGGTCGGTTGTTTTGCAAGCAATATCTTCTATAATCTTTGCGTTCTTTAAAATATGCTCTACTTCAGAAATTCGTCCTTCCATGAAAGCTTGTTCATTTTTTGCATCATCATATTCGCTGTTTTCAGATAAATCACCAAACTCTTTGGCTGTTTTTATCCTTGTTGCAACTTCTCTTTTTTTCGTTGTCTTTAGTTCATTCATTTCCTCTTGTAGCTTTTTTAAGCCTTCTTTCGAGAGGTATATTTCCTTGTCCATGTCTATCTCCTTTCATATTTTCCAGGCGAATTTAGAGTGAAAAAAATAAGCCCTTTGGGGGTTTAGATACTAATTTAAAACATTACTGTATGTGTAATATGTTGTAAGAGTATAGTTGATACCCATACCCGTGTCAATATTTTTCTAAAGGCTTTTTCCGAAAAATTCCTTCAAATCAGTGGTTTTTATTCTTTCCTGCTTCATTGTATCCCGGTCTCTCACGGTAACGGCCTTGTCACTCAAAGTGTCAAAGTCTATTGTCACGCAATACGGTGTTCCGATCTCATCCTGTCTTCTGTAGCGTTTCCCGATATTTCCATTATCGTCGAACTCGCACATATAATCCTCTTTTAGCGTATCGAAGATTTCATGGGCTTTCTCCACAAGCTCCGGTTTATTTTTTAAAAGCGGAAATACGGCGATTTTAACCGGTGCGAGATTCTTCGGAAATTTCATCACAACGCGGGTTTCGTCTCCTACTTTTTCTTCTGTATAGGCCTCAGTTAGTACTGCAAGTACTGTTCGTCCGATCCCAACTGAAGACTCAATGATATGGGGTATGAATTTTTCATTAGTCTTTGGGTTGGTATATGAAAGATCCTTCCCGGAAAATTTGGAATGTTGGGTGAGGTCATAGTCTCCTCTAGCATGTACGCCCTCTAGTTCGCTGAAACCAAACGGAAAGTTGTACTCTATGTCGTATGCGGCCTTAGCATAAAATACTAACTTTTCATGTTTGTGCCACTTTAGATTTTTCTCACTTAATCCTAGCTTTAAATAGTAGTTCCATCTGGCTTTTCTTAGTTCTTCGTACTCCTTCATCTCGTCATCGGGAGAAGTGAAGTATTGCATCTCCATTTGTTCAAACTCTCGCGTTCGAAAAATGAATTGTCTTGCCGTTATTTCGTTTCGAAAAGCCTTACCAATCTGGGCTATCCCAAAAGGCAACTTTACGCGAACGCTATCAACAACATTTTTGAAGTTTACATAAATCCCTTGGCAGGTTTCGCCTCGCAGATATACCGGCGGTTCCTTCGGATCTTCTGTAATGTTTCCGAGATTAGATTTAACAAGCAGATTGAACTTTTTGCCCTTTGTAAAACTTTTCTTTCCGCAGATTGGGCAAACAATCTTATCAATATTTTTATCAAAGACTTTGTTTATCTCTTCTTCGGTCATTTTCTCGTCAGCAGTAACCCCTATTTCTTCAAGCAGGTGGTCGATGCGAAGTCTTGCGTGGCAACTTTTGCACTCCGTAAGCGGGTCTGAAAAACCGGCGACGTGGCCTGAAGCTTCCCAAATCTTTGGGTTCATGAAAATAGCGCTGTCGAGACCCACTATGTCTTCTCTCAGCTGAACCATTTCTTTCCACCACTCCTTTTTGACCGCGTTTTCAAGTTCTACACCATATGGTCCGTAGTCGTAAACAGCCTGAAAACCGCCATATATTTCGGATGATGGATATACAAAACCGCGCCTTTTGCAAAGCGATACTATTTTTTCCATTTTGTCGTTATTTTTATCTGTCATAAACTCTCTAGCGTTTCATCGTAGTCAATGTCTGTTATCCGCCCCGCATCCTTTAGCCTCTGAAGGTCAAGGATGAAGTCCTGATACACTTTATTATACACGTTATTATCCTCGCCACTTAAAACTATCAGCACTTTTCTTGTGGTGACTATCCAGTCTTCGATCTCAGTATCTGTTATGGTTTCGCAATCGATATGTTCTACGTTTTCTTGCGATTCATTTTTCTTCGGCATGCAATAGATTTTACCGTTTATACAAGATTATTTCAATGGGTTAATGCTTGTTTTATTAACTCGGGAGTAGCAGGCTCATTATTATAGATTCCGGATCAAGTCCGGAATGACAAGAAGGAAGTACGAGATTATTTCAATGCCTTAACATTTTTTATGAATTTGGCGGACTTAAACTCTCTCTGATAAATAAAATTTAAATACCCGGTCACTAGGTTCAAAAGCTCTGCGGCGGTTTTGTCGTCAAGGACCACTTTTGAGTATTTATCGATATCATGGTTCTCTATGTATCTCAGAATTTTTATGGTGTTTTTTGAAAGCTCTACATTGATAATGTCTCCTGAGTTGCACCTTTCACATAAAATACCGCCGGACTCAAGATTGAAAATATTTTTGCTTGCCTGGATTTCGGGGATTTCCTCGTGGCATTTCGAGCACGAAGTGAGTGACAGGCCATAGCCAAAAAGGACGATTGTCTTGTATAGGTACTCATATGCAAGCTCTGGTTTTGCATTCTTGTTTATAAGCTCAAATATTTTAATAGTTTCTGCGAATATGCTCTCGTTTGGCATGTCTGCCGGCAGGAGCTTGTTTAAAACCTCAGAGATCAAGAAAAGCTGGGATATATTTTTTAGATTACCCGCAGCTTTTTGAAAATGATTTTTGCTTACGACAGACGTCACGATATCAAGATTTTTTCCTTTTGCCAGAAAAAAGTCCCCATAAGTAAAAAGCTCTGTTGAACCGGCTAGTTTGGATGAAGACTTGCGGGCGCCCTTTACGACGGCGCGGACCTTGCCTTTTTCTAAAGTAAAGATTTCTATAATTCTATCTGTTTCAAAGAAGTTTTTTTTGCCAAGGACAATGCCCGTTACCTTATATGTTTTTGATGACAGTCTGGTCAACTTTTGCACTCAAGCTTTAAAACCTGCCTGACCCTTTTCACGACGTCATCAGGCGTGTGTTTAGTTTTAATTAGATAATCCTTAATCCCAAGAGCGAAGGAGAGCTCTGAGTCCATATCTATCTTTGACTCACCCAGGTTTGTAAGGAGTATCACCGGGATGTTTCTGAGTTCACGATTCTTCTTCATTTCTTTTAGCATTTCAAGTCCGTTCATGTCCGGCATCAAAATATCAAGGATAATTATGTCGGGAGCGTTTCCTTCCAGTGTTTTTAGACCCTCTCTACCGGTAGAAGCTTTTTCAACCTTAAATCCATCCATCTCGAACTTTTCGCAGTACATTTCTTGCAGAATATTGTCGTCCTCAACGATTAAGATACTTTGTTTCATTGTTTCATTCTCCTTCTTATTTGATTATTTTAAATTAATGGCAGTTGTTTTGCTATGGGCATTTTAACTGAAAAGGTTGTTCCTTCTCCTTGTTTACCTGAAACACCGATCTCTCCGCCGTGCGCAACAACCAGTTTCTTTGTGATATATAGGCCTAGTCCTGTTCCGCCGGCTTGGATACTCAGAGGATTATGAATCCGCGAAAACCTTCTGAAAAGCTTATCTTGGTCTTCTTTTGCTACGCCGACACCGTTATCTTTTATCGATACCTCGGCAAATTCTTTTCCTGATGTGATATTGATCTCTACTTTTCCGCCATCAAAAGAATATTTTACGGCGTTATCTATCAAGTTACCGAGTATTTGCATAAACCTAGCTCTATCAGCCAAAATATAAATATTAAGATTTTTGCATTGGTGCTCTGTACTACTCTTGCTTTTCTTGAGGCAACATTCAATATTTTTATTCTGCACAGTTACGGCAATCTTTTTTGTCTTAATCTTCGCGCCAAGCTCCCGGATCATCATACAAACCGCTTCCGATAGATTTAGAGGTTCCTTGTGCAAGTTAAACTTGCCGAGCTCTATTCTCGATACATCAAGGATATCCTCAACTAACACTACCATCCTATCAGTACTTTCCTCCACTCTCGTAAGCGAACGTTCTTGTTTTTCGTTTAGCTTACCGTAGTCACTGTTTAATGTCATAGTCAGATAGCCTTTCATGGCCGTAAGCGGGGTTCTGAGCTCGTGTGAGACCATGGACATAAACTCGTTTTTATCCTGCTCGACTTCCTTTCCCTTTGTTATGTCCTTGATATGGATAATCCCATATATTTCAGACTCCAAATCCTGCATGGCCGTTTTCATACTAATCATAACCCAGTATCTTCCGTTTTTAGTTTTGATATAGTACTCTTTTGGCCGGATAGTTCTGTGTGATGAAAAAAAGTTGTCAATTTTCTTTGAAAGAGCTTGCTGGTCTGTTGCCTTGAATCTACTCAGGTTTTTAATCGAAGAAAGAGTTGGTGACTCAACTTCCGGATCCATTATTTTCAAAAGCGAAAAGATATTTTTCCCGCTTAGGCTTGTTTTCTTTGAACCAAGGAGTTCACGCGCTTTTAAGTTCGCTTCGATAATTAGCTTGTCTCTTGAAAGTAGGATTATCCCATCATCAACATTATGAAAGACGGTTCTCCATCTTTCCTTTTCCTCTATAATTTTTTTGGATGACTGTTGTCGTATAATGAATTTAGAGATTTTACTTGCTGCGAGTATAATAAGATTTTTTTCAAGGACAGAAAGGTTCTCTATGTTTTTGACACTATCCTCTATAAGGATAAAACCATTCATTTGGTTGCCTGTAGAAATCGGGTATATGGTGGTATGGCCCGTCCCCTTTCTTGTGATGAGTTCAAAATTTTGCTTTTCAGAAAGATCAAAGAAAGTGCGCTTTCTTCCGTGAGCATCGGCATACACCTTTGTTAGGCTGGCGATGAGTCTGACATTTTTGCTGTCCGTGCACTTATATAAGGGGATTGCTCGTATGGAGTCCGTGACACAGATAGATATATTGTCCACATCTACAAACTTGATCATCTCTTTTTTAATTTCTTTCAATTTTCGTCCCAGAGGGAGATCATCTTCTAAAATGTTTGGGAGGTCTTTCCTCGCCTGGAGTTCGACTCTTTGCCCCTCGGCTTCATGCAAAAGAATTATGTTTTCTAAAACACTCTCCATTTTTTTTGCAAAGACGTCTATCACTGCTTTTTGTGGCGGAAAGGAGCTTTTGTTTTGCCCGGAATAAGTTAAGTTTATAACACCTAAGACTTCGTCGTTTTTGATTATAGGAAAAGACAGGATTGCTCCGGAGCTTTTTTTGGAAATAATCTTAAATCTTTTATCTTTTTTTATATCTTCAATAAATACTCTTTTTTGGTGCTTGGCTGCCCAGCCGGCAACACCCTCGCCGAGTTTAAACGGATAAGTGGTTTTCTCACCAATTTTCCATAAGTAGTCATAGCTATCTAAAAACATGATAGTGCAACCCGAGGCTCCCGAATATTTCATGAGGAGATTCTTGGTCTTTTTGACCGAGGCGTCCATATTTTTTAAGTAAAAGTCAAAGTTTGCAATATCAAAAATGAGCTTCGTAATATCTCTACTACCAACATTACCAGCATTTCCACTTTGAAGCCCCAGTGCAGTTTCGTCTGCCTTCTCTTTTAACATGTACTTAACAATAGTCTTTATTTATATTTCAAGCATTGTAAAAAAAATCAAAAACTTGCCTTTTGGCCATACTATTTTTGTAAGAATAACTAGTTGTTTTGAGTTTTATTCGTAGTTTTTTTATCAGTTGGAATAGTTTTGATCTTTTTATTAAAGACATTAAGATAAGAAAAGTCAGGCTTTAGGGTTGGTTCTTTTCCTGGGAGAAAGTATTCTAGCACATAAGGGCTGCCGTCTCTTGGAGCTTTTGCGAAAGTATAAGGATTGACCCAAACCTCACTTAAGTTTTTGGGTTTCTCAAATGCAATATCAGGTCTGCTTTTTATGAGTCCGTCCATCACATCATGCCATATATATGCTGCACCCTCAATACCACTAATCTGCCCCATTTTGCTTCGGTCATTGTTGCCCATCCAAACACCAACTGTTATTTCCGGGGTATAGCCCACCGTCCATGAGTCAGCATAGCTGTCGGTGGTTCCCGTTTTTGCCGCTACGGTGTGTCCTTTTATTTCAAGTTTGTTGCCATATCCAAACACTTTTTGTCTTGCTTTTGTGTCAGATAAAATGCTTGTAGTCATATAAGCGACTCGTGGATCAAGAACCTCTTTTTTCTGTCGAGTGACCCTGTAGATGTTCTCATCTCTGTTGTCCAGCACTTTGCTTATCCCGGAAGGCATAGTTCGTTTTCCGCCGTCAGAAAGAGTTGAGTATGCCTCAACAAGATCGAGCAGTTTTACTTCCCCGCTTCCGAGACTTAGGGAAAGTCCATAGTTTTTAGGGTCATTATCCAGGGTTGTTATGCCCATGGCCTCAGCAGTTTTTATAACATTATCGATGCCTGCAAGCTGACCCATCTCGACTGTCGGAATATTGAGAGAGTTAGCGAGGGCATTTCTCGCGGATATATTCCCCATGTAACCGCCATTATAGTTTTTGGGAATATATGGAGGGATTCCACCGAAGTTAATGGACTGATCTATCAGTTTTGTTAACGGGGAGTACCCTTGCAAAAATCCTGCAGAGTAGACTATTGGCTTAAACGACGAACCCGGTTGCCTCTCGGAAGTTGCAACATTGACTTTACTTTTCTCCCAGTCAACTCCGCCAACCATTGCTAAAACATCATTTGTTTTGTTGTCCATTACCACTACTGCCGAGTTTGAAACATGCGCATACTTAAATTTATTCACATATTCTTTAGCCTTTGCTTCGGCCAGATCCTGTTTTTCGGGGTCAAGAGTTGTATAGACCTTTAATCCCCCTGTCTCTACAAGTTCTGAGCCGTATAGACCGATTAGCTCTTGTTTTACATACTGTATGAAGTAAGGATATTTCATAGTGCTTGATCTCTCTCCACTCAAGGTTAGAGACTCATTGACTGCTTTTTTACCATCGTCTTCTGTGATGTATTTTTCCAATATCATCTGCTGAAGCACATATTCATGCCTCTTCTTACCATTTTCATAATCTCCGCTAATGAGTGAATATCTGCTTGGTGCTGCCGGGAGCCCTGCGAGATAGCTGGACTCTGCAAGATCCAAATCTTTTAAGTCTTTCCCAAAATATATTTTTGCGGCATTTTTTATACCCTGGGCCTGTTCACCATAATAAATGCTATTTAGATATTGCTCCAGAATCTGGTCCTTAGACATCCTTTTCTCAAGCTCATATGAATATACGAGCTCTTTAAGTTTTCTCTCAAAGCTTTTTTCACCGGCAAGATATCTGTTTTTCACAAGCTGTTGGGTAATACTTGACCCTCCTTGTGAGTATTCGCTTTCAACAAAGAGGCCTGATAGTTTTGTTAATCCTGGTTTATCGCTTGCTTGATAATTTCGAAGAGCAGCTCTTAGTATTCCTTTGGCGTCGACCGGTCCGTGATTATAAAAATCCTTATCTTCAGCGGCTAATGTTGCCTTTTTTATAACGTCGGGAATTTGATCTAGAGGAACATAGTCTGGGTCGCTGGTTCCGAACCCCTCGTATATCACATTTCCGTTCTTGTCATAAAAAACAGCCTGTGTTCCCCCGCTTTTAGGTTTGGCGCTTTTAAAATCATTCGCATACTTGAAATATATTCCTATAAGGAAGAACCCCAATGTTAAAAAACCAATTATAAAAAATATTAAAAGAGTTCTCCCAAGTACGGCAAAAGTCTTGGATAGAATGTGCTTAAAAACAACCCACCACTGTTTTACAAACTTTTTACTGTCTGTCCCCTTCTTTTTTTTGTGGGGCTCGTGATGCTGTGTTTTTTTATTCTGAGATTCGTGATCACCCTCAACCATATCGAAATTTATTTAATAACTAGCTTCTAATAAGTTAATTGTAATAGCAAAAGATGTTTTTGTTAAGAAGTAAAATGACAAAAATAAAAAACTCTCACATAAGTGAGAGAAATGATTCGGGGCGACACACAGTGTCGGTGTCGCCCCGTGACAGATTCTTTTTTTTGTGAATCCTGTCAGTGTTGGAGAGTTAGGCATACTCCCCGAGTAACAATAAACCAAATTTTGAAGTGTGAGGCTGGGTGCCTCCAAGTCTTTATCCTTGCACCGGGCTGTATCCTCGGGAAAAATGTTTTTCCCTGAAGGACGAAAAAAGCGTCGGTTCGTCAGAATAAATCGTTGGAGGGCACCCTCGCGCTCAATCTGTTTTTCCTCCACGGAAGGTGAGTCATCGGTCAGTCTAAATGTGCCTAGTTACAAAAACCAAAACGGTTCTTGTAGTGACTGAAAGAAGCTCGACGATGCGTATTGGAAGGTACCGGTTACCGGTACGAGTGGGTGGTTATAAGGTCACCCTAAAGCAATTTAATTATTCTGAGACATACCCGTAAAGGATATGCCTCTAGCGTCTCAGACCCATCCTTGTTTCTCCTTTCAACGCGGCCAGGCATCGGAGATATAGATCGGTCTCCCCAAAGGGGAATATGGGTTGCTCCTTGCACCATCAATGTACCATATGTCAAACTGGTACCACCTCTATTTGGTGTTGAAAATGTGCGTAAGGGCTAACCCTAATGAAAAGTATTATATCAAAAGTTCTTATGTTAGTCAAGAGTTTTTTAAAATAAGGAAATGTTTCCTTTGACTTTTTATAAAGAGAGCGGCCCTATGATAGGGCCGCAAGTGGGGAGTTGTAATAAGGCCCTGGCTGGGCCGGCAAACAACTTCTGTTGGAGGTAGGCACTCCTCCCAAATTTCTTAAATTTTATGGGTGGCCCCTGTTTCGGGGAACGGGGCCACCCTGCCGGTTCCTGTTTTTGTGTTTCTTTTGGTGAGCGGGCCTGCTGGAGCAGTTAAATTCCCGGATCGTTGAGATTGGATTAACAGGTAAACCTGATCTCAATTTTTGAAATATTTAGGGTACTTATCTGGTTGGTTTTATATCTTCCCAGCCTTGATAAAAAGTTTGGCTCTAGGGCCGCCGGATATCCTCTGTTTTACTTCGTTGGGAGCTTGCCCCCTCCTACTTCCAAAGCCTATCCGACGACCCAGAACGTTTAGAGCGACCAAAAGTATACTAAATTTTTATCCCCAAGTCAATGGTCTTTCTAGAAATCCTTATGCAACTCAATACCAAAAGTAGTGTTTAAAGTCATCAAAGTACCGTAGAGAGGTGCTTTGTCTCCAATACTTGACTCAAGGAGAGTAATATTATTTACGAATCCCTTAAGTCTTTTTTCAAGGTTTTTAATAAAGTCCGGGTGTTTGATGATGACATTCCCATCTAAAATCAAGTAATCTACCGGATGTTTTTCCAGTATCTTCAAGATTCCTTTTTCCATGCATTCTAAAACAGTATCCCACTCTTCCCTGCTCAACTCTGACATTTTTTTATTTAACCTTTTCTCTACAGCATACCCACCAACATAGCTTTCTATGCAGTCGACTTTGCCGCATCTACACTTACGGCCATCACCTCCTATGTTTAAATGGCCGGGCTCGTACTCGTAAACCACAAGTTGATTACCCAACTTCTCAACGGTTACTCCTCCAAGCCCTGTCCCCCAAGTCAAAAATGTAAAAGATTTTAGGTTTTTACCGTTTCCCCAAACGGATTCAGCAATTCCTCCTGCTGTTCCGTCGTTAATAATGTTAACGGGAATTTTATATTCAGATTTTAAGTCGGAGAGAAGGCTCTCTGCCTTCCATGCGGGAATGTTTGGATCAACCACTGTTTTCCCGTCGGCACTTATTCCGGAAGCTATGGATACTCCGATGGCATCAAGTTTTTCATTATTGCTAAACTTACTAATAGCATCAGTTATATTCCGAAGTCCTCTTGTATAGTCTTCTTTGGTTTTGAATTTTATATATTCAGTCAGTGTATTTGAATCAAGAGATGTAAAAGAACCGACTCGAGTGTTTGTTCCACCAATGTCTAATGCGATATACATATTACCTTTTTACTTTCAGAAACGCCCCTCGGCCCCTTTCTTCATAAACGATCTGCCACCATTTTCTGCCGACAGGGACTCCAAACATTGCTCCGATAATGGCTAGTATTCCACCTACGACTTCAGATGTGCGGTCATTCATTTCTAAAAGTGTGCCATTAAAGTTTATAAGGACAAAAATTAGATATATCAAAGCAGCGACTGAGGCCAAAAGAATCATTACCATGATGATATAGATAATCCTCTTTTGCTTTTTACCGATTTTATTTTCTGTTTTTATCATTATCCTCGGATGTTGTTAATGATATATAAAATGTGGTTCCCTTCCCTTCGGCACTCTCGAACCAAATACGCCCATGGTGCGCTTGTATAATAAGTTTCGCCAAGTAAAGACCGAGACCCACTCCCTCATATTCATAAGTATATGTGCTGGTTCCGCGATTGAACTTCTGGAAAACATTTACCTTTTCATTTTTTGCTATTCCGATGCCGGTATCTTCTATGGTTATGATAACCTCTTTCCTGCCAATGGTAGGTTGTTTTGTATCATCAATTATTTTTTCCAAGACAACTTTCCCACCTTCTTTGTTGAATTTTATTGCATTTTCTAAAACTGCAATAAATGCTTGTTTGAGTTTGGCCTGGTCGCCAATGGTTTTGACTCTTTCATTACCAATTTTATTTTCTATTTTTATGTTTTTAGCGTTTGCCTGTGAAGAAACTTCCTCCAGAACGTTTTCAATAATTGCCGTTAAATCCACCGAGTCTTTTTCTATCTTTACCCCTTGAGTCTCAAGTGATGTTATATTCACAAGGCCTTCAGTAAGTGATGTTAGGGCCGTTGCACTGCGCTCGGCTTTTTGTAATGTTTCTTTTTGTTTCTTTGTTAACTTTTCAGCCCCAAGCATATCCAAGTAACCTCTTAAGGTTGTAAGCGGAGTCCTTAGATTATGTGAGGCAATAGCAATAAACTCATTTTTTAACTTATCCATTTTCATAAGGTCATTGATCTGTTTTTGTAGTGTCTGAGACATGTTGGTAAAGACATTAGCCAGAACCATGAGTTCATCGTTGCTTTTAACTCGTATTTGCGTGTTAAAGTCCCCTTCCGCAATCCTCTTTGAGGCGTCGGTGATTTTTTTAATAGGGGTTATAATATTTATTCTTGTAAACATTAGAGTCATGAATCCGGTAAGGATAAATACAGCTGCTATCACTACAGACGAGTAAACGATCTGCTTGTTAAACTCTGCGCTGATTTTTGAATAATCTGATGAGACAACCAGATAGCCTTTTTGAGGGGCTAAACTTACAACGGTATCTAAAAACTCGCTGCCGTTTTCTTTATACTTTATATCCCAGCCATATCCATCCTTTGTTTTGTCGCTATCTGCAAATGTACGGTATTTTGTATCTTCCTTTTTTTTCTCCGAATGATGCAGAACCGTTCCGTCAGAGTCTATAAAGAAAACTGATATTTCATGTTGATAGGTATCTGTGAGACTATCGGCCATCTGGTAGGAGCTCTCCAGATTCCCATCTTTAATATATTCCCTTACGTGTTCGACAATGTGTCGATTGGTATGGAATGTTTCTTCATAGCGCCGTTGTGTATAAGAAATACCTATGTAAGATCCAATTATTATTGCGCTCACGGTAAAATATAAGAAAGTGTGTATAATAATTTTTGTTCCGAGAGATATCTGTTTGTTGATAAAGTAAAGAACCCCATAAATCAAAATGATTATAGCAAGAAACAGGCCGATAAAAGTAAGTTCAAGCTGCCGGACTGTTCCAATAAGTGTTTGTCCGGCTGAGTAGTATGATGCTTTGCTGAGTAAAAACGTATGCAAAAAAACAGTAACAAGGGCTAAATAACCAAAGAACCGTAAATACAAAGATTGCTTGCTGCCGAGCTTCTTGGATGCAAACTGGATAAGTCCGGCAAAGAGTATTACCAAGATTAAAACGGATACTTTAGCGAAAAGTATGGAAAGACTTTCTTTTGAGAGCCACTCGCTTGGGAACTCATTGGTTAGAACGAGTACCACAAGTGCTACGTGCATAAGCGCGTTAACAAGTCCAATAACACCCATTCCTCTTCCTGCGTGAACAAGTTTTTTTGCACCGGTACTATACTGAGCGACTGTTTCAAAAATAACGAAAATTCCAAGTAGTAAAAAAGCGTTTAGAGCTAGGGCCTTATTGCCGGATATAATAATATTCAAATGTTGCTTGGAGACCATGACTTGGAGCACGAAAAACAATAGAAAGGATAGCGTAGCAACCATTATAGCTGCAAAAAGGCTTTTGCCGTTACCCTCCGTTTTGTCAAGTATAGGTTTTTCAGGCTCATTCGGAATATTCATGCTAAACGTATTCTAACATAAACATATCTTTAGTATAAAGAATATTTTTTAAAAAAATATATTTACAGAAGATATTGAAAAGATTATGATTTTATTATAAACAAAGGAAATTATTATGGCAGATACATCAAGCCCGGTTGCCGGAGGAATGGATAACAAGAAAAGTTTAGATTATGTTGGCATTTTAAAAAATGCATTTAACATAGTTCGACATAACAGGTATTTATGGTACTTGGGCATTTTGGCCGGGACTGCAGGGTCTGGTTATGGCGGAAACTTTGGAGGCTCTTCTGGTCGGACAAATAGTAGTGGAGATTTAGACGTTAACCAGGTTTGGACAGAGGCTCTCAAATGGATTCAGGCGCACATAGTATTGATTATTGTAGTATCTTCTATTTTGCTTATTTTATGCATAGTTTTCACAGTGCTTTCAAATATGGCCAAAGCCGGTCTTGTCCACTCTGTTGATAGTCTTTCCAGAAATGAAGAAAGCTCATTTGGCAAGGCTATGAAGTTTGGTTGGCATAAGTTTTGGCGGGTTTTTGGTTCAGGATTTTTGATTGGACTAGCTGTTTTAGGGATAATCATTTTACTTATGGTCCCTATAGTTGCGGTCTTGTTTATCAATCCTTTGGCCTCTATACCAATAGTTTTAATTGCGTTACCTGTCATGTTTTTTGTTACAGTCATCTCTGGAATTATTTATCAGTATTCACTTAGGTATATCTCCCTAAAGGATGAGAAAGTAATAGTATCAATAAAAAGTGGATATGGCCTTTTAAAGAGGAAGAAAAAAGATACCGCACTTATATGGCTTATAGCAGCCGGGGTATCAATGGTTTTTGGTATTGCCCTCGTATTCGCTATCTTACTTGTTGCTCTCATCTTGTTTCTGCTTGGACTGCTTCTCTTTATAATTTCTCAATTCGCCGGTATTATTTATGTGGTTGTTGCTGCAACAGCATTCATAGTATTTTTGTTTGTAGCAGGAGGGTTTATCAGTTCTCTAGTTTCCGCATACTGGACGCTTTGTTTTAAAGAAATGATAGAATAACCACCAGATGTAATACGGAAAATAAAAAAAGACTCCGTTTGGGGGGTCTTTTTTTAATGCTTCTTTAGAACAGAAGCAAAAATTTATGTGATTTTGCTTTGACTGTGTCTAAAAGAAACGATATTGTATGAATTTCAATCAATGATGTTATCAAGGTTTACCTTTCTTTTTCTAAACAACCGTCCGATTATACTACAAAAGTGTATCTTTGTCAACGGTTTTTTGAGAATGAAAAAAGGCGGATTAAATCCGCCCCTTAAGATGCTTTGGTTGGCCCGACACAGCGAGCAATATTGTATATTTTGCATCAACTGTGTCGGGCTAGACCCTGATATTTCCTCGAATGGGATATTTCTAGGGGACTACGCCACTCGTGGAAACTTTTACGGAGAAATCTCCGATTGTTTTCTAGGTACCAACCTTGTCAGGAGGCACCTAGGCTCGGGATAGAGAGTATTTTTAAGACAAATACGTCTCAACTCTCTTGCTCTGATCCTTGGAGTCTTCTCGGACACCAAGAAAGTTTTTTCTTTGCGGTTCACCGAACTATTGTTTCCCAGCAAATTAGTTCAGTTAAGCCCTTATGGCCTAAAGGGTGAACCGCCAAACAGAAGAAAAAATCCTTCCGTGTTATTGTCAGAGGGTGTGGTTCGATAAGGAACAGTCAAGTATCGAATCCACACCTCTGGTCGCAAGCCCTCGGCTAAATTAACTTCTCACCGAGGAAACTTTTTTCAATCAAGGTTCGAGCCGGCCGCCTGCCGTTAACAAATAGATTTGGGCTTACCGCCCCTTATCTGTCACATGCTACCCGTAAGTGTCACTGCTTGATGCTATTGCTTCTTTTGTGATGCTATAGAGGATGACAGGCGGCCGACCGAAACTTATTCTATATCCCCTTGTGTTTAATGTCAATATTTTTGCTTCTTCACTAGGTGGCTAACTTCTGATAAAATTAGTACTGTTTTATTCAGTAATAACCGTGATCGAAAACTATGAAAAAGTGGCTTTGTTATGATACAACCTTGCGTGATGGTCTTCAGGAAAACGGCCGCGAGATTACTCTTCCTGATGCTATTAAATTTGCCCAGAAGCTTGATGAAATGGGCTTTTCTTGGTGCGAAGCTGGTTTTGCAAGTAGTAGTAAGGACCAGATGGATCGGATTAAGGCTCTCATTGGATTAAATTTAAAAAATACTAAAGTCTCGGCATTTGGCAGAACCAGAAGCAAAAACGAAACGGTTGAGAACGCAGTCGATCTAAATGCGATACTTGACTCCGGTGCAAAAACGGCAACTCTTGTGGGAAAAACAAGGAAAAGAGATGTAAAAAATTCGCTTCAGACAGATGAGAAAACAAACCTGGCGATGATTGCGGAAAGTATTCATTATCTAAAGTCTAAAGGATTAGGCGTAATATTTGATGCCGAGCATTTTTTCGATGGTATGAGAGAGGATAAAGATTTTACTTTAAAAACAGTTGAGACTGCACTTGCGGCCGGCTCTGACTGGATAGTTTTGTGTGATACAAATGGCGCCTCTACTGTAGATTTTGTTCAGGACTGTATTCAAAATGCGGCGAAAACCATCCCAATCTTGAAAATTGGGGCGCACTTCCATAATGATCGCGGACGAGGCATTGCTTGTGCTGAAACCGCGTATAAGTGCGGTATCCGTCATATCCAGGGAACCATCAACGGTTACGGTGAGAGATGCGGGAACACAGACCTCTCTACTCTGATCCCGAATCTTTATTTTGACGAGAACGCGGCTTGCTTAAAAGATGGAAAACTCGACCAGCTCTCTCGCCTATCCCATATGACAGCGGAGTTTTTGAACGCACACCATAGAAGCAACCATCCTTGGGTTGGTACTCTTTCCGGATATACCGAGGCCGGTATGCATACGTCTGGTATGCTTCGAGATCCTAAATCATATATTCATGCGGACTTAAGTAAGGTTGGAAATCGCGCTTCTTTTGGGGTTTCTGAGCAGTCCGGCAAGTCGAGTATAGTGGTTAAGTCAAAGGAACTTGGATTTAATCTAAATAAAGATGAGATAGCAAAACTAGCAAGACTTCACACTGAAATGTTGCATGCCGGTTACAGTTTTGCGGGAGCAGATGCATCCTTTTATCTTTTAGTATTGAAGGCGCTGGGCAAAAATCACAAAGGTGAAATATTTGACTCAGGTAAGTGGGAAATCGTTTCTTCAGGAAATGGAGAAAAGGTTGCAACAAAGGCAAAAATTGAGGCAATACTAAACAAAGAAAAGATTTTTTCAAGCAGTGAGGGAAAAGGACCGGTAGATGCCCTAAACTCTGCCCTTGCCAAAATTCTTCCTAAATTCTATTCAAATTTACCAACGTTCTGCCTTACGGACTATCGGGTGAAAATCATAAATCCGGATGCCGGTACCGGAGCAAAAGTAAGGGTTATCATCGAGTCGTCAAACAGTGAAGAGACTTGGGCAACGGTTGGGGTCCACGAAAACATCATCCAGGCTTCATGGTTTGCACTTGAGCAGTCAATCGCCTATATACTTTATAAAACTAAATAAAAAAGAGGGCGTCAATTAAAGCCCCTCTTTTTTTATGATTCCTTTTTGTCTATTTTGCAGTTCTTCCAGTCTTCATATAAAGTGCATATAGTACCATACCAATTGATACAGTTGTCCACTGGCTAGATGCCAGCCAAATATCGCTGCCGGTAAAAGCGCCATAAGCTGCTAGTACTAAGCCGGCAAAAGATAAAACAAATAAATAGTCTGCATATTTTGCTAGTTCTTTCATTTTCTCATCACCTCCCCTCTGTACATAAGGATAATAACATTTTTATACTTTTGCAATATCTTTACCAAGGATACCTAACGATCTCAATTTTTGTAGTAAACCGTATTTATTTATTCGCTTTTTCAGCTTTAAAATGTATGTAGAAAAAAGGTATAATTGATTTTATGAAAATGTATTTACTGCGGCACGGAGAAACCGAAGAAGCAAAGAAAAATGTTATTCTTGGGCATCTTCCGGGCACCTTGACGCAAGACGGTAAAAGATACGCCTACAGGGCTGGAGAACTAATCAATCATCTACCCGTTCCCCCGGATATTATAATAGCAAGTGGCTTAAAGAGGGCTAAAGACACAGCCGAAATTATCGGCCAAGTTACAAAAATAACAGTCAAGTTTGATGCTCTTCTTAAGGAGCGCAAAGGCGGTGATATTGAGGGAATGAGTGATGATCAGATAGATTGGGAAAAATACGAAAGCGAAACTCAAGAATATAGAAAACACAAAAACGGTGAGAGTTTCGTGGAGGTTAGAGAAAGGGTTGATGATTTTTTAAAGAAAATTCCAAAGGATTCCAAGCAAACTATAGCTATAGTATCTCATAGTGTTGTAATTGCGATGATTATCTCTTCTGTATTAGGTTGGGGATACGAAAAATCATTGGATTTTAAGTTTGATGATTCAGTTATACTGCTAGATACAAAAAGAAAGGAAATAGCTCTAGTCCCTTTGATAGAATAAGAGGTATTATTTTATGCCTAGCTCTCTAGCATACTTTATTTGTGTTAACTCCTCAGCCTTTTTACCCGCCAAGTTATTACCCTTGAATGTTTGAATAGTTTTAATCTCTTCTATATCTATAGCGACCCTGCTTTCAGAGGCAAATATCAGGCCAGGTTCACGGACTTCTCCTTTGCATGGACCGCCTGTGATGAAACACTTACGGGCATCCATGATGACCAGATCCGGTTGATATAGTAAATTCATCTCAACTGCTTTTTCAGATATTTTTCCCATATGCAGTTTGATGCGTTCTATCGGTTTCATGAATCCGACAACCAGTTTGAGGGCTCCTGTAAAGTTTGCCATAGAATGGGTCTTAGCGCATGGAAGCAAAATAATCTTGTCTACCTCGTCCATTATTTTCGGGAAAGAAACAGACTTTTGATACTTTGCTCCAGGTATTTTTCTAGTTATCCATTCATGTTCATCAAATATCATTATTTCAGGAGGTTTAGATAGCTTCTCTAGGTCATATACGCCGCCTTCTGTGAGGGTTTTCTTGGTTGTGATTGTGTGGTTCTTGATGGTAAATGTTGAACTCTCTCCCACTATAACTTTCTCTGCTCCGGCTTCATACACCAGCTCTACTATTGCTTTCAAAAAATCCGGCGCCGTGGATGCGGGGCTTTCATCTGCTGTGTTATAGTTTGGCTTGATAAGAACCGACTCACCGGATTTTATAAATTTCTCAAATCCGCCAAGGCCGTTAACTACCTCTCGTACAGATTCTTTTAGATTATCCTCAGCTTTTATCTTGCTGACTTTTTGACTCATTGTTTCCTTCGGTTTAATATGGCGTGTGCAGCTCCTTAGCCATTTTAGCATGGAAATCATTGAGTTAAAGCATGTTTTGTGTTAATATAACCTTCTTGGATGGATCTTTAAACATCAATCACGATCTTTGGAGGAGAACATGGTTGAGCCAAAGTATACAACAGAAGTAGGCAACTACATTATCGTCAGCTTGACGGGAATGCACCGCACCTATATTGCCGAGGTTACCAAGGCCGAACCTCTTCGGCTCAAAGTCATGGAAAGAGGGCCACTAGCTCACTTGAAGGAAGAGGATTTTATCGTTCAGCAGGATGAGACTATCCAGTTGCAAGAGGGAAATAGTGATCTCCTCTTCAAGATCATGGGCGAGAGGAAGCTTTATACGGGGCTTGAGAGCATGAATGTTATAGATGGTAAACTTCATGAAATCCTACCCAAGATGCCCGTGGCTTAGAGATGTCCAACAAAAGGCGACCATTTTTGGCCGCCTTTTCTCTCTTTGAAAACTAGTAAGGAGGAGGAATTCGAACTTATATTTCTTTGAGTTCTTGCCATACAAAATAAGTTGTTAGGTTTTTCCCTTTCTCAACATATCCTTCTGGTTTAAAGTCTTGTTGGCTGATAGTTGCTTCGAATATATGGAAAATATACTTTGTTAATAATCCGGGATAGCTTTTTGACTCTCTTTCTACAATTTTATCTTCTTTTGATTTAATATCCGTTAAAGAAGATATACCCAGCTCTTCTTCTATGCCTCTCTCCAGAGCCTCTTGTGCACTCTCCTTGGGTTTCATTTTTTCGCCGATAGATGTGTCTATGTGTCTCTCCCTTTCCCTACCATCATTGAAAACTTGCTTATCTTCAACCAGTTTGAACTTCTTGCCCGTAGCCGCATCATTATAAAGTATGTCTGCCTTCACAATATTAGATATTCTAGATATCTCACCATTATGATCAACTGCCAACTCAGCTTCTCCATCTCTTACCTCGTCTACCAGATTTTCAAGCGATTTGGAACATCCTTTTCCCCATTGAGTTATATCTACCCCATGGTTTAGGAGTGTTTCTCTTATTTCTTCTATTCTGTTGTTTTCCTCAGAGGTTTCTTTCATAAATAAATTATATCATAAATAAAAATAATACCTACGCGAGGCATTTATTTTAGTTTGGTTCAGCACGACGCTCGAGAACATTATAGCATTAATTTGATGAAAAATCGTCATATATAGCAATTTTTGTAACATTGTATGATGAAGGAGCTTGACCTTTATTATAAAGTGTAAGCAACTTGGTTGTGGGCAAATTATTAAAGAAAGATTTTAAATTTTAATTATGGAGGAATGAAATATGAAGATATTTAATAATATTTTGGGAATATCAGCTTTATTCGCTGCCATTATACTCGGTCTGACCGGGCCGACTAACACGCTTGCAGCTACTTCACCTACATTGGGCGCATCGGAAAGTTACTCTGTTCTGGCTGGCTCAATAGTGACTAATACCGGTGCTACTACTATGCCCGGAAACTTGGGTATCAGTCCGAGCGTTGGAGTACCACCGCATTTTACCGGTTTTCCTCCGGGTGTTGTCGGTCCTCCGGGTGCGATACACGATGCTGACGCGGACGCCGGGTTAGCCCAAGCTGATAACACCACCGTGTTTGGCGTCCTTAGTGCGGGATCGAATGCAGCTTGTAATGTTACTTATGCTGGCACCCAGGATCTAGCCGGATTGAGCTTGATACCAGGTGTCTATTGCGCTGATGTTTTCCAGTTATCCGGGACGCTTACTTTGAATGCTCAGGGCGACGCCAATGGGGTCTGGATTTTCCGTACTGCCGCAGAAGCTGCTGCTCTCACTACAACGCCTGGAGTTGGTGCGAATGTTCAGTTTCTTGATGGCATTGGTTCACCCTGTAATGTTTGGTGGAAGGTTGCAAGCTCTGCGACGATAGGTTCAGGGACTGCGTTTGTGGGAAATATCCTAGCGCTCACGAGCATTAGCTTTGGCACCGGTGCAACATTGAGCGGTCGAGCCATGGCACAAACCGGTGCGGTTACACTTGATACAAATATCATTACTAACCCTATATGTGCTGCAGTTACCCCTCCTGGCGGGACCCCAACCGGTGGTACACCGGCTGGCAATACTCTTTCTAGCGGAACCTCAACTGATACTGGTTCATCTTCTACTGCAGTGCCAAGCCTACCCGATACAGGGGCTGGTAATAGCACTTCATGGAAGGACATTGCTATATTAGCTGGTATTTTTATGGCCTCGATGCTGGTGGTTATAACCCAAAGAAAAAAGACAACTTAGTCCGTATAAACTATGAAATCGAAAATATTATCAAAGAATATAGAGCTGCCAGTTTCCCTTCTGGTTTTAGCATTCTTTGCGGTACTTATTTTCTATTTTATTCCTGAAAGACCAGTTCAGAGTGACCCGGTAACAAACATTGAAAATGCCATTGTTACTCCAAAACAAGAACAAGCGAGTTCCGGGTTGCCAGTGCGTCTCAAGATTCCAAGTGTCAATGTTGATGCGACGATAGACCAGATGGGCATTACACCAAGCGGAGCCATGGAAGTACCTAGTGGAGCTCGGAATGTAGGTTGGTTCAAGCTCGGACCACGCCCGGGTGATAAGGGCAGTGCGGTTATTGATGGACACTATGGTCGCTGGGCAAATGGAGATGGATCTGTATTTGACGATTTAAATAAGTTGAAAAAGGGAGATAAAGTATATGTCGAAGATGAAAAAGGAATAACATATACTTTTCTGGTGCGAGAATTTCGGGATTACGATCCGAAAGCGGACGCTTCCAGTGTTTTTGTCTCAAATGACGGGAAGTCACACTTAAATATTATTACTTGCGAGGGAGTTTGGAATAAAGTTTCAAAAAGTTATTCTGAACGACTAGTAGTATTTACTGATAAAGAATAGCACCATACATAATAGTTTTTGTAACATAGCACAATGAAGAAGCTTGACCTTTATTATAAAGTGTAGCTAGTTTTATTTAGGGTAAATATTTAAAAGCAAGGAGAGAATGATGGAAAAAGATACAAGAGAAACGGTAACTACTCGAGAAAATAATGTTAACCCAGCAAAAAGAGACGCAACAGGTTCTCAGACGATTGCGTATTTGATATATTTCCTCTTTGGAGCGTTGGAAATACTTCTAGTTTTCAGGTTTGTTCTCAAGTTGTTAGGGGCGAGTCTTTCAAGCGGCTTTGTAAGTTCAATATACGATATATCCAGAATTTTCATCTTACCTTTTGAGGGGATATTTCGTACGGGGACTACACAGGGAGCAGAAACAACTGCGGTTTTTGAGCCAGCAACACTGGTTGCAATCATAGTATACGCTGTTTTAGCGTGGGGGATCGTTAAGCTAATAAGTATATTCTCAGGCGAAAGGCAAGCTTCTTAGCTTGTTTGATATGTTCGGCTTTGTCGACCAGATGGTTCTGTCTTATTAATGTATTAGACACGTCGAGCGCTACATGCGCTCGTCTTGGTTGCAGCACTCCGCCCTAGAATCCTAAGGGCAATTTTTCGACTTCTAACTCAGATACTTTAGTAAAAAGACAGCAGAATTGTTGCTGCCATATTGGTAGTCTTTTACCCAGCCAGCATCAGAATACCCATTTTTCTGATAAAAACTCACAACCTTGTCATCACCCTTATTAGTATATACAAACATCTTCAGTGCACCTTTATCAATTGCTTGTTTTTCAATTTCTTTTAACAGTAGCGTTCCGACGCCTTGTCCGGTCATGTTGGGGTCGACAGCCATTATTATAATAACCCACTTTTCTAAGCCTTCCTTACCGTTTATAGGGCTTTCCTGCTGGGAATAAACAAACCCAAGCAAATTTCCTTCGCCAGAAACTGCTTTAACACAAATACCCCGTTGGGTTTCAATAGCAGTTTTCATCTCTTTGAATGAAAACCACTCAGTGACGTCAGAGTCGGCAGAGGATTGAAAAGCTTTGCCAGAAAGGATCTCGAGATCCTTGGTACCATCTTTATATTGAAATAGTTCAGTTCTCATGTATAAATTCTGCCACACTAGCCAAATTAGTTCTTAATTATAAGGGTATAGGTATTACGCTCACCTATAGCGCTCGTCTTGGTTCGGGAGGAGGGATTCGAACCCCCGATCATGGGACCAGAACCCATTGCCTTACCGCTTGGCTACTCCCGAACGACCGTATTATTTTATCATTTTTATGATCATTTCTCAACTCCTTGACCATAAGGGCTAAGTGTAGTAATATATTCCTTACCTAGACCTGTTATATCGACCTTTGGGGAAAGAGGTTGGCACATGGCAAAGCGTAAAACTGTTCTATTATGGATAAGCAGAGATGCTTTCCAATCTGAACTCTCGCAAAACACTAGGAGGATCCTAAGAAAGCTGTGCGTAGTCTGCAAAAAAGACACGCACCCGGATTCAGTAAAGCTGACCTTCAAAGGCGTAAGGGTCAGCAAAACCACAAATGATGATTTCCGTATCGAAACCGGCAGGAGAAGGCAAAGGCATATTATCATTCCGCGCCGTTTTGTTATGGAGTCATCGCTTTAGCGAGAACATTACGTTACGTTTGTATGAAACCATTAGGTCTGGGTAAGGCCGTCCAAGCACTTGGACGGCCTATTTCTTTAATATATCTTGAACTTCTTTTATATTTTCTGCGACAACTAATTTTTTTCTTAGTTCTGAAGCCCCATCAAATCCTTTAAAATACCAGCCGTAATGTTTGCGCATATCAAATATGCCCTTTTTACCACCGAACTCTTCCACACTCATTTCTAAATGCCAGAGAGCTACCTCTACCGTTTCTTCCCAAGTCGGCTTGTAATCCTTCCCCTCTTTCATAGACTGAAATATCCAGGGATTTCCAAGTGCCCCACGGCCAACCATAACTCCATCACAGCCTGAAGTGTTTATTATTTTTTTAGAATCCTCTGCATTTACTACATTCCCGTTACCAATGACGGGGATGCTAACCAGCTTTTTAATCTCTCCTATCGCTTTCCAGTCGGGTTCGCCTTTGAACCCTTGGCTTTTTGTCCTCCCATGGATAGTTATAGCATCAACTCCGATCTTTTCTAGTCTTTGCGCAAACTCATGAATATTAAACTCATCCCAGCCAAGACGCATTTTTATAGATAATGGCAGTTTCGTAGCATCTCTGACCGCCTTCGCTATCTTTAAGGCTAGATCAAAGTCTTGAAGTAGCGCCGAACCTCGTCCGCCGGATACAACTTTCTTTGCCGGACAGCCCATATTTATATCTATCCCGTCAGGTTTAATGTTTTCCTCAATCCATTTGGCGGAAACCGCCATTTTTTCGAGGTCTTTTCCAAAGATCTGGATAATATAAGGCCGTTCTTCTTCGTGAAAACTCATCATTTTTAATGTTTTTTCGCTTTTGTAAAAGACTGCGTCAGCGGCTATCATTTCAGAAAATACAACGTCTGCTCCAAGTTTTTTGCAAACACGCCTGAATGGAGATGAAGTGATGCCGTCTAGTGGCGCCAAAACAAAAAAGGGACTTTGTATACTTCCCCAAGAAAACGGTTCATTTTTAGTATTTTTAACCAATAGCGTTTTCCTTCAAAAACTCTGAAACTTTCGGAATATCCTCGATACAGCCAAGGTCTAGCCAGAAATCCTGAAGCTTCAGAACTCTCATTTTACCTCTTTCAGCAAGAGTTGAAACTGCATCAGTAAGTTCATATTCACCCCTAGGGCTCTTTTTAAGACTATCAATTATTTCAAATACTTCAGGCGTAAACTTATAAAGACCGCTGTTTATAAGATTTCCTACAAATTCCTTTGGTTTTTCATGTATTCTAGCTAATTTTCCGTTTTCTTCAACCAAAACACCATATTTTGAAGGGTTTTCTACTTCATATCCGGCAATGTAGTTAAAGTCATCATCTTTTTGCATCGCCATCAGATCATTAACACTCCAGAGATTGTCTCCTCCCAACACTATAAACTGATCGTTTCCCGCAAAATCCTTTGCTTTTTTGACTGCATAAGCCGTTCCTTCACTACCGCCTTGATCAATGATTTGAGCATCAAAGCCCGAACCATCGATATATTTCTCCATTTTTTCTATTTTATGGTTTGCAATGATGGCAAACTTTTTATAACCTGCTTTTTTTAGTGAATCCAAAAGGTAAAAAAGAAACGGCTTTCCGTTTATTTCTATTAGCTGTTTCGGGATTTTTTCTGTTAGCGGTAGCATCCTTGTTCCCTTGCCGGCTGCCATGATGACTGCTTTTTCTATCATATTAGATTTTCTTTATAGTTGGTCCTGACTGTGTGTCTTCAACCGTGTAACCGAGCTTCTCGATTTCACTGCGAATTTTATCGGATTCTACCCAGTTTTTATCTTCTCTAGCATTTTCCCTATTTTCTACTAATTTCTTTACATTTTCGGGGATTATATCCTCTTTGTCGAGGTCTAGTCCGAGAACTGCCTTATCTACTTCTAGTATAAATTTGACGATCTCTCCAGTTTTCTTCTTTTTTGCATCCTTTATGAAGGAGTAAATGGATGCTAATGCCTGAGATGTATTTAGGTCATCATTCATCGCATCAATGAATGATTTGTTAGTGTTGTCTGAACCGGACTCACTACTTAAAGACTTTAACTCTTTAATGTCATTACGTAGATTTTTCAGTGCTGTATCAGCAGCTTTTATTGATTCATCCGTGAAGTTTAGGGGGTCTCTATAGTGTGCTTGCAAAACTAGCATTCTATACGCTAAGGGGTCTACTCCCAGGTCTGTAACTCTTACAAGATTTCCTTCAGACTTTCCCATTCTAGTATCTCCAACTAAAAGGAATTCGCTGTGCATCCATATTTTAGCTGGGATTTTACCTGTCAGTGCTTCCCCTTGTGCGATCTCATTAGTGTGGTGAACATTTACATGGTCAATTCCGCCCGTATGGATATCAAACTGTTCACCAAGATATTTAAGTCCGATTGCTGAACATTCTAGATGCCAACCGGGAAATCCTTTCCCCCAAGGTGACTCCCACTCCATATCTCTTTTTTTATCCTTAGGTGACAATTTCCATAAAGCAAAGTCGGTTTTGTTCTTTTTCTCTTTTATATCGACTCTTTCGCCAGCCCGGAGTCCCTCAATATCAAGTCTTGCCAACTTTCCATAATCTTTTAGTTTTGACGTGTCAAAGTACACTCCATCTTCAAGGGCGTAAGTGAATCCTTTTTCCTCTAGTCCTTTTATGAAATCAATTTGATCTTTGATTAGATCTGTTGCCTTAACTACTACATCCGGTTTCTTAATGTTTAAGGCTTTTGAGTCCTCAAAAAAAGCATTTGTATATTTTTCTGCTATTTCCCAAGCGGTTTTTCTTTCCAACTTTGCTTCTTTCTCAACCTTATCTTCACCTGTGTCACTATCGGAGGTTAGGTGCCCAACATCGGTGATATTCATTACATGTTTAACACTATAACCAGAATATCTTAGGTAGCGTACCAAAATATCTGCGAAAATATAGGCGCGCATGTTTCCGATATGAGCATAATTATAGACTGTAGGACCGCAGGTATAAATACCGACTTCTCGATCTTTTGGTTGACTGAAGTCATCTTTTTTTCTGGTTAATGTGTTGTATAGTTTCATTTTGTATAGCTTCCTGACTGGATCTTGAATAGTTTGTTGTAGATTCCCTCTTTTTTCACCAGTTCATCGTGGGTTCCCATCTCTGATATTTTACCCTTATCGAGCACAACTATCAAATCAGCCTTCATGACCGTAGAAAGTCTGTGAGCGATGATTATAGAAGTTCTGCCTTCAATTAACTTCCAAAGAGCGTCTTGGATGAGTTTTTCGCTCTCAGAATCTAGGTGAGATGTAGCTTCATCGAGAACTAAGATCGGCGGATTTTTAAGTACTGCACGGGCAATATTTATCCTTTGTTGCTCGCCGCCTGAAAGCTTCACCCCTCTTTCGCCGACGATTGTTTCATATCCTGATTCTAGTTTACTGACAAATTCATGAGCATGAGCGATTTTTGCTGCCTTTAACACCTCGCTCATTTTAGCTTTGTTTTTGGCATATGCAATGTTGTTGTAGGCGGTATCGTTGAAAATAGCCGTATCTTGTAAAACTACGCCAATGTTTTGTCTTAATGACTTTTGCGTGACTTTCTTGATATCTTTTCCGTCAATCAGTATTTGTCCTGCCTGGGGGTCATAAAACCTCATTAGCAGCTTGACTAGCGTTGACTTTCCGACCCCGCTTTTGCCCACGATTGCCACTACGCTTCCCGCAGGGATTTTAAGACTTAAACCGTTTATAACATTGCGGTTGTTGTATTTGAATTTAACATTACGAAGCTCAACTCCACCTTTTACTTCTTTCAGCTGTGTAGCATTATCGAGATCTTTTATGTCTTCCTTTGCGTCAAGAGTATCAAAAAGTCTGCGTACACTTCTCATATCTCTTTGTATACTGTCATATACTCTGGTCAAATACCAAAGCGGTCCGTACGCTCTACCAACATACGTCCATGCCATAACAAGAGTTCCCATTGTTATTTTACCGGTTGCGGCCCAGTAAGCGCCAAGCAATAAGATCAATATCTGAGAAGAATCAGAAACAGAGAACCTAAAGATATTCATTTTTATTCTCTTTTTATTTCTGTCCATATTTGCGTTCAAAAGATCGGCCAGGGTTTTGTTAAATTGCTTCGCATGCCTGTCTTCTGTTGCAAATGATTTAACGGTTTTTATATTACCAATTGTCTCGACATTTACGGTCATTGCTTTCTCTCTTGCGTCACGAACTCTGTCTTGGTAAAAGTTAAGGGTCTTTGTAAAAAGGAGGCTAAGAATAATAAAAGCAGGGATACCGACAAATATAATCAGCCCGAAAGCAGCGCTAATGTTGAACAAGAAGAACATTGCAACCAAAATGTAAATTATCTGAGGAAGAATATCGGTAAGTGAAGCATCTAAAATACTCTGTATATCGCTGCTACCCTGAGTAATTCTTTCAGTGACTTTACCGGTAGCTTCTTTTTCAAAAAAAGTAATCGAAAGACGTTCTAGATGGCCAAAAACCTTTGATGATATGTGGTTTCTCGTTTTTAACCACCACATTGATGAGTAGAAATCGTTAATCAGGGTTATAGCATCTTTGGCAACAGTGATAAGTAAATAGAGCAAAAAGTATTTATAAAGATCATTTATGTTTGATAAGTCAAAACCATTTTTAAATTGTTTTTCTAGGAAATCAAATATTAGCTTCAATACTAATGGTACTGTTGCATCTAGCCCGGTCCCTAAAATTGCAAGAAAAAAAACGACGACTGTTAGTCTTTTTTCCAATGCCCCCATTTTTAAAACACGTAAATAATCTCTCATATTTTCTCTAATTAAAATAAAGCACAACTATTTTACATTTTTTGGGACAAGAAAGAAAGTGTTTAGAGCCACCTTTTTTTATTAAAGAACAAAAGCATAAGTATTACGACGGATATCATGAGCCCGCCAACAAACATAAACGAGAAATCTGTCTCTGCGAAAGGCAGTGTTCTAATATTCATCCCATAAATTCCGGAAAGTAGCGTGAGTGGAAGTATAATTACAGAAAAAATAGTTAGTAGCTTGATAATGTCGTTTGTCTGGTTTGATACTAATGATTCGTAAGTGCTGATTAGTGAATCAACTATTTCTTTCTGGTTTTCAAGCAAATCCCAAATCTTTTCTACCATGTCTCCTATATCGTCAAAATATACATCTACATCTTCTATTAAAAAAATTGCTTTTGTATGCTCAAGTGTATCCAACATCTCTTTTTGAGGTTTTATAATTCTTCTGAAATTTATTATTTCTTGACGTAGAGCGGAAAACTCTCGTATAAGATCTCTAGGCTTTTCACTTTTAGAGAATATCTTATCGTCTAGAACCTCTATTCTTTCGTAGATCTTATCAATCATTTTAAAACAGTTGCTATATAGCGTAGTCATAAGTTCATGTAGGAGTAAACCTGGGCTGCCGCTTGATATTTCTTTGAAGAATTCCTTATCATTACTGCACTTTTCGAAGAGCTGTACTAAAAGTTTTTGATTGCCATTATGCACTGTGATTAGGTAATTTTTTCCGATGAAAATATCTACTTCTGATATGACCAGACGTCTTGATCCCTTGAAGTATCGTGGAAAGTGCGTGACCATAAATAAGTAGTCTTCATATTGGTCAATCTTAGGTCTTTGGATATTTGACATACAGTCTTCAAGATCAAGTTCGTGAAACCCAAACTTTTTAGATAGATAGCTTATGTCTTTTTCTTCCGCGTTTACAACATCTATCCATGTAATGGAACCATTTTTTATTTCAGTTTTTGCCATAGTAAAAATATCTTTTTAACGTTTATTCATAATTATTTTATCTTTATTCAGGTGGGAATGAAAGTCTTGAGTTGAAGTCTTAGTAATCCAGCCTTCCCTCGATAGCCCTCGATAGCGTTACCTCATCAGCATACTCTAGGTCTCCGCCGACAGGCAGGCCGCGGGCAATTCTTGTTATTTTGATATCTAACGGGTTTACGAGCTTCTGGATATATAGAGCCGTTGCCTCTCCTTCTACACTAGGGTTAGTGGCCAGAATAATTTCTTCTGTATTTCCCTCTTTGAGACGACTAACCAGTTCTCTGATAAAAAGGTCGTCCGGCCCAACACCTTCAATCGGTGATATAACCCCGCCTAGAACGTGGTAAAGGCCCTGAAACTTCCCCGTTTTCTCTATTGCAACCACATCAAGAGGTTCTTCAACAACGCAAATACTCGTTTTTTCTCTTCTTTGATCGTCACATATATGGCATGGGTCGCTTTCTGCAATATTTGAGCAAGTTGAGCAAGTCACTATATCCTTTTTTAGATCCAAAATTGCAGATCCGAACTCTCCCAAGTCTTTATCAGAACTTCTCAAAAGATAAAAAGTCAGCCTTTGGGCGGTTTTGGGACCGATCCCGGGAAGGCTTGCAAACTCATCTATAAGTTTTTGAACATTTTGGGGGATTACTCGCATGGAATATTTCTTAAAATGGCATTCCGCCGCCCATACCGCCCATGACGTCTTTCATCATGCTTTGGGCAACTTTCTGAGCTTTTTCTGTCACGCTATCCATCGCGCTTTTAATATCTTTTTCTAGTTGTCTAACATCGTCAACTTCATCAGAAGTAATTTCAACCGACTGAACCTTCATTTCGCCGTTCATCTTTACCTTGATATCTCCGGATTCTGCTTCTACGATCTCACCCTTTAGTTTTTTCTGTATTTCGCGGGCTTTTTTTACAAACTCATATTGTTCCTTGGCTTTACCAAACATGGCCATAACATATTCTCCTGTTAAATAGTAAACCTATTTTAGCACTCAATAAGCACAAAAAAAAGTGGATTCTATAAAAAGTTCTAGCTGTTATAAGTGTTGGATCGTTTCACTTATTTGATTTGTGTCGTGGTCACAATTCCCACAGCTCCTGCAATTCTAAAAACCCCCTACTTCTCATACAGTACTGCTTTTACGCCGTTTTCTTTATTGTCTTCGTAGATAACTCTACTTTTTGCTGTGTTTAAAAGACAATTTGAAAAGTATTTTTTATCGCCCGTTTTTCCTATAATAAACACTCGTCCTTGAGTTCCCATGGTGATTGCTTCGTTTTCAGATACTACATATGCCCCTTGTTGATCGTAGAAAAGAGATGATTCCCCATATCCATCAACCGGAGCAGAGATCAGACGAATCTTTTTGTCGCCAAAGTAGTACGAGCCATCGAGAAATGTATAGAGTTCTCCAGACAAAACGACATCACCTGGGCGCATTTCTTTTTTTACGGTCTCAGAAAGTGCTTTCATTTGATGACTGGTATCATCGTGCATCTGCAGATTCCCGATGATTAAAACGACAATAACAATGCCGCCCACTATCATCCTAACCGTTTTATTTTTGATTACTGAGATTGCAATACCCCACAGAGCCAGAATGGCAACAGCTGAAAACGGGAAATATCTGTCTTGATATACCGGTGTTTTTAGTTTTGAAAGAGTGAAAACCAGTATCATTGGCAAATAGCCATACAGAAGGAATAGCGAAGTCCTCTTTCTTAGATTCTTTTTAAACAAAAGAACAAGCCCGGAGCCGATTAAAAACACAGCTAATAGCCAATACAAAATCATTCCGATTAAATCACCATAGTTGCTTCCGTCAAGGTGGGCATAAATTAGGAATTGGGTTAGATTATTTGGAATAGTTCTTTCATTGATCCACTCCGGCTTGATCCAGTAGCTTCCGCTTACTCTGGTAACTTGTTTGTATGCCACAGGGAACCATGGTAGATACAAAATTACCGGCGCAAGACCTGCTAGCCACCATTTGTAATTAAAGATTCCTACATGTTTTTTAAATGAATCTTTCCATTTGAGAGTGAAGAACCCTGGTGTTATAGCGGCCACGATAATCCATTGGACCATTATTACAAAAAATGCATAATATTGGGTGTAGATAGCTGCGGTCATTGAGAGCGCATAAAAAATCAAGGCTCGGCTATTTTTTTCTTTGATGAATTTGACCAGGTAATATGTCCCTAGAGTTGTAAAAAATGCGACAATCCCATACATCCGAGCTTCTTGTGCAAAGCGGACCATAAACGGAGAAAGTGCTACGAGCATTGCTGCCCAAAAGGCTGATTCTTTTGAAAAGAGTTTCTCAACGATCTTATAAACAAGATAGACGATCCCAATAGAGAAAAGTACTGAAAGAGACCTGATAGCAAGTTCTGAGGTACCAAAAACGCTCACCCATAGTTTTGCTATCAGGTAGTAGCCTGGAGGATGAACATCGCGAGCAGTTCGGGATACAATTTCAACCGGATTATAGCGCAGGAGCCACATCGTATAGCCCTCGTCGTGCCAAATGCTTGATGCTGTCATACCATATGTTCTTACAAGCATTCCAAAAAACACAGGATATATCCAAAGCTTATCTGTTGGTATCCCAAATATTTTTTTTAGCTTTGAACTATTTGCTGTATTCATAATATATTATTCTTTTATCCGCTTTTGATGGAACGGCGGTAAACCCTTTATCAAACCCTATCTTTTCAAGCTCTTTTATCGCGTCATCTTTCCACTCACGCTCTAAATATATTTTATAGTGTCCTTGAGGCAGTTTCAAATCTTTTATGGTGTATACCTCATATCTTTCGTAAGTCTTCCCAGTCGGATGGATCATGAAGTCGACTGTTTTTGTCCCATATTCTCCCATAAGAATAATGAGTTTAGTATCTTGCGGCTGTTTTTTGATATCTTCGGCTACGGCGACCATGTTTTCAGCATAGGCTTCATGTGCCTCAGAGTAACTTGGGAATACTATGAAGTATTTGTAGAAACCGGCGGCTCCAGAGATAACCAAAATTAAGGCTATACCAACTGGTAGTACTTGTTTAATTTTAACTTTTTCCAAAAACCAGTTTAGGCCGATAGCGGACCACAAAAATACAACAGGGATAACTCCGACTATTCGAAGTGCATGTGGTATACCTTCTGATGTTAGAAGTTCAGGCAGCGAAAGCGCACCAACCCACATCACTAATAAGAAATATTCTATTTTTCTTATTCTAATAAGGCTTATTACTACTCCAACCCACATGAGTACGCCAATAAAAATATCAAGCATTGGCAATCCGGCGACATTATGTCGGAAGTTTTGATCGCCCTTGAAGTTGAACATTTCAGCTGTTTTAACTACGTTGTCAGCCAGCGCCTTTATAGGACTTCCACCATTTGTTTCGGAGTTAAAAATGCTTGTAGATGCGCGTCCTGCTAAATCTGCCGGAACATGGATAAAGTGGACTATCATCGGTAGCATAACTATCATAAACGTGATAGCAAGATAGATAATATTTTTTGAATTCTTCTTTATAAATTTTTTATCTGCAACAAGGATATAGATAAGCAGTGCTATCAAAATCAAAGGAGTCATTCTAAAAGAAAGGTAGGTATAGAAACCTAGTGCAAAAGTTATACCGGTAGCAATATAATCTTTCATTTTCCCGTTTTTGTAAGCGCGGATGAAAAAGTAGAAAAGAAATACGAGCGCTAGTGGCGCCATTATCGCCCGGAAGCCATTACGCGAAAACTGAATATGCCACGCGCTGACAGCGAGTGCCGCTGCCGCAAAAAGGCCGACATTTTTGTTAAATAGTTCTTTTCCTAAAAGATAAATACCATATACAGTCGCAACGCCGATAATAGCAGGTGCGATTCTGAGTGATAAAGGCGTGAAGTTCAGGAATGTCCAGCCGGTGACTTTTCCTATCAAAACAGGAATAGCCTGCAGATAGAGAAAAAGCGCTTCTCTGGGTCCGTTTGTGTCATAAATAGCAGCGAATTTGTGTGCATCAAGCATGCTGATAACGTCGAGTCCATTTGCTGCCTCATCAGGGTGAAGTCCTGGTGGAAGGCTTGAAAGCCTGAAAAATCTAAGGAATGAAGCAATAATAAGTATAAATGCAACTAGCCAATTCTCACGAATAAATTTATTTTTGACCTTGATACCCGAAACCTTGGATTTTCCCATACTACCCTCCTATGTTACATGATTTACCTAAACTTTTTATTTTTCCTACATAAAACTCTATGTTTGTGCCCTTGTTTAAAGTAAGCTCCTCACCTTTCATTTTTTTAATGAAATCGCTTATTTTGGTATCTGGTTTTTCGTATAGTAAAACTATTTCTTCGTTTGAGCATTTAATGCTACTTAGGTCATCTCCATTAACAATGTTTACCTCTTTCTTAAAGAAACTTTCGGCCACAGCGTTACCTTGAACTATGAAATACTTATCAAGAAATGAAGGTCGTGACTTTGAATAAGCATACATTTCTGTATATTTATCTGAGTTTTTAACAAACTGCTTTTTTATCAAGTTGTATGTTGAGTCGTTGAAGAACACCCAAAGTGAGAACAAAATAAAAACTGCCAAACAGAATTTTACGGCATTCTTAATCTTTTTATTTTTTGTTTGAGTATTTGCCACTTATTTTGTACCATCTGATTTTAAATATTTCCCCAAAAGTTTTAAAGCCATCCATAAGGGTAAGGTTTGAGTCTTCAGCATCATCAATCCATGTTACTGGTACCTCAATGATTTTAAAGTCATATTTTTTTGCGATGACAAGGATTTCTGTATCAAATCCAAAACCAGGTAACGTTTGGAGTGAAAAAAGCTTTTCAGCAGTTTCTTTTGTATAAGCTTTAAACCCGCACCTGGTGTCGGCGAAGCCCTGCCCCAAAAGTACGACAAACGCCAGGTTGCCTCCACGGGAGATTAGCTGCCGTAGGCGGCCTTGTTTTTTGACAGTAGTATTGCTTTTTGAGTGACCGTAAATGATTACTTCGAATACTTCTTTTACTGCTCTTCCAAAAGCTCTAAATGTACTATTTGTTGCGGGTAAGGGCTTTGAAGTATATCTAGACCCCATCACTACATCATATCCTTCTTTAAAATAAGGAAGCAGCTTATCTATTTCCTTAAACGGAGTTGATGAGTCAGCATCCATAAACATTCTGATTTCCCCTTTTGCTCTTGCCATACCGGCTTTCACAGCGGCGCCTTTTCCTGTAAAATGCGGGCTTATCTCTAGATCTTGTTCGTGTAAAACCTGAAGATGATTGATCTTGTCCTTAAAACTTTCAGCTACCTCTGCACTGTGGTCGCTGCTATCTCCGTCTACAAAAACAACCTCTGTTTTAAAATCAAACTTCTTAGAATACTCTGCTATATCGGTCATTGTTTTTTTAACCATTTCCGCCTGGTTCTTACATGGGATAATAACTGATAAATAAATGTTTTCTGCCACTTTTATTCTCCTTTTAATAAAATGATATCTTGTCCTTTAGACTCTTTAAAGCTTATGTCCTTTAACTCAGATTTTACCTTAAAAGATTCTCCGGGGGAAGTAATAATGTTTGGTTTTTCATCTTTTTGTATAGATTTTAGATCAGAAAGCAAAAAGATACTATCTTTGTTCTTTATTCTCATGACAGAGGCAAGTACGTCCTTATTATACTTAGAATTATATAGATAGACTTTATTCTTTGTTATCTCATCTGAGGTTGGGCTGGTATTATATGTAAATTTTCTTTCCGGATATTTTGTCCAGGCGAGAAATACTTTTTGAAAGTTATAGCTCAAAGAAAGAGAGAAAAGGAATCCAATCCCCAGAACCATGATAATACGCGCAAATTTATTAAACGGGAAAGTCTTGAACCATTTGTCGATAACGTATAGCTGTATTCTAGCAGACATTATAAAAATGATGGGTGCTATGTAGATGAAGCTTCCCAAAGTGAATACACTTTTAAAAATAATAATTAGCGTTAGAATACCAAACCATGTGACAAGAAAGTAAAACTTACGGCGTTTTATCCTCATTACAATGTATATAAGGCCAAGGAGAAAAGTTACCAAAATAAACGGATCAAACACTCTGTCCGTCCCGATATTAAACATATACTCTTGCGGAGCAGCATAAACAATCGAGGATACAAGGTTTCTCGCGTTATCAAGCAGTACATCCGGTTTATAGGTAAAGTTAGATAAAAATTCTTTGGGGCTTGTTACAACTGAGTAGAAAAATGGCAAAGAAACTATACCCGCAGAGACTATAAAGACAGCCTTCTCTTTAATAAATGAGGTAAAGAAACTTCTGTTTTTTGAATAAAAATAGAACCCAGAAACTATAAAGACCAACACCAAAACAAAAGTTATTTCACTTGAGTAAAAACCTAAGCCCAAAAACACTCCGGATAGAAGGAAATATTGCCACATTCTGTACCTGTAAGCTAGGGTTAGGAAATGTAAAGCAGAGAAAATAATAACAGGGTATAAAACCTCGTGTGAAACACTCCGTGAAAGTAAAATATGAAAACTTGAGATAGAAAACAAAAAAGTTGCAATATATGCAAGCTTTCTGTTAAACCACTCCTCTGTGAATTTGAAAAATATAAAAATTCCAAGAAGAGATAAAAGGACTGAAAGCATTCTCATATTTAGTATTGAATAACCAAACATCTTCCCCCAAAAGTTTTGGAGGAGGTAGTAAAGATTAGTACATGCATTACCCCCGATAAAGCTCATCGGACTGTCCATAGAAAGTATTCTTTTTATATTATCCAGTTCTTGTCCGCTTACACCCAAATCGCCGACTCTGTACATGCGGGCGAGGAATGCAAAAAGCAAAATAACCCAAAGATATGACCCTTTTAGGAACATATCTTTTATAGTGACCAACAAAGACCAAAAAGACTTTGCTGAAATTTCAGGGAGTTTTGGTTTTGTAATATTTAGTTTAAGAGAAGGTTTTTTCATTTTTTCTTTGGTTTCACAAAGACAACCAGTTTATATCCAAGGAAGTTCCAAACCATAGTCAATGCGATGGCGGCGAAGCCTGCTATGTTAGCCATGATTATAGAGTTAACCCCTGAACGTTTTGCCAAAGTGAGGATCAGACTTGCAACAGAAATGTTAACGATGAATCCTCCAGCGCTGACTGCCATAAACTTAGCAAACTCCCTTTCCCCTGACTTATTCTTTGCTTTTGATTCAAAAACCCAGTGTTTATTCCAGAAATAAGAGTTAATGACTGCCGTAATAAAAGAAATACCCTTAAAACCGATAGAAACAATGAATCCAGTACTTGTACCTGTAGCAAAGATTAAAAGATTAAATATACCCATGTCAACAAAGGTATTTAGCCCCCCAGTTTCTCCAAATTTGATGATTTGGTAAACGCTCATTGACTTCTTCCCGATGAGCCTAGCTATAAATATCCCAACTGGACAGGCAATAAAAATGAAGATCATTATCAGTATTGTTACAAAAGATGGACTTAAATCTAGATGAAGGAAGTTTATAATTTTTTGAGATAGACCGATGTTATCGATCATTGTTTTAGATAGCACTGCGGCTAAAGCTCCGAGAAGAAGAGAGGCTTTATAATCTTTTTTTGAATCACCCATTTTGTTTTTCCTTTGATAACGTTCGACTGAGTTGTCGAGGCTATATTTATAAATAATAATTACATATAAATTCTACCAAAAAGCTTACGTGTAAACAATGAAATTTTCTATAATAGTAAGGGCCCGCGGTTTCCCGCGGGCCCAGTCTCAAATATTCTTTCCTATGCTTTGTTAAGTTCAGAGATGAAGTCCCTGATGATCTCGCCTACTTTGTCGGAGCTGTCTTTCCCCGGAATGACCTTGATAATGTATTCACCCTCAGTATTAGTTGCCGTTAAACTGAGGCTATCCGTGTGTATTTCCGCGCTGTAGAGAGCGACCGGTGGTTCTTTTGGAGCCGCCGATGCCCTAAAGAGCTTCTTTGTTTCCTTGTCGTAAAAAGCAATGATATCCTCAATTTCGGTGCTCAGGGTTTCTCCCGGCGCTAAAATTACGTCCATGCCTTTCTGAGTAAATGGTTTTGACAGATAGCCATTTACCGAAAAAGCCTGGCTTATTGCTGATGCAATTTGCTGTTTTTTTAGCTTGAATCTCTTGCTGGTCAAGAGTTCAAACACTTGATCCTGATAGAGCCAAAAACCCTCCCCACGATCCATAATCTGGACTAGTCCGGCAATTTTACCCTGTATACTTAAGTCTTTAAGCTGGCTGAGTATATTTTCCGGAAGCAGATCACTTATTTTGAAGTCGCGGTTTAGCACTTTCTTGACAGAAGAGAACTGTGGGATTTTAATACCCGATATTATTGCTTCATCGCCCTCCCCGCCTTTAAGTACTAGCCCCTTGACATCGTTGAGATCGTTCTCAGCGTCACCCCATGTCATATTGTATGGTTCCTGCATAAGCATATTCCTGATTTGACCGATAGTGATGTCCTCGCCATCTGCCTTTGAGAGGTACGCCCTAATTATCAAGGCTCCTGCGTTTGCTTCTATCCTTTTAATCTGTTTCTTGGCATTCATTATTAAGACCTCCTGGTCTATGTAGGAAAAATATTTGAGATTTAAAGAGTACTCCCCCGCGAACGTAGATTATATACAATATTTTATCGTTCGTCAAGGGTGAAATCTCTATTTTGTGGCAGAGCTTTTACTCAAAAGGCGTATGAGTAAACAATAAAATTTTTCCTTAAAAAAAGAGGACCCGCGATCTTCCGCGGGTCCACATTTTATATTCTTCACTCCTGGAACGTCTTTACTCGGCTGCCTCTCTCTTGATAGTATATCCGGGGATTTCTGTAGGCTCTACCGTAGTGATATCGTTAGCTTTCCATGTAACACGACCAAAATCACAAGTGATCAACCCTTCTTTCTTCGCTTTCACAAACAGTTCATCAATTTCTAGGCTTCTAAGCCCCTTATTTTTGAGAGAGCGCCGGCAATACATATACTGCATTGTATTGTTCCTCTGGACTGTAAGTATCTGCTCCAGGACTTCCATACCATCCGGGACAGGTACTTCTCCCTCAAATAAAGGCCGAGTCACACTTACTCTACGTGAAGCGGTAACTGAATGCTTAAGCTTGTGTTCGTCATATCCATATTTCTGGATGATATCCTCGTTAAGGTTCCAGAATCTGTCAGAGAACGACACCTGGTGTGTCTTGACAGCAAGTATAAGTGCATGGACTGCCTCGGCTTCTTTAAGGCCATATTTTGACATCAACAAGTATTTGATTTTTTGGGTTAGAGCGTTGTTGACACCCAAATATCTCAAGGCACTTATTGCTTTACCAACAAGCTCCTTCTCATAACTATCAACATAAATGACCCCTATCCCGCATACAGCATCAAAACCGGCCATACTATCACATTCCCTTCATCTTAGTAGGTTTGAAGAATAATCAAATTTTTATAAAGGAACGCCTCAAAAATCAGAGGTAATAATACCACGTATTAGTTAATTATTCAACAAAATTATAAAACGGTAAAGGTCTGAGGCAACTTGCCAGTAGGATTCCTATTTTGCTGTTGAGTGCTTTTTGTCCAAACTTCGAAAGGCTGTTTGTTCTTGTTTAAATAAGAGTTCAATACTGCCGGTTGGTCCGTTTCTGTGCTTTCGAACGATAATCTCAGCAATACCCTTCTTTTCTGTTTCGGGGTTATACAGATCATCACGATAGATAAATAGAACGACATCAGCGTCTTGCTCGATAGAGCCTGACTCTCTAAGATCGGATAGCATCGGGCGTTTGTCCGGTCTTGACTCTAGATTCCTTGAAAGCTGTGAAAGGGCAATTATCGGTACATTCAACTCTCTCGCCAGACCTTTTAGCGATCTCGATATTTCTGAAATTTCCTGCACCCTGTTTTCCGAGTTCCTGCCTTGCATCAGCTGGAGATAGTCTACTATTATAAGTCCTAGTCCCTTTTCTGATTGCAGTCTGCGAGCCTTTGTCCTCATTTCCAGAACATTTATTAGTGGCGAATCATCGATGAAAAATGGCGCTTCAGACAGTGTTGCCATCGCTTTCCCTATTTTCGGAAAGTCGCTATCATCCAGATTTCCCGTCCTAAGCTTCCAACTGTCAATTTTCGCCTCAGATGCCAAAAGTCTATCTACGAGCTGTTCCTTGCTCATTTCAAGAGAAAATAGTGCTACAGATATCCCCTCACCGCCCGCTACGTGTTCGGCAATGTTTAGGGCTAATGATGTTTTACCGACAGACGGCCTTGCCGCGATAACTATTAAGTCACTCGGCTGAAGTCCGGCCAAAATATTGTCAAGTTCAGGAAACCCTGTCGGCACTCCGCGAAGCTTTTCTTTATCTTTATGAAGATCATCAATTCTTTCAAATGAATCTTCTAAAATACTTTTTATTGGGATGAACTTACCTTTTAGGTGTTTTTCGGCAACTTTAAATATTTTCTGTTCTGCTTCATCTAAAACTCTGGAAGTATCATCTTTTTCGTTATATGCCATGGAGGCAATGTCGTTTGAGGATTCTATAAGCCTTCTGAGGAGCGCTTTATCAGCGATTATTTTTGCATAATGAACAATGTTTGCCGCAGACGGTACAGAGTTAACTAGAGTTGAGATATAACCTGCGCCACCAACACCTTCGAGGAGTTGCTTTTCCGTGAGCTTATTTGTGAGAGTAACAAGGTCTATCGGCTGATGATGCTCAAAAAGTTCAATCATCATCCCATAAATACGGCGATGAGCTTCTGAATAAAAATCGTCTTCAGTTAAAATATCCGCAACCTTAATGATCGCATCTTTTTCCAAGAGGATAGATCCCAATACAGAAACCTCCGCTTCCTCATTGTGTGGCGGTATTCTGCCTTCCAATCCTTTTGACATAACTGTCCTTTCTACCCTCGCCTCAAAACTAACTTACAACTTCTCCACCCAAAACATCCAAAAACTCGTCAATCGTTGTTTCCTTCTCTTGCTTCTTTGGCTTTTCCGTTTCTTTGGTCTCTTCATCTTTCCTGCTTTTGACCTGCCCTATTTTGCAAATTACTCTATAACTATGCCCGCAAACCTTTGATAGGGCATCTTCAACTATTTTTCTGTTTTTTCTATCTTCTATCCGTTCTTTATGAAATTTATACGGGAAAACCAGATGGATTTCATCGCCAATGAGTGTCGGTTCTGACTCTCTGACAAATGCATGTATTGAGTTATTCTTTGACTTGATCTCAAAAAGCACTTGGTTCCACTTTTCTAATGAATTATCTGAAGTGTTAACTTCCTTTTTCCCGGTTTCTTCAGTTTGAGTTTCGGATTTTTTCGTTTTATCCTTTTCTTCTAGCTCATCTATATTGATGCTTTTTTTGCTGGTTTTAATATCTTCACCCTGAGTTACTGTGACAGTAGGAATCGCTCCTTTTAGTCCCATTATCTTTAAAATAGCAACTTCCAGTGACAACTGAGGATATAGTGAAAATCTAAAGTTTCGATTGCACTCGCCCAAAGTCTCGACCGCATAAACATATTTCTTTGTTAAGCCATCATCACTCAAATCACTCTGGATTTTTCCTCTATACCCGCTCATAAGGCCTTTTGTTAGCTGACCAATATCTGCACCTGCTTCAAGCAGCTCTTCTAAAAACTCTAATCCTTCTTTTTTCTGACCATTCTCTATCATTTCTAGTAGTTTTTCTATTTTGCTGACGTCAACCATTCCCAGAAGTTCCGCGATATCCGTTTCTGTGATCTCTTTGCTTCCCGCATTCATAGATATCTGGTCAAGGAAAGACACGGCGTCCCTCAAACCGCCTTCACTCGCTTTGGCAATAACGGTGACGGCTTTCTTATCTATCTTAATCCCCTCATCTTTTGCTATTTGTTCAATTCTTTTTACTAGCTCGGTCTCAGAAATTCTTTTGAAGTCGAATCTCTGGCATCTGGAAATAACTGTTGCAGGTATTTTGTGAATTTCAGTTGTCGCCATTATAAATAGTGCATGTTCCGGTGGTTCCTCTAGTGTCTTTAGGAGCGCATTGAAGGCTTCTTTGGTAAGCATGTGGACTTCATCTATAATAAACACCTTATACTTGAGCTCGCTTGGCGTAAACTTTACCTTTTCTCTTAAATCGCGTATTTCATCAATCCCGCGGTTTGATGCAGCATCTATCTCAATAATGTCCAGCGCAGTTTGGGTGTTGATAGAGACACAAGAAGCGCATTTGTTGCAAGGATTGCCATCTTTGGAGTCCTTGCAGTTCACCGCTTTTGCCATGATACGCGCTACAGAAGTCTTGCCGATACCTCGAGGGCCGCAAAATATGTAGGCATGAGAAAAATTTGAGGTCTTTACAGCATTTTGTAAAACCCTCATTATGTGTTCCTGACCGCTAATCTCACTGAAACTATCCGGCCTATATTTTCTATATAACGCTATCCTCGCCATCTTTGTATCCTTTCGTAATAAGAATTATAAACCTTATTTCAAGTGAGAGTAACCCCATTTTGTGTGGCTTGACTGTTTATAACCCACTTTTTATTGTGGACAAGGAAACTTTGTATACTTGTATCTCTTTATATCTAATTTAAAATTGAATTTATGAAACCAAAAATTATCAAGACTCAAGCTAAGGAAATATTTACCAAGACAAAATTACCCGGTGCTGACTGGGTGATAAATCAGTATGTCGGCTGTGGGCATAACTGCAGCTACTGTTATGCCAGATTCATTGGTAGATGGAAAGGATATGGTGAGTGGGGCTCTTGGATCGAAGCGAAAATAAATGCTCCGGAACTTGTTAAAGGCAAGCTCGTAAAAGGTAGGGTATTCATGAGTTCCGTAAGCGATGCCTACCAGCCGATAGAAAAAGAACTAGGTTTAACACGAAAAGTGCTGGAGAATATGGATAAAAATACCGACCTGTCCATACTTACAAAGTCGGATCTGGTTTTGAGAGATATAGATATCCTTAAACAATTCAAATCAGTTGATGTTGGTTTTACAATAAATTCATTTTCCGGGAAAGAAAAAGAAATATTTGAGCCGGATTCGCCGACTAGCGAAGAAAGAATTAAGGCGATGAAGATGCTAAAAGAAAGTGGCATCAAAACCTATGCCTTTGTCAGTCCTACAATCCCCGGTTTAATTGATTTGAATAAGGTGATTGACCAAACAAAAGATTATGCAGACTATTACTGGTTTGAGGTTTTGAACCTAAGGGGTGCCGGAAAGGAATTCTCAGATATTTTAGAGAAAGAATATCCTGAAAGCTATAAAATAATGGGCGATAGAGACTTGTTCACTGAATTTTTAAGTGATCTAAAAAGCGTTATCCAAAAATATGGCGTCAAAACGAAAGGTATTGAAATCCACTAAACCTTTTTATATCTCGAGTTCTTTGATCTCACCGCCCTCATCTTTTGCTGTCGGAGACTCTTCACCCAAAGAGTTCTTCTCTCCACTCCCGGCACTTACGGGTTCATCGACAATGGGGCTTGACTGATTTTTTATATCTGGATGTTCGTCGGTTGGTCCTGCCTTTGGCTGCCCTTCGGTAGCTGCACTTGCCTGAGATGCTTCCTTGATGGTCATGTCTTCAGTGATTTTAGTTTCTTTATCGTCTGGTTCAGTCTCAGTTATGGTAGGTCTTGTTGGAGTAACCTTTGGTTTTTCTTCTTTTGGAACTTCTTTGGCCGCTTCCTTAATAGTGCCATCATCATTTCTCTCCGAGAATTGCTCCCTGACCTCTTCTAGGATTTCTTTATTTTCTTCCGGAAGGACAACTTTTTCATCCTCTGTAGTCACTTCATCCTTTTTGGGAGAATCTTGAGGAACATCTACTTCCTCTTTGGGCTTTTCTTCTTTTGGCTCTACTGGAGCTGAACTTTGGGGTTTTTCTTCTCTAGGTTCATCTTTTTCACTTCCATCGTGATCATGGATTATGCTCTCAAGGGCTGCCCATGTACTCTCGGCTTCCGCAGGAACTATGACAGAAGCTTTGGACCCGGGCTCGCCTTTATAATATGTAACCGATGCGAAAAGCACTTTATAGTTCTTTCCGTCAGCTAAAACCGTATAGTTTCCGTTATCATAAGACAAGGTTCCGATCAGATTTTTCCGCTCTATGGGATTTATTTGTTTATAGATAAGGCTGCCATCATCGGCGATAGTCAGCTTTAAGGTGTCTCCCTCAACAAGTTTCGATTTGGAGGCGTAGTTTGCGGGAACCGGGTACTTTTTGCCATCAGGTGCAACCATTTGTTCCCCATCAAAAACACCTTCTATCACTTTTCCTTCATCTAAAATAGACAGATCCTTAGCTGACTCCTTATGGTCAACTTTACCTGTCTTTTTTTCTCCAAGTATATCTAAAAGTAAGTTACGCGCAGAGTGTAGATTTCCTTCTGCAACATCAAGTAGTTTTTGTATTTGTTTTATCTTTTTATCATCTTCCATTTTTGTTTTTAACCCTCATTAACTTTGATTTTTATTTTTACCATCTAATAATACAGCTCAAAAAGGCTGCTTGTCAATCTTAAAAACTATCCTTCAAACTTGCGTATAAAACTTTTTCTAAAGACTTGGAATTCATTGTTTTTAATACTTTTACGTATGTCCCCCATAAATCTCATCATAAACCTCAGATTATGCAAGGAGGCAAGCCGGAGACCGAGAACTTCGCCCTCACGAGTCAAATGGGATATGTATGAACGGGAGAAGTTCTGACAAGCATAACAATCGCAGCCTTTCTCAATTGGACCCAAATCGGCCGCATGTTTTGCATTTAGCAAATTAAGCCTTCCATCATATGTCCAGACCGTTCCATTTCTGCCCAATCTCGTTGGCAAAACACAGTCAAACATATCTACGCCGCGTTCAACCGCATTTAGTATATCTTGCGGAAAGCCGACTCCCATGAGATATCTTGGTTTATCTTTTGGCAAATACGGCTCTACTGTATCGAGAGTTTCGTTCCTTACTTTTTCAGACTCCCCGACTGCTAAACCGCCTATTGCAACTCCATCAAAATCTAAACTGGAAATATATTTAGCTGACTCAACGCGCAAATCTTTGTACGTAACCCCCTGAACTATTCCAAATAGAGCCTGTTCGTAGCCGTAAATAGGTTTAATCTTTTTATGTACATCTATGCACTCTTTTGCCCATCGATGTGTTCTGTCCATCGCATCGCGAGCATAATCATAGCTGGCATCTGCTGGTGCGCACTCGTCAAAGGCCATCATTATATCGGCGCCGATCTCTTTTTGCATTTGAATTACCGACTTCGGTGTGAAGAAGTGCTTAGATCCGTCAAGATGAGAGCGGAACTCTACCCCGTCTTCTTTTATATGTACCAGGCTCTTGCCAGATTTATCTTTCGCACCAAACCCAAGAGAGAAAACTTGAAAGCCGCCACTGTCTGTAAGAATTGGTCCGCCCCAGTTCATAAACCTATGAAGCCCACCGTGTTTTTTGATAATGCTTGTCCCGGGTCGCAAGTATAGATGATACGTATTACCAAGGATGATTTCCGCTCCGATATCCTTTACTTCATATGGAGCCAGCGTTTTTACGGACGCACGCGTACCCACGGGCATAAAAACGGGCGTTTCTATCTCGCCATGAGCGGTTGTAATTTTTCCTAGCCGCGCCTTCCCGTCTGTTTTTTCTAATGTAAAACTAAATTTTTCCATGCAAACTATTATAGCTAAAATGACGGTTTTTTGATATACTTAAGGTCCAAATGAACCTTGAAAGAAAGGAGGTAATGAGATTGATAACGTATTTGCCATACTTTAAAACCGCCATAAGCTATGGTACCAGAAGGCAAAACATTCCAAACATTATCACTACATTTCGACTGGTTTTCTGTTTTCCCTTTATTGCCTTCGAGACAATGGCAATATTCTTTGAGCAACCATGGTTCCATATACCTGGGCTTGTAGCCCTCCTACTCTGTCTTCCTAGCGACAAGTTAGACGGTTTTCTGGCGCGAAGATACGGCTGGATAACAGACTGGGGTAAAAAATGGGACCCCATCATAGACGCTGTCGTAATAGGCATTATAAATGTCTTTACGGCTGTTGTAATTGTTGCAATGTTCGGCTGGATTTGGGGAATTGTCTACAGCATACTTGTGTTCCTGGTTATCGTGAGAAACGGCATTGTTTCTCAGGGGTTTAAGTATCTCCACGAGAGGGCTAAAAACTCAGATTCCCCCGACGTACAAAGCATGGTAGAAAAAGTCAGTCACGTTACAGACTGGGGCAAATGGTCAACCGCCATCCAAATGACCGCGATATTCTGTTTTTTTGTGCTAAAAGACAGTCCTTACCAAGCGATTACCTTCACAGTGGTCTTTGTCATAGGCTTTTCTTTCTCAATGATTTCCGGTGTTGACTACGGAATCAAGGGAGTAAGTATAGCCAGAGTTCTATGGCAAAAAGAAAACTTTCCCAAACAAAGAGAAGCAAGATATCTCTTTAAGACTCTTACTTGGGTAAAGTCTATACTAGCTCGCGCTATTCCTTTCTAGGATAGGCGCGAGCTTTTTTCTTTTTTTATTAAAACAAAAATAGAGAGCCTGGCTGACTCTCTATTTTTATAAACTCGCTTGAATTATTTTAGTTCTACCGTTGCGCCTGCTGCTTCAAGTTTTTCTTTTGCAGCGTTTGCTTCTTCCGGTTTCAAGTTTTCAGCGACTGTCTTTGGTGCGCCGTCAACTAGATCTTTAGCTTCTTTTAAGCCAAGTGTCTGGTTGATTTCTCTTACGGCTTTAATAGCGCCGATCTTGTTTGAACCTGCAGCAGTAAGAACTACTGTGTATGCTGATTTTTCTTCTGCTTCTTCAGCCGGTGCGCCAGCTGCTGCCGGACCTGCAACTGCTACTGGAGCGGCTGCTGATACGCCGAATTTTTCTTCAAGAACTTTCACAAGTTCTGCCATTTCAAGAACGCTCATCTCTTCAATAGTTTTGACAAGGTCTTTGAACTTCTTTGGAACTTCGACTTCTTTTTTCTCTTCTTTTGGTGCTTCAGCCGGTTTTTCTTCAGCCTTTGGCTCTTCTGCCGGAGCTTCCTCGGTTTTTTCCTCAACTACTTCTTCAGTAGCGGTTTCTTCTTTTACTTCTTCTTCAGAAGTTGCTTGATCGTCATTTTTTACTTCTTCGTCTGCCATTTTATTTCTCCTTATTATTTTTTATTAATTTATTTAATAATTTACGCTTCTTTTTGCTCTTTAATTGCGTTTAATACGCCAACTACATTCCTAAGGTTTGCATGCATTACGCCAACAAAGTTTGTTACCGGTGCATTCATTGAGCCGATCATCTTTGCAATCAACTCTTCACGTGACGGCATCTGCGCAAGACTTTTTACTGACTGTGCATCAATACTTTTACCTTCGAGTATTCCGCCGATAATTTCTAGCTGCTCATGATCCTTTGCAAAGTTGAAAACTACTTTTGCGGGAGCTACTTCATCATCGTAACCAAATGCTACTGCGACAGGGTGGTTTGCGAGCTCCTTTGGGTCTACATCAAGCTTTGCTTTTTTTACTGCAAGTCCGAAAAGGGTGTTTTTTATGACTTTAAACTCTATACCCTGGTCTCGAAGTTTGCTTCGAACTTCGTTGATCTCCTCTACAGTTAATCCCTTGTAATCGGTAAAAACTGCTGCCTTAGACTTTTCCAGCCTTTCAGCGAAGATGTCGATCAACTCTTCTTTTTTCTTTTTTGTTATAGCCATATTGTTTCCTTACATTAAAAAATCTTTGGCTCTCACCAAAGACAAATAAAAATTTCTGTTTTTACCTCGGTAGCTCATTAAGCCTCTCGACTGCTACTGTCTTTGGTTATATTCTTTTATAGTAGGTCAAGATTGAAAATAAATTTTCTCACTTGACCTTTGAGTATTCTAGCAAAGAAACAAACACTCGTCAACTATTTTTTTGACTTTTAGGTAGATAATGTTAAGATATGGCTAAACACTACGGGAGGGAGCTCTTTGACTTCAGAAGCCAAAATAGTTGATGCTAATTTTTTTGATGTGCTTGATCCGATAGATCCAGAGGAAGGATTATTAGCGTCGTTAGTAAATGCCAAGGGGAATGATTTCTTCTCAAGGTATAACAAGTGCCTAGCTTATGTACATGCAGGATACGTCCAACCTGAGGCCGAGAAATATCTGAAAGAGATCTACGAAAAAGCAAACAAACAGGTTTGGATAAAGAGTTACTGTATCGCAATAAAGTGGAATTATCGCGTCATGTCAGGCGGATTTCTCAAGAGAGAGGAAGATGAGTTGCTCCACTGTCCGCTTTGCCAGAAAGGTATACTGCAGGTAGTAAAGCGCCTGGAGGTATCTGGACCACCTACGGGATCCTTTAGTCCTCCCGAATATCAGGGGCATATAATAGCGACCAAGTGTACAAATTGCAATGAAATAATCATGGGCGACTATATATCGGATAGTCGGATCCGAAGATTATAGTCCGGCCCGGTTGGCAACCACTTACTATGAGGCAAATGAGAAGGAGGTGAACCTTGAATATCGAGAGCTTGAAAAAAGACGATATGTTCGATGTAAATAAATTCATCCCGGAAGACCCTAAAACCGTGATAGATCCTGATGTTTTGGCTATGATCGAGGAAAGCCAAAATCCGATCATGAAGTTACAGGGGATGTTGGATGGAGAGGAATGGGAGCGTCTTGATAAGGCGGTTTCCGTGAGTTATGGTTGCATTTATGGTGACTGGAACAAGGAAAGCATGATGGCAGGTAGTACGCTTAAGAGAGATACCGAGACTCCGCTAGTATGCCCGCATTGTGATAAGGGTGCCCTTACCATTATCTCGAGATTCCCCAGAATCATCGAGGGTGGGATGAGATCAGACTGCAGATATGTTGAAAATCGATTCATTCTGATCGAATGCCCTTCCTGCAAGCACATCTATGCCGCTTTTCTCGGTGGTGAACCGCCAATCTACCGTCCGCCACACGCCTTCAGGAAAGACCTCGTCGGATAACAGCTAGTACCAGAAAAAGAGCCTGCTACACGCGGGCTCTTTCTTATGGAGCAAAAGTTAAGGGAGCCCTTGCGGACTCCCGTTTGACTTTGGCACTATTTATGCCGATACAATCGCTTCGGTCATTTCGGCCACCTCTTCTTCAGTGTAGACTTCACCACAGCACATTTTGCCTTCTCCACATTTGCCGTGTAGGCAAGTTGGACCGGCTTTGCTAAATAGTAAGGGTGCTACTTCCTTTGCCAGAAACAACATGTGCCACGCTAATGCGTTTATCTCCCACTGCGCACGCCTGCAACCGCGAACTGCAAAGAAGTGCCTGAGCTCACGTGCATTCATCGTGACAACGATGCGAGTTTCGGCGGCATTCGGAAGAACAAAACGGGCATCTTCCTGAATTGCTTCTTTCTCCATACCAGCCGCTTCGCCTAGCTCCACCAGTTTATCGTAAGAAGCTTGAGCGTGTACCATTGCTTCTTCAAAAATCGCCAGTGACTTAGGATCTTTGGCAATCTTTGGCGGTACAATAAACCCGGCCCCTTCGTCAAAACGCACGTAGCGCTGCGACTGCTGAGAGTAGGATGCTAGACGGTGGCGCACCAGTTGATGTGAACAAGAACGGGAAATACCATCGATGCCGAAAGTGAAAGACGCATGCTCGAAGGTACTTAGATGGCCGGACTTGATCAGAATCCGAACCAGTTTCTCGACTTCCCCGGTAGTCATCTTTTCTTTCAGTTCAGCAGCCGTGGATGGCGAGTAGCAAAGCCGTCCTGCAGCTGCAACTGCCCGTTCCGGGTCTGGAGTGTTAGACAGGAGTGTTACTTTGAGTTTGACTGCCATATTAAGCCTCTCCTTTGTGGAGTTCAACAGATGGGTAGTTTGAGGTTTAGCCGTTCTTTGCAAGTTGAAACTATCTCTGTATATACTTCGTCAATGCTGCGAGAAGCATCGATTACAACAACTCGGTCAGGAAACTGCTTTTCAAGGTTGAGATATCCATTAGCAACTACAGTATAAAAAGATCCCTCCTCACTTTCTATACGATCAGCTGTAAGTCCGCTTTTTTTGAGGCGCTTGCGTGACTGCTCTACTCCAAGGTTAAATACAAATGTCAGATCAGGCATCAATCCTCCAGTTGCATCTTTATCTATATCCAGTATTTGTTTCACTCCTATTCCACGAGCCACGCCCTGATATACGATAGAAGAATCAATATATCTGTCGGAAATAACAACTTTACCCTCAGCAAGAGCCGGTTTTATTACCTCATTAACCAGTTGTACGCGGGCAGCAGTATAGAGAAGAGCTTCGGCCCATGGATCCATATTTGTATGTTCGGTTCCCAGAAGCATTTTGCGAATTTGCTCGCCCAAGGGCGTACCTCCGGGATCACGAACAACTTGTATATCTATGCCAGCACTTTTTGCCGCTTTCTCGATTTTTTTAAGTTGAGTAGATTTACCGCACTGATCAATACCTTCAAACGTAATAAAACACATCTTTTTGCATTCTCCATTAGCTAACTAGAATATTTTTAGTGCCAAGGTGCACTAGCAGACAAAAAAAGCTCGCTTATAAAACGACCCTCCTGCTTTTTGCATCTGTATTTCTACTATAAAAAATAATTCAAAAGATTACAAGCAATTTAAAAGGGTCAGCATTTGTCTTTTAGACATCTGCCGACCCCAGCGAGCATTCTAACTTTATCCCATCCATAACCTCTTCAAACTCCTCAATAACCTCTTTGATGTTATTGATCTTGGCCATAACGGCAGGAGTGAGGTATGTGCGGGGAAGAGCGTCATTCTTCAGGAGGATCATAAGCCTTTGGAAAAAGCCGATCGCATCGTTCATCTTTTTGTGTGTTTCTACATCGAGATGTATGCGCCTTTGGTCATCTATCCAAGTATCTCCGCCCCAGTTCGCTATCATTGTATCTTGACCGCTCTCTTCCCAGACCACCATGTTGATTCTATCCCTTGCCTCCTTCGGGCTTAGCTTGAACAGAAATACATCCAAGGCAATATCTAGTTGCCTTTGGTGAGCTTTTATCCTCTTGATATCCTGGCAAGCTAATGTGAAGGAAATCCATCTTCTTAGAACCATATTGACAACCGCTGGCGCCAAATCAACCGCGAATGCTACTGCATTTACAACCTGATATCTTGACTTGCCTGTATCTCTACAGTACTCAGCCATGGTCATATCCGGGTATAGCGCCTTTCTATCAAAGTAGTTTTCCGCTACAGCTATAGCTTCCTCGTCCGCCCGTACATCATCGTGGAGATTTTCGTCCTGTTGGATTATTACAAGTTTGTGGGGGTCAAGGTTTTTGAAAACCTTACACCTAAGCCTGACGCTTGTCATGTTGGCTGCTCGGAAGCGACATCCACCAGCAATAACCACAAACCCTTCATCTGAAACACAGTTAACAAGAATTTCATTGATCTGACCGGTAACGGCAAGGCTTCTGGCATACCTATGAATCTTTGCCCAGTTGAAAGTCCTTCGCATTTGGGGTTTGACCCTAAGCTGATGGGGCCAAAGATTAAGGAGCCAAAAATCTTCATTATGCTGTCTTCCTGTTGGGGGCCCTTCAAGTATTTCTCTTTGCTCGTCTGTCAAACTTTTAAGGTGCATTTTCACCTCCTTTGGGTGAAGAGTTGCCAAAACTAGCCGCCTATAACGACTATCCTCCTGCTTTTTAAAGTAACTATACTATAAAAAATAATTTAGAGCATTACAAGTTTAATTTTGGACTAACTAACTACTGTAAGACTGGACTTCATCTTTTAGTACCACCAGCTCAATCCCCGCTTTTTCAAACATATCTCTTGTTTCTTGGGCGGCGTGATATTTACGCATGCAAACCACGCGATTGATACCAGAACCTATAATCAGCATCGCGCATACCCTACAAGGCTCCATTTTACAGTATATCGTCGAACCATCAATAGAAGTACCATATTTAGCCGCTTGTACGATAGCGTTCTGCTCAGCATGAATAGTCCGGACACAATGTTCTCTTACCGTTCCGTCTTCATCTACCATTTTTTTCATCAAATGTCCGGCTTCATCACAATGAGGAAGCCCCGGCGGCGATCCCACATACCCCGTACTAAGTATTCTATTGTCTTTGACGATAAGCGCACCGCTTTTCCCTCGATCGCAGGTGGCTCTTTCGGCTACTTTCTCCATTAGTCCAATAAAATATTCATCCCAACTGGGGCGCTTTTTTTCCATAAAACCTACTTTCTACCACCAAAATACCACTGATAAACCTCTTTTGCAATTGGCACCGCCGTGACATCACCGCCACCCGAGCCTTCAACCAAAATAGTCAGCTCAATCGTCGGATTATCGGATGGCGCAAAGGAAGTGAACCAGCCATGATAAGCTTTCATATCAGGCCCAAACTGTGCGGTTCCCGTTTTCCCCGAGATTGGGACCGGCAGTGTATTCAACTGCCTGGCGCTTCCGGCGACCACCGTCTGTCTCATTCCTCGCCTTACTATTTCGAGATTTTCTGGGGAAATAAAATTTTGACTTGCGAGCTCCGGTTTTTTTATCTCAAGGACTTTATCATTTTCATCAACTATCTCGCTAACAAAGTGCGGTTTATAAAGTTTGCCACCATTGGCGATAGCGCAGGTTGCATTAGATATTTGCAGTGGCGTAACCAAAAGATCACCTTGTCCGATAGCCATATGATACGTATCACCAAGATACCAGTCCTCATTTTTTACCTTTTCTTTCCAGAGAGGATCGGGGATAGAACCTTTGCTTTCCCCGCCAATATCCAGTCCTGTTTCCTTGTCAAATCCGAAAAGATCAAGGTAATGTTTTATCTTTTCCGGACCCAAACCCTTGATATTCCCATATCCACCGCCAATAGCATAGAAAAACGTGTTTACAGACTCCGCAATAGCCTTAATCACGTTTGTTACACCATGGCCACCGGCTTTCCAGTCCGGGAACGTCCACTCTCCAACCTTTATGCCTCCCGTTGAGTTCACAGTCGAGCTTTCATTAATGGTGCCTTCTTGCAGGGCTCCGGCAGCAACAAATGGCTTTATCACAGACCCTGAAGGGTATTCTCCAGATATTCCTCTGGCTAAAAGAGGATTATCCTTATCATTTAGAAGATTACTATAGTCTGTGCCGGATATCCCCTTTGAAAAAAGATTATTATCATAAGTCGGGATATCTACATAAGCCAAAATCTCCCCCGTTCTCGGATCTTGCGCTATTGCTGTTGCTTTTGTCGCCTTCACATTTGTCATCACTTTTTTCATAGTGTCAGCAAGTTTTTGCTCCAACCCATAGTCAAGCGACAAAACAACGCTGTTACCTAGCTTTGGTTCTTCTACACCTAAAAATTTCACAACTTTTCCGGTAGAGTCAACTTCGTATTTTTGGCTACCATCTTTGCCTCGTAAGACATCTTCATACGATTTTTCTAGACCCGTTTTTCCTATGTAGTCAGTCAGCATATATGTGTCTTTCTTATCTTTGAGCTCCTCTTCGCTAATTCTGCCAACATAGCCCATAGCATGAGATAAAAGACCGCCATCAAGGTATTCGCGAATTGGATTAACAGGGACATTTATCCCTTTTAATCCTTTTGAAGCAATGATAAATGAGTCGTCTTTTGTAATATTTTCCTTCAAAAGTATTGGCTGCGTATAGTTTAGACCCTTTTCGTCGATTTTTTTGAGTATCTCTTCAAGAGGTATGCTCAAAGCTGTTGCGGCCTGAGAAAGTATATTTTTCCGCTCATTCTCATCTCTGGAGAGCTCGCTTGGTATGACGGTTGCCTCATAGTTTGGCGTATTCTTTACAAGCTTGACATGGTTTCTGTCATAGATAATCCCGCGTGGCGCCCTGATGACGTTGCCTCTGTTTCTGTTTTCTTCAGCTAAAATTTTATGTTGGTTTCCTTGGAATATTTGAAGATATGCACTGCGAGCAGCCATAATCATAAAAAGAAGAAAACAAGTAGTTCCGATTATAAGAAATGGTTTGATAGTTCTGTCGCTTTCGATTTTTGGAGCTTCCCGGTCAGCAGACAAAATATGATAAATCCATTTTTCGCTATCACGCGTTTTCGGTTCTGACAGGCGCCACTTTTTATTACCGCCTTCAAGTCCGACTAAACCCTTAAAAACATTTTTTCTCTTCTTTGCCATTATTTGCCCTTTATTTTATCGATCTTACTTTCCCACAGAAACATTTTTTTAAGATAAGGGAATAGAATAATGAAAAACACAACTGTAATAGCTACCTGCCCCAGAGAAAAAATTAAGCCGTTTATAGTAAAGTTTTTTGACCCAAAAGACACAAAAAGCCATAGCGTGGTGTAAAAAATAAACGTAATAATACCTAAAAGCATAGTAGGAAAAACATTTGATATTTTCGTATGGTCCTCGTCTACAACAAGGCTTGAGATAAAAACAACTAGCATGAGAATAGCGGTGTGTAGGCCGAATGGACCGCCAGATATAGTGTCGAGGATAAGCCCAGAGATAAAGGCAAATATGTAAGCTTCGTACGTTTTCCTAAAAAGAGCAAAGGCTACTATAAGTATCAATACGAGATTCGGAACTAAGCCAAATATATCAAATCGTCCAAGCAAGCTGGATTGAAGATAAATAACAGTTATAAAAATCAATGCATTTAAGGCTATTATCATAAGTTAGCTAACTATTTATTCTTTAATAATTTGTACTCGTTCCAGTAATTTAAAGTCGATAAGAGTTCTGAGTGATGCTGACTGGAAGATAGAGTTGTTTTTTCTGGTGATATTCTCAACCTTACCGATGATTAGACCTTTTGGATATTCACCTCCCAAACCGGAAGTGACGACAACGGCGCCTTTTTTGACATCTGTTTCTTGGGGGATTTGACTCATATTAAGACCCATACCAACCTGACCCTGCACAAGCCCAATAGCGTTTACGTCCGGTAAAAGAGAAGGAACATTACTCATTGGGTCGGTAATAAGCAGTATCTTTGAAGAGTCGGAATAAACATCAGTTACTCTGCCGATAAGAAATCCTTCGCTTGTTGCCGCCATTTTAGGACGAATACCGTCATTTGTCCCCTTATCGATTAGAATACTTTCCCTAAGGTTTGTCGGGTCAAAAAAAGTAATACTAGCCGTAACTGTCTGAAATCCGCTTTCCGTTTTGAACTTAAGTTCCCTCTTTAGCGATTCGTTTTCTTTTTCTGCTACAGTCATT